>JAXMBD010000064.1:0-33490 GCA_046350035.1 Isosphaeraceae bacterium | reverse complement strand
GCCAGCAAGGGCATCCGCCACGGTTTCGCGTTCCTCAAGGGCACCGGCCTGGCGGGCAAAAATCCGGCCGCCGAGAAGGCCCTCGTAGCCCAGGACCCCGAGGTGGTCGTCGACCAGAAGAACTGCGAATTCATCCCGTACGCGACCGCGGTGTTCGCCGGCCAGAAGGTGGTGTTCAAGTCGAGCGACCCGGTCGGCCACAATTTGCGGTACTCGGGGTTTAAGAACACCCCCAAGAATGTGGTGCTCCCGCCCAACGGCCAGCTCGAGGAAAAGCTCCAGGGTGAACGACTTCCGATGGAGCTCAAATGCGATATCCACCCCTGGATGAAGGGCTGGGTCCTGCCGCTGGACCACCCGTTCTTCGCCGTGACCCAGGCCGACGGCTCGTTCGAAATCAAGGGGGTCCCGGCCGGCAAGCAAACCCTGGTCATCTGGCAGGAACTTGTCGGTTACGCCAACGAGGAAGGCTCGAAGGGCAAGGAAATCACGGTGAAGGCCGACGAGGTCAGCGATGTGGGCGTGATCAAGCTGGATCCGGGCAAGGTCAAGAAGAAGTAGGGGCCCTCCGAACCGGGTTTCCGCAGGAGTTCGGCATCCGGCCCGCTTTCCTGGCCTGCATACGGAGTGGGCTGGATGCCATTTTTTTCCACAGGGCAGGCCACAAGGAGCCTGGATTTCGTAAAGAAGTTGCTGGCGGCTTGGTCGATGCGCCGGCCCACGGTATCGCAGTTGCTCGGGGAATCGGCCCGAGGATTGTTCAACTTGTTGCCAATCACCGGGCGATGGTGAACAATTCTGCGTACGCGGAGTTGGGGGCCTCGGCAAGTATCGCGGGCGACCGACCGGAAGTGGGGCGCGATGCCACCGAGGTTGTCGCTTCGTCCTACTAGATGCAGCGGATTTCCCGGCCCGGAGCATCGCCGCGCGGCCGGCCCCCGAGGTACAAGTTCATGGATCGAGGCTGTCCACGACCACGAATGGCCGGCCGCGCGAACCGCGGATGGCTGGTGGGGTTGCTCATCCTGGGGGCCGGTCCCTCGGTCGCGGCGACGGCGATTGCCCAGGCCCCCCGCCGGCAAACCCCCTCCATCTATCCCGAGACCAACAACACCGCCGACCAGCTCCTTCGGGCGGCCGCCAGCCATACGCAGTCCCGACAGTGGTCCGAAGCCGTTGACCTGTACCAGCGGGTGATCCAGCAGTTCGGCAACGCGATGGCGTCGATGCCAACGCCGTCGGACGCCAAGTCGGTTGACTCGCGGCTCTACATCGACGCCCGCTCGTTCAGCCAAAGGCAACTTGCCGCCATGCCCGCCGAGGCCCTGGCGCTCTATCGGGGCAGGGTCGATGCCCAGGCCGAGCGCTGGTATCGCGAAGGTACCGCGGCTCGCGATCGGGCCCTGCTGCGTCGGGTGGTGGACGAGGCATTCTGCAGCTCCTGGGGGGATGATGCCCTGGAGGTTCTGGGCGACTGGGCGTTTCAGGATGGGCGACTTGCCGAAGCCTTGGAGTCGTACCGACGCCTCTTACCCGATGGCGAGGGCCTGGCCCATCCCGACCCAGACCTCGATCGCCCCCGCCTGATCGTCAAGACCTGGATCGTCCGCGCGGCGTTCGGCGGGCCGGCGCCAACGGACGAGGAAGTCGCCGCCTTCCGTGCGCAGTTCCCGGACGCCCAGGGTTCGCTCGCGGGGAGGACGGGGCCGCTGGCCGATGTGGCCCTGAAGGCCATCGCCGAAGATGGGCTCCGGGTGCCCGAGCCGCTGGAGATCCGCTGGCCCACGTTTGCCGGGTCGAGCGGCCGGAATCGGCTCCTGACCGAGGAGATCGACGTCGGCTCGCCGCAATGGAGCATCCGGATCGATCGGATCGCCTCGGGCCGGGGCTTCACCCAGTTCGCGATGCGGCCCGGGACGGTCGCACCGCCCGCCGCCGAGGCGATCGCCGCGTATCACCCGATCGTGCTGGGCGAGCAGGTGATTATCGCCGGCGAGCAGATGATTCGCGCCTACAACCTTTCGGAACGGCCCAAATCGGCCGAGGACGTGCTCTGGCAGTATCCCCCCCAGGGCCCCCGCAACTCGATGCCGACAGCCCGGACTTCATCCAAGTCGGCCCGCTACAGCTTGACCGCCGCCGGTGACCGGGTGTTCGCCCGGCTGGGCGCCTCCGGCTCGTCGCCCGGCCAGTCGAATAGCGAGATTGTGGCCCTGGACCTGGCCAAGCAGGGTGCCTTCCTGTGGAAGGTCAAGGCAGGCGAGATCGAGATCCCCAACCGGGCCCGCGAGGCCCTGAATCGGAGCAACGTCGGCTTCGAGGGGGCGCCCGTGGCCGACGGCCGGTCGATCTACGTTGCCCTATCAGAAGCGGGCCCGCAGATCAGCACCTGGGTCGCCTGCCTGAACGCCGAGACGGGCAAGCCCCGCTGGATCCGGTTCGTCTGTTCGGCGCCCCCCGGCGGGCCTGACAACGGAGGCGGGTTCGGCGGCGGGATGATCAACATGGCGCCGATCGCCCCGCCGGCCGACGCAGGGCAGCGGATGCTCACGCTCGACGGCAACGCGATCTACTACCAGACCAGTCTTGGGGGGCTGGCCTGCCTGGACGCGGAGACGGGGCGGCTCCGATGGCTGGCCACGTACCCCCGGATTGAGCGGAATAACCTGGCTTCGTTCGACCGCGACCTCGCGCCGGCGATCGCGGCCGAGGGCCGCGTCTTCTTCTGCCCGAACGATTCGGCGATCGTCTGCGCGTTCGACGCGGCCACCGGCCGATTGCTCTGGAAGCGGGAGGATTTGCCCCGGATCGATCATCTCCTGGGCGTCGCCCGCGGCCGGCTGGTCGCCACCGGCGATCACGCCTGGACCCTCGATGCTTCGACCGGCAAGGTCCTATCGACCTGGCCCGACAACCTGGCCGGCTTCGAGGGCTTCGGTCGGGGCCTACTGGCGGGCGAACATATCCTCTGGCCGACCCGGACCGAAATCCAGGTACTCGACCTCGCCACGGGCTTCCGGGCCACACACCAGCCGCCGATCCAACTCGCCCGGAAATTCCAGCAGGGCGGCGGGAACCTGGTCGCGGGCGACGGATACCTGGTTGTCGCGGGCGGCGACAGCCTATCCGTTTACAGCCAGAATAGCCGCCTCATCCAGCGATACATGCAGGAGATCGCCCGCGATCCCGGCCGGGCCGGCCCCTATTTCAGCCTTGCCCAGATCGCCGAGGCGACCGGCGACGAGGCCCTGGCCCTCAGGAACTTCGACGGGGCCTTGGCCCACGCGAGGCCGTCTGATCTGGTCGATGGCCGGCCGCTCGCCGAGGCGGCCCGCAATCGTCGCCATTCCCTGCTGATGAGGCTCGGTGACCGGGCCGCCCGCTCGGGCGACTGGGCGACCGCGCGCGACCGCTTCCTCGACGCCGTCGAGGGCTCGCCGCCCGGCAAGGAACGGCTGTCGGCGAACTTCAAGCTGTCCGAAGCCCAGCGAGCCCTCGCCCGGCCGTCGGACGCCGTGGCCACCCTCCAGAAATTGCTGGGCGACGATACGATCCGCACCCTGACGGTCCCGCTCGACGACCGGCAGACGGTCCGTGCCGACCTGCGCATCGCCGATATGCTGGATTCGATCCTCAAGGAATCGGGCCGGGAGCCGTACGCCCCCTACGATGCCCAGGCCCGTGCTCTGCTCCGCAAGGCCGCGGAATCGGGCGATCCGCGGGCTCTGGAGGAGATCGGCCGGACTTACCCGGCGGCCGATTGCCTGCCCGAGGCCTGGCTCCGGCTGGGACGCCTGCGGATGGGACGGGATCAGCTCGACGAAGCGGCCCGAGCTTACAGGCGACTCCTCGCCGAGTCGGGTGCGTCCGACGCCGAGCGAGCCACGGCCCTCCTGGAACTCGGCCGCTGCCACGAGCGTCGAAAGCTCTGGGCGTCCGCCCGAGATGTTTACTCGCAGGCGGCCCTGTTTGACGGCGTGTCGGTCCCCGCTGTCGGGCTGGGCCGTACCGCCGGGGACGTGGCTCGGGAGTCGCTGGCCAACCCTTCGATCGATCGGCTGGGCCCGGCCCAGGGGGAACTGAGCCCGCCCCTGCCGCTGGCGCGGAGATGGGCCAAGGCCCTCGAAGGGCCCCATCGTCTGCTGACCGCCGCCGGCGACCCGCCGAACGGTGAGATCGGGCGGATCTTCCTGGTGCGGGGCCAGCAGCTACGGCCGGTCAACCCGATCACCGGCGAACTCCCTTGGGCGGCCGAACTGGTCTCGGACCCGGCCTGGATCGGCTATGTTGGCGACCGCCTCGTCGTCGCCGGCTCGCGGGGATTGACCGCCCTTGAGGTGAACCGCGGGACGCCTTGCTGGAGCTACGGGCCGACCCGGGAGGCCGGCGATCCGGCCGGGCCGGACCCGTTCGCGGGCGAGGGCGCCGGTGCCCGCAACCCGGCCGACGAGCCTACCCTCTCCGGCTTCCGGGTGATCGGCGACCGGCTGCTTTGCCGGGTCGGCGAGCGGCAACTCGTGGCGATCGAGGGGGAGAGCGGGCTGGTCGCCTGGTCGTTCGCCACGCCGGGCGGGGCGATATCGCCCCATCTGGTCGCCGGCCCCAACCGGATCGTGGCCCAGCTCCGGGCCCCTAATAGCGTGGTGGTCCTCGACGCGGCGGACGGCCGATGCCTCGGCGAATTCGACCAGCCGGACGCCGCCCCGGCATGGCCCCGGGCGCCGATGGCGCTCGATGAGGATCGGATCCTGGTCGCCGTCGATAACCAGACGGTCGCCGCGTTCGACATCCGGCGGGGCGTCGAGTCCTGGCGATGGGTCGATGACAATCCCCTGCCCCGATCGGCCCAGCCCATGCTGCTGGGGGACGCCCAGAACCTACTGGTCTTGTTCGACGGCAAGGAACTCATCCGGCTCGAATCGCGCAGCGGCGGCAAGATCTGGTCGCGCCGGCTCGGCTCCGAAGACATCAGCGACCGCCCCGAGGCGCTGGCGATCGACGGCCGCCGGGTCTACTTCGCCAATGACCTGGGACTGGGCGCGTTGGATCTTAAGGACGGCAGCCCGGCCTGGACCTGCTGGCTGGGCGAGCCGAATACCGGCTGGTCCCTGATCCTGGCCCGGCACAGCCTGGTAGCGTACCCCCGGCGGCCCGGCGACCGTCCCGAGGCGATGCTGCCCGTTGCGTTCCACAGCCGGGACGACGGGTCGGCACTTCAGCGATTCGTGATCGCCTCTCCCGTCCGGCAGCTCGCCGTCGGTCTCAACCCCCAGGGCGCCCTGATCGCGACGCAGGACGGCCTCTGGTCGCTCGGCGAGTTCCGCTCGGGCTCCGTGCAGGGCGCCGCCAAGCGCTGAGTCGCTACCGTTCCGCCTGTCTCCCCCGAATTCACCCCACGAGGCGCTCCATGGCCGACGAGACCCCCGAGAACCCCCCGCCGCAGAACGACCTCGCGGCCGTGGAGCGCCTCCGCGACGCCTTCCAGCGGCTCCAGTCGGAGTTGGGCAAGGTCATCGTTGGCCAGCAGCACGTCCTGGAGGAGTTGCTGATCGCCGTCTTCGCCCGCGGGCACTGCCTGCTGATCGGCGTGCCCGGCCTGGCGAAGACCCTGATGATCCACACGCTGTCGGACGCCCTGAACCTGACGTACAACCGCGTGCAGTTCACCCCCGACCTGATGCCGTCGGACATCACTGGTACCGAGGTGATCCAGGAGGACAAGGTCACCGGGATCCGCCAGTTCAAGTTCCTCCGCGGGCCGATCTTCGCCAACATGCTGCTGGCCGACGAGATCAACCGGACCCCGCCCAAGACCCAGGCTGCCCTGCTCGAGGCGATGCAGGAGCGCCAGGTGACCGTCGGCGGCGAGCGGCACCGCCTGCCTGACCCCTTCTTCGTCCTGGCGACCCAGAACCCGATCGAGCAGGAAGGTACCTACCCGCTGCCCGAAGCCCAGCTCGACCGGTTCATGCTCAACATCCTGGTCGATTACCCTGCCGAGGAGGAGGAGTTCGAGATTGTCCGCCTGACGACCTCGGCGGTGAAACCTTCGGTCTCGAAGGTGCTGTCGGGCCCCGAGATCCTGGAACTTCAGGACATCGTCCGCAAGGTGCCGGTGGCCGACCACGTGGGCCGGTACGCCGTCCGCCTGGCCCGCCTGACCCGCCGGTTGAAAGGCGGGGAAGAGCCCGAGTTCGTCCGTGACTACGTGAGCTGGGGGGCGGGCCCCCGTGCCAGCCAGTACCTGGTGCTGGCGGCCAAGGCCCGCGCCGTGCTCCACGGCCGTTACCACGTGTCGACGGACGACATCCGGGCGGTGGCCCTGCCGGTGCTCCGCCACCGGATCGTCACCAACTTCAACGCCGAGGCCGAGGGCCTGAAGTCCGACGACATCATCCAGCGTCTGATCAAGCTCCTGCCCGTGGACGAGAGCGAGGCGGCCAACGGTGGAAGATTACCAAAGATATTTAAATCCGCTGACCTTGGCTAGCCTCCAGGGCCTGGACCTCCAGGCCCGGGCGGTCGTCGAGGGGTACGTCTCGGGCATGCACCGCAGCCCCTACCAGGGCTTCTCGGTCGAGTTCGCCGAGCACCGCGAGTACGTGCCCGGCGACGATGTCAAGCACGTCGACTGGAAGGTCTGGTCGAAGACCGACAAGCTCTACCTCAAGCAGTACGAGGAGGAGACGAACCTCCTCACCTACCTGCTGCTGGACACGAGCGAGTCGATGTCTTACGCGGCCGAGGGCAACGTCACGAAGCTGAAGTACGCCCAGTTCGTGGCCGCGTCGCTCGCCTACCTGGTGATCCAGCAGCAGGACTCCGTCGGCCTGGCCACCTTCGACGACCAGGTGGTCCGGTACCTCAAGCCCTCCGGCCAGCCTTCGCACCTGAAGGAACTGTTCCATGTGATGGACACCAACCCGGGACACCGCAAGAGCGACATCGGCCTGATCCTCCACGACCTGGCCGAGCGGTTCCGCAAGCGCGGGATCGTGGTGATCCTGTCCGACTTCTTCGACGACATCCCCCGGATCATCACCGGCCTGCGCCACCTCCGGCACCGCCGGCACGAGGTCATCATCTTCCACGTCATGGACCCGGACGAGCTCGACTTCCCCTTCCGCGACCCGACCCTGTTCAAGGGCCTGGAGGGCCTGGGCGAGGTGCTCACCGAACCCCACGCCTTGCGGCGGGCCTACAAGGCGGAGGTCGACGCGTTCATCGACGAGCTCCGCCGGGGTTGCCAGTCGATCGACATCGATTACGTCCCGCTCCGCACCGACCGGCCGCTCGACGTCGCCCTGTCGGGCTACCTGGCCTCCCGGACTTCCCGGATCCGCTGATCGCGGATCGGTGGCAGCCGGCCGGCCGCCGCAAACCACCCGCGACGAACACGCACCGCCATCCTCGGGGTAAACATGGCAGGATTCGCAGCGATCGGCCCGATCTTCGCGCTCGGGTTCGCCAATGTGGCGATGCTCGGGGGCCTGGCCGCCGCCTCGATCCCGATCATCCTCCACCTGCTCAACCGCCGGAAGTTCCGCGAGCGGTCCTGGGCCGCCATGCGATTCCTCGCGGCGGCCATGAGGAAGAACCAGCGGCGGATCCGCATCGAGCAGCTCATCCTGCTGGCGATCCGCACGCTGATCATCGTGCTGCTCGTCGGCGCCATGGCCCGGCCGTTCCTGGAGAAATTCGGGGCGATCTTGCCAGGCCAGAGGACCCACCGCGTCCTCGTGCTCGACGGCTCGATGAGCATGAGCTACACGACGGCCGACCAGAGCCGGTTCGACTCGGCCAAGGCGCTCGCCCAGCGGTTGGTGAAGGAGGCCCGCCAGGGCGACTCGCTCAGCGTGGTGCTCCTGGGGGCGCCGCCCCGGGTCGTGGTGGGCAGCCCGTCGGCCAACCTGGGCGAGGTCTCCAAGGAAATCGGCGAGATCGAGCCGACCCACCAGGCGGTCGACCTGGGCGCCAGCTTCGAGGCGATCGAGCGTGTCCTGGCCGCCTCCGACGTCCGCCAGAAGGAGATCGTCTTCCTCACCGACCTCCAGGCCGCGAGCTGGACGCCCCGCAAGGGGGCCGAGGACGTCCTCAAGAAAGCGATCGCCCAGTTCGACGGGCGGGGGGCCCGCTCCTCGGTGATCGACCTGGGCTCGGCCAACGGCGAGAATCGGGGGATCACGTCGCTCCGGCTCAACACGCCGGTGGTCACGGCGACCGGACCGGCCCCGGTGATCACGGCGACGGTCAAGAACTTCGGCCGGGAGCCGGCCAACCCCAGGGTCCGCCTCGCCATCGACGGCCAGGTGACCGATGAACGCCCGGCCGACGGCCTCGAGCCGGGCGAGGAGCGGGCCGTCTCCTTCGTCGCACCGCCGGGCGCTGCCGGGGACCACCTCGTCGAGGCGATCATCGACGACGACCCGCTCAAGGTCGATAACCATCGCTGGATCGCCCTGTCGGTCCGCGACCGGCTCCGGGCGCTCCTGATCGACGGCGACCGCAAGGCGGAGGCGTTCGAGTCGGAGGCCGATTACCTGGCCCAGGCGCTCGACCCGGCCGACGACACCAGCGGCACCCCGTCGCCGGTGAAGGCCGACGTCGCCGGCGAGTCGCAGCTCCGTGCCCGGCCGCTTTCGGAGTACGACGTGGTCGTCCTGGCCAACGTACCCCAGTTCACCGCCGACGAGGCCGCTCTGCTCGAGGCCTACCTCAAGCAGGGCGGCGGGCTCGTCGTCTTCCTGGGCGACAAGGTGATCGCCGAGAACTACAACCGCGTGCTCTTCCGGGACGGCGATGGTCCGCTGCCGGCGAGGATCGGCGACCTGGTGGGCAACGCCAACGACCGGTCCCGCGCCTCGTTCCGATTCGACCCGCTCGACTTCGTCCACCCGATCGTGTCCGACTACAAGGGGAACACCGAGAACGTGCTGGCGGGCCTGACCGGCGTGAAGACCCTGCAATACGCCAAACTCGAGCCGGCCAGCGATTCGACCGCCATCGTAGCCCTGGGCCTGGAGACCGGTGACCCCGCCGTGATGGAAATGGCCTGGGGACGGGGCATCGTCTACCTGATCGCCACCACCGCGGACTCCGACTGGACCGACTGGCCTCTCCACCCGAGCTTCCCGCCGGTGATGCAGCAGATCGCCTTCCGGGCGGCCGCCGGCAAGCAGTCGGAGCGGAACGTGGTCGTCGGCAAGCCGCTCGACCTGGCCCTCCCCGCCAGCGGCGAGGGGGCGCCGGCCACCGTCGTCACCCCCTCGTCCAGGTCCGTCCCGGGCAAGCTGGTGGGTGACGGCGACATCAGCCGGTTCCGGTTCGAGGAGACCGACCTGTCGGGCCCTTATCGCGTCAAGGTCGGCCCGCCGCTGGTCCTCGAACCGCTGTTCGCCGCCAACCCCGACCCGGCCGAGGGTTCGCTCGAGAAGCTCGATTCCCGTGGCCTCGCCACTGCGATCCCGGGCTGGGAATTCCAGTATTTCGACGACTGGCGGAAGCTGATGCAGGCGCCCGCCGCGATCGGCAAGCAGGGCGAGATGCACCGACCTTTGCTCTTCGCCGTCCTGATCCTCCTGTTCGCGGAGACCGTCCTCGCATGGCTGTTCGGCCACCATCGCTGATCCCCCGCCGCCCGCCGGCCCGTCCGTCGTGCCGCGGTTGCCCCCGGAGATCTCCTGCCGCGCGCGGGGGTCGGCCATGATCGCCTCGATGGTCCGATGGCTGGCCGACCGCCTGGGCGTGCAGCCCCCTCGCGTGGGCGAGGAGATCACGCCCCAGATCCGGTTCGAGCAGCCCTGGCCCCAGTGGCTGGCCCTGCTGATTGGCCTGGGGGGCATCGCCCTGATCGTGGGGGTCTACCGCCGCGAGGGCTCGGCCTCGATGCCATCCCGGATGCTCCTGGCCGCCCTCCGATGCTCGCTCGTCTTGCTGGCGATGCTGATGTTGTCGGAGGCGGTGCTGTCGGTCGAGCGGACCGGCTTGCCCTATTTCCTGGTCCTGATGGACGATTCGGCCAGCGGCCAGATCGTCGACCCGTACGCCGACCCGAAGGTCCGCGAGGCCGCCGCTGATCTCGCCAAGGCGGCGGGGCAATCCGAGGCCTCCCGGCTGGCGATCGCCCAGGGGTTCCTCGCGAGGGAGGATGGCAAGCTGATCCGGGAACTCCAGCCCAACCACAAGGTGAAGCTCTACCTCGTCTCCAACTCGGCGCGGCCCCTGGCGGAGATCGACCGGCCCGATGACGTGACGGCCGCGATTGAGAAGGTCCTGAAAGTCGAGGCGACCGGGGCGGAGACGAAGCTGGGGGACGGCGTCGAGCAGGTGCTCGCCGAGATGCGGGGTGCCATGCCGTCGGCCATCTTGCTGCTCAGCGACGGCCAGACGACCGACGGCGAGGCCCTCGCGCAGGCGGCCGAGGTCGCCCGCCGCAAGGGTGTCCCCCTCTACACGATCGGCCTGGGAGATGCAGAGCCGGCCCGGGACATCGAACTGGCCGACCTGCAGGTCGACGACGTGGTCTTCGCCGACGACCTGGTGAAATTCCAGGCGAGGCTGACGAGCCGGGGCTTCGAGGGCCAGAGGCTCACCGCGCGCCTTTTGGAGATGCCGAAAGACTCCAAGGACCGCGCCCAGGCCCGCGAGATCGCCAGGGTCGAGGTGGACGCACCGCCCGACGGCAAGGCGGGCAAGGTCGAGATCAACCACCGGCCCAAGGAGACGGGCGAGGTCACTTTCATCCTGGAGGTCGGCGAGCAGCCCCGGGAGATCCGCACCGACAACAACAGGATCGTGCGGACCGTCAGCGTCCGCAAGGAGAAGCTCAAGGTCCTCCTGGCCGACGGCGAACCCCGGTACGAGTTCCGCTACCTCAAGGAGTTCCTCCGCCGCGAAGAGACGACCGAGGTCAAGGTGATCCTCCAATCGGCCTCGCCCGAGTTCGCCACCCAGGACCTCACCGCGCTGGCCACCTTCCCGTCGTCCAAGGAGGAGATTTTCGCGTTCGATGTGATCGTCTTCGGCGACGTAGATATCAGCCTGCTGAGCACAACGCAACTGGAGGCGATCGCGGAGTTCGTCACCGAGAAGGGCGGCGGCCTTCTGTTCGTGGCCGGGTCGGGCTTCAACCCGTCGAGCTACCGGGGCACGCCGCTGGAGCCACTGCTGCCCATCCAGCTGGCCGACTCCCGGAATCCGACGGCCGTGGGGAATGCGGTCGCGCCGTTCCGCCCGCAACTCACGCTCGAAGGGCGGGTCCATCCGATCTTCCGATTCGGCGACGACGAGGCTTCGAGCGGCCTGATCTGGCAGGACCTGCCCGAGCAGCACTGGTATTTCGAGGCCCCGCGCAAGCAGCCGGCCGCCTTCGTCCTGGCCGAGCACCCCGCCGCCGCCGGCCGGAACGGCAACCTGCCGCTGATCGTCTACCAGTTCCTCGGCTCGGGCAAGACGATGTTCCACGCGATCGACGATACCTGGCTCTGGCGTCGACGCGTCGGCGACCGCTATTTCGGCCGGTTCTGGCTCCAGACCGTCCGGTTCCTGGCCCGGTCCCGGATCGCCGGCAGCAAGGGGGCCGAGATCACCACCGACCGACTCCGCTACCAGCGACAGCAGCCCGTGCCGATCCGCGTGCGGTTCCTCAACCCGGGCCTGGCGCCCCCCGCGGACCAGCTCGCCGCCGAGGTCAGCAACCCGACGCAGCAGTCCCGAAAGGTCGAACTCAAGAAGCAGCCGGGCGCCGCGGGCCTCTTCGAAGGGGTGCTGCCGCCGTCCCGCGAGGGCGAATATACCGTCAAGCTGCTCCCCCCGCCCGCCCTGGAGGGGGGTATGCCCACGACCCAGTTCCATGTCGATCCCCCGGCCGGCGAATTCGAACGGGTCCAGATGAACGCGCCCGAATTGGCCCGGGCGGCCGAATTGACCGGCGGCAAGTTCTACACGCCGACGACCGCGGAGGCCCTGCCGAGGGATCTCCCGCGGCCCCAGAAGGTACCCCTCGACACCGACCCCCCGATCGTGCTCTGGAACACCTGGCCCGCCCTCGGCCTGTTCCTGGCGCTGTTGACGGCGGAATGGATATTGAGGAAGCGCAAGCAACTCGTATGATTGCCCTTGGCCAGCGTCCGCCCGCATCGGGCCGGCCGCCCGCGACGAACCCGGAGGAGGCACGCCGTGGCACGAAACCGGTTGGAAGCTCGGATCGCCTCCCTCAGGGGTAGGGTCCGCCGCCTGCTCGCGCTCCACGGCCTGAGCTGGGTCCTGTCGGGCCTGCTGGCGGGAGTGCTGCTCGCCTGCGCGGCCGACTGGCTGATCCACCTGTCCTCGGTCGTCCGCCTGGCCGCCCTCGTCGCCCTGATCGGCCTGGCCTGCTGGCTCGCCTACGAGCGGGTGGTCGTCCCCCTGATCGTCCGATTCGCCGACCTGGACATCGCGCTCAAGATCGAACGCCGATGGCCCGGCCTGAATGATCGATTGTCGAGCACCCTGCAGTTCCTCCGCCTGGCCGACTCGGCCGATCAGGACGAGGCCCAGTACGGCTCGCGAGCCCTCCGCGAGGCGACCGTCAATCGGACCCTGGAGGAGACCGAAAAGATCGACTTCCGCGAGGTCGTCGATCCCACGCCGGCCCGCAAGGCGGCGGGCTTCGCCGCCGGCGCCCTGGCGATGGGGCTATTGATCGCCGGGCTCGCCCCCCAGACCAGCCGGCTGGCGCTCGAACGCCTGTTCCGCCCGTTCGGCGGTGCCGAGTGGCCCCAGCGGACCCACCTGGAACTCGCCGAGGCGCCCGAGAAGGTCGCCCGGGGCGAGCCGTTCGCCTTCCGGGCCGTCGTCCGCGAGGGCGACTTCGTGCCCCCGGTCGGCCGGGTTACCTACCGATTCGCCGACGGCGAGAAGTCGACCGAGCCGCTCCGCTCCGACAGCGAACGGGGCTTCCTGGGCCGGATCGAGGCGGTCAGCCGGCCGTTCGCCTTCAGCATCGAGGCCGGCGACGACCGGACCGAATGGCGGGAGGTCGCCGTCGTCCCGCCGCCCGCCCTGCAGGAAGTCCTGATCGCGGTCACGCCGCCTGCCTACACCGGCGAAAGCCGTCAGGAGATCGCGCCCGGCCGGACCCAGGTCCGCGCCGTGATCGGCGGCCGCCTGGAGGTTACCGCCGTTGCCAACAAGCCGCTGGCCACCGCGATCCTCAAGCGGGGGGATGGCTCGGTCGTCGAGGATGTGGCGATCGACGAGTCGGGCAAGCGACTCGCGGCCCGGTTCTCGGTCGATGAGTCGGGCCCATTCTGGTTCGAACTGGCCGATCACGACGGCTTCCGGAGCCGGGAAGCGATCCGCTACGAACTCGCCGCCTTGAAGGACGAGGCGCCCCGGGTAAGCCTGGAACACCCGATGAGCGACGAATCGATCACGCCCGAGGCCGTCGTGCCGATCCGGGCCACGGTCGATGACGATTTCGGCATCCAGCGAGTCCGCATCGTCTACAAGGTCGCGGCCGGCAACTCGGAACCGAGCCGCCAGGAAGTCGTGACGCTCTACCCCCGCGAGGCTGCGACGGCCCTCGCGAAGCACGTCCCCGTCGATTACCGGTGGGACATCTCGGCCCTCAACCTCAAGCCCGGCGCGATCGTCTCCTACTACCTCGACGCCGCCGACTTTGACGACCTGAACGGCCCCAACCTGGGCAAAAGCCGGGAGCTCCGGCTCCGGGTCATCTCGCAGCAGGATTTCGCGCCCCTGATCGAGGCCCGCCAGCTGGAAATCCGCGAGGAAACCGCCCGGATCCTCGAGATGCAGAAGCAGGCGCTGGCCAACGTCCGCGATTCGGAGCGGACGCTCGACCAGGCCGACCGGCTCGAAGCCAAGGATCGCGAGCACCTCAAGGAGGCCGGGACCGTCCAGAGGCAGGTCGGCAACCGGATCACCAATAACGCCGACGGCCTGGAGAAGAAGGTCCAGCGCCTCCTGGACGACCTCGACAACAACAAGGTCGATAGCCCCGATACCCGCCAGCAGTTGGAGCGGATGAAAGAAGTCCTGGAACGGCTCGGCGAGCAGGACGTCCGTCCCGCCGAGCAGAACCTGACGAGGGCCTCGAAGGCCCTCGACAATCAGGCCGACGAACGGGGCGAAGACGCGAATGCCTCGGGCTCGAATCGGCCCGAATCGTCGAAGTCGATAAACCCCGCCAGCAAGGCAGCGTCCCGGTCAGGTGCCGATTCGAAGGGGAACCAGGACTCCTCCAAGGGTGAAACCGGCAAGTCGGGGGACCAGGAAACCCAGGCCGGAAAGGCCGGCGATCAGAAGGGCTCTCAGGGCGATGCCGGCAAGTCGGGAGACGAGAAGGGCGCCCCCTCCGAGGCCGGCAAGGCCGGCGATCAGAAGGGCTCCGAGGCCGGTAAGGCCGGCTCCAAGTCGCGGGCCGGCTCCAAGTCGCAAGCCGGCAAATCCTCCTCCTCGAAGTCGGGCCAGGCGGGATCGGACGACTCCCCGAAGGGTGGTGACTCGCAATCTCAGCAGGCTGGTGAGCCCGAAGGATCGTCCTCCGAAAGCCGGAAAGGTCAGGCGGGGCCGAAGGGTCAGGCCGCGCAGAAGTCCTCGCCGAAGGGCTCGCAACGGGGCGGTTCGCAGTCTCCCCAGCGTGAGATGGCCCGCGAAGCCCTGGCCCAGGCCGAGCAGCATCAGGAAGAGATCGCCGACGGCCTCCAGGAGATGCTCGACGACCTCTCCCAGTTCGAGACCCAGGGCGGCCTGACGCGGGACGCCGAGAAGCTCCAGAAAGAGCTGGTGGAACTCAACAAGCAGACCGCCGAGGCGGCCCAGAAGCCCGAGCTCCGGGGCAAGTCCGCCGAGCAACTCGACGGCAACCGCAAGGCCGACCTCGACAACCTCGCCGCCCGCCAGAACGAGGTCGCCGACAAGCTCCGCAACCTCGAAAACAAGATGGACGACCTGGGCCAGCGGATGCAGGAAAACGACCCGATCGCCTCCCGCGGCCTCCAGGATGCCGCCCAGCAAAGCCGTCAGCGGGGGACCAGCGGCAAGATGGGCGACGCCGCCGACAAGATGCGGCAGAACCAGATGGCCAACGCCCTCAACGATCAGGAGAAGGCCCGCAAGGACCTCCAGCAACTCGTCGATTCCCTGAAAAACCACAGGGAAAACGAGTTGAGCCGGCTCGTCAAGGAGTTGAAGCAGGCCGGTAAGGATATGCAATCGCTCCGCGAACGCCAGGCCCGCAACCTGATGAAGGCCCAGGACGCCCGCAATAACCCGGACGCCCAGGAACGCGCCAAACAGCTCAAGGACCTCGCCAAGGAGCAGGCCGAGATCCAGAAGGAACTGCAACGGCAGGTCCAGAAACTCCGCAAGCTCCGGTCCGATAATGCCGCCCAGGCCGGCCAGCGGGCCTCGGGCAAGATGTCCAAGGCCCAGCAAGACATGGAGGACGACGACGGCGAAGAGGCCGAGAAGGCGATGCGCGACGCCCTCAAGGACCTGGAGGAGGCCCAGGACGAGATCGACCAGGATGAGGAGGACGCCCGCGACCGACTCGCCCAGGAGCAGTTCGTCAAGACGGCCGACATGCTCCGCCAGATCGCCCAGCGCCAGGATCAGGTCGTCATCGGCACCGACGAGTTCGAGCAACTCCGCCAGAAAAACGCCGACGCCAAACTCACCGCGGCCCAGCGCGACGACGTCCGCAACCTGGGTCGGGTCGAATCGCGGCTCCGGGACGAGGCGAACGACCTCATCGAACGCCTCCAGGACACGCCCGTCTATGCACTGACGCTCAAGAAGGCGGCCGAACAAATGGAGACCGCCAGCAAGAGGCTCCAGAGGGGCCAGACCGACGCCGACACCAAACTCGCCGCCGAATCGGCCGCCCGGCGGTTCAAGCAACTCCTCGACTCGCTCCGCGCCGACAACGGCGAAGGTGAGGGAGGGGAGAACGGTGGCGGCGGAGGCGGCGGGGGAGGAGGTGGCGGCGGCGGTGGCGGTGCCGACGGGATCCCCACCGTCGCGCAGGTCCGCATGCTCAAGAGGCTCCAGGAAGAGATCAACGAGCGAACCGCCGCCCTCGACGAGGTCCGCACCCGCGGCAAGCAACTCTCCCCGGGGCAGAAGGCCGAACTCGAGCAGTTGGGCAACGACGAGCGAACCCTCGCCGACCTGGCCCGGGACCTTTCCAAACCGGCCCGATCCGACGCCGACGATTGACCCGCCCGGCACGCCAATGACGCCCGAGCAGGGCGGAAAGGGATCCCCCATGAGCTGGACTCGCAGGCTGGCCACGTCGTTGACGACCGGGTTGCTCCTCTGGTGCCCGTTCCTCCTGGCGCAGGACAAGCCCAGGGGCGAGAACAAGCCCGACGACCTGGAAAAGCTGCTCGAAAAGCTGGAATCTCGGCCCGTCGGCAAGGCCGACGATCCCAAGCCGGCGCCGGCCGACAAGCCCGAGGGCAAGCCCGGCCAGGCCCCCGCCCAGAAGCCCAAGGGCACACCGGCTAAGGACAAGGACCTCGACGATCTCCTGGAGAAGCTGGGAAAGACCGAGGAAGCGCCCACGACCTCGGGCAAGGCCGCGCCGAAGCCCCCCGCCGACCCGGACCCCGCCGCGAAGCCCGACGGCGACGCCTCCAAGGGCCGCCGCGGCCCGCTCAACGACGAGTCCCGGAAGCTCGACCAACGGCTGGAGGAGATCCTGGGTCGCAAGAAGAAGAAGCCCCAGGAGGAGCAGGACGGCGAGGGCAGCGAGATGCTCGCCGGGACCATCAAGAAAATGCGCGAGGTCGAGCAGCGACTTGAACAGCCCGACACCGGCGAAGCCACCCGGAAGAAGCAGGAGGAGATCGTCCAGGATCTCGGCCAGATCCTCAAGGAGGCCCAGAAGAAGGCCCAGCAGAGCAGCAAGAAGAAGATGGCCCAGCGCAAACAGCAGCAGAAGGGCGAGCAGGATGGCGACCAGCCCGGTAACGAGGCCGGCACCGCCCCCCGGGGTACCGAGAAGCCGACCGGCGAGCATGCCCTCGTCGGAGACAAGGGCGCCTGGGGCCACCTGCCCGAGACCCTCCGCGAGGAGATGGCCAACATCTTCAAGGAAGGCTACCTGCCCGCCCAGGCCGACCTGATCAAGCGCTATTACATGTCGGTCAACAAGAAGGCCCTGGCCCGCGGGGAGTGAAGCCGATGGCAAGAACCCCGTTCGCGGCCCTCGCGCTCGCCGCCATGGCGTCCTGCGTCGCCGGCCCTTCCGCGGCCCAGGACCCCCCCGTCGAGGGGGGCCGCGGCACCTTCATCGAATCGCGCAGCGGCACGGTGCCGGAGGGGGCGGCCGACCAGGTCACCCAGGCCGCGGACACCGCCATCCGCAAGGGCCTGGACTGGCTCGCCGGGCAGCAGAATCCCGACGGCTCGTTCGGCACCGGCCCGTATCGGAGCAACGTCGCGGTCACCAGTCTGGCCGGCCTGGCGCTGATGTCCTCCGGGTCGAGCCCCGGCCGAGGGCCCTACGGATCGCAGATCGACAAGGCGGTCCAGTTCGTGCTCGACAACACCAGTTCGGCCGGCTTCATCAATGTGCCGGCGGCTTCCACCCACGGCCCGATGTACGGGCACGGATTCGCCACGCTCTTCCTGGCCGAGGCCTACGGGATGACCCGGAGGCCCGAGATCCGCGACAAGCTCGAGAAGGCCGTCCGCCTGATCATCGACACGCAGAACGGCGAGGGCGGCTGGCGGTACCAGCCCCGCAAGGCCGACGCCGACCTCTCGGTCACCATCTGCCAGATCAACGCCCTCCGCGCCGCCAAGAACGCCGGCCTGTTCGTCCCCAGGGAGACCGTCGAGGCCTGCATCCGCTACGTCAAGCTCTCCCAGAACGCCGACGGAGGGTTCCGGCCGCATGCTCAGCCCGGGGCCGGCGCCTTCCCGAGGTCGGCCGCAGGCGTCGTGGCCCTTTACAGCGCCGGCGAGTACGAATCCAAGGAAATCGACGCGGGCATCGCCTACCTCAAGCAATTCATGCCCGAGATCAACCTGAGCCCCCGCTATAGCCACTTCTTCTACGGCCACTACTATGCCGGTCCAGGCCTCTGGATCCGGGGGGCGATGACTGGAACAAATGGTACCCGGCCATCCGCGACGAGTTGATCGATCGTCAGACGCCCGAGGGTTACTGGACCGACAGCACCGGCAATGAATACGGCACCGCCATGGCCCTCATCGTGCTCCAGGTGCCGAACAACTTCCTGCCCATCCTCCAGCGATGATCCCGGCATGCCCCGTGGGGGCGAAAGCGGTGGAATCCCGCTCAAGGCCGCCCCGGATCTGGGCCTTCGCCCTGCTCCTGCCGACCCACGGGATCGCGGCCGCCCAGCGCCCCGAAGACGTCGAGTTCAAGGATTCCCGGCTCGGTGACGTGCCCTCCGGCGTGGCGGACCAATTCACGCCCGAGACCGAGAAGGCCATCGAACGCGGGCTGGCCTGGCTGGGGAAGCAGGCCAACTCCAACGGCTCGTTCAGCCGGGGCGACGTCCCGGTCGCGGTGACGAGCTTGGCCGGGCTCGCCCTGCTCGCTTCCGGATCGACCCCGGACCGCGGCCCGTACGGGCCTCAGGTGGAGAAGGCCGTCAAGTACATCCTCGACCAGACCGACTCCTCGGCCTGGTGAGCGTGCCGGGGGGCGTCACGCCCGGCCCGATGTACGGGCACGGATTCGCCACGCTCTTCCTGGCCGAGGCCTACGGGATGACCCGGAGGCCCGAGATCCGCGACAAGCTCGAGAAGGCCGTCCGCCTGATCATCGACACGCAGAACGGCGAGGGCGGCTGGCGGTACCAGCCCCGCAAGGCCGACGCCGACCTCTCGGTCACCATCTGCCAGATCAACGCCCTCCGCGCCGCCAAGAACGCCGGCCTGTTCGTCCCCAGGGAGACCGTCGAGGCCTGCATCCGCTACGTCAAGCTCTCCCAGAACGCCGACGGAGGGTTCCGGTACCAGTTGAATCGCGGGGGCGTCAGCGCCTTCCCGAGGTCGGCCGCCGGCGTCGTGGCGCTCCAAAGCGCGGGCGAGTATCGATCGCGCGAGATCGACCAGGGGATCGCCTACCTGAACCTGTTTACGCCCGGCCAGGGCTTCGCCGCCCGAGACCGCTACTTCTTCTATGGGCAGTATTACGCGATCCAGGCCATGTGGCTCCGGGGTGGCGACGATTGGGGCCGATGGTTCCCCGCGATCCGCGACGAACTCCTGTCTCGGCAGAATACGGAGGGGTCGTGGAGTGACGATTATGGCGGCGAATATGGTACAAGCATGGCGCTGATCATCCTCCAGGTCCCCAACGGCTATCTGCCGATATTCCAGCGTTGACCCGTCCACGATCCGACCAGTCCATCGAGGAGCGCAGCCGGCCGATGTTCCCGAGAATCCGCCTCCTGGTGCTGGGCGTCTTGTTGTTCGGAACGGCGATCGGCCGGGTTTCCGGCCAGGTCCCGGACGAGAACCTGCCATCCGACCCGCAGCTAGTCGCCCGGCTCACCGACGGCACTCGCCTGACGGGGCACCTGCAGCGGATCGACGCCGATGGGACCGTGACTTTCCGACCCTCCGGCGATGGCGAGCCGTTGCGGAACTGGAAGTTGACGCAGGTCGTTTCGATCGATCGGGTCGGCGACTCCCCGCCCAGCGTGCCCGAGGGCCCCTTCCTGCTCTTCCCCGACGGCGACCGACTCCGCGGTTCGCCTGTGCGAGCGGACGAGACCAAGCTCTCATTGGCGACGAGTGGCATCGGCCCCCTGGATGTACCGCTCGAATCGGCCCTGGGCTGGATCATCACCCCCCCGAGCGAGCCGGAAGCCCTGGAAGCGATCGTCCGGGCCATCCGCGAGGAACTAGGCGGGCAGGAGGTCCTTTGGCTCTCGAACGGGGATCGCCTGGAAGGGTCTTTCCTGGGCCTGGCCGCCGACAACCTGGAATTCCGATCACGGGGCGGCGAATTGCGGCCCCCCCGCAAGGAAGTCCGGGCCCTGGCCTTCGACCCCAAGCTGGTCGATTATCCCCGGCCCCGGGGGGCCTACCTCGAATGCTACCTGACCGACGGTTCGCGCCTGGGGCTGTCGGACCTGCGATGTGCGCGGGGTGAAATCGACGCCAACGCACGCTTCGGGACGGCCCTCCGCATCCCGATCGGCTCGGTGACCCGCCTGGTCATTCGATCGACGGCCGTCGAGTACCTCTCGGAACGGGGGGAGGACGCCGTGAAATCCACCGGCTATCTGGGCAAGGCCCGCCCCTATCGTCGGGACGCCAGCGCTGAGGGCCGACCGATCCGGCTCGATGGCCGGCCGCACGACCATGGCCTGGGGATGCCGAGTCGGACGTTGCTAGCTTACAAACTCGACGGATCGGCCGCCCGATTCCAGGCGACCATCGGCCTCGACGACCGAGCGGGGTCCCTGGGAAGTGTCGTCTTCCGCGTGCGGCTCGACGATCGAGAGTTGTTCGCCTCGCCTCCGATGGCCGAAGGCTCCGGGACGATCGATCTCGACCTCGACATTCGGAGGGGGCGTGTCCTCATCCTGGAGGCCGATTTCGGCGAGCGCGGCGACGTCCGGGATCTGGCAGACTGGGCCGAAGCCCGCCTGATCCGCGACGACTGGGCCGGACGCTGAATCCGCGCCTCCTTCCCGCTCCTATCCCGAGCCAAGCGGACCGGACCCCATGGCCAACGAATCCTGCGGCCCTGATACCCAAGACCGCCTCACCGATCTGGCCCACCTTTCGGCCGGCATCGGCCACCATGTGATCAATGCCTTCAGTGCCATCGTAAGCAACGCGGAAATCCTCAGGCTTAGCCCGCAGATGGCGGATTCGGTCGATCCGCTGGCGGTCGCCGAGGTCATCGTCAAGTCGGCGATCGAGGCATCGACGGTCGCGCGTCGCCTGATCGATTTCACGAGGCCCGTCACCACGATCAACTATCATCCCACCCTGCTGCATGAGGTCCTCGGCCGGATCGCCGACGAACAGAGGATGTCCACCAGGCCGGGGGTCGAGTGGATCACCGATCTGGCCCCGGTCCCCCCCGTCCTGGCAAACGCCCAGCAGCTCTCCGCGATGCTCGACCACCTGATCACGAACGCCTACGAATCGATCCCGCTGTCGGGCGGGAGGATACGGCTGGGAACGGGGATCGATCCCCGAGGCTGGGTCGTCATCGAGTTGAGCGACACGGGCTGCGGGATGACCCCTGAGGTCCACCAGCACGCGGTCGAGCCGTTCTTCACCACCAAGCCGGGCCGATTCGGCGTCGGCCTGACCATCGCCAACGGAATTTGGAGGCGACACCGCGGCACGCTCGGCATCCAGACGCGGCCGAGCGAGGGCACGTGCATCCGGATGTACATCGAGCCTGAGGGAGGGGAAACCTGACCGGCTGGGGGCCCGGATGCAGGAAGCCTTCGGGACCCGCTCGTGCACACGAGGTCGGTTCCCGAGGAGTACCGACCGATCCGGCTCGGCCGTAGTCGGCCTCCATTACTTGATTTCGTTGGCGGAGAGCGGCTCGCCGCCGGCCCGGGTCATGAGCTTGACGAGCACATTCTTGTTGATCTGGTTACTGATCGGGCCGACGCTGCCGTCGCACTTGGCGAAATTCACCTGGTTGGGGTGCTTGCTCGACCAGTAAGTCCAGTACGATTTGCCGTTGATGATCAGCGGCTTGTTGAGGTTGCGGGTCGTCTCGGCGGTCGTGCGGACGCAACAGCTCGAGGCCTCGGGCCAGTTCCCTTCGAGGGCCTCCCCCATCATGATCGTATTCGACGTGCCGTCGCTGAGGTCGCGCATCGAGACTTCGGAATTGCAGTAGCTAATGCCGTTGTCGAAGGCGTAGCAGAGATAGATGTCGGTCGGGTCGTCGGTGCAGCCGGCGATCCGGCCCGCGGCCATGTTGGCCCGATAGTCGGTCGCCCCGATCTTGGGCGCCGGCGTGCCGGTGCCCGACGACGGCGTGACGTTGTTCTTCCGGCTATTCGACGGGCAGAGCAGGATATCGACGGTCCGACGGATCGAGGTAACATTGCCGGGGTCGTAGGTCGGCACCCAGAAGTTGATCTCGTTGTAGTTGTTCTGCAACTCCAGGTTCAGGAGGAGCCCGCAGAGGCCGTTCCACATGCCGGGGACCGGCCCCCGCATGTTGCAATTGGCCGTATCGTTGGTGTCGCAGTACCATCCGGCGGGGAAGGCCCCGAAGTTGTCGTGGTACTGGATCGAGGCCAGGGCGAGTTGCTTGAGGTTGCTCTGGCATCGCATCCGGTTGGCCGATTCACGAGCCTGCTGGACCGCCGGCAGGATCAGCGCGGCCAGGACACCGATGATGGCGATCACCACCAGGAGTTCGATCAGAGTGAAGCCCCGACTCCGCCGGCCGACTTCGGTCGCAAGCATCGCGAACCCCCCATCCTGAACGGGCATGACTTACGATGAGAGCATGATCCAAGGTCAGTCTACACCGGATCCTCCACGCGAGGCAATTCGTGGGGCTTTTGCCGGCACGGAAGTGAGTTGGGGGCTCCTCGCGGGCACGGGCAAGGTTGCCGGCGCGCGAGACGGCCCCCGGATTTTTCCGCCATGGTGCCGACAAGGCCGGTCGGCGCGGGTAGGATACGGCGACGCACCGCGCCGGCCCCTCCCGCCGCGCTTTCCTCGAAGTTCGCCCTCCCGAACGACCGGAGATTGCCGCGTGGCCCTGGTTTTTCCGTCGCGCCATCCCCTGGTGGCGAACAAACTGGCGGTCCTCCGCGACGTCGCGACCCGCCCGCCCGAGTTCCGATCGCTGGTAAGGACCCTGAGCACCCTGCTCGCCTCCGAAGCGACCGCCGACCTGCCGACCAGGGAGGTTGAGGTTTCCACCCCCCTCTCCGCGTGCCGGTGCCGGGTCCTGGCGGATGTCGTCGGGATCGTGCCGATCCTCCGGGCCGGATTGGGGATGGCCGAAGGTGTCCTGGAACTGATCCCCGAGGCCGAGGTCTGGCATGTCGGCCTGTTCCGGGACGAGCAGACGCTCCGGCCCACCGAATACTACAACAAGTGGCCCAAGAAGCCCCGGGTCTCGATCGCGCTGATCGTCGACCCGATGCTCGCCACCGGCGGATCGGCCGTCCGGGCCTGCGAGATCATCCGCGCCTCGGGAGTCGATCGGTTGAAGATCGTGTCGCTGATCGCGGCCCCGGAGGGGATCGCCCGGGTTTCCGAAGCGATGCCCGGCGTGCCGATCCACGTCGGCGTGATCGACGACCGCCTGAACGAGGTCGGATTCATCCACCCCGGGCTGGGCGACGCCGGCGACCGCCAGTTCGCCACGGGCGCGATCGACTGAGAGGCGACTACCGATGCGAGCGGTCGACCTGATCCGCAAGAAACGGGACGGCCACCCCCTGGAACCGGGTGAGATCGCCCGCTTGGTCGGCGGGATCGCATCCGGCGAGGTGGCCGATTACCAGTGGTCGGCCCTCCTGATGGCGATCCTCTGGAGGGGGATGGATGTCCGCGAAACCGCGGCCCTGACCGATGCGATGATGCGGTCGGGCACCGTGGTGGACCTATCAATGATCCCGGGCCGCAAGGTCGATAAGCACTCCACCGGCGGGGTCGGCGACAAGACCTCGCTGATCCTGGCCCCGATCGCCGCCGCCTGCGGCGTCGCGGTTCCGATGGTCTCGGGCCGGGGCCTGGGGCACACCGGCGGCACCCTCGACAAGCTCGAATCGATCCCCGGGTTCCGCGTGGACCTGGATCTGTCGGGTTATCGCGACGTCCTCCGCCGTTGCGGCCTCGTCCTGATCGGCCAGACGGCCGAGATCGCCCCCGCCGACAAGCGCCTGTACGCCCTCCGAGACGCGACCGCCACGGTCGAATCGATCCCGCTCATCTCCTCGTCGATCATGTCCAAGAAGCTCTCCGAGGGGATCGACGGCCTCGTGCTCGACGTGAAGACGGGCGACGGCGCCTTCATGCAGAAGTTGGAGGATTCGCAGAGGCTGGCCCAGGCCATGGTGGCGATCGGCCGGGACCTGGGCAAGGAGATCGTCGCCCTGATCACCCGGATGGACCAACCCTTGGGCATGGCCGTCGGCAACGCCGTTGAGGTCGTCGAATCGATCCAGTGCCTCCGGGGCGAAGGACCCGACGACCTCATGGACCTGTCGATCGAACTGGCCGCCGAGATGGTGCTCATGGCGGGCCTCTCGCCGTCGATCGTGGAAGCCCGGGAACGCTGCCGGCGGTCGATCCAAGACGGGTCGGCCCTTGAACGCTTCCGACGGGTCGTGGAAGCCCAGGGGGGGGATCCCCGGACGATCGACGACCCCGAATTGCTGCCCCAGGCGAACCAACGCGTGGATGTTGTGGCCGTCCGTTCGGGCTTCGTCACCCGGCTGAAGGCCAGGCCGATCGGCCATGCCACGATGCTGCTGGGTGCCGGCCGGGCGCGGATCGACTCGACCACCGATCCGGCCGTCGGGGCCTGGCTGCACAAGAAGCAGGGGGACGCGGTCCAGTCGGGCGAACCGCTGGCCACCCTGCTGGTGAACGACGAGGCCCGGCTCGACGAGGTGATTGGGCTGATCTCGGGCGCATACGTGATCGGCGACGGGCCGATCGAGGCCCCCGACTTGATCATCGAACGGATCCAGGGATAACGCCTCGATGTCGAAGCCGTTGCGCGCGGCGCTGCTCGCTTTCCTGTTGTCCCTGCCCGGCGGGTCGGCGGTGAGGGCCCAGGCCCAGCGGCCGCCCGATCCCGAGCCGGCGGCGGCTGCTGTCGCACCCCGGCCGGCGGAAGGCCCCGCCCCCGGGGAACGATACCGGGGACTGCTGGGGATCGCCGCGATCCTGGGAGTCGCGCTCCTGCTGTCGGAAAACCGACGGCGCATCTCGCCCCGGGTGGTCCTCTGGGGGCTCGCCTTGCAGTGGGGCTTCGCCATGCTCGTCCTTCGATGGCCTGCGGGGCAAGAGGCCCTCAAGACCTCCGCCGAGTTCATCAAGGGAGTGCTAGCTAGCGCCGACGAGGGGGCCGCGTTCGTCTTCGGGAAGGACCTGGTAGACCCGGGCGGGCCGGTCGGATTCGTTTTCGCCTTCCGCGTCCTGCCCACGATCATCTTCGTATCGGCCCTGTTCGCCGTCCTTTACTACCTTCGTTTGATGCAGCCGATCGTCCATGTCCTGGCCTGGGTTATGGCCCGGCTAATGGGCGCCAGCGGCGCCGAATCGTTGAACGTGGCTGCTTCGCTCTTCCTGGGCCAGACCGAGGCCCCCCTGACGATCCGCCCCTACCTGCCGAGGCTCACGCGCTCCGAGCTCCTGACCGTGATGACGGCCGGGATGGCGCACGTGTCGGGCGGCATCATGGCGGCCTACATCGCTTTCGGGATCGAGGCCCGCCACATCCTCACCGCGGTGATCATGACGGCACCCGGCACGATCCTGCTGGCCAAGATCCTGGTGCCCGAGACCGAGGAGCCCGAAACCCGGGGATCGATGACCGTCGCCAGGGGGGCCGACCCCGAACTGGGTCACGGCGAGGCGAAGGGCTCGGCCGGCGACCCGGAGATCGACGATGCGAACGTCCTCGACGCCGCCGCGAGGGGCACCCGCGAGGGCCTGAATCTGGCGATCAACATCGCGGCCATGTTGATCGCTTTTATCTCGCTGATCTTCCTGGCAAACACGGGCCTGGGCTGGGTCGGCGAGCGATTCGGCCGAGCCGAGTTGTCGTTGCAATACCTGCTCGGATGGGCGCTGGCCCCGATCGCCTGGCTCCTGGGCGTCCCCTGGCAGGATAGCCCCCAGATCGGCGCCCTGCTCGGGACCCGCACCGTGCTCAACGAGTTGATCGCGTTCGGCGAGTTGGGCAAGCTGAAGGAATCGATCTCCGACCGGTCCTTCACGATCGCGACCTACGCCCTTTGCGGTTTCGCCAACATCAGCTCCATCGGCATCCAGGTCGGCGGGATCGGGGCCCTGGTGCCGTCGAGGCGAGCCGACCTGGCCCGCCTGGGTGCCCGAGCCATGCTGGCCGGCACCCTGGCGAACTTCCTGTCGGCGAGCATCGCCGGAATCCTTGTCCCTTGAGATCGTCGCGATGAGCCGGAGCATACCCCCGCTGTACGACCGGGTCGAGGCGGCATCGGCCTACCTGAAGGGCCTGGGGATTGAGACGCCCCGCCTCGGCATCGTCCTGGGATCGGGCCTGGGCGGCCTGGTCGGTCGCCTCGAAGCGGCGAGGGTAATTCCCTATGCGGACATCCCGCACTTTCCCCGTACGACCGTCACGGGGCATGACGGGAACCTGGTCACGGGTCGCCTGGGCGGGGTCCCCTCGGCGATGCTCCAGGGCCGTTTTCATTCGTACGAAGGCCACGACTTGGAGACGGTCACCTTTCCAATCCGTGTCCTTCGAAGCCTCGGGGCCTCGACCCTGGTCCTGACCGCGGCGACCGGTGGCCTGCGCGAGGGCTTCGGTCCGGGGACTATCGTTTGCCTGGAAGACCACCTCAACCTGCTCGGCGCCAGCCCGCTCCGAGGGCCGAACGACGACCGACTCGGTCCCCGCTTCGCCGACCTGACCGAGGTGTATGATCGGTCGCTTCGCGCGATCGCCGCCGAGGAAGCGTCGTCGATCGGGCTGACGCTCCAGCTAGGGGTTTACGCCGCAGTCCCCGGGCCGAACTACGAGACGCCTGCGGAGGTCCGAATGATCCGCGGGCTTGGTGCCGACGTGGTGGGGATGTCCACCGTCCCCGAGGCGATCGCCGCTTGTCACGGGGGGATGAAGGTGCTGGGGTTCGCCGTCGTCGCCAACTGGGGGTCCGGCATCCTGCCGCAACCGCTTTCGCACGCAGAGGTCCTCGACGCCATGGATCGGGTTGGCCCCGAACTCGCTCTGCTCATCGAAAGGGTCGCGGCAAGGATCGGGCCTTAAATCGAATCAGCGGGGAGGCTCGGATCAGCGGCGGACCGCCGGGGTGGGCGTGGGAACGGAGTTCGCCGGGAGCCAGCGGATCGACTTCACGTCGCTAACGACCCGGGGATCTGACTGGCTTGTGGCGGGTGCCCCCAGGCTGAGCGCGATGGGCGCGGGGCCGCCATCGGGCAGGCCGGCGGATCGTGCTTCCCCCAAGGGGACAACGAACGTGGACCGGCCGTCGATCCGGGGCTTGATCTCGGGCAATTTATGCGAGGCGACCCGGCCGTCGGGCAGGAAAACGTTCACGTACCACTCGGATCCGGTCACGGGCAAGTCGTCGGCCCATTGCACCCCGACATGAACGAGGTCGGTCCAGCGGGTAAGCGGGCTGGTCCGAACGGCGGGGCCGGTCACGTCGCCGAGGGTGGCCAACCGGGAAGCGTTGGGGGTCGGATTGGTCAACTCGTCCTCGACCGCCGACACGAACCAGACGCTATGGAGGCGTTCATCGGCAAGCCGCCGGCTTCGGGCGCTGCCGACCTGTCCGCGGAGCGTCGCGGAGCCGCGTTCGGGGTCGAATGCGACCTGGACATCGGCAAGTTCGGGGATGTCGGCAAGCGCCTGACGGACCGCCGCCGTGCCGGTCTCTCCGTTCAGTTCGACCACGGGGCGGACGCCGACGAACGGCCGGCCCGGGTCGTTGGCATCGCCCATCGTATCGGCGTCATCGACGGTCGTTTCGAACAACTCGGCCCGGAAGTTGGCGGCCTTGGGGTCTGTGCGGAAGTGGCCGCCCAGGCGTGCAAACTTGCCCGGTTCCTCGGTCGTTGCCCACTCGGCCACATTGCCGAAAGCGTGCTCCAGGCCGAATGGGTTGGGGACGAATTTCGAGGCGGGCGTCGCGGTGGTGTCGCCCGTCAGCAATCCAGCCTCGGCGCCCAGGAAATTCGCGGCACCCCGGGGCGCGGGCGAGTCCTCTTCGCCCCACCAACAACCTGACTCTCGCCCCGCCCTCGCGGCGAGGCCCCATTCCTGTCGAGTCGGCAACCGATATTGGAGGCCGGTATGGTCGCTCGCGGAAAGGGCCTCCACGAGGTCGGTGGCCCTTCTCGGCGTCAAGTTCATGGCCGGCTGATCGTCGGCGTCGAGCTGGAAGTTGTCGGTTCGCCCCTCATTCGGCGTGTAGGTGTCCCCGAGAGCCTTCCGGGCCTGGGCGTTGCTAACCTCCGTCCTCGCGATCAGGAACGGCTTCTGGCCGTTCGTCGGTCGGATTCGGACGAATTCCAATCCGCTCGGGCTCGTCTGGGGTAAAGCCATCGAAGCCCCGCCCGCGTTGATCGGTCGTCCCCAGCCGAATTTCCGCCGATCCGCTCGGCTGGGCAAGGGGGTCGGGAAGTCGGCGATCGTGGCGACCAGCGGCCGGCTGGCGTCGGCACCGGTCCGAGCGTCGATCACCTGGGCGGTCAGCCGTACCGAGGCCGGCAAGATATTGAGGACCGAAGCCCTGGGAATCAAGAAGGTCACATGATGGGAGGGCGGGGCCTGGTTGCGCGGGAGCGACGACGTGAGCGCCCGCCCATCGGGCAAGGTCACCCGGAGTTGGTACTGGGACGGGTCGCGGGGCGCATCGGACTGCCAGTCGGCGTAAGCCGTCAGCGCGAAAAACTCCTCGCCCGGCCCGGGGTTACGGACCAGTATCGCGCGGTCATCCCAGCGACGGAGGTCCACGGGGTAGTCCGCGTCGAGATCCCGGGCGGCCATGGCCAGGCATGGCAGCCCCCAGAACAGCAGGGCGAGTTTGAGCGGTCGCACGGTGTAACTCCCCGAAGGCGAAGCCAGGCCGGCCCCCGTTGCCGAGGTTTTCCTTTCCAGCGTACCATGAAAATCGCCCTCCAAGCCCGTTTTGACCCCCCAACCCAGGGCAACCACTTCATGCCGGCCCTCCTCCGCATGCCGATCACCTATGTGGCAGCCCTGGGGATCGGCATTGCCATCACCATCGTTGCGATCGCCCGGCCCGGGGGGACGAGACCGAAATCGTTGGGGACGGGGACGGTAGCGATCTCCACGAAGACCGATCCCCCCGCCGCCGATCCCTGGCCCGAGTCCGACCCGTCGCCGACCCACGGAATCCAGCGCACCGCATCCGGGCTCCGCCGCAAGGTCCTGGTCCGCAAGGCGGGGCTCCGATTCCTGGACCAACCCCGGGCGGGGAAGACGGTCGGCCGTGAGCCGGGACTCTATGCCCTGGCGTATGTCTTCGAGGAGTCTCCGGATGCGCTGAAGGTCGGTCCGGCCGAGGGAACTGCCGTGGGCTGGCTGCCCAAGGACGGCCTGATCGAGTGGGACACCCGGCTCATGGCCCGTCCCGCTTCTCCCCAGGCTGCCATGTTCGTGGAACGATCTTGCCTGCTCGACGACCTCGCCGGCCGCCCGTGCCCGAAGCACCTGGACCGCTGCCCGAAAGCGGTCATGCCCCAGGAAAGTCCGCGAGGGAAGGTGCCGATGGGCCTGCCCGTGCTTTCATCGGAATCGATCCCCCAGCCCGAAGGCCCCGACCGGACAATTTTCGAGGTCATCAGCCCCGTCCGCGAACGCGGGGCGATGCCCGAGGTGAGGCTGAGCCGCGAGGATCAAGCGTCCCTGCGGGACGTGTACGTGGCCATCGTGATGGCCACATCCCCGTCCATGATCGAGTACATCAGCAAAGCCAAGGAAGCGTCGCGGACGCTCGCGGATGAGGCCACCCGTCGCTACCCCGAAATCCGCCTCAAGCTGGCGCTTGTCGAATATCGGGACGATCGCAATCCCGAGCGTCCCGACGGCTTCGAGTTCGTCACGAAGATACGAACGGGCTTCGTCGATCCCCGCGAATTCCTGGGGAAACTGGAAGGAGTCAAGGCCTCGAACTACCGGGATGGCACCATGGACGAGCGCCCGCTCGAGGGCGTCTCGACGGCCCTTCCTGGGCCGCCGGATGACCCCGTCGCCGCGCTCAAACACCTCAAATGGCCGGCCGGTCGGAACGGCGAACTCGCCCCCAAATTGATCGTCCTCATCGGCGACGCCCCCGACCACGAGCCGGACCGGGGACGGATCGAACGCCTGGCCGAGATCGCCCGCTCGGCGAGGATCACGATCGCGGCCGTCTCGATCGCCAACCCGAGCCTCCACCCCGAAGAGCGCGAGCGATACCGCCGCGAATGGGCCGGGTTGGCCGAAGGATCGTATCGCCCGCTCGACAAGGAGGCCGGATTCCGCAAGCCGATCGAACCGATCCACCTGGCGCTCGAGCAATCGGCGGCGCTCTTGCCGGGGCTGCAACGCCTGATCGACGACCGGATCGAATCGGCCCGTCAGATCGCCGAACTCGCCCGGGCCGAGGCCGAGGGAAAGTTAACCGACTACACCAATCGCGAGGGCCTGACGATCGACCAGATCGCCCCCGTGCTGGAGGACCTGCAACGATCGGCGAGGCCGCCGGAGGATCGGGTCAGCGAAGGGAACACCCGTGTAGCACCGAGCGTCGAGCGGGGCTGGATCGCCCGCAATCGGTCCGGACGGCCACTGGTGACGCTGGAACTGCTGATGAGTCGGGCCGAACTCGACCGGCTAATCAACGACCTCCGGCTGTTCCACCAGGCGATCCAGTCCGACGCGACGACGCCGGCGGACCTGATTCGAACCCTGAGCGCCTCGGCCTCGGGCGATCGCGGCTTCCTGGAGCGCGACCGGGGCAACGAGACGTTCGCTGATTACCTGCTCAAGCAGGGGCTACCCCCGGCCAGGCCCGGCAGTTTGCTGAGGCGACGGCAACTCGACCTCACACAGACCGATCCTCTGCTGCGGGCTGAGTTGGAGGCCGCCCTCTCCCATGCAGTAGACGGATTGATCGAACGCCGTGGATCGCCCGATTGGCAAGTGCCGTCGAAACTGGTCGACGGGTCGATGAGTTGGGTGCCTTACGAGCTGATCGATTTTTGAAGCGCATCATGGGCGGAGGGCCTGTCGGTCGGCGTTTTCGTTCGCGGACCCCGGCACGAGGCTCGTGCGAGAAAATTCCGCTTGTTCCATCCGGATAGCACCCTTATCGGCGACCCTGGCCATGAACACGACCAGGTAGTCGGAGTCGTGGATAAACCAGTCCGTCGAGTGGAGCTGGTAGGTTGCGGGAAGTGCCCGTTCGACCAGGGCCGGATCGCCGGCAACTCCAGGTGGCGGCCGTACGGATTCTCGAAAACCCCGATCCCATAATCGCGATCAACCACCATGATCTTGCCGACGCGTGGCTTTTGACGCCCGAGATCCCCTTTGCAATGAAATATCTACGCCCTGACCGACTCCGAGAGCCCGCCAACCTTTTCCCACGGCTTCAGGGCATCCCGCAGGGCTCGCTGCGCAGGCCGTTCGAAGAACCGATCACTGGCCAGCGACAGCGGGATCAAGGCCGCATAAAAGCCGATCAACATCGCCGGCGAGCGGAACGCGGCGGGGGTTGATGCCAGGGGCACGGCGAGGGCGAATGCCAGCTGCAACGGGAAGTGCCAGAGGTACGACGAGTAGGAGACGTCGCCCAGCCAGGTCAGCCAACCGGGCACTCGTAGGCCCCGGGCCTCGATCAGGGCGAGGGACAGGATCATCGACGGGAACATCATAGTCGGCAGCAACGTGGGCATGTGGGACGCCCGCCAGATCGGTGCGAGCCAGCCCACGATCGGGATTTCCGCTACCGCGAGGTCGTATTGCAGGGCGTAGGCCAACAACGCCCAGGCGATCGCCGTACTCGCCGCCGTCACGGCGGTGTAAAGTTCCCGCCTTGCGCTCGGTCGGCCCAGGATCCATCGATACAGGGAGAATGCGATCCCGCCGAGGAAGAACGATGCGAGGCCCCTGCCGAAGTTGGAGCTGCCCAGATGGATCAGGGCCAGACCCGCGACCGAAATCGACAACAGGTGGAACCAACGGGTCATCCGCAGCCGGCATGCCGCGAAGAAGACGGCATAGAGCATCGCCTCGACCGAGATCGACCACGAGGGATTGTTGAACGAGTATCCCTGCTCCAGCCCGAGCCCCTGGAGCATCGACAGGTTCAGCACGAAATGTCGGGCATCATTCCACGAGTAGACGAACGGCTCACCTCGGACCGACGTGAACACGATCTGCCCGATCGCCACGACCAGCAGCGTCAGCAAATGCAGCGGATAAAGACGGGAAACACGGAGCCAGAAGAACCGCCACGTCGAAACCGCGCCCCGCTCGATCTTGCCCGAGTACAGCCAGAAGAAAATGAAACCGGAGAGGCAAAAGAAGAGGTCAACCGCCTTCAGGCCGTGGTTGTAGAAGATACGGAAGACATCATAAAACGGCTGATCCTCGGCGACCAGCCCACCCTCGGGCCAGAAATGTTGCCAGTGCCAGAATACCACGGCGAGCGCCGCGATCCCGCGGAGCGCGTCGAGCGAATGGAGCCGGCTTGGCCCACCGCGTGATGATGAAAGGGCCAAAGCCACGGGCGGGGCCTGTTCGGAAGGTCGTTCTTTCATGTCGTTCTGGCACATCCAGGGGGGGGGAAGATCCTGGGCTGGGCCACATGCCTGCGACCGATGCCCTCTGGGATTCAACAGGAAGCTTGAGGATGGCAAAAAGCGGGGCCATACGGCGGGATGGCCCCGTGACATCCGGGAGCCCAATCCGTTCAGATCGTCGACCCTGGAATCAGTCGCACAGGATGCCATGCAGGCGACGGATGATGGGAGAGCATTCCGGGCGTCCTGGGAGCAAGCTTAACCCTGGCCGTTGGTACCCTGGAACCGATCTCGCTTAACGTGACGGGAACCCGGCATGAATTCAGTCGATCATCTCCTGGTAGTAGCCCGATCTGGCGATGTCGAGAGCGTCTTCTGCGGCCTTCGGCGACTCGGCACCAAGGCCATCCCCGCCCTGCTGGCGGCCTATGGCCCCGAACCAGACCCGAAGATTCGAGACCTCCTCCCCAGTTCATCGATTCGAATTATGGGCCGGATCCGAAGCCGCACCCTCCCAGTGAATAAGCTGATCCTCTTTGGACCTCCCAGCTTCACTACTCCTACCCCAAGAAAGGCCCAAAAAGCCAGCTTGGATACACTAGCATTTCGATAGGAATAATATACAATCTTGCTCGTCGCCCGGTATGCTGGATACCTGGCATGTCCACCGAGAGAGTGGAGGGAGAGGTTCGATGAGCAGGATCGTAGGCCGAGAGGCCGCACGGAATGCGGCAATTGCGGCGGTTGTCCAGGGGAATCGCGGATCGTTTCAGGCCCGAAGGAAGCGCGACCTTCGGCTCCCGGTCCTGGTCGAAGATCAGACATCGGCCCGACATCAACGAACTTCGCCGTTAACGGAAAGGCGTTACCAGATGCTCCTCCATCGGGCCCGCCTCGGGGCTTGATTCGGCCGGCGAGTCATCGCGTTGGGTCGCCCGGGGCCTTCCGTTGCCTGGGCCTCTCCAGAGGAGCGGGCCCCGGGCCTTATCGAATCCGA
>JAXMBD010000063.1:0-34892 GCA_046350035.1 Isosphaeraceae bacterium | reverse complement strand
CCTTCCGGGCGGCGAAGTAGGCGTCGACGATCCGATCGACCGGGTTCTCCCGGCCGCCCACGGCCGGCGGCAAGGCGGGCTTGCGCGGCTTCATGGGCAAACCCGCCCCGGCCCTGGCGAACGAGAAGCCTTCCTCCCAGCGGGCCCCCTCGTTGATCCAGCGGCGGAGGATGGACACCTGGGCCGGACTCAGGGGCGGCCCTTTGGGCGGCATCCGCTCCTCGGGATCCGCGCTCAGGACCCGCTCCATCAGGGAGCTTTCGGCGGCCTTGCCCGGGACGAGGGCTTCCGCCTTGAGAAGGTCTTCGCGGGTGTCCATCGACAGGTCGCCCTTGGCCTTGCCGTTGGTATGGCAGGAGCCGCAACGATCCCGGATCAGCGGGAGGACGTCGTGGGCGAAATCCACCGGCTTCTCGTCCTGGGCGAAGGCCGAACACGCCGTCGCCAGGATCCAGGTCAGGGCGGCTTGCATCACCATCGGAGATCTCCCACGGGCCAGGTCGCGGTTCTATCCTATAGGGTCCGGGGGGGAATCGTCGAGCGCCCGGGGAATCCCCACCGACAGCGGCCCAAACGCGGCGATGAGACCTGTGGATCGGGCCGATTCGATCGATCCGGGGTGTGTGGATTCGACCCCCGCACGGCCGCCATGCCCCATCCGAGCCGGTCGGCCGCGAGGGCGAACGACCCAGCTCAGCGGGCCCGCACCGCCGAGTTGAGCGATCATCGCAGAGAAGGAGCCGCGGCGGTGCGGGGTCCGCTCCAGCGCAAAACTAGGAACAATCGCTCCCTTCGAATCCGCGTCGAGAGGAGCGCATTCGAACGGCGCGGATAGCCACGCGCCGAATCGCCTGCGATTCCAACAACTCCCGACATCGGTCGGCTACCTCGGGATGGCGCGCGGCCACACCTACGAGCACATGCGTCATCTCCGTCCCACTGAGGTACGGATTGGCGCCGATATGGAGCGCCACCCGGATCCGCCTCAAATCGTCATTCGCCTCGAGCCATCTCGCGGCGGTGCGGCAGACGTCCAAGCCGTTATCAGCCGTGTTCCAGATGAGGATCTTGAAGAGATCCGCTACCAGCTCCCAGGGGCAGCCGATCGGGATCTCGCGGTAGAGGCGCTCGGCGAGATCGGCCTCTCCCCGGTCCGCGATGAGTCGCCGGACGAGTTCGGACCCGCGGCCGGGGCGGTTGTCGCGCTCCGCTTCGATCGCCGCGAGCGCACCGGCGAGCAGCTCCGAATCCATCCGACGCCTCCGCCGCCCAACGCGATAGCTCAGCGGGCCCGCACCGCACGAGCGCCGTACGATCGTAGCATAAACTCTCCCGGCGGCGGGTGGCACTGCTGGCTTGCCCAGCAGTGCTCACATGATCCTTACAGATAGACTGCTTTTCAAAGCATCAGTAACAGCCGCCGATCCGTTCGCCGTTCCTCGGTCAATCAGGAGTCGGGCGGATTTCTCGGCGGGGGCTCGACGTCTGCGGGTTCATCGAAGGCGTATCGATCACGCCCTGAGGGCAGTTCAATTGCCCCCCGACAAAACGGGGAGGGTTCTTCGTTAGGTCGAACCTTAACAAAAGTTGATACCCCGGGCCCGGAGAATAGCTGGACCGATGATTGGAGAGCGGCCCACGGCCCATCCCTCCGCCTTTGGAATAGCCGAATAAGCCAAGCTCCTTCCACACCTGGCGCTCAGTCATGCCCGGTCGGAGGCTCTGCAACCTCCGTGGTAGCTGAGCGAGGACTGGAGCGGGTGCGGGGGCCTCCGGACGAATCCACTCCAGGGCGCAGGACAAGAGGACGGCCACGGCCGCCACGACGCCCATGAGGGCGGAGACGGACCAACGCAGCCGACGCTTCGGCGTCAAGTGACTGGTCTCCACGATCGCTTCAGTGCCGCCCTCAGCCCCCGATAGAATCCGTGCAAGCCGCACGGCGAGTGGGATCGGCGTCTCTCCAAGCAGTTTAGAGTTTCTTGTAGGGTGCGTCATCGACGCACCATCCGGGATTCCAGCCGACATCTTCCATGCCACGTGCCGATCGGCAGACTCCTCGGTGCGTCAATGACGCACCCTACGAGCTGAGCAAGCGGCGGGTGGCCCTGGTGGCTTGCCTACCAGTGCTCATGTGAGCCTTACGAAGACACTGGTGGGCAAGCCACTGCCGCCACCCGCCGACGCTACAGGCATTCGAAGAACTGTGCATGCCCTGACCTGGGAAGACAAAGACGGGCGCGCAAACCCCCGGGGAGCGGCGACGCCCGGTGGATCGCGGTTCCGAAACCACCAACCATCGCCCGTCCATGACCCGAGCGTCACAGAGGCGGGCGATCCATCTCGTCGGCGTCATTGACGATGCCCTTCAGCGGAAGAGACAACGCGACAGCCTCTTTGTGATGAAGGCGACAGCAAGATCGATCGCCTTTTGCCGCGAGAGCATGCATCTGCCGTTGAACGAAGTTGAGGCCGAATTGGATTCTGCCTCAACAGCATTCCGTCTGCCCAACGCGCCGAGGCTTCCGGATCGAGGATACCCCGGTGCATCCGGCACTGGACAAAGGATACCGGGGCGTGTTTCCCGCGGCAATCCGGCACCCATGCGATCCGTCGGCGTGCCCGCGGGACGGGCGCGGGACGTGACCAGGCCGGGGCGTTCGCCGTCCACCGGTTAGTCAGGACTCGGGCGGATTTTCCGGCGGGGGATTGACGTCTGCGGGTTCATAGAAGGCGCCGGCCTACGGGCCATGGTGATGCGAAGGACAGGGCACGGAGACGAAGATCTCAATCGAGCGCCCAACCGCTGCAAGCCTTCGGCTAAGGCTAAGCGTCCAAGCGATGGACGTCGATCGCCAAGAGGACGGGCCGGCCGGCGGGTGGCACCGGTGGCTTGCCCACCAGTGCTCACGTGAGCCTTACTTAGACACTGGTGGGCAAGCCACCAGTGCCACCCGCCGACGAAAGAAGGCTGTGACTGACCAGAACGCGCCGCGGCGGGCCGGGTCTGCTGCAAGCGCCAGGTTAGCCGGAGTCCTCGCTCACCACCAGCAGCTCCTTCTCGCGGAAGTGGGCACGATCCCGGAGCAAGTCAGACGGACTCATCCGGCCCCGGTACTCCGGCGTGGCCCCCTGATCGCCGTCCCAGCAGGCGAACAGCTCAACCTCCGGCTGATGCCGCAAGGCGACCACCAAGAACTCCGAGAGTCGTCGCCTCGATTCCTCGGCACTGGCCAACTCCTCGCAATCTTCCTCAAGCCCCTCATACTGGCCGTACTGGAACCCGCACCCGCAGCCCTCATGCGAACCGACGAAATAGACGCAAGGCTTGGAGAAATGCCGCCGGACTGCCTCGTCCCTTTCGGACAACTCTTTGACGTAGAAGCTGGGCCGTGCCTCGTCCCAAGCCAATGTAGGCAGCGGATACCCGGATGCGACGTAGACCATCATGCACATCGCCCGCCCCTGATGTCCCGCCGCCTAACGAGGTCTAGGCAGGATTGGATTCTGCCTCAACAGCATTCCATCTGCCTCACGCGCCAAGGCCCACGGATCGAGGATGCCCCGGTCTATCCGGCACCCGGAAAGGATACCGGGGCGTGTTTACCGGGGCAATCCGGCGCGCATGCGATCCGTCGGGACATCCGCGCCTTCAGTTGCCGCGGTTGGCACAGGCTTCCCGCCGGCGAGATCGGCGAAACTTGCGGGAGGGGGACCTCTCGATGCTCCCGCGGCGCCCACGGCCGCCCTCTCCACTCTGCTTGAATCGGGCCAGAGACCGGCGGCGATGGCCCCGCCTCTCTCCGCGGCCTTGGGCTGCCCGGAAGTCCGTACAACCGGAATTCGTAACCATCTTTCCCCCTTTCCGATAGGGCCCTCATCTTGCCCCGGCCCGCCGGCCGATAGCCTCCACGAGACCCATCCGATCGACCCCGACCAGGGCTGCACCGATGACGACCGACCCGCCGAACGATGAACTTCCCAAGGTCTCCCGGCAGGGCCAGGGGGGCGGACCCAAGACCCGCTTCGGCAAGGAGGCGTCCAGCAAGAACGCCACCACCCATGGGCTCTCCGGACGCCAGATCTACACCCTGCCCAATCACTTCCAGCGCGATGTCCACGAGCGGATGACGTTTTACGTCGCGCACCACCAGCCCAGATCCGACAACGACGCGGCCCTCTGTGGCCTGGCCGCGATCGGCTTCGTACAGCACCGCCAGGCGCTCTCCGAGAAGTTCCAGTATCTGCAAAGGCGTTCCCAGCGGGCCCAGGGTTGCTGGGAGATCGATCGGCATGCCGATGCGGTGATCCTCGCCTCCCGACTGGCGAAGCGGCCCGAGGTGGTCGCCGCGCAGTTGGCGAAGTCGCTTTATGGGGCCCTCTGGCTGCTCGGGCGTTGGAAGCACCTGGCCCAGAGCCTGAGCGCTTGGCGACTGGCTTGAAGATGACGTCAAGCTGGCGTACGACCTGCTCGGCCACGACCCGATCCTCCGACAGCATGACCCGGACCGGGTCGCGGGCGGGCTTGGAGGATGCGCGTGGCCTGGCTTCCGCCTGGCAGATGGGCTCCTTGCAGGAGCTGGTGGATGGCCCCGAAGCATCTCGACGTGGAGCAGCGATGCAGGCGATCGGCGGCGAGGGGTACCTCGACGACCCGATCTATCGGCGGATCGACGGCTATGGCAACCGCGCCTTGAAGCTGAACCGCGACTGCATCGACGAGTCGTCGTCGGACGCGCGGGGCCTGGACGCGCACCATCCCGACGGCTCGATCGTCATGCCGGCCGCCCAAACCCCGGCGACCCGCCGAGGGGCGAGCCCGATCCGAACGATCGGCCGACGTTCTACGACGCCGAGGAGCCCCCGGCCCCCGCCCGAGGCGGAAGCCGCGGCCGATCCGCCCCGAGCCGAGGCCACCGGGGGCTTCCCGCAACGAGCCGGCCGAGCCGAGGTGCTGCCGGCCCAGCCCGGAGCAGCCTCAGAGCGCATCGGCAACTGGTCGAGGGTCGCAAGGCCGGCTGCCCGAGAGGGAACGACTCCGGGCCGAGCGGAAGGCGGCGAAGCTGGCCCGCAAGCGGAACCGCTGACCGGGTTCTCGGTTCAGGGGATGAAACGGAGGACCCGGGCGTTCGACGTCCGTAGAGGGGTCCGATCCGTGCCGTTGCGACCGTCAGAATCGACCCAAACCCACCGGCGATCGGTCCCTTCGTGGGCCGAAGTCGAGGGGTTCGCGGCCGATCGGCGGCGACCTGGCCGGGGCATCGGGCGGGATTGGCCCGGTTGGCCCTGCTCTGACGGGCGGGTTCCTTCAATCGAACTTCCGATTGCAGCGGATGCGCCGATGGTTCCGAGGCCAGGGCTAGCGGCCGCGTTTTCTTCGCGGCTTAGAGCGATTCACGAGTGGATGGCACGCGGATCGGGTTGTTTTTAGCCCCCAACGGGGCGGCCGTGAGTAGCCCGGGGTGAAGCCGCAGCGGAACCCCGGAAACCACCGGCCCGTCTCAAAAGCACAGGCCCCGTCGGCCGGCGCCCGAAACCCCTGATTTTCAGGGGTTTCGCCGCCGTGACGGGGCAGGGGTCGGGAGCCTTCGCGGATTCCAGGGGTTTGCACCCCCTGGCTACTCACGGCCGCCCCGTTGGGGCTGGAAAGATCCGGGGCAACCCGGCCGTGAACTGCTCTAATCCGATACAAGCCCGAAGCGCCAGCGAGTGAACTCCTTCCCTGTCAGCGGGTCGATGGGGTGCGGTCCACTCGCTGGCGCTTCGGGCTTGTATTGCAGGGGATCGACCTCGCTCCTCCCGGGTCGATCGTCCCTTATGGCCCCTCCGGAGGAGGAGAACCGGCCGATCGCATCGCCCGACGGATCGCGTCGATCGTCTCGGGCGAGGGCTTGAAGTTGCCCGGCCGATGGCCTTCCGCGATGGCCAGCGGGGTCCAACCGTAGCGGTCCTTTCGGTTCCAGACCTCGACCCTGGCCCCCTTCTCGGCGAGCAGTTCGACGACCTTCGGGAAGTTCTTGTAGGCGGCGCCGTGGATGGCGGTCTCGCCGTTGTCGTCGACGGCGTTCACGTCGTTGCCCAGTTCGATCGCCAGCTTGACCGCCTCGATCGCCTCCTCCTCGGTGCCGGCCTCCTCGGTGGGCGCGAGGCAGCCGAGCCCGGCCGCGGCCATCAACGGGGTGCTGCGGGTGGCATTGGTAATGTTCGGGTCGGCGCCGAGTTTGAGCAATGTCTTCATATAAGGAAAATCGGCCGTCATCGCGGCCATGAGGAACGGCGTGGCGCCGGCCCGGCTCAGGACGCCCCGGCCCGACGGGCCCTTGGCGAGTCGGGCGTTGACGTCGGCCCCGTGCCGGGCGAGCGCCTCGACGAGCTGGAGGCTGGTGAGATTGCCCGAGCCGATCGGGGGCGGGTCGCCCGATTCGTCGTCGCCCCGGTTCGGCTTGCGGACCCAGGTCAGGTTGTGGAGGGGGGTATAGCCCGATCGCTGATCATTGGGGTCGGCGCCCGCCTCCAGGAGCAGGGCCGCCAGCTCGAAGTGGCCGTTCTCGATCGCCAGGAGCAGGGGGGCGGTGCCGCGGGCGGGGCCTCGTCCTCCGCCCGACTTCGGCTCCATCGCCGCGTTGACGTCGGCACCCGCCTTCAGCAAGGCGCGGACGGCCTCGATTCGGCCCTCGCGGACCGCGAACGTCAAGGGGGTGAAGCCCGAGGGGAGCGGCGTGCGGAAGTCGGCCCCGGCCTCGATCAGGATGCGGACGACCTCGGCATGGCCCTCGGCGGATGCCCACATCAGGGCGGTTTGGCCTCGTCGTTCCTTCGCGTGGACGTCGGCGCCGCGGTCGATCAACGCCCGCACCGCTCCGGGCTTGCCGGCCCTGGCGGCCGTCATCAGTGCCGTTTCGCCGCCCCGGAGCGTGGCGTTCGGGTCGGCCCCCGCCTCCAGCAGGAGGCCGACCATCTCGTCGCCGCCATTCTCGCAGGCCAGCGAAAGCGCGGTCACGCCGTATCGGTTGGCGGCCTTCGGATCGGCCTTCGCCGCCAGCAAGAGCCGGGCGGTTTCCAGGTCGTCGAGGCGGGCCGCCCAGTGCAGGGCCGTCATGCCGTCGGCCTGAGTCCCTTGCACGTTCCCGCCCTGCTCGAGGATCGCCCGGACGGTCTCCCGATCGCCCCGTTCGGCGGCGTCGGCGAGGGCCGAATCCGGGACGATCGGCGGATGCAACGGCAGGGCCAGGGCCAGCAGCAACCCCGCGAGCTGGGTCGTCGGCATCGCGTCGGGCCCTCAGATCGACAGCGGTTCGAACAGGTCTTCGACCTGGCCCTGGCTGTCGGCGAACGCATCCAGCCGGACGCCGACCTTGTCGAGCAGGGTCAGGTGCAGGTTGGCGAGCGGGGTCGGTTCGGCGTAGCGGATGTGGCGGCCGCCCCGCATCTTCCCCGCCGCGCCGCCGGCGACCAGGATCGGCAGGTTGGTGTGGTCGTGGAGGTTCGGGTTGCCCATGCCGCTGCCGTAGAGGTACAGGCAGTGGTCGAGCAGCGAGCCGCCGCCCTCGGGCGTATCGGCCAGCTTCCGCAGGAACTCGGCGAAGAGCGAGACGTGGAACTGGTTGATTTTGGCCATCCGGGCGACCTTGGCCGGGTCGTTGCCGTGGTGCGTCAGCGGGTGGTGCGGGTCGGGGACACCGATCTCGGGATAGGTCCGTCCGCTGGTCTCGCGGGCGAGCTGGAAGGTGATGACGCGGGTCACATCGCCCTGGAACGCCAGGACCTGGAGGTCGAACATCAGGCGGGCATGATCGGCGTAGGAGGCGGGCACGCCGACGGGCCGATCGAGGTCGGGCAGGGCATGGGCGTCGGCGTCGGCCTCGGCCTTCTGGATCCGCCGCTCGACCTCGCGGATCGCGTCGAGGTAGCGGCCGACGCGGTCGCGATCCGAGGGGCCGAGCTGCGCCTTGAGGCGGGCGATTTCCTCGGTGACCGAGTCGAGCAGGCTGGCCCGTTTCTTCAGCGCGGCCCGGCGTTCTTCGGCCGTTCCCCCCTCGCCGAAGAGGCGTTCGAAGACGATCCGCGGATGGGCTTCCGAGGGCAGGGGGGTGGTGGGCGACGACCAGGACAGGTTGTTCTGATAAACACAAGCATAGCCGTTATCGCACTGGCCCACGGTCGAGAGCAGGTCCATCGACAGTTCGAGCGAGGGGAGCTGGGACTCCCGGCCGATGTGCCGGGCCGCAACCTGGTCGGCCGTCGTGCCCAGGTAGTAGTCGGTGCTCTCGGTCAGCTTCGCCCGGGCCGCGCTCAGGAAGGCGGAATTGGAGGTGGCGTGCGTGCCGGGATAGGCGTTGCGCAGCTCCAGGTTCGAGATCGCCGTGACGTGCCGCTTGACCGGCTCCAGGGAGCTCAGGATGGGCGACAACTCGTCGAGCGTGCCCGCGCCCGGCGGGGTCCATCGGGGGAGGTCGCACCCCATCGGCATGTAGACGAACCCCAGGCGGCGGAGGCGGGCGGGGTCGGCCGGCGTCGATGCGGATGCCGTCAACGACGGGATCATCGCGTCCAGCAAGGGCAGGGAGAGGGCCGTCCCCAGCCCCCGGAGGAACGTCCGACGCGGCAGGGCCTTCTTCGCGATGATCATTCGGCGTTCCTCATCCCAAAGGGCGTGCTGGACGCGATTTCCTCGACGATCGAACCGAACCGATAGTCCCGGGCGCGGGCCTCGCGGACGACCTTGCGGATGGCCGGCGCGTCGGCCGGCTCGACCCCTCGGCCCAGGGCGAACGTCATCAGCTTCTCGGCCAAGGCGGCGACGAACAGGTCGGGGCGCCGGAGCAGGGCCTTTTCGAGCCCATCGACCCCCTCGAAACGGCTGCCATCGGGCAGGCCCCCGGAGGCGTCCACGGGGCGGCCTTCCTCGAAACCTCGCCAGCGGCCGACCGCGTCGTAATTCTCCAGCGCGAAGCCGGCGGGGTCCATCAGATTGTGGCAGCCGGCGCAGGCGGGATTGGCCCGATGCTCGGCCAGGCGTTCGCGGACCGACAGCGAGGCGTCGATCGTGTTGTCCTTGAGCGCCGGCACGTCGGCGGGGGGGGGGCGGCGGGGGCGTGCCCAGCAGGTTTTCGAGGACCCACTTGCCGCGGATCACGGGGGATGTGCGGGTCGCGTACGACGTGACCGTGAGGATGCTCCCCTGCCGGAGCAGGCCGCCCCTCGTCGCACTTTCGCCCAGTTCGACGCGGCGGAAGCGGCTGCCGAGGACGTGGGGGATGCCGTAATGCCGGGCCAGGCGCTCGTTCAGGTAAGTATGATCGGCCGAGATCAGGTCGAGGACGCTCCGGTCCTGCCGCAGGACTTCCTCGAACAGGAGTTCGGTCTCCCGCCGGAACGCCTGGCGGAGGTTGTCGTCGAAGTCCGGGAAGAGGCGGAGGTCGGGCGTGATCGAATCCAGGTTTCGCAGGTGGAGCCACTGGTCGGCGAAGTTCGTGACCAGGCTCTGCGACCGCGGATCGGCGAGCATCCGACGGGCCTGCGCCCGGAGCACCTCGGGACGGCCCAACTCGCCGCGCTCGGCCAGGTCGAGCAACTCGTCGTCCGGGATGCTGCTCCACAGGAAGAACGACAGGCGCGAGGCCAATGCGAGATCCGGGACGCGATAGGCCGAACCCGGCGCGACCCCGGGCGGATCGGCCTCGATGCGGAAGAGGAACTGGGGATTCACCAGGATGCCGGCCAGCGCCATCTCGATGCCCGCCTCGAAGCCGCCCTCGTCGCGGCCTTCGCGGTAGAGCTCCATCGGCTTGCGGAGGTCGGCCTCGTCGACGGGCCTTCGATAGGCCCTGCGGGCGATCGTCGCCAGGATCTCGCGGGCGCAGGCCTCTTCGTCGTCGGGCCCCTCGGGCATCCGCGCGAAGATGCGGCGACGGCCGGGCGAGTCGCCGGGTTCGGCCTCGCCGTGCGGCCCGGTGATCGAGACCTGGTAGAGCGCCGGCGTGAGCCTGGGATGCCGGTGCATGTTGTAGTGGGCCTGGTACGGCTGCCGCTTCGTCTCCTGGAGCGACGAGGGCTGCTTCAGGAAGGCGACGCCAACCCGGTGCGGCCCGGCCGTCACGCGAATCCGGGCCTTCAGCCCTGCGTCGGCCGTGGCGTGCTCCGATTCCGACTTCGGCGGTGTGACCCGGAACGAAGCCCGGGTTTCCCCGTCGACGAGGATTTCCAGGTCGTTCGGCTCGCGAAGGCCCTCGACATGCTCGTTGCGATCGCGGGACAGGCGGAGCTGGATCTCATACTCGCCGTCCCGGGGGAAGGTGTAGGGGATCAGGGCCCCGCCCCGCGTACCCAGGGGCAGGCCCTCGACGTGCTCTTCCTGGGTGAGATCGGCCCGGATGCGGATCGTGTCGCCGCCCGGCGATCGGCCGGCATTCCCGATCGCCAGGCGGCTGATCTTCTGGGCGGCCGTCAGGTAGCGATCGAGCAAGGTCGGCGACAGGTCGCCCACCGTGATGTTATCGAATCCCCGGCTCGACTCGTCGGGCGGCAGCAGGGCCGCCGCGTCGATATCGAGCCCAAGCAGGTCGCGGATCGCGTTCTGGTACTCGGCACGGTTCAGGCGTCGGAACGTGCCGGTTCGGCCCGGGTTGGGACTTTGCTCGGCGTTGCGATCGAGGGTACCCGCGATCGCACCGATGACCGCATCGTATTCGCCTTCGGCCGGCCGGGATCTCCGGGATGGCGGCATCTGGCGAGCGGCCAGCCTGCGAACGACCTTCTCCCAGGCCGCAGGATCGCGACCCATCCGGGTCGTGTCGAGATCGTCGAGGGCCAGGCCCCCGGACCTGGCGTCGGCGTTGTGGCATTCGATGCAATGACGTTCGAGGAACCGGGCGACCGTATCCGGCCCGGGAGCGGCCGGGGACGGGACCCTTGGCCGAGGTTCCTCCCCGCCGGGGGAGATACCGGCGGCCACGAGGAGACCACTAACGCAGGCCGGGAACCAGCGCTTTGGAGAAGGGATCATGCTCGCCGACCTCGATCGGGCGCGGGGAGGGCCGACGGGCCCATCTTAACGCCCGCGAGTCGGTCGAAGTATGCCGATTTCCCGGCGAGCTCGCCGCCATCGGTTTATCGGTACAGGATGAACCGGCCATCCCGCGTGGCCACGCCGACCGCCCCGGGGCCGGGCCCTTCGACCCTCCCCGACGGCCCGATCGGCCGGCCGTTCGCGTCGTAGCGTTGCCAGCCGATGAGGGCCCCCTCCTTCCACGCGATCAGGGCCGACCCGTCCGGGCCGGGCACGGCGGCCAGGCTGGATCGCATCCCGGATCGCCCCGGCGTGGCGATTTCGGGCGAGCCCGTCGGGTTGCCGTCGCGGTCGAGCCGGGCGAAGGCGACTTCCCCCTTGGTCGGCCAGGCCGCGAGGAGGCCGCCTTTGGCCCGGGCGATCGTGAAGTAGGTCATCGGGCAACCGTCGAGCCTCCAGGGTGTCCGGCCGACGCGCTTGCGAACGGCCTCGTTGCGGGCCTGATCCCAAAGAACCAGGTACATGTCGCGTTCGTTGTTCGTTTCCTCGCGGTAGAGCACCGCCAGTCGGCCCGATTCGTCGTAGGCGGAGCTCGTGGTGCAACAATTGCAAGGATTGTAATCCGCCCGGATCTCGACGTTCGGCCCGAAGGTGTCGCCGTTATCATGCGAGACGTTGGCGTAAAGCCGGTCGGACAACCAGCAAGCGGTCACGTTCCCCCTGTCGTCGGCGGCGATCGAGAAGCCTTCGCTCGGCTTCCGATTCAGGTTCCGGACGGGCGAGAAGGCCGATTGCCCCGGGTCGAGCGTCGCCAGGTAGAAGCCCCATTCCTCCTGCGGCAGCTTCAGTTTCCAGGCGTTCGTGCCCATCGCCACGAAAACCCGGCCTCCCTTGCCGATCGCCAGATCCCAGGCGTTAAACTCCAGGCCCGGCGTATCGGGGCCGACGACGACCACCGGGATCGCCCCCGAAAAGGCCCGGCCATCCTCCGATCGGGTATACATGGGGCCGGCCTTCGCGTCGCAAACCAGGTGCACGACGCCTTCGGGATCCACCTTCGCGGCGATCGGCCGGCCGATTTTGGCCACCGAGACCGTCGATACGTCGTCGCCAACGCAGAGTGTGGCGAGGGCCAGGATCGTCAGATTCGTCATGATGGGCTGCTCCTCGGGTTGGGGTTATTCTAGCGGATCGACACCAGCCCCCGGCCACGGGGCCGTTCCCTTATCAATGGGCTCGACGCGAAGATCGGGCCCGGGAGTTCTCGACCGATGAAGGATGATGGCGAAATCGGCCTGGGCGTGCTGGGGTGCGGCGGCTTCGGCCTGTTCGCCGTCCAGCAATTCGTGCAGGTCCCGGGCGTGAAGCTCGTCGGCATGGCCGGCACGCACCGGCCGGCTTCCCTGGCGGCGGCGGCGAGGTTCGGCGTCGAGAACCAGGACGACCTCGACGCCTTCTTCGCCCGCGGGGACATCGACCTGGTCTATATCGCCACGCCCCCCTTCCTGCACCACCCGCAGGCGAAGGCGGCGCTGTTGGCCGGCAAGCACGTGATCGTCGAAAAGCCCCTGACGATGGACGTCGCGCAAGCCGACGAGTTGATCGGCATCGCCCGGGATCGCGACCTGCTCGTGATCGCCAACCTGATGCAGCGCTACAACCCGCTGTTCGGCATGGTCCGCCGCCTCGTCGACTGCAAGCTCCTGGGCGAGGCGCTGTATGGATCGTTCCTGAACTGCGCCTCCGACGAGAACCTGCCGGCCGAGCACTGGTTCTGGGACCGATCCAGGAGCGGCGGGATCTTCATCGAGCACGGCGTCCACTTCTTCGACCTGTTCAACGGCTGGTTCGGGCCGGGGAGGGTCGTCGCCTCGCAGACCGTCGCCCGGCCGGGCACGTCGATCGAGGAGCAGGTCCACTGCACGGCGCGGTACGGCGAATCGGCCCTGGTCGATTTCGACCACGGTTTCCACCAGGCCGGCCGGATGGATCGTCAGGAATTGCGGATCGTCTTCGAGAGGGGCGACCTGGCCCTGTTCGACTGGGTGCCGACCCGCGCCCGGATCCATGCCCTGGCGGACGAGCGCCAGACCCGCGAGCTTTGCGAGATCTTCCCCGGCGCCCGGATCGACGTCGAGGCTTCATACGGCGGGGCCGACCGATCGACCCGAGGCCGGGGCAAGTCGATCGAGGCGTCGCAGCGGATCGACCTCTCGTACGGCGACGGCCAGCCGAAATCGCCCCTCTACTGCCGGCTGCTCCGCGACATGATGGCCGACCAGGCGGCCTGGATCCGCGACCGCTCGCATCGCCGCGTGGTGACCGAGGTGAATGGCCGCGACTCGCTGGCGATGGCCTGCGAGGCCGACGCGCTGGCCCGGCGGTAGGCCGGTCCGTTTCCCGGGCCCCGCCGTTACAATGGGGGGCAGACGCGGGCATGCATGAGGGCCCGCCCGAATCGCCGAGGTGGTCCCTCCATGTTCCCGACAGCCGAACAGATCCGCACGGCCGCCTACCTGCGCTGGGAGCGCAGGGGGCTCCTGCACGGCCGAGACGTCGATGATTGGGCCGCGGCCGAGCAGGACCTGCTGTTCTCCCTCAACTACGAACTGATCGCCCACCACAAGCTCGACGCCGGCGAGCCGGCCTTCGTGGGCCGTCGATCGCCGCGGGTCTGCCGGTTCTGCGAGGGGTCGCCGCCGCGTTCGCCGTTCGCCGATGCGGTCCGGCCGATCCCCCAGGCGCTCGGCAATCAATCGCTGCTGGCCCTCGACGAATGCGACGAGTGCCACGTGCGTTTCACCGAATTGATCGTCACCGACTTCGAGCGCTTCATCCTGCCCTACCTGGCGGGCAAGGCCGCGCCGGGGCGGGGGGCATCGCCGCCGATCCCGGTGTCGGCGTACAAGGGGCTGATCCAGATGGCCCTGGCGATCCTGCCGCCGGGCGAGCTCGAATACGTGCCCGACGCGATCGAGTGGGTGGGCAACGACGACCACGACGCCGACCTGGGCGCCTTCGCCGGCCTGGGCCTGGGCTGCTACGTCCACTCGGCCGGCCCGTATCGCGCCCCGTTCGCGGCGATCGCCCGGCGGACCGCGGACGACGCCCCGATGCCGTACCTGCTCTTCTTCCTGGGCACCTCGGGGATGGTCTTCCAGGCGCCCATCCCCCTCTGCATCCGCGACGAGGACCTCGAGGCGGGCGCCATGATCGTGCCCCGCGTGGCGATCCCCTCCAACGGCCCGCCCTACGCCCCGATCGAGTACCCGACCTGCTCGTTCCTGCCCCTGGCCGCCCGGGAGGCCCAGCGGCCGGCCCGGTCGCGCCCCTGACTGGCCGAGGCCGGGGTTCGTCGCTACAATACCGGCGATCCGCGAAGTCCATCGCCGGATCTTTCGGGCCCAGGGAAGGCCCGTCGTCCCCAATCCCCCGAGGCCGGTCCCGGCCGACGCCGTTGGAGAAGGAGCGCGAGCGATGGCCAAGCTGCGATTGCTGAAGACGGGCCACGGCGACCTCTGCCTGGCCGAGTGGGACGCCAGCCGCCCCGAGACGGTCCCCCTGGCCGAGGCCGCCTTCGCCGAGCACTTCACCGCCGGCCGGATGGCCTTCCGGCTGGACGGCCCCGGCCAGACCCGGCCGATCCGCCAGTTCGACGCCACGGCGCCCGAGATCCTGCTCGTCCCCGCCATCCAGGGCGGCTGATCGGCGATGATCCGCACGGGCTATCTCCGCTGGGAGATCGAAGCCTCCGATGATCGGAGCGCCAACGACCGCGCCGCCCGGGAAGTCGCGTTCCTGGCCCGGCCCGGCTACCGCCGCGTGAAGGTCCGCAATCACGAGGCCCAGCAAGAGGCCGGGCGCTTCCTCCGCGGCGAGGTCAACTACGGGGCCGTCCTGGAGACGCGCGAGCGCATCACCGAGACGCTGCGGACGATCGACGACGTCGGCCCGCACGTCTTCCGGTACAGCGAATCGGACCGCAACGAGCGGCCCCGGTTCTGGATGGAGAAGCTGGGCCGCGAGGTCAGCGCCTTCGCCCACGAGGTCGTCCGGGCCGGGGCCAAATTCCCGGAGCTGGTCATCTCCAACCCGGCCCTCCGCGCCGGATATGCCCGGATGATCGAGCAGGAGGTTTTCCGGGTCATCGAGGGCCGGAGCCGGGCCGAGGCGACGATCGAGGATGAGCCCATGACGGTCGAGGCCGGCCAGCCGGCCCAGGGGATTCCCGAACTGGTCGCCGCCGAGTTGGTCCGCGACGTCGTCGAGCCCCGGGAATTCTCCGAGTTCTGCACGTTCGACCGCGTGACGATCCGCCACGGCGACAAGTACTACCGGATCCCCCGGAGGACGCACGGCCTGATCGAGGTCTGGGACGCCCGGACACTTCGGGGCGTCTGCCGGCTCTGCGTGGTCTTCCAGGACCCGGGCATGCCGCCGTCAGACGAGGTGGTCATGAAATACCTGATCGCCAAGCACACGCCCGACATGCTCTGGCAGATCGGCGTCAAGTTCGCACCGCCCACCGGCAAGTTCGACGGGGCGCCGCCGAGGCGATGGTCGGCCGATTGAATCGGGCCTATCGGGGATTCACGACCCCGACCCGCCGGCAAAGCCTGGGGGCGTTCAGCAGACAGGTCGAGCACTTGGGCCTGGCCCCCGTGCAGACATGCTTGCCGAACGGGACGAGCAGCCTGTTGATCTCGGCGTAGTAGGCGAGAGGCAGCTTCGCCTCCAGGGCCGCCATGGTCTGCTCGGGTGTCCTGGTCTCGACGTAGCCCCAACGGTTGGTGATCCGGTGGACGTGGACATCGACGCAGATCGCGGCCTTGCCGAAGCCCACCGCCAGGGTGAGGGCCGCCACCTTGGGGCCGATCCCCCGGAAGGCGATCAGGCCCTCCATCGTCTCGGGAACCTGGCCGCCATGTTCCTCGAGGATCCGCCGGGATAGCTCCGCGATGTCGCGGGACTTCACGTCGGCGAAACCGACCCCCCGGATCAACTCCCCGATCCGGTCGGATCCCAGCGCCACCATCTTCGCGGGCGTATCGGCCTCGGCGAACAGCCGCAGGGATACCGGCACCATCATCTCGTCGCGGGTCCGGGTCGAGATCAAGGCCGAGACCAGTACCTCGAACGGCGAGCCGTGCCCCCGCTGGCGAAGGTCCTCGGCGCCGGCCGGGGGCAGGTCCTCGGTCATCTCGCGGAGCCGCCGGAAGGCCTCATCCACGTCGAAGTCGGCGGGCTCGGGCGGTTTGGCGCGACCCATTTTGATCGGTCCCGGGTTCGTCGGACGGGGTTTCGCCCCTATCATACGGGGGTCCGGTCGAGGCCGGCGATTCCTTGGTCCCAAAGGGTATCTCGACGATGACGACCTTCGCCTGGCTGCTGATGTGCGGGTTCCTCCCGGCATCGGCCGACGAACCGACCCCTTCGATCGTCTGGCCTGCCGGGCCGATGGAAGTCCGCGCGGCATTCCCGAAGCCGATTCCGGAAATGAACCTCGTCGGCAAGGCGATCACCTTCCGCACCGAGCCGGGTTTCGAGGGAACACTGGGAATCGCCGCAGTGAAACGGCTCGACGAGGGCCGGACCCTCGCCCTGTTCACCGACCCGCACGCGGCCCCGGCGAAATTCACGCCGCCCGGCATGCCCTCCTACGACCTCTCGGGAGTCGAAGCCTCGTGGAGCGAAGGTCAGGACGAGGAGCCGCGCTCCAAGACCTGGCTGCCTGGCCTCGACACCGCTGCCGTCCGCAAGGCCACCGCGGGATCGGTCGAGCACGATCGACTCTTCGCATCCCTGGCGAAACCTGGTCGCCTGGCCCTCAAGGCCCAGCTGGCGATGAAGCCGGGCAAGCAGGCCATCCAGATTTTCGCCAACGTGCCGATCGAGGCCGAGATGGGCAATCTCAACGGCAAGGGCCAGGTCATCTCGTTCGACTTCGAGGCGACCGAATTCCCCGAGGAACTCACGTTGATCGTGCCGACGGGCGATCCGGTCCCGGTTTTGAAGGCGACCGCCGGGGCCCAGCCGTTGCCCCCGGGCTCGCTGCTCTTACCCTGGGCACCACCCCCGCCGCCATCCTCCGACGCCCCGTTCGAGCCGCCCTACAAGCTGGAAGGGGGCGATCCGGCCGGGGGTGAAAAGCTCTTCTTCGCCGAGTCGTCCAAGTGCTCGGTCTGCCACAAGGTCGGCGGCAAGGGGGGCGATGTCGGCCCGAACCTGGACCGGCCCCGGCGGCGCGACCTGGCCTGGCTGTTCCGGTCGATCGCCGCGCCCGGCGACGAGGTCCGTCCCGACTACGTCGCCTACACGATCGCCACCGAGGACGGCCGGGTCGCGGTAGGCACCGTCCGTGCCGAGGGCGCCGATACGATCCGCGTGCTCGATACCGAGGGGAAGGCGACCGACTTCAAGCGTTCGGAAATCCAGCTGATGCGGCCGGGCAGCACATCGATCATGCCGGTCGGCCTCGCCGGGGCGATCGGCGAGGCTGGGATGCGCGACCTGCTGGCCTACCTGATGGCCGATCGCCCCGCAAAATAGCCGGCGGTCAAGCCCCGAACTTCTGCAACCGGCCGGCATGGGCCAGGGCCAGGGGCATGATGTCCTTGGCCAGGAACTGGCCCAGGCCGCCCACGATGCACGGGCGCTCGCCGAACTCGGCGACGAGGTCAGGCCGGACGGTGGCCGGTGCCCAGAACAGCGTCGGCACCGGGTGGAAGCTGTGCGCCTTCAGGCGGCTGGGCGTCGAGTGGTCGCCCGTGACGATCACCACGTCGGGTTTCAGGGCCATCAGCGCAGGGATCTCGGCGTCGAGCGCCTCGATCATCTGCACCTTCTTGGCGAAGTTGCCGTCTTCGCCGGTGCTATCGGTGTACTTGTAGTGGATGAAGAAGAAATCGTACTGTTCCCAGTGCGCCTTGGCGACCTCGAACTGGTCGGCCAGGGTCTTGCCGGGCTCGACGACCGTCATCCCCACCAACCGCGCGAGGCCGCGGTACATCGGGTAGACGGCGATGGCGGCCGGCTTCACGCCGTAGATCGATTCGAACGACTCGATCTCCGGATGCTTGGCGAACCCGCGCATCATCAGGAAGTTGGCGGGCCGCTCGTCCTTGAGGATCTCCTTCGCCTGGCGGAGGAATTCGGCGGCGATGGCGGCGGTTTTGGCCGAGCCGGGGTCGGTCGCCTTCGGTTCCAGCGTGTGCAGGCCGGTTTGCAACGGGTCGGTATCGGCGACCTGGCCGCCCAGCCCCTCGCCCCGGAACCGGACGACCAGGCGGTAATCCTGGACCGGCATGATCAGCGTTTCGACGCCGTCGATCCGGATCTTCGACCGCAGCAGGTCGACCAGCTTTACGCAGGTTTCGGTCGGGATCCGGCCGGCCCGCCGGTCGGTGACGCGGCCTTCGGCGTCGATCGTGCAGAAATTGCCGCGGATGGCCACGTCCAGCGGGCCGACCTCGACGCCGATCCCGAGCGCCTCGAGCACGCCCCGGCCGATCTGGTGGTGGATCGGGTCGTAGCCGAACAGTCCGAGGTGGCCCGGCCCCGACCCGGGGGCGATCCCGGGCGCGACGGGCGTGCTCAGGCCGCAGGTCCCCTCGGCGACCAGGCGGTCGAGGTTGGGGGTTTTGGCGGTCTCCAGTTCGGTCTTGCCGCCCGGCTCGATCGGCAGGCCGCCGAGGCCGTCGGCCACGAGGAGGACGATCTTGGTCTTGTTCGAATCCTGAAGCTGCTGGATCAGCCGGTGCATCGACATGGGCATGGGCTCGCGGGGCAATTCGCTCAAAGAACGCCGGCCATTGTCGCGCCGGGGTATCGGGCGGTCAACCATGCGACCGTTCAGGCTTCCTCGGCCTCGGGATCGGGCAGGATACCCGTCTCCACGGCGCGCCGGAGGGCCGATGGGGATGCCTCCCAGGTAGCCTGGTAGGTGGGTTCAAGCGGGGCCGCGACGTACCAGTCGGGGGCCAGGAACAGCGGCATGGAGGGCAAATCCTCGCCGATTCCGATCGGCTCGACGTACGCCACGCGCCGAGCCTCGCCGCATTCGTACGACGCCAGCAACCGGTCCTTGCCGGGGGGGAAGTCGAACGGCTCCTCCAGGAACTCGTCCCAGATGACCTTGTGCAGGCCCGACGGGTCGCGAGGCCCCGGCGGGAAGGGATCCATCAGGAGGATATGGACATCGCGGGAGAGCAGATCCACGACCTTGCCGGCGAAGTCGCGGAGTGCCGCGCGGCTGTCCTTGTTGCCGGGCGAGACGATCTCAATCACGGCCACAACACGGCCCAGATGATGCCGGATGGCGATCCGGTTGGCCTTCTCAGCATAATGCTCGCGGTTGGATCGGCTCACGAACATCGTCGCGGGTCGCTCGGCGAGCACGGCCCTTCCGCCATGTCCGGCGGACGGCATCGGGTGCCGTTGGAACGTGAGCACATCCGCCTCGATCCGCCCCGAGCGTTGCTCGGCCAGGGCGGAGTAACCCTCGGGCAAGATTCCGGCGTTCAGGGCATCCTTGATTCGAATCGTCCAGCTCTGATGGAAGTCGTGGAACAGCGCCGAAGGTACCCGCGTCCAGTCGTGCAGCGGCATGACGGCAACCCTCCCCAATCGGCCCTCCCATCGTAGCAGAATCACCTCGGCCCGGATGCTCGACCCCGCGATCTTGCGTCCCGAGGCCTCGAGATCGGATGATTGGCCCCGACAATCCGGCAACATCGGCGAATCGGGCGGACTCATCATGAAGCGAGCGGTCATCGGAGTCGTCCTGGGAATCGCGTGGCTCTCCCCAACCACCGGGGCCGACGAGCCGACCGGCCGGCGTTGGTGGTCGCACGTCGCCGTCCTGGCCGATGACGCGATGGAGGGTCGCGACACCGGCAGCCCCGGCCATCGCAAGGCCGCCGATTACGTAGCGAAGGAGTTCGAGAAACTGGGCCTCATGCCCGCCGGCCTCGATGGATTCCTCCAGCCCGTCGCCCTCAAGTCCCGGTCGCTCGACGAGCCCAATTGCCGGCTCTCTCTGGTGCGGGATGGCGTCGAGGTGCCGCTGGCAATCGGCGACGACGCCCTGCTCTCGCTCCGGGTCGATCCTGCGCCCACGTTCGAGGCACCCCTGGTCTTCGCCGGCTATGGCCTGTCGATCCCCGAGATCGGCCACGATGACTTCCAGGGCCTGGACGCTCGCGGCAAATTGGTCGTCTACCTGCGGGGCGCCCCGCCGGAAGTCCCGGGGCCGCTGGCGGCGCATTCGCAGTCGGAGGGGGCGCGATCCGAGGCGCTCCGCAAGGCGGGTGCGATCGGGGCCGTTTCGATCGCCAACCCCAAGCACATGGACATCCCCTGGGAACGCGCGGCCCTGGCCCGGTCCCTGCCTTCGATGGCCCTGGCCGATCCTTCGTTCGACGACAACCGGGGCCTGACGGCCGGAGCCTCGATCAACCCGGCGAAGGCCGAGAAGCTGTTCGAGGGCACCGGGCACACGTTCCGGGAGATCCTGGACCTCGCCGACAACGGCAGGCCGCTGCCGCATTTCGAGATCCCGGCGAAGCTCAAGGGGACGGTGGCCGTGTCCAGGACCGACGTGGCCTCGCAGAATGTCGCGGCCCTCTGGCCCGGCACCGACCCGGCCCTTGCGGGCGAGTATGTCGTGTTCACGGCCCACCTCGATCACCTCGGCGTCGGCAAGCCGATCAGCGGCGACCCGATTTACAACGGCGCGATGGACAACGCGGCGGGGGTCGCCTCGCTGCTCGACGTGGCCGCGATGCTCAAGGAATCGGGCGCCCGGCCCAAACGGCCGATCCTGTTCGTGGCGGTCACCGGCGAGGAAAAGGGGCTGCTCGGTTCCAAGTATTTCGCCGAGCATCCCTCGATCGCCGGGGCCCGGATCGTGGCCAACCTGAATTCGGACATGTTCCTGCCGCTTTTCCCGCTGAAGCGGCTGGTGGTCTACGGCCGGGAAGAATCGGACCTGGGCGAGGACGCCGAATCGGCCGTGAAGGCGGCGGGCCTGGCCCTGGAACCCGACCCCGAGCCGCTCCGCAACGTCTTCATCCGAAGCGATCAATACAGCTTCATCCGAAGGGGGATCCCCGCCCTGTCGTTCAAGATCGGCTATGAGAAGGGATCGGCGGAGGAATCGACGTTCAAGAACTGGCTGAAGGACCGCTACCACGCACCGTCCGACGACCTCAACCAGCCGGTCGATAAGCCCGCGGCCGAGTCGTTCGACCGGGTGATGGCCGATTTGCTCGTGAGGATTGCAAATCGAGACGAGGCTCCCCGCTGGAAGGATTCGTCGTTTTTCAAGCGATTCGCCCCGTAATCGAGGATTCCCTGGGGAAGGACGGACCGGGCCGGGCCGCAGTGCCCGTCCCCCTTCCCCGCCTGGCCGATGGGCCGGTGGCCCTCGCAGGGCAGAGCGCCGTCAGGATTGCCACTAGCATTCGGCGGCCGTACGATAAGTCGATATGAAGCCGACCGTGTACGTCGAAACCACCATACCGAGCTACCTGACAGCGTGGCCAAGCCGCGACGTGGTCCGGGCCGGCGAGCAGCAGGTAACGCGGGACTGGTGGGGACGGCGTTCCGAGTACGAATTGCGCGTCTCGTCGCTCGTCCTGCTGGAGTGCAAGGCCGGCGATCCCACGGCGGCGGCCCAACGCCTGGCGGCCTTGGATGGGGTTCCGATCCTTGCCCTGGTGCCCGAGGCGGACGTGCTAGCCGCGACCTTGTTGCGAGAGGTGCCCCTGCCGGCAAGGGCCGCGGCGGATGCGCTGCACATCGCCTTGGCGGCGGTCAACGGGATCTCCTACCTGGTGACGTGGAACTGCACGCACATCGCCAACGCCTCGCTCCGGCCGAGGATCGAGGCGCTGTGCCGGCAGGCGGGTTACGAACCTCCGGTGATCTGCACGCCGAGGGAACTGCCCGGCGGGGAGGGCGAGTCATGAGCCTCGAAGAAAACCTGGCCGAGATCAGGGCCTGGCGCGATGAGTTCGCGCGGTCGCACGGGTACGACCTCGGGGCAATGGCGGCGGCGTTGCGCGGGCTGGATGTTGCGGCCGGCACGCGGGTCGTGCGCGGCCAACCGCGACGCCCCGCGACGGAGCTTCCGGCGGGCACGAATGCGCCCTCCATGGACCCGCGGATTCCGAGCCCCCGCTAAAAATCCGCCCAGCAAGCCTCAGGCCAGCAGGCCCTGGATGACCTCCCCATGGACGTCGGTCAATCGATAGTCGCGGCCGCTCTGGCGGAACGTGAGCTTCGTATGATCGATCCCCATCAAATGCAGGATCGTGGCGTGCAGGTCGTGGACGTGGACCTTGTCCTCGACCGCGTGCCAGCCGACCTCGTCGGTGGCGCCGTGGACGTGGCCCCCCTTCACACCGCCGCCGGCCATCCACATGGTGAAGCCGAACGGGTGGTGCTCGCGGCCGTCGTTCCCCTCGGCGGTGGGCGTCCGACCAAACTCACCGCCCCAGACCACCAGCGTATCGTCCAGCAGGCCGCGTCCCTTGAGGTCTTGCAGGAGGCCCGCGATCGGCTTGTCGGTCGATTCGCAGTTCAGGGGTAACTCCTTGCGCAGGCCGCCGTGCTGGTCCCAGAGCTGGCAGCTCGCTCGCTTGTCGGTCTGGGTGTGATACACCTGGATGAACCGGACGCCCCGCTCGGCCAGGCGTCGGGCCATCAGGCACTGCCGGCCGAAGATGGCGGTGGCCGGCTGATCCAGGCCGTAGAGGGCCTTCGTGGCGGGCGATTCCGAATCGACGCCGAACGCCTCGGGCGCCTCGACCTGCATCCGATAGGCCAGTTCGAACGAGGCGATCCGACCATCGAGCCGGCTGTCAACCTCGCGGCTGGACCGATGGATCTCGTTCAGGTCGCGGAGGCCGTCCAGCAACTTCCGGCGTCGATTCGGGTCGATCGCCCCCAGATTGGCGATCGGTTCGTTCAGGTTCGAGACGAGCGTCCCCTGATAGGCGGCCGGCAGGAAGCTCGATGACCAGAGCGGTGCCCCCTGCGCCGGCTGCGCCGGGCTGATCACCACGAACCCGGGCAGGTTCCGGTTCTCGCTGCCCAGGCCGTAGAGCAGCCACGACCCCATGCTGGGCCGGGAAAACGCCTGCTCGCCCGTGTTCATCTGCAAGCAGGCGCCGTTGTGATTGATGTTGTCGGCGTGCATCGACCGGATCACGCACAGGTCGTCGGCACAACGGCTCAAATGGGGGAATAGCTCGCTGATGGCGATGCCGCTCTGGCCGTGTTGCGCGAGAACTTGAACGGCGAGCCCAGCAGGTTGCCGGTCCTGGTGCGGACCAGCTTGGGCATCTCGAAAGGCAAGGCTTGCCGCTGTCCGACTGGAGCCTCGGCTTGGGGTCGAACAGGTCGACGTGCGACGGGCCGCCCGACATGAAGAGGAAGATCACCCGCTTCGCCCGGGCCGGGAACATCGGTGGCCGGGGCGCCAGCGGGTCGGCCGAAGGAGCGTCCGCCGCGCGTGCCTCGTCGGCCAGCAGGCCGTACAGGCCGAGCAGGCCGAAGCCGGCGCCGGATGTTCGGAGCATCTCGCGGCGATTGTAGGTCTGCATGCGCGGCCCCGTTCAGTCGATGTAAAGGAACTCGTTGGCGCAGAGCAGCACCTGGGCGTAGGCCTCCCAGCCCGATTCGGCCGCGATCCGCTCGCCGATGGCGAACTCCTCGGGCGTCGGCGGTCGGGCATAGAGCAGCCGATAGGCCCGTTCGATCCGGGGCCGAGATTCGCCGGCCTCCCGGGCCAATCGTTCCGAGAGGGCCTTCGCCTGGGCCAGGGCGAACGGGTTGTTGAGCAGGAACAACGCCTGCGGGGCGACGATCGACGCGGTCCGCTGCTCGACGGGCGCCGTCGAATCGGCCTGGTCGAACAGGGCCCCGTAGGTGGCCCGGTCGGACCGGATCGTGATGGCGTACAGGCCGCGCCTCGGGCGGTTGAAGTCGCGATCGGCCGGGCCACCCCTCGTCGGATCGAGCGTGCCGGCGGCCGAGAGCAGGAAGTCGCGGATCGCCTCGGATTCCAGGCGACGGCGGTTCATCCGGCCGAACAGGCGGTTGTCGGGGTCGTCCGCGAGGGATTTGGGTTCGGCCACGCTGGATTGTTGATACGTGGAAGACAGCAGGATCTCGCGGTGGAGCGCCTTCAACGACCACCCTTCGGCGACGAGGCGGCCGGCCAGGTGGTCGAGGAGTTCGGGGTCGGTCGGCCGCTCGCCGAGCAGGCCGAAGTTGCTGGGGGTCCGCACGATCCCGGCGCCGAAATGATGCTGCCAGATCCGGTTGGCGATCACGCGGGCGGTGAGCGGGTGGTCGGGACGGGCCAGCCATTCGGCCAGCTCCTTCCGTCCGCTGCCCGACATCGGGGGCGGCGGCCCCTCGCCGAAGATCGACGGGAATCGCCTCGGGACGAGGTCTCCCAGGCGATCGTAGCGGCCCCGGATATGGACGCGGACGTCGTGGACGCCCGCATGGGGACTCTTCGGTACGCCCCCTTCCTGCGCCGCATTGGCGTACTCGATCGGCGGCGGCTCGTTCTGCTTGAGCTGATCCCGCTCGGATCGGAGCGAGTTCAGGATGTTCCGGGATTCCGCGGAGAGCAGTCCCTCGTCGGCCGGGTTGTCGATCGCGAACGGGCTTCGATTGTCCTCGAGCGCGAACGCCTGCTGGACGGCCTTCGCGGCTTGTTCCAGGGTTTCCCCTTCGGCCCCGTCGGAGACCGCCTTCTTCCAGGCGGCCAGGGCCTCGTCGAGCGCCGAGTCCCCGGTCGGCTGGCCCCGTCGACTGCCGGCCATATCTTCGAATCGCCAGGTTGCGGAGTACCGGCCCTCATGCGGGTTGCCGGCGAGCAGGTTGTCGACCACGTCGCGGGTCAGGTCCCAAACCTCCTCGCCTTCCCAACGCGAAATCACCAGGTCCACCGTGGTGGTGTCGCAGGTGTGCGACCCCTTGGGCAGCACGACCAGTTGGATCGCGTCGCCCTTGCGGACGCGGGCCGAGGCCAGCGAATCGGCCCCCTTGCCGGCGGAGAATGCCTGCGAGCCGCCGTTGTCGAATCCGCCCGAGGCCAGTTCTCGGCCCCCGGCGGCGGTCCGGTGGTCGATCGCCCAGGCGACGCCGTCGCCGCCGGCCGGGTCGCCGTCGGCCACGGAACCGCTGATCCGCAAAGTCCCGTCGATCGGGCTGGCCCAGGAGATCGCCACGCCGTTCGACGGCCCCGGGGGCACCGAGAGCGATCGGGGCGGCAGGCGAAAGGTCAGGATCTTCCGCTCGACATCGCCCGGATTGGACGTGACCGACGGCGTGTCGGCCGATCCCTTCCAGCCCGAGACCCCGGCGATCCCACCGACGTTCGTCATGGGAGTCGTCATCGGCCTGTACGCGCCGGCGCCGAGCAGTTCCGACCACCGTCGCATCGCATAAGATCGGAGCCCTCGCCGGTTGGAGAACTCCTCCAGGGTCCCCTCGGGATGCCGCTGGTATTCGGCCAGGGCCAGCAGGTAACGCGCGGCCTCGGGGCGGAGGCCGGCGGCCGGTTCCCGGTATCGGGCGGCGGTCTCGGCCTGGATTTGCTTGTCCAGGTCGGCCAGGCGGGCTTCGCGTTGCTTGCGGCGATCGAGCTCGGCCTGGGAGGCGAGCGGCATCCGGATGATCGTCTCGCCGGCCCCCTTGGGGGTGAGCTCCGGCAGGATGTGGGTCGAGAAGAAGATGCCGGCCAGGCCGTAGTAGTCCTGCTGGCTGATCGGGTCGAACTTGTGGTCGTGGCATCGAGCGCAGGAGACGGTCAGGCCCAGGAACGCCTTGCTGACGACGTCGACCTGATCATCGGCGATGTCGGTCAGGATCTTGTCCTTGTCGGCATCGCCGTTGCCCCAGTTGCCGATGGCCAGCATCGTGGTGGCGATCGTGCCTTCGCGATTGAAGCCCTCTGAGCTGGCCGATTCGGAAGGCAGCAAGTCGCCGGCGATCTGCATCTTCAGGAACCGGTCGTACGGCATGTCGCGGTTGAGCGCATCGACGACCCAGTCGCGATACCGCCAGGCATCGAGGATGTCGCCGGGCTGGCCGCTGCCCCGGCTGTCGAGCGAGTCGGCATAGCGGACCACGTCGAGCCAGTGGCGGGCCCAGCGCTCGCCGTACGCGGGAGAGGCCAGCAATCGATCGACCACCCTCCCGAAGGCTTCGGGCGAATCGTCGAGCAGGAAGGCATCGACTTCCTCGATCGTGGGCGGCAAGCCGGTCAGGTCGAAAGTGGCCCGGCGAATCAGGGTTCGCTTGTCGGCCGGCCGTGCCGGCTTCAGGCCCTTGGCTTCGAGCCGGTGCAGGACGAACCGATCCAGCGGCTTCCGCGGCCAGTTGGCGTCGGCAACATCGGGCAAGCTGGGGTTGCGGATCGGCCGGAATGCCCAGAATTGCCGCTGTTCATCGCTGATCTGGAACGAGGCCATCCCGGCGGTCGGCTTCGATGAGGCCGAGGCATCGGGCCAGGGGAGCCCCCGTTCAACCCATTGCGTCAGTGCCCGGATCTCGGCCTCGGGCAGCTTGCCTTGCGGGGGCATCCGGGGCTCGTCCCTGTAGGCGATCGCCTCCAGGATCAGGCTTTCGGCCGGCTTGCCCTCGACCGCCGCCGGCCCGCTATCGCCGCCGCGGAGCAGGGCCGCTCGGCCGTCGAGCCGCAACCCGCCCTTGGCCTTCTCGGGGCCGTGGCAGGCGATGCAACGCTCCAGCAGGATCGGCCGGACCTGCTTCTCGAAGAACTCGTCGCCATCGTCGGCCCAGGCGATCGGCCCGAAGGCGAGCAGGCACGCGACGATCAGGGGGCGTGGGATCACGGGGAGGGCCTCGCCGCCGGGCAATTGTTCAACCTTGGCTGAATATGCCCGGGACGGGGCCTGCTCCGCAAGGCGAAAGGGATGTCCCGCGTTCAGACGGTGGGCAGTTGGTAGGCGGCCCGCCGTTCGCGATCGAGCCACTGGGCGGCCGACTGGTCGCCGACGAGCTTCCACTCCTTGGGATCCCACTTGAGGGCCTTGCGGGTCCAGTAGGCGATGTTCCCGAGGTGGCAGACGGTAACCGACCGGGCGCCGACCTCGACGTCGCAGATCGGCCGCTTGCGGCTCTTGATGCAGTCGAGCCAGTCCTGGTGGTGGCCGGGCGACTTGTACAGGTGGACGTCGTGCTCGCCCAGAACCTCCTCCAGCAGCTTGACGGGCACGCTATTGATCCGGCCCCGGTCGACCGAGATGACCCCCGTGGTACCCACGAAGGTGACGCCCGGCCCGCCGTGGATCACCTCGACGCCGTTGGCGTACTTGTAGCGGAGCCCCTGCATCTCCTTGGGATCTTCGGGCGGGATGATCTCGACCGGCCCCGATTCGTCCATCCCCAGGCCCCACTGGGCGATGTCGAAGTGGTGGGCGCCCCAGTCGGTCATGCCGCCGCCCGAATATTCCCGGTAGGCCCGCCAGTTGGGGAAGTGCTTGTGCACGCCCCGGGGGCTGAGGACCGAGTTGTAGGGACGCTCGGGCGCCGGGCCGAGCCATCGGTCCCAATCCAGGCCCGGCTCCATCTCCTCGCCGGGCAGGTCGCACGGCTTGCTCGGGCCGCCGACGCCGACGAAGACGGTGAGCAGCTTGCCCAGCAGGCCGCTGCGGACGTACTCGCAGGCGGTGCGGAACTCCTTGTCGGAGCGTTGCTGGCTGCCGGTCTGGAAGACGCGGTCGTACTTCCGGGCGGCGTCGATGAGGAGCTTCGCTTCCTTGACGGTCAGCGTCAGGGGCTTCTCGCAGTAGACATCCTTGCCGGCCTTGCACGCCTCGATCGCCTGGATGGCGTGCCAGTGGTCGGGCGTGGCGATCACGACGGCGTCGATATCCTTGCGGCCGAGCAACTGCCGGTAATCGTCGTAGGCGGCGCAGTCGCGGGCGCCCGAGCGTTCCTGCTTCGAGTAAGCCTCCTCGACCTGGGCCCTGGCGGCATCCCGGCGGCTCTTATCGACGTCGCAGACGGCCAGCACCTGGCATTCCTGGCGGTTGAGGAACTGGCCCAGGTGGCCGCGATTCATCGTGCCCATGCCGATGAAGCCCAGGCCCAGGCGATCGCCGGGCGCGACCCGGCCGGCCCGGCCGAACACGGACGACGGGACCACGGCGGGCATGGCGAGGGCCGCGGCGACGGCCGAGAACTGGCGGCGCGTGAGTTCGGACGGGCGCTTCATGGCGGTGCGTCTCCCGTGGACGAGTTGTCAGACCCAGGGGTGAGTCTACCGCGCCCGAGAGTTGAAGAGAGGGAATGGCCGGACTTGGAGTTTCGGGGCGTCCCGATACGATAGAGGACTCCGATCTGGGGGGGGCCGATCGCGCTCGATCGGGGAGGGCCGCTGTCATGCCGATTCACGACTGGACACGGGTGCCGTCGGGCCTCTACCACCACTTCCATCAAGCCTGGTCGCTGGAGCTGGCGAAGGCCCTCAACGACGGCCTCTTGCCCGAGGGCTATTCCGCACTGGTCGAACGGCGTTCGGGCCGGGCCGAGGCGGATATCCTCACGTTCCGCGATCGGCCGAGGCAAGCCCCGACGGGGGGCGGCCTGGTGATGGCCGAACGCCCCTCGGCGGCGATCGTCCGCCGGTCGGATCGCGAGCATTATGCGGCCAGGGCCAATCGGGTGACCGTGCGTCACCACCTCGGGCGGATCGTGGCCGTCATCGAGATCGTCTCGCCCGGCAACAAGGACAGCCGCTCGGCCCTCCGCGACTTCATCGACAAGGCGAATGAACTGCTCTTGAAAGATGTCCACGTCCTGCTGATCGACCTCTTCCCGCCCGGCCCACGCGACCCGTCGGGCCTTCACAAGTTGATCTGGGACGAGTTCCTGGAGGAGCCGTTCGACTTCCCGCCCGGCAAGGATCGCCTACTCGCCTCCTACGAATGCGGCGAGGCCCGGATGGCGTTCGTCGAGCCGATCGCGGTCGGCGACGAACTGCCGCCGATGCCGCTGTTCCTGTTCCCGGGCGGGTTCGTCCCCGTGCCCTTGGAGCCAACCTACCTCGCCGCTTGGGACGCTTCTCCGTCGGCCCTCCGTCAGGCCGTGGAGACGGGCGAGTTGCCCGAGCCCGAGGCCGAGGAGATTTAGAGACGCCCGTTGTTCTCGGCGTCGTTCGGGGCCGTCGCCATTCATCGTTCGGTCACCGCCTGGCGGAGCCAGTCAGCGATGTCCTCGTGACCCCGTTCAATGGCCCAGTCCAGTGGGGTTCGCCCGTAGCAGTCCACCTCGTGAAGATCAACGCGGCGGCGGATCATCTCGCGAACCAGATCGGCGTGTCCCGCTCTGGCAGCCATGCCCAGCAGGCCCGAAGGGTCCAGGTTCCCCCGATCGAGAAGGAGCGTAACCACTTCGACCTTGCCCGAGTCGGCAGCGTAGCCAAGGGCGTCCATACCGGCGTCGTTCCTGGCCAAGATGTTTGCGCCGCGGTCGAGCAGGAGTTTCACCATGTCTCGATAGCCCAGGAGGGCCGCCAACGCCAACGTGGGCCCGAAGTAGGTCCATTCTCCGTCGTCGGGATTGGCCCCCTCGTCGAGCCGTTGCCGCACGAGGTCCAGGTCGTTCCGGAGGGCCGCATCCTTCAGGCCCAGGCGATACCCCGCTTCGAGCATCAGCCGGAGTGGCTCGGGGTCGTGTTCCCACTCGCCCATCTCCCAAGGCCATGGGGCCGATGAGTACAGCACGGCCCGGGTCATCGGGGTGAGTCCCTGGAAGCCCGGGAGATCGGGCCGGGCGCCGTGGTCGAGCAGGATGCGGATGGCGGCGTGATGGCGGCGGCTGACGGCGATGTCGAGTGCCGTCCTGTCGTACGGGGCCGCGTCATAATCGTATTCGATACCGCTTTGCTGCGCATTCAGGATCGTCTCGAAATCGGGCCACTTGCGGACGGCATCCAGATCGATCCCGCCCCGCAGCCCAACGGCGATCGCCTCGACATCGCCCCGTTCGGCGGCCTGAAGCCATTCCTCGATCGTGAGGCCCATGAAACCATGCTCCTTCAGGGGATCCGAAGGGCCCGGCAGGTGTCCTGGTAGCTGGCCTCCAGGTCGAGCGGGATGGCCCGGTCGTCGGCCAGCCAGAGGGGCAAGGTGGGAAGCGGTTGGCCGATCTCCAGGGGCGATTCCCACGCCTCCAACTGCCATCGATCGTTCCGCTCGGCCACCCGGCAAGACACGGCATAGAGGGTCGGAGGGCGCGTTTCGGGCGTCGGGACCCCGACCAGCTCCAGCAGGTCCCGGTAGAGGTTGGCTGATCGGATGGTGATCGGATCGACTACCGTCACGGAAACCCGTCGCTGGAGCAGGGCCGCGCACTTGGCCACGAACGCCCGACGATGCTGGGGGCGGTCCTTGTTGGCCGGGCTGACGAGTTCGATCGCGGCCACCAGGCGGCGATCCCCCGCTTGCTTGTAGACGCGGACCTCATAAACGTCGGCGTCGGGCAGGTCGGTCTCGACCGAGAGCGTCGGCAGAGGCGGGACATAGGCGGCCGTCGCCGTGGCAATACCGCCATCGCTCGGATCGGGCAGGTCGTTGGGCTGCTCGTCCGCATCGAGGGTCGCCACGTCGATCTCGATCGCGGAGCCCAGGTGGAACCTCGGCTCGGCAACGAAGCCAGGCGGGAGGGAAGGTAGGAGTTTCAAGACAATCAACATCGGCCACCCGCCGTGGACGGCCTCCCAGGAACTCCGTCGGCCCAGGGACGGGCGGAAGTGGTCGCGGAGCGGCATCGGGTGGACTCCAATCGGACGGCCGGGCCTTCCCGGCCAGTTTATCGCTTTCGAGGGGCCCGTCGCGATGAATCCGCTTGCGGCCGTCCGGTTGATCTGTTGGAGTGATCTTGGGGTCTGTCGCTGGCCGGATACCCGGCTGACGCCCCCGGTTTGAGGCTTGCCATGTCCATCATGGACCTTGCAGGCGCCTCGACGGAGATCGAGGCGCCTTCGGTGAACGACCTGGCGATCCGGGTCGGGACGGTCAATGGTTCGGGGAGCCAGACGGCCAACCTCGTCCTGCTGAGGGCCCTGCATGGGATGGGCATCCCCTGCAGCGGGAAGAATATCTTCCCTTCCAACATCGAAGGGCTGCCCACCTTCTTCCATCTCCGGGCCAGCGGCCGCGGTTACACCGGGCATCGGGCCGACCCCGATGTGCTGGTCTGCATGTACGAGCCGACCGCCGCCGACGACGTGCGGGCACTCCCGGCCGGCGGCCTTTGCCTCTATCGGGACGACTTCAAGGAGCCGATCGCCTCCATCCGGGACGACGTCACCTGCCATGCCGTCCCGTTCGCGAGGCTGGCCGAGCAGGCGTATCCGCCCGTCGAGAACGACGCGGCCTATCGCGACAAGCTCCGCAAGGTCGTCAACATGGTCTATGTGGGCGTGCTGGCCCACCTGGTCGGCATCGAGATGGCCGCGGTGACCGACGGAATCCGCCGCGAATTCCCCGGCCGGAAGGCGAAGGCGGCGGAGGGGAATATCCGGGCCGCCCTGGCCGGCTACGATTGGGCGCGGGAAAACCTGCCGGTGTCCCGGTTCCGAGTCGAACGGCTCGACAAGACCGGCGGCCAGATCCTGATCGAGGGGAACAAGGCGGCGGCGTTGGGGCTGGTCTTCGGCGGGACGACCGTGCTTTCGTGGTATCCGATCACGCCGTCGAGCAGCCTGGCCGAGTACGCCGAGGGGTTCCTCAAGAAGTACCGGAACGATCCCGAGGGGAACCCGACCTATGCCGTCGTCCAGGCCGAGGACGAGCTGGCGGCGATCGGCATGGCGGTCGGCGCCGGCTGGGCGGGCGCCCGGCCGTCCACGGCCACGAGCGGGCCCGGGATCTCCCTGATGGGCGAGTTCATCGGCCTGGCGTACTTCGCCGAGATCCCGGTGACGGTCATCGACGTCCAGCGGATGGGCCCCTCCACCGGCCTGCCGACCCGGACCAGCCAGGGGGACATGGTCCAGCTCCACACGCTGGGGCACGGCGACGGCAAGCATCCGGTCCTGATCCCCAGCACGCCCGACGAGTGCTTCGCGATGGCCGCCCAGGCGCTCGACCTGGCCGCCGACCTGCAAACGCCCGTGTTCGTGGCGCTCGACCTCGACCTGGGGATGAACCTCTGGCTGAGCGACCGCTTCGAATACCCCGAGGGGCCGATCCGACGGGGCAAGGTCCTGGACGCCGACGACCTGGAACGGCTCGGCCGGTTCGATCGCTACAAGGACGTGGACGGCGACGGGGTCTGCTACCGGACCCTGCCGGGGACCGCGCATCCCCTGGCCGCCTACTTCACCCGAGGGACCGGCCACAACGAATCGTCCGGTTACAGCGAACGGCCCCACGACTGGGCCGGCAACCTGGCCCGCCTCGCCCGAAAGTTCGAAACCGCCCGCAAGATGGTGCCAAGCCCCATCATCGAGGATCGGCCGGGGGCCGCGATCGGCCTGATCGCCTTCGGTACCACCCACGTCGCGGCGGTCGAGGCGCGGGATCGCTTGCTCGAAGCGGGGCTGCCGACCGCCTACTGCCGATTGAGGGCACTGCCCGCGGCCGAGGAAGTGGCCGAGTTCGTGGCGCGATATGATCGGGTCTACGTCGTCGAACAGAACCGGGACGGCCAGGTCCGCGGCCTGCTGGCTTCCTGGTTGCCCGGAAACCTGGTCGGCCGGCTGCGGTCGATCGTCCACTACAATGGGATGCCGATCGCCTCGGCCGACATCGCCGGGCCGATCCTCCGGGCCGAACGCGGGGGGAACTGACCGATGGCCACCACGACTCCCGCTTTGATCCGCATCGACGGCGACCAACCGTTCGAACTCCCGGTGCTGGCGTTCCAGGGTTCCTCGTCCACGCTCTGCAAGGGGTGCGGGCACAACAGCATCACGAGCGCCCTGATCGACGCCTGCAAGCAACTGGGCGTGAACCCGTACGAGACGGTGAAGATCAGCGGCATCGGCTGCTCCAGCAAGACGCCGGCCTACTTCCTCCAGTACAGCCACGGGTTCAACTCGCTGCACGGCCGGATGCCGTCGGTCGCCACGGGCGCCTCCCTGGCCAACCACCGCCTGGGCGTGATCGGCATCAGCGGCGACGGCGATACGGCCAACATCGGCCTCGGCCAGTTCAAGCACGCCTGCCGGCGGAACGTGCGGATGGCCTACCTGATCGAGGACAACGGCTGCTACGGCCTGACCAAGGGCCAGTTCTCGGCCACGGCCGACCTCCGCGCCCGGCTCCGACGCGAGACCGGCGAGGAGAACCCCGTGCCGCCGTTCGACGTCTGCCTGGAGGCGATCGCCGCCGGCGCGACCTACGTCGCCCGGTCGTTCGCCGGCGACCGGAAGCAACTGATCCCCCTCCTGAAAGGGGCCCTCCGCCACGGCGGCACGGCGGTGCTCGACATCATCAGCCCGTGCGTCACCTTTAACGACTTCGACGGCTCGACCAAGGGCTGGCAATGGTCCAAGGAGCACGAGGAACCGATCCACGAGGTCGGCTTCGTCCCGCGATTGGCCGAGATCGAGGTCGAGCAGCGCGAGGGGGAATCGACCCGCGTCCGGCTCCACGACGGCTCCTGGATCACCCTGAGGCCGCTCCGACACGCCGACCATGACGTGACCGATCGCGCCTCGGCCGCCCGGCTGCTGATCGAATCGGCCCGCGCCGGCGAGTTCCTCACCGGCCTGATCTACGTCGATGCCGAACGGCCCGGCTTCGTCTCGCAGCTCGGCCTGGCGGGGAAGCCGCTGGCCGACCGGCCCGACGAGGAGCTGCGGCCCTCCCGGGAAGTCCTGGCATCGATCCTGGATTCGATCTGACAACCGGGGAGGTGCGGCCGGATGCGCGTGGTCGGCGGCGAAGCCCGTGGCAAGCTGCTCCAACTCGTCCCGGGCGACGGCACCCGGCCGATCCAGGATCGGGTCAAGACCGCCCTCTTCGACATCCTGCGCCCCCGGCTGGACGGCATGGTCCTGCTCGACCTGTTCGCCGGCACCGGGGGCGTCGGCATCGAGGCGCTGAGCCAGGGCGCCGACTCCTGCACGTTCACCGACATGGCCGGCAAGGCGGTGGCCACGATCCGCAAGAACCTGCAAACCACCGGCCTCGCCGATCGGGCCGAGGTCCGCCAGATCGATGCCCTGGCCTACCTCCGCCACGCCGAGCGCCAGTACGACCTGATTTACGTCGCCCCCCCGCAATACAAGCGGCTCTGGGTCGAGGCGATGGAGGCCATTGCCGATCGGCCCGAAATCTGGAGGGACGGCGAGGGGCTGGCGATCGCCCAGATCGACCCCAAGGAATACGAGGCGCTGAACTTGCCGGGCCTGGTCGAAACCCGGCAGAAGCGGTACGGCAACACGCTGCTGGTCTTCTACGAATCTGGGGCCGATCCGGCGAGCCTTGACCCCCCCGGGGGGGGCGATTACGATGATTCGGATGACCCGGATGGCGACGGGTAGGGCATTTTACGCCCCGAACGGCCGGCCCGGCCGACACCTCTAAGGGATGGTTTCCGAATGGCTTACGCCACGGCAGTTACCCGGCACAAGACCCGCGAGGTGGGCCTGGGCGACCACGTCATCGGCGGCGATCGGCCGATCCTCGTGCAGTCGATGACCACCACCAACACGTTCGACGCCGAGGCGACCCTGGCCCAGATCCGCGCCCTCGAGGAGGCCGGCTGCGAGGTCATCCGCGTGACCGTCCCCAAGAAGGAGGACGTCGAGGGCTGCAAGGCGATCCGCGATCACATCAAGATCCCGCTCATCGCCGACAACCATTACGACTACCGGATGGCG
>JAXMBD010000062.1:0-35895 GCA_046350035.1 Isosphaeraceae bacterium | reverse complement strand
ATGTATCCCGGCAGCACGCGTCGATCGAGCGCCGGGGAGCGGCCTATGTCCTGATCGACTCCGAGAGCACCCACGGGACCTGGATCCGCGGCCAGCGGATCGACCGGCCGGTCCGACTGGCCGACGGCCTCCGGTTCACGATCGGCAGGAATACCCTGCTGTTCGAGAGCCAGACCGAAGAGGACGAGACGGCGATCGGCAGTACGGTGATCCAGGCCCGATCGCTCGCGTCGGCGATCACCCGCGCGGAGGATCCGGAGCGGCTCCGGCGCCACCTGCTGGAGACCCTCCGCGAGTTCGGACCGTGCGTCGAGCAGGACGAGGTTCTCGACCGGATCCTCCACGCCTGCCTTCGGATCTTCCCCGAGGCGGGCCGCGTCCTGGTGATGCTGGCCGACAAGCCGGGCGGCAAGCTCCTGCCGGCCGCCTTCCGTTCGAGGGACCGCGAAGGGATCAAGGCGATCAGCCAGAGCGTCCTCTCCCGCGTGCTGACGAAACGCCAGGGTTTACTCTGTCGCAACCCGATCCGCGATTTCCCGGAGGCGGCCAGCATCGTCGAGAACGGCCTGGGGGCCTTCCTGTGCGTGCCGCTGCTCGACCCATCGCAGGAGCCGATCGGCGCCATCCAGGTCGACGTCGGGTCGCAGGGGGGCTCGCTGGTCGAGGCCGACCTGGAGGTGCTCGTGGCCCTGGCGGCCCCGTTCAGCAACGCCCTGGCGACAGCCCGGCTGCACCGCCGGATCCTCCGCGAGGCGGCGATGGAGCTGGAATTGAAGGCGGCCAGCCGGGTGCTCTCGGAACTCTTGCCGCCGCCCGGACCGGCGATCCCGGGCTACGAGATCGCCACCTACTACCAGCCGGCCAGGCACGTCGGCGGCGACTACGTCGGCGCCCTGCCCTGGCCATCGCCCGAGGACCTTCCCGGCGAGTCCCCGCGGCGATGGAGCTTTGCCGTGGGGGACGTCTCGGGCAAGGGGCTGACCGCTGCGCTCCTGATGGCGAGGCTCTCGGTTGAGGTCCGCGTCGCGATCCAGACCGAGATTGATGGGCTCCGCGTGCTGGCAAGGATGTCCCGCGAACTGCAGCAGGGGCGGCCGGGTGCGATGTACGTCACGTTCCTGCTGGTGGTGATCGACCGGGTGGAGAACAAGGCTTGGAGTTTTTCGGCCGGCCACTGGCCCCCCCTGCTCCGCCGGGCCGACGGCCGGGTCATCGCCGGCGACACCGACGCTAGCGGCCTACCGCTCCCCTGGTTCGACCCCTCGGAAGCCCGTGCCCTGGAATGGTCGCTCGAACCGGGCGACATGCTCTGCCTGTTTACCGATGGAGTATTGGAGGCCCGCAGCGCGGACGGGGAGTTCTTCTCGCACGAGCGCCTCAAACGCTTGCTCGGCGAGTCGCCCGGCGGCGCACCGGCCACCTGCCGGGCGATCCGGCTGGCGCTCACCGAGCATGCCGGCGACCACCCCCAGTTCGACGATATCGCGCTCTGCTGCATCGCCCGGGGGGATGACCGGCCTGCGGAGCCGCTTTACTGAGGACCGACCACGGGCAGTACCTTGGCGTCGGCGTCGGCCTCGGTGCCGACTTCCCCGATGCCGCCGTGGAGTTCCCATCGCTCGACATGCTCGACCGCAAGGCCTGCGCCCAGGCGGATCGCGGGACCCAGGCTCTCAATTTCGAGCATATCCTCATTGGTGAACGTCTGGAAATTGGTGCCACGGTCGGGGTAGGCCTCGCCGGTGATCCGGTCGAAACGCTTCACGAATAGCGTTCCACCGTTGAGGTAGCCGACCCAACCCATCCGGTGGTCCAGTCCTAACTTCGTCGCCCCCTGAAACCTCGATTGCTTGAGCGTGATGTACTTCGTGCCGAACGTCCAGCGGGTGTCCTTGAAGTCGAAGAAGGGCCACAGGATGATCGATTGGTTTGGGGCGAAATCCTCGGGCCCCTTGGCGTTCGATGCGGCGCCCGGGTGTGGTTTCTTGCCCGGCAGGGGGATGATCTCGAGGCCGCCAGGTGCCATGACGGTCAACGCCCAGGGGGCCAGGTCGGTCGGTGCCTTGCCGATGTTCTTGATCCGATGGACTAACGTTACGCGGCACCCTCTCGGGGCCAGTTTGATGTCGATCTCCTTCTGGATCCCGTGCCGTTCGTCCGGCGGCGGCGTCAGGCGGATTACGCCGGGTTCGGGCTGCGAGTTCCGCACGGGGGCATTATCGGGCGCGTAGGTCCGGGTCAGGTCCTCGGGCGAGGTCCAGAGCCTATGGCCGCCCCGGATCATCCACTCCGATTCGCCCGACTTGCCGAGCTGATCCTCGTACTCCTTGAGCACGTTCTTGCCGCCGGCCAGCTTGTAGCTGAGGATCCTCGGGCCGACGTCCAGGGTGGCGATCAACTCGACGTCGCCATTGGAGATCTTCAGGGCGTTCTTCCAGCCCTTGTACTCGACGGTTTCCACGGTGACTTTCCCTTCTTGTGCGGGTGCAGATGCGGGTGCCAGGGCGCAGGCGACCAGGCCCAAGGCCACGATCTGGGCGCACGGCGGAGCTTTGAAGACGGTCACGGTGGTCGTTCCTTGTTCTCGCACGGAGCCACGCTCGGCGGGGACAGCGGGACGGCCCACTCGCGATCGACGCGAAGGGCTGTCCCGGCTTCGGACTCAATCTAGTGGGCGCCCGGGGCGGCCGCAACGGGCCGGTTGCCCGAAGTGGCTAAGGGAGGATCGCGGCCTCGGCCGACTCGGGGTGGATGAGGCGGTCCCGGAGCTTGCGGAGCCGGGCGATCCGATCGGCCTGGTCCGGCCGGTCGGCCAGGTTGTGCTTCTGCTGCGGGTCGTCGGCCAGGTGATAGAGCTCGGGCGGTGCTTTTTCGGCCTCGATGAGGGCATACCCTTCATGAAAGACCGCGGCACCGCTGCGGACCAGGGATGCCTCGACATCCTCGCCCTGGAGCGGCTGGCGATGCATCTCGCAGAGGTCGGCCCCCGGGTCCTCGGTGCCGGACCCTTGCCAGAGACGCGAAAGGTCGCGGCCGGGGAACGGGTGGCGGAGGCCCGCTTCCATCACCGACATCAGGGTCGCCGGCAGATCGCGGGTCGAGACCGTGGCGGATACTCGGGTGCCGAGGAACTTCGCCTGGTCGCGGTCCCCGGCGGGGGGGATCACCACCAGGGGGATGTGGGTGATCTCCGAATGCATATTGACGCCATGCCCGAAGGTCCCATGCTCGCCGAAAGCCTCGCCATGATCGGCCGTGATGACCACCCAGGTGTTGGCTAGCTTCCCGCTGACGTCGAGGTCGTCGAGGAAGCGACCCAATTCGGAATCCATCTCGCGGATGCAGTCGTCATACAGGTCGCTGATCAGGCGCCTGGCCTCCTCGTAACCGGCCATCAGCGAGGGCTTGTCGGCTTCGGGTGCTTCCTCGGCCTTACGCAGCCGGTTCCAGGCGTATGTGGGGTTCGCCTGCCTTCGATCCAGGGCCGGGCGGTCTCCCGAATAGGCCCGGGATTCTTCGTGCGAGCAGATGTAGGGGCTGTGGGCATCCATGAAGTTGAGGAAGAGGAAAAATGGGCGGTCACCCTCGGCAGCCCTCTCATCCGTCCGCTTCAACCAGGCATCGGCCCAGCCGGTAATCTCGCCGGAATTCCGTTGGCCAGGGTAGATGTCGGGCGGGGTCCCGGGGAGCCCCAACTTCTTGAGCCGGTGGAGGAACTCGCGGCCCAGGTCGGAGTTATACAGGATCAGGTCGAGCCGGATTTCATGGCTTAGCGGGAACTCGACGTAGGTATCGAAGCCTCGGCCGACACCGTAGATCGAGTTGCACATGCCTGTATTGGCGACGAAGCCGCCGGTGGTGTAACCGCGGTCGCCCAGGAATTCGGCGATGGTCGGCTGCCGCCCGCTATAGCGACGATTGACCCGGGCCCCGTGCTCCGAAGGCCAGAGGCCGGTGAACATGGTGACGTGCGAAGGCAAGGTCCAGGTCGCAGGAGAACGGGCATCATCGAAGGTGATGCCCCGTGCGGCCCATCGGGTGAGATGGGGGGTCGTATCTCTCTCGTACCCGTATAGCCCGAGCCGATCCGCTCGGGTCGTATCCAGGACGATCCAGATCAGGCTAGGAGATTCGGATCCGGGGGAAGCAACCGACCAGGCCCGGCTCGGGCGGGCCACTACCCGGCGATAATCCACCGCCGCGAAAATCAGGAGGAAGCCGATCGAAGCCAGGCCCGCCCGGTGAATCCATCGATCCGTGCGAGGTCGGATCGCTGTCAGGAATCGGCCGACCTGGGACCCCAGGCCAATCGCCAGCAGCAAGGCCGCACCGTCGGCCAGTCCCCGGATCGCCATGAGGGACGGCAAGAACAGTCCGGTGCCCATGACCGCCCCGATCCAGAAGCGTAGACGCTTCAGGGCCGAAGGGTTGCTCGTCCGGTAACCCGCCAGCAGCCGGGCGGGTGCCGCCAGGAGCAGGATCAAGAGCGTAATGATCAGGGTGTCGGCCAACGGCAGCATCCAGAGGTAATGCCGGCTAGCACGGAGCCTGGCATCATCCACACGTTGCTCGATGCCCCAATCGATCAGGTTGGTGGCCAGATCGAGGAATCCCGCGACAATGCCGAAGGTGATCGACGCGAGGATGAGGGCACGCCATCCCAACAGCCGATTTTTATAGTCCTCAACGCCCTCGTGGGACTCGTCGTGGGTGACTCGGTTGCGGAAGCGACGATGCAGGGCGATTCGGAAACGGGCCTGGGGGGAAGTTACCGCCATTGGGATATTCTCCGTCGGCCCCCGATCCTTGCGGGGCCGTTCGTCCTGGACCGACGGCTGGTCGCCCAGGGGTGGGGGGAGCCGGGTCATGCCCGACGCCCCGGAATATAGGGCCAATCGACCCGCCTGCGAAGCCCAACTCGGGCCGCCCTGGCGTGAGACAACCCGTCTCGGCTTCGAGGGATCGGTCGAAATGCTAGAGGCCCAGATCGTGCCCCGAGAGCATCTCGAAGCCGCCCGCGGTGATCCGATAATTCCGTTCGAGCCGCAGCCCCCCGTAAGGCGGCCCGTACTGGCCCGGTTCGAGGGTCAGCACGTCGCCCTCACGCAATACGTCTTCGCTGTAGGGGACGATGAACGGGGCCTCCGGGTGGTCCAGTCCAATTCCGTGGCCCAGATGGCCGGGCGAGTTCGGGTCGAGACCCGACTCGGCCAGGGAGCGGCGGATCGCCCGGTCCACCTCGCGGCAAGGTCGGCCCGGTTGCAGCAAGGCTTCGCCCGCTCCGATCGAGGCCAGCACCCCGGCATGCCATCGGGCGAGTTCGGAGTCCGGTACCTCGCCGATATGGAGCGTAACGGCAAAATCCCCGCGGTAGCCGCGGACGATTACGGAGAAGTCGAGCAGCAGGATATCTCCGGGGCGGAGCACCCGCGCGGTCGGTGGTCCCAGGCGGCCTCGGAGTTCGGGGCCGGAGACGAAGTCGCCATAGATGTACGTGCGGCCGCCGAGGTGGTCGCTTGCAGCCCGGTCGATGACGCGAAAGGCGTCGATCTCGGTCATGCCCGAGCGGGCTTCCCGGCGGATCGCCTCCAGCCCCGCCTCGGCCGCTCGGATCGCAGTACGGAGGGTCTCGACTTCGTCGGGATCCTTGGCGCGGCGGAGTTCCCTCAACGTCGGGTCGAGCTCGACCAGTTCGACGACCGGGCATTCCTCGCGGAGGGCGTCGATCAGGCCGAGCGGCACTGATGCCCCCTCGATCCCCAATCGGGTTGGACGAATTTCCAGGAGGGCATGCAGGGCTGCCTGGCAAAGCAACTCGGGTCGAGATCCTGCCGATCGCGTGCCGTCATACCAGGTTGGGGCACGGACCTCGTCGGCGAATCCTGCCTCCAGGAATGGCTTCAGGAGGTTGTCACCGATCAAGATGGATCGTCCGGGGACGATCACGAGCAAGGCGCCCCCGGAAGCCGTCCGAAAGGTAAATGGATCCGGGGCATATCCGGCCAGGTATGCGAGGTGCCTCGGATCGGAGATCAGGCATGCGTCGCAAGAAAAGGGGGTCGCCGCCATCAGTCGACGGCGACGGCCCCGGCATCCTTCGGCCGAAATCATGGCCGGTCCCTCGACGGGTCAGGGCAGCGGCACGATCCAGATGTTCTGGTACTGGACCGGGTTTCCATGGTCCTGGAGCAGCAACGGCCCCGGAGTGCCGGCCTCGCCGCCGAGCCCACCCGGAGTCACGTCGATCTCCTTGTCGTCGATGATCGTCACGCCGTTCTGGACCACGGTGATTCGGGCTTTCTTGATCACCTTGTCCCCTTCACGCCGGGCCGCGTGGAAGGTCACGTCGTACGACTGCCACTGGAGCGGCGGCTTGCAAGCGTTCACAGACGGCACGATCTGCTGGTAGATCGCCCCGCATTCATTGTTCTTGGGGGGGAGGCCGTAGCTGTCGAGCACCTGCAACTCGTATCGGCCCTGGAGGTAGACCCCACTGTTGCCGCGGGCCTGGCCCCTGGCCTCGGGCATGTACGGGCAATTGAACTCGATATGGAGCTTGAAGCTGTTAAACGTCCGCTCGGTGTGGATGTCGCCGGTGCCGCCCTTGACGGTCATGATCCCGTCGACCGCCGGCCATTGGGCTGGCTTGTTGTCCTTGCCCAGCCAGCCGTCGATCGACTTCCCATCGAACAGGACCACGGCCCCTTCGGGGGCCTTCGCGCCGACGGTGTCCTTCAGGACGGGCGGATCGTCCGCGAGGGTAATCGACGGCAGAGCCACACAGGAGGCAACAAGGAGGATGCGATTCATGGCGGGGACAGGCTCCAGGGCGGATCGGGCGGTAGGACGGGGAACGAACCCCAGTCTAGCCCGACCCGCCCGGATCGCAAGGACCCGGCTCAGCCCCGCGAAAGGACCAATCGGATCCAGCCTGTCGGATCGAGGGGCGAGACCGAACGCAGGGCGAACCCTTGCGGGATCTGCACGTTGTTCAAGGGCACATCGATCGATTGATTATTCACCCGGCTTGTGAGCACCGCGAGGGCGCCTGCCCGGAGCAGCGTGCCGACCGCCTGGGCCTCATCCTCTCGCTCGCCGACCGATTCAACGGTGGCATCGGTGCCGATGTCGAGAGTTTCGATCTTGCCCAGGATGCGGATCGGTTGGCCGGCCGCAGCCGGCTGGATCTGGAAGCTGATGGTCAACTCAGCCTTGGGCGCCGTGATCCGATAGACCCGGGCCGAGTTGCCGCCGATCAGGCCGGTCAGTCCGGTTGGCTTGGGGACTCCCACTTCCACCCGCAAGTCGCGGATCACCGCGACGATCCGACCTTCGGAATCGGCGACAAACTCCGGCGGTTTCGCCGGCCGCTTGACCCGGATCGGCATCCCCTTGGATTCGGGGTTGGCCCGTCCTTCCTCGACCGCTCTGTAGAAGGTGGCGTAGTCGGCGTTCTGCGTGATGTCAAACTTGGGGGCGTCGGGCAGGGGTGCGGCTTCCCCCTTGCGACCGACCAGCATCACGTTGTGGATATCCTTGGCCGAGGGTGACGTCAGGTACCCCTCGGCCGCGTTCCCGATCAGCGATGGCAGATGGACATCGGCCGAAACACCGGGGTCGGACGTCAGGAAGTTTGCGGGTTGCTGCATATCCGCCCCGCGAGGCGGTGGGCCGCCCACCCAGCCGACCTTGCCTCCGATGAGGGCGCGATCGGGCCTCGATCGGAACGACGCCTGGGTCATCGCCATCGGTCCCAGGCGGACACTGCCGTCGCCCGGCAAGACGTTTCGGAGCCGGGCATTCTGCTGGACTTGTGCATCGGCGGCGCGGATTGCAGCCAACTCGTCGGCATTCTGGGGGACTTGTTGGCGGAGGCGGGTCAGGGCCCCTTCGCGGACCCGTTCCTGGATCTGATCGCGGCCCATGCCGAAGAGGGTCGCGAAACGACGAGCAAGGTTGCCGCCCTGGGCCGGGTCGGCGCGTACGGCCAGATCGACTTCATGGCTTGTTTGCGGCATGATGCTCAGGCCGTACGGGCTCAGGATCGTAGTCACCGTCACCTGGGAATTGTCCCGGGACGTGGCCGCGAAGGTGTACAGTCGGGTCGCTTGCTGACCCTGTGGGTCGGCCGCCAATTGTTCCTGGAAACCGTTGATCGGCGTCACGTTCCTGGCAAGCTGGCTGTTGTAGAACGCGATCCCCGTATCGCTGTAGAGCAGGCCGAATCCGGTCCGCCGGCCGGGCGTTACGTAAGTCGTCTGCCCCTTCCACCAGATCGGCCCGGCCTCGACCACGTCCCGGGAAAGGAATCCGGTCAAGGTCGGCAGGTCAACGGTAGCATCGACATTCGGGATGTCGTAAAGGTCATCGAGCGCTTTCTGCAATTCCATCGAGTAGGACCAGGGTCGGGCCTGATTGCCGGATCGCAGGTCGGCCAAAGCCGTCCGCAGCCGGCCCAGTGCCTCGACCCGCTGGCCGGCGGACGCGGCAGACTCGTAGTCGTGGAGAGCAGTCCCGACCCGATCGCCCACGAATCGGACCCAGTGCTCACGGTTGGCCTTGGCGGCTTCGCTATTCGTCTGCGGCAGTCCTCTGACCCCTTCGATGAGCCGCCTTGAGGCCCAGGCCAGGGCGACACGGGGTTTCATCCAGGTCTGCAATTCCTGTCGGACCCGAACCGCCGGGGCCCAGTTCACCTGCCGGAGCGAATTGAAATAGGCGTGCAGCTTGCCGAGTGCCTTGAGGCGATCGTTCTCGGTGGTCGCCGCCGCATACTCTTTCAAGTCCCGCTCCATGGACGAGACGAACGACTCCCATCCCGGCCCATTGGCCTGCGGCCGAGCCTCAAGATGTGCTCGCATCGCCGCAATCGCTTGCTCGACGCCTACGTACGACGGGGTAGCCGGCCCTGAACCCATCGCGGAGAGCGACAAGCATGCCGCCATCCCAATCGCCCAGCCCCTGCGAACTCGCATGATGAATCGCGCTCCCTCTCCTGAGTCCGAGACCGGGACGAAGGTCATCGCCGAGGACTATTGCCGCAACGACCGAATCCCCCGTCCTCCGGAAATCGCTTTCAGCCCTGGTGTGTCTCCACCCGAAAAGTTAACGCATCTCTCGGAGATTCCCGGCATTGCCAGTATTGCCGATTCGTCCGCGGGGGAAAACCCCCGGGATTGGTCTGCCCCTGGCGCGGGTGCCTGTCACCTTGCTACAATCAGTCGGTGCGAGCCTGACGGTTGCCCAGGTCACATCATCCCGAAGAGTCCTCTCCGGAAGCCCATTATGATCAGGTGGCCACTTGGCCGAGCGGGAGCCGTCGCCCGATCGGCGGTCGCGTCGGTCTGGATGCTGGTGAGCCTGGCCGGCTGCCCCGAGGAGGGTAAGTTGACGCCACCTTCTCAGAAATCCGACACTCCCATCTCTTCGAAGGGGCCGGAAGCACCCCAAGAAAAGGCCAATCAAGTAGCGGTCGAGGGGGATCGCCTGGCGGGCACGGCGCCCGCCCGGGTGATTAAACCCAGGCCCCAAGAGCCCAGTCCCTTCCGTTTCTCCGAGGTCGCCGAGAAGGCCGGCTTGAATTTTCGGCATGTCTCGGGGGACACCCAGCAAAAGCAGTTCCCGACCGCTAACGGCTCCGGCGTGGCCGTCCTCGATTACAACAACGACGGCTGGATGGACGTCTACTTTGCGAGTAACTGCCACTTGCCCCAGGGCCAACCCGCCGACGGCATCAATCGACTCTTTCGCAACAAGGGCGACGGGACTTTCGAGGACGTCACCGAATCTGCCGGCGTCGGCTTTCGGGGCTTCTGCCACGGCGTGATCGCCGCCGACATCGATAATGACGGCGACACGGATCTCTTCTTGTGCAACTACGGCCCCAACGTCCTGTACGAGAATCGGGGAGATGGGACGTTCGTCGATATCAGCAAGAAGGCCGGCGTCGACTCGTTCCACTGGTCCTCCAGCGCCGCCTTCTTCGACTATGACAACGACGGTGACCTCGACCTGTACGTCAGCAACTACGGTATCTGGGATCCCGTGGAAGACGACAAATTCTGCGGGGATCGAAAGAACAATATTCGGCTGTACTGTTCCCCCAGGACGATCCGGACCGTCAAGCACATCCTCTATCGCAACAACGGGAACAACACGTTCACGGACGTCACCGACGCGGCGGGCGTGAGCCGGGATGACGGCCATGGATTCGGCGTGGTAGCGGCCGACCTCAACGGCGACGGTCTGATCGACCTCTGGGTGGCCAACGACCTCAACCCCAAGTTCCTTTACCTGAATAACGGCGACGGCACCTTCCGGGATGCGACCGACCTTTCGGGCGCGGCCCTCGACGTCAACGGCAACGCCCAGGCTGGGATGGGGGTGGACGCCGAGGATGTGGACGGCGACGGCCTGCCCGAACTGTTCGCGACCCACTTTCAGAACGAATATAACACGCTTTATCAGAACCTCGGCAACGGCGGCTTCTTCGACCAGACGGCCGCCTTCGGCCTTGCCGCCGACAGCATCCCCTATGTGGGCTGGGGTTGCGGGCTGGTCGACTTCAACAACGACGGCTGGCCCGATTGCTTCGTCGCTAACGGGCACGTCGATAACAATCGCCATATTCTTTATCCGGGAACCGCCCGCGACTTCGAGCAACCCGCCTTGCTCTTCCTGAACGAAGGGATCGGGGCGCCCCCCAATCAGGGCCGTCGATTTCGGTTGTCCACGCGGGATGTCGGGGCTTATTTCGAGGCCAAGCACGTCTCGCGGGGCTGCGCCTTCGGCGACCTCGATAACGATGGTCGGATAGATATCGCGATCAGCGAACGCGATGGCCCCGCCGCCCTCTTGCATAACGAAACACCCCGCGAGAACAACCGTTGGATTTCCCTGAAGCTCGTCGGGACACGGAGCAATCGCGATGCCATCGGGGCGAAGATCGAGGTCCAGGTCGGCAAGCGCACGATCTATCGCCAGAAGAAGGGCGGGTGCAGCCTGATGTCCACCAACGATCCCAGGGTCCTCATCGGCCTGGGCGACGCCGTTGAGGTGGCGAAGCTCACGATTCGTTGGCCTTCCGGCACGCTAACGGTCCTCGAAGGCCTTGCATGCGACCGGCTTCATGAGATCGTCGAGTCGAAGGGGGAGGAGGGCCAGCCATGAGGGCCCCATCCAACCCTCCCTCGGGGTCGGATGCGACGGCATTGGCGGGCCGGGGTGCGATCGTCTGGGTGGGAATGGCCGTGGCGTTCGCCGCGGGGCTGTTGTGGTGGTGGCAATCCCAGGGTACTTCGCAGCCGTCCGTGGCCCTTCGCCAGAAGGCCCAACTGTTCATGCAGACGCATCAACTCGATCAGGCACGCCCGATCATCGAACGGCTCAACGCAGGCCCAGGGCGAGCCGACGAGGATCGTTTGCTGCTGGGGGTATTGAGGAAAGAAGAAGGCCGGCTCAATGAGGCTGAGGAGGCACTGGCCCCCATCTCGGACGATTCCGACCAGGCGGCGTTGACTTACCTGGCACGCGGGCAGGTCGAGCGAGAGCGATATCGGATGGCCCATGCCGAGCGCTATTTCCGTCGGGCCCTGGAAATCGATCCCGATTTACTCGCTGCACGCTATGAGTTGATCTACCTCTACGGGATGGAACTGCGTCGCCCCGAGTTGCACCAGCAGTTCCGCGAGGTCTCTAAACGTCGAGCCCTGCCTTTCCGCGACGTGTTCCTGTGGTGCTTGACGCGCCGGGTCGATTGGGATCCCGAGGGCAGCTACAAGGAACTGAGCCGCTACGTCGAAGCCGATCCCGACGACCGCCAGGCGAGACTGGCCCTGGCCGATTGCTTGCGTTTGCTCACCCGGTTCGACGAGGGCCTGGAAACCCTCGACCGGCTACCAAAGGACGATCACGAAGCCCGAGTCCTTCGGGCCCGGATCTATCTCGACCAGGGCGCTCTGCCCGGCGCCGAGGCCTTGCTCGCCGAGGGGCCGGAAAGAGACCCGGGCATGGCCCGGTTTCAGGGCCGATTGGCCCTGGCTCGGCGCGATTGGCAATCCGCCATCGAGCAGTTTCGCATCGGACTCGAAGCCGACCCCGGCGACCGTGACGCCCTGTTCGGCCTGGGACAGGCCCTGAACCACCTCGGCCGAACCGAGGAGGCCCGACCCTACCTGAAGGCGGCCGCCGACTACGACCTGGTGGCTTCGCTCATGACCAAAGCGGCCGCAGATTCGGCCAAGGATGATCCCGAACTGATTCGAGCCCTGGGCGCCGCCTTCGCGGCGGTCGGTCGCCGCGACGAGGCCCGTGCCTGGTATCGCCTGTTAATCGACCGCAATCCGCTCGACGCTGACGCCCAGGAGGCACTGTTCCGGCTGCGCGAGGACGAACCCCTTCCTCCCGGACGTTGATCCGGCCCGACCGGTGGCAAAGTGCCCGGCAGTGTTTACAATTTCGATCCGCGACTTTCCCGCCCGTTGATTCGAGGAGCTACCCGCGCGATGAACCTGGAAACCCTCTGCCTGCATGGCGGAACCCGGCCCGATCCCACTACCCTCGCGCGGGGCGTCCCCGTCTACCGGACCAGTTCCTATGTCTTCAAGGACACCGAGCATGCCGCCAACCTGTTCGCCCTCCGCGAGTTGGGGAACATCTACACACGGTTGATGAACCCGACCACGGACACCCTCGAACGCCGAGTAGCCTTGCTCGAAGGGGCGCCCGAGTTGGGCGGGCTTGGGGTCGCGTCGGGTACCAGCGGCATCTTCTATGCCATCATCAACGTGGCCCAGGCCGGCGATCACATTGTGTCGGCCCGTAACCTCTACGGCGGCACCTACACCCAATTCCACGACATTCTGCCTGCCCTTGGCATCACGACCACCTTCGTCGATTCCAACGACCCCCGGAACTTCGCATCGGCCATCACCGATAAGACCCGGGCCCTCTTCTGCGAGACCGTGTCCAACCCGGCCCTGGAAGTGACCGACCTGGAGGCCGTCGCGAAGGTGGCGCACGATCACGGGCTGCCCTTGATCGTGGATTCGACCTTCTCCACCCCCTACCTCACCCGCCCGCTGGATTTCGGCGCCGATATCGTCGTCCACTCCTTGACGAAATGGTTCGGCGGCCACGGGACCGGCATCGGTGGCGTGGTGGTCGATCGCGGGAATTTCCCCTGGGCCGCCGGCAAGCACCCGCTCTACACAACACCCGACAACAGCTACCACGGCCTTCGATGGGGGATCGACCTGCCCGACATGCTCCGCCCCTTGGCGTTCATCCTACGGATGCGGACCGTGCCCCTGCGGAACTTAGGGGCTTGCATCGCGCCCGATAACTCGTGGATGTTTCTGCAAGGGATCGAGACCCTCCCCTTGCGCATGCAACGGCACTGCGAGAACGCCCTGGCAGTGGCCCGATGGCTCAAGGGCCGGGACGGCGTTGAGTGGGTACGGTTCCCCGGCCTCGAAGGGGATCCGATGTACGACCTCAACAAGAAGTACCTGCGGGGCCAGGGCGGATCGATGGTCGTCTTCGGCCTCAAGGGGGGCCTGGAGGCGGGCCGAAAGTTCATCGAATCGCTCCGGCTATTCTCGCACCTGGCCAACGTCGGCGACGCCAAGAGCCTGGCGATCCACCCGGCGACGACGACGCACTCGCAGCTCGACGAGTCCCAGCAAGGCGACGCCGGGATCACCCCGGCATGGTCCGCTTGAGCATCGGCATCGAGCACATCGACGATATCCTCTCCGACCTCGACCAGGCGATCGCCGCCGCCGGCTGAGACCAGGACGTATCGATCCCACCCCATGCCCCAGATGACCCCGACCGCCGAGACCCGCTTCTTCGAGTTCCGCGACCCGGATCGGCCGCTCCGGCTGATGACCGGGCCGGTGCTCGATCGGTTCACGCTGGCTTATGAGGTGTACGGCCGCTTGAACGCGTCGAGGGATAACGCGGTCTTGCTCTTCCACGCGATGACCGGGTCCCAGCATGCCGCAGGCTGGAACCCGGAGGTCCCCGGGCTCGGCGACCGATGGTCGGAGGAACTCCACGAAGGCTGGTGGGACGGCTTCGTCGGCCCGGGCCGGGCGATCGATACCGATCGCTATTGCGTGATCTGCGCCAATTATCTGGGGGGATGCTACGGTTCGACGGGCCCCGCCTCGATCGACAAGACTGCCGGCAGGCCCTGGGGCCCGGCCTTCCCGGTCTTGCGGATGCGCGACATCGTCGAATCGCAGATGCGCCTGCTTGATCACCTGGGCATCCGCCGACTCCACGCCGCCATCGGTGCCTCGATCGGCGGATTCCTCTGCCAGCTCACGGCAACTCGATATCCCGATCGAGTCGGGATCGTGATACCGATCGGCACCGGGGTCGAGACGACGATCTCCCAGCGGATCCTGAACTTCGAGGAGGTTTCCGCCATCGAGCAGGATCCCTTCTTTCGGGGGGGCGACTACTACGACGGCCCGCCGCCAGCGCAGGGGCTCTCGCTCGCACGCCGGATCGCACACAAGACATTCGTCTCGCTCGAAGCCCTACGCGAACGGGCCCGGGGTGAAGTCGTGAGTACCAGGCCTCCCTACGGCTGGTATGAGATGAATCACCCCGTCGAATCGTACCTGCTGCACCAGGGGGACAAGTTCGTCCGCCGGTTTGACGCCAACAGCTACCTGCGCATCCTCGACGCCTGGCAATGGTTCGACCTCGCCCGGGAGGCCGAGGCCGACGACATCGTCGAGGCGTTCTCACGATGCCGCGACCAGGAGTTCCTGGTCTTCAGCATCGACTCCGACCTATCCTTCCAACCGGCCGAGCAGGCCAAGTTGGTGCAACTCTTGAAAGTCGCCCGGGTCCCCGTAATGTGGATTACGGTCCACTCCGACAAGGGCCATGATTCGTTCCTCCTCGAGCCCCGCCTGTTCACCCCCCATATCCAGCAGGCACTCGAGAACCGCCCGCTCGGCTCGTAATTCCGGGGGGATGTCGCCCGCCAAATTCCGGCTGCTCGACCTCCAGCGTAAATTCGGTCGGCGGGGCCTTGCATTTCGGCCGCGTCCTATTATTTTGTACACGATGAAGCCAATCGATGTCGGCGCGGAGGTTGGCCGTGGATCGATCGGATCGCTACCGAGGTGCGTTGCTGGGCCTGGCTACCGGTGATGCGGTGGGCACGACCCTGGAATTCCGGGCGCCGGGAAGCTTCGAGCCGATCGCCGATATGGTGGGGGGCGGCCCCTTCTCCCTCCAACCCGGGGAGTGGACCGACGACACATCGATGGCTCTTTGCCTGGCCGAGAGCCTTCTTGAACGCCGGGGGTTCGACGCGGTCGATCAACTCAATCGCTATGTGCGCTGGTATCGTCGCGGGCATTTCAGCGTGAAGGGGTATTGCTTCGACATCGGCGGCACGACCGCCGGGGCGCTGCGTCGATTCGAGCAGACGGGCGAGGCTCGGAGCGGATCGACCGACGCATACGCGGCCGGCAACGGCTCGATCATGCGTCTGGCGCCCGTCCCGATGGTGTTCGCCCACGACCCGATTCGGGCGGTCGAATGGGCGGCCGAAAGCTCGCGAACTACGCACGGGGCCGTCGAGGCGATTGATGCGTGCCGGTACCTGGCCGCCCTGATTGTCGGAGCCTTGGCGGGCGCCCCGCGCGATGAGTTGCTCTCGGAAGGCTACGCGCCTGCCCCGGGACTCTGGGACCGGGAACCGCTGTCACCGAAGATCGAAGCGATTGCCCGGGGCTCGTTCCGTCGGGACCCGCCAGAGATCCGAGGCACAGGCTATTGCGTAAATAGCCTGGAGGCAGCCCTCTGGGCCTTCGCCCGATCGGAGAGTTTCCGGGACGGGTGCCTGTTGGCCGTCAATCTGGGCGACGACGCCGATACGACCGGCGCCGTCTACGGCCAGATCGCCGGCGCTTACTATGGGGCCCGAGGAATCCCCCAGGAATGGCGGGAGCGCCTGGCGTTGAGGGACACCCTTGACGACTTCGCCCGTCGGCTCCATGACCTATCCCTCTCCTTATCCGGCCAATGATCGAACCCCGAGTGACGACCCGGAGATTCTTGCGATGGCCACGGTGAAGGCGTGGAAGCACGGTTCCGATGGCGAACCGACCTATCCGGAAGACTTCGAGATCGCCCGGAAGGCCGTGCTCCAGGTGACCGATATCAAGACGAATCGGAACAAGTACTACGCCATCGAACTCCACACGGCGCAGGTCGACGGATCCGCCCTGTTCCGCGTCTTCACCCATTACGGGCGGACCGACGACCTGGACACCAACCCCGACAGCGGCCAGAAGGAATGCCGCTACTTCAAGAGCCATGGCGAGGCGATCGCCAATTACGAATCGATCCTCCGCGAGAAGACTTCCCCGAAGAAGGGCTACAAGGAGATCGCCCTGGCCTCCAGCAAGATCGGCTCGGCCAGGGCCAGGGGGACCAGCGCCGGCCAGATCGACGACAAGACGCTGGAGCGGATCGCCCAGCAGCAGGCGGGGACCGCCGAGCCGCCGAAGCCCCCGGAAAGCCAGTTGCACAAGGGGGTCCAGGAACTCGTCCGCTATATCTACGACGAAGCCACCAGCGCATTAACGAGCACGATCGCCGCCAAGATCACCGCAAATGGCATCGAGACTCCCCTGGGAATCCTCACCCTCGGGCAGATCGAGAAGGGCGAGAAGATCCTCACCGACCTGTACGACCTCTTCCAGAAGAAGAATCCGGGACGGCACCGCGACAAGATGGTGGACCTCACCGGCGAATTCTACACCGCGATCCCCCACCGGATCGGCCGGTCGAGGACCGCGGTCGAGGCCTCGGTCATCGACTCGCTACCCGCCTTCGAGCAGAAGCAGGAAACGCTGCAGCTCATGAAGGATATGCTTCAGGTCAACGGAGAGTCGGGCAACGTCCTGTTCAATGCCCATGTAGATAACGAGTATCAGGCGCTCGGTTGCGAGATCGAATGGATCGAGCCATCCTCCGGTGAGTACACGGAAATGGCCGACTACGTGATCAACAGTCAGATCAAATCCAAATCGATCAAGGTCCGTTCGCTCTACCGCCTCCGCAGGAAGCATGAGTGGGAAGCGTTCCGCACCGACGTGGGCAACGAGCGCATGCTCTTCCACGGCTCGCGGATCAAGAATTGGGTCGGCATCCTCTCCCGCGGGATCCTGCTGCCCAAGATCGTCGTCAGCCTGGGCGTGAACCGGACCGACGCCGGCTGGCTGGGCAACGGCATTTACTTCGGCGACGCCGCATGTACCAGCGTTTTCTACACGTCCCCAGGCAAGAAGAAGACCCGCCTGATGGCGATCGCCCGGGTAGCCCTGGGCCGGATGAAGGACTATACCCAGATTACATACGGCCTGAACGGGCCGCCGGACGGCTTCCATAGCACCCATGGAGTCCGCCATTCCGGCAAGGTGAAATCGCAATTCGCCGACGACGAATATGTGATCTACGACGCCGCCCAGCAGCGCCTGGAATACCTGGTCGAGATCGCCGCCTGAACCCGTTCCCGGGGAGGGACAGCCATGCTGGTCAAGGTCGTGCTCGTGGACGTAAATCCCAAGATGGTGCAGGCATGGAGGGCGACTTTCGAGGAAAACCCCGAAGTCGAGATTGTGCTGGGATCTATGCTCGAACAGCCCGTGAGCGCTTTCGTCACGCCCACGAACTCGCGAGGGAGCATGGACGGCGGCCTCGATGCAGTCCTTAAGAAGCACTTCGGCGCCAAGATCGAGCAAAGGGTCCAGCAGGAGATCCACCGCCTGTACGGCGGTGTGATGCCCGTCGGGTGCGCCACGTGCGTACCGACCGGTAGGCTGAATCCGGGCCAGCTAATCTCGACCCCGACGATGACCTCGTCGTCGGAGGATATCAGCGAGACTCTTAATGTGGCGCTGGCCTGCGCCGCCGCCTTCCAGGCGGTCCACATGCAGAATGCACGGGAGCCGGGTAGCATCCGAGCGGTCGCCCTACCAGGGCTGGGAGCCAATACCGGAAAGGTACCCGTCGAGATCTGTGCCGACTTGATGTGGACCGGGTACAACCTGTTCCGCGACGCCGAGTTCGCCGACTTCGCCGCCCTGCGGCGGGCCCTCGAAGCGGAACTGGGCGACCTCGGTCCCACCTCGAAACCGGCCCGAGTGAAGATCGCCGTTCCCCAGGGCGATGCCCCCGTCAAGGCTGTGCCCAAGAACGGCGCTTCGACGCCCTCCTTGAAGAAGGAAGACACCGACTTCGATGATTTCTGATGCCGATGATCGGCCCGGAATCGAGGTACTCCGCCCATGGTTCCGAATCCGGCACGCCTCTACAAGCCCGACGACAACGATCGCGTCGCGGTCGTGTCCGCCGAGCCGGCCTCCTCTGGCGGGTTCCTCATTCGCGTGGCCCGCGGGAGCCGATCACACCATTTAAAATCATCGGCGATTTTCGGGCCGTTTTCGGCAGGGGAGCTGCCGCTTCGCTGGGAGGAAGTTCTCGGGCAACTCCGTGCAGATGGTTTTATCCCGCCCCCCCTGGGTGACTTGCTCGAAGCCACCTATCGTCGGAGCATCGCCTTGGCCGCGCTCCGGCTGGGATGGCGGCGCGAAACGGCGGCCGTCGAGCCGATCTTGAGCATCCTCCCCGATGCCGTGGACGAAGTCTGCTCGCTCATCGATGCCCTGGGCATGATCGGCGACCCGCAGGCCCTCCCCGCCCTCCGATCGCAGGCCGCTCGCAAGCTGCTATCGAGGCGACGATCCGCCGTGGAGGCCCTCCGTCGGCTCGGCGACGTCGAAGGGGTCGCCGAGGCGATGGCACGGGCCCGCGAGCAATTGCCCCCGCCCATTTTGCTGGCCCTCGAGCAGGCCGAGGCGGAGCGAAGGTCGGAAGGCCTGGTTCAGGCCGTAGCCGCACTCGAGGACCGACTCCAGGGCCTTTGCCTCGACACGCTTTATGAGATCGGCAACTCGACCGCTGTCGAGGCGGTCCGCCTCGCTCTGAAGCTGCCGAAGCTCAACGCCGCCTATCACTGGCGATACATCAAGAGCATTCTGAAGAGGGCCTGGCTCCGCCGCGATTTCGCGACGGCGGGTGAATTGACCCATGCCATCGAAATCCTGGGCCGTTCCCTCCCGGGTACCCGGGCGAGCGTGAAGTCGGGCTACGATGGGAAGGTCCGTGAGACCCGGATCTCCCATCGAAACACCCGGGATTATCTCCGACGCGATGCATGGCGTTACCTAAGGAATCTCGCCCGGCATGAACCCTCGGTCTACCCGCACGCCGCGGCCGAGTGCCTGATTCAGTACGGGCCGGAGGATGCCGAATCCCCATCCAAATTCTCGGGGGCATTCGCTCGAGCCTATCTGTTGAACCGAATCCTCTGGGGGAGCAGTTCCCGCATCCGATTTTATCCGCGGTCCATGAGGTTCGCGTATCGGTCGGCCAAGGATGCTGTCGTCCCCGCCGGTCGAGATGAGGTCGCCTTCCCCGAACTCTGGGAAAGCCAACCGGTCGCCTTCCTGCGAATCCTTGAGGCTGCGAAACTGCCCGAGGCCCACGCATTTGCCCTTCGGGCCGTGACCGAACGCCACCGGGCCGTCCTGGAGATGACGCCGGTCGAGCGGATTATCCCTCTCCTCGCAGCACCCTACGAACCGACCGTGCGCCTGGGCATGTCCGAGCTGGAACGTCGATTCGATCCGTCGAAGCCCGACCTTGCCCTGATCGACCACCTCCTGTCCCATCCGTTGGACGAAGCCAGGTTCCTCGGCCGGCGATGGCTAGCCCACTCGGCCCCTGCCTGGTCGGCCGAAGAGGAATGGTTAGTCGCCTTCCTCGCACACGAGGACCCGGAGGTCGCTGCCCAGGCCGCGGAACTCGCCGCCGACGAGCTTCGCCGAAATCCTACCGCGCGACGTACCCTGGCCTCCCGGTTGCTCTCCCTGCTCCGAAAGCCGGAGGCCAGCCCCGGCGCCCACGATGCCTACGCCCGGATCGCCCGCGATTGCCTGCTCGAAGACCTGCAACCGCTGTTCAACGTCCGCGAACTCGTGTCATTGACCGCGAAGGGCTCGCCGCCCGCGCAGGCTCTCGCAGGTGATCTCCTGGCGAATCGGCCCGACGCCCTCGGGGAACTCGGGCTCTCCGGCGTCGAGGCACTGGCCGACCATCCTGTTGCGACCGTCCGGGCTGCGGCAATTGGCCTACTCGAGCAGGCCGCCGCCGCGTTCCGATCCGATCCCTCCCTCCTGTTCGCCCTGGCAGAAAGCGAATGGGCCGACACCCGTTCCGGGGCCCTGAGCCTCCTGCAGCGGGTTGTCCCTTTCGAGACGATGGGCTTCGACGGGATCCTCAGCCTGCTGGATTCGACGCGTGAGGATGTGCAGCAAATCGGCCGTGAACTGGCGATCGGTCATGTCGACCGGATCGACCCGGGGCTGCTGGCGAATTGCCTGGTCGAGCACCCGCACCGCGCCATTCGCGGGTTTGCCCTTGAGATGGCCTGGCGGTACCTGCCCGACGGGGTGGAGTCGCTCTCGAAGTTGACCCCCCTGCTCCGGTCGGCCCTGATCGACCTAAATCCCGACCGCGCCCTGAAACGGAGCGCCTTGCATTTCCTCGCCGAACGGGGCGTCCGCGACCCGCACCAGGCCGAGGTCGCCGCCGCGGAACTCGGCCACTTCGCCCGCCTCGCTTGCCGGGCCGATTCCGAGGCGGCGCTCCAGGCACTGGCCAGGATCGCCCTGGCGTTCCCCGAGGTACGCAACCCGCTGGCCGTGGGGGAATTCGGATGATCGCCCACTACCGTTATCAAGGCCGTAGCGGCGTCACCCGAGGCCAGGGCGAGGCGCGGGTCGCGTTCGCCACGAACACGCTCCGCGAGCCTACCTACTTTCACGGGCAACTCGGCCGGCCCTTGCTCTTTCGGGAGGCCCTGGCGGCTCTCCACGCGGTCGTCGTCAGCGACTGGAAGTACCGGCCTGTCGACCGCCCCGAGTACAAGGCGTACCTTGAACGCCTCGATCGCCGTTTCCTCGCCTCGCTGGGGGTGCAGTCGCAGCAGGCCCGCCAGCGGATCGAGCAACTCGAGGCCCGGCTTGGCGAACTCGACCTGGCCCGCGAGGCACGGCTCAGGCCGTTCCACGCCGCCCGTACCGAATACATAAAATATGCATGCGCTCATGAGTATGAGTTGTCGTACATTTTCGACCCCGTGATCACCGTCCATCCGGACGAGGTCTCCTTCGAGGCGTTTTCCCGGGACGAGAGCACTTATGCCCGGCTCGCGGCCAAGTATGAGCTATTCGATCGGATCGATGAGTATCTTTGCGGCACCACCAACATCGATTTCAGCATCCGACTGCACCGCGAGTTGGAGCGGATGCGGTCTTACCGATCGACGCGCTTCCGGATCGACCCGTCCGGATTCGCCGTGTTCACCGGCGAGGGCGAGGGCCACTGCGAGAAGAAGATCGACCTCCCCGAGAGCTGGGTCCGTGGATTCCTGCAAGTCCACGCGGCAATGTCCCTGGGACTAATCCGCGTACGCCTGGCCCCAACCGACCTTTTCAACGTCGTACGGACGATCCGCCGGAGGAAGGCCAAAGTCTCGCCCCGTGCCCTTTGCTACGAACTGGAACCCGGCAAGCGGGCCCGTGCCGTCCTCGAACCGTGGGGCGAATCCTTCGAATTCGCGCCCGGGAGCGAGTTCGAAGGCTCGAAACCGATCCGCGTACGGACATGGGGTCGCGACCGTTTACGGGCCCTCGCCCGATTGCTGCCGGCCTGCCGATCGGTGGACGTCTACCTCGCCGGGATGGGCCTTCCCAGCTTCTATGTACTCGACCTCGGGCCGCTCCAGTTCACCCTGGGACTCTCGGGCTGGACCGACAACGACTGGACCGGAGGCGCCTCGTTCGAACTCCTCGCCAGGCGCCTCGACGTAACCCCTGCTTCGCTTCAGGTCGCCTACGACTCGCTCCGCCAGTCCCGGTTCGCGACCGACTCAGGCCTGTCGCAAGCGACCGGGCTTGGCCTGGAGGCGACGCGGAGCGCCCTGTCCGGGCTCTGCCGGGCCGGTCGAGCGATGTACGACCTGGCAGGGGGCGTTCATCGCCACAGGGACCTGTTCGCCGACCCGTTCTCGGCCGATGCCGCAGTTAAGCAACTCCGGGTTCCCGCCCCCAAGGTCGCGCCGGCAACTGTCGGTCCCGGGACGGCCCCGATCGCCCCCGAGATCGCGGCCGAGGCGATCGTCGCCGACGATGCCATCCGGATCATCGCCCGCAGGCCGGTCGCCGGCGGCTACAAGCTCAGCGGGAGCGCCCGCGGGGCCGACGGGAAGAGGGTGCGGCCCTTGCTTCACGTAAGTACGGACGGCAAAATTGTGGATGGGTCTTGTACATGTACTTTTTATGGTAAACATCGCTTGACTCAAGGACCTTGCCAGCATATGCTGGCTTTACGATTGGCTCATATGGATCGCCTCGAAGGAGGGGCTCTTGCCTAGCGATCCTCGATCATCGTCCCGGGGGTGGCGGAGGCCTCGCTTGGCCGTCGGCGCGGCGTTACGCCGCGCGGGCTCCCGTGCCCGTCATTCGTCACGCGTCCGTCCGTCATCCGCGTCCAGTCACCCCACCAGGATCGCCGCTGGGTCGTGTGCCCGGCACACCGCGATCCGCGGTGGGGTGACTGGACGCTTCAGAAGGACGGCCACGTCCGTAGGTGGTTCGTAAGCACCTCCGCCACCCCCAGGCCGATGCCCGAGGAATGACACCATGGCCGACGACATCCGGGCCCGGATTTACCGCCAGATCACCCAATCCTCAACCGTGTTTGCCGTGCTCGAACGGATGCGCACGCTCGGCTTCTGGCCGCGCGGAAAAGGCTTGCCCCCCGACCCGCCGGAAGAGGCGGCCGAACGCCTTGCGATCGAAGCCGAACTGGCCAGTCTTCGCGAGCATCACGGCCGGATCAAGGACCCGGAGGCCGCGCTGGCGGAGGAGCGCCAGAGGCGATGGGCGGATAGCAGAACACGCCGGGCCGAGGCCAAGGCGCTGCTCGCCAAGAAGAGGGGGGAGCGGAGGTTCGCCTACGATACGCACCGGTCGTCCAGCGTTGTGCATGCTGGGATCGGCGTCAGCGGAGCCCTCCAGGATATCGACGGCGACCCCATGTCATTGAGGGCCCGCGGCCTTCCTGAGATCAGAACGGCCGCCGAACTGGCCCAGGCGATCGGAATCCCGCTTGCCACCCTCCGCTGGCTGACGTTCCACCGGAAGGTCGCAACGCTGGTCCATTACCATCGGTACGAGATCGCCAAGAAGACCGGTGGCGTACGTTGCATCTCGGCGCCCAAACCGCAACTGGGATCTGCCCAACGATGGGTCCTGGTATCGATCCTGGATCGACTCGATGCCGAGCCCGAGGCTCACGGTTTCGTCAAGGGTCGGTCGATCGTAAGCAACGCGATGCCCCACGCCGGCCGGGAAATCGTGATCAACCTCGATCTCCGCGACTTCTTCCCTACGATCACATTCCGCCGCGTGCAGGGACTTTTCCGAATGCTCGGCTACTCGGGCCAGGTCGCCACCTTGCTGGCCCTGTTGACCACCGAGCCTCCACGCCTCTTGGCCCGCCTCGACAATCGGCCGTTGGCTATCGAGATGGGGCAGCGTGTGTTGCCACAGGGTGCCTGTACTTCGCCCGCCATCACGAATGCAATCTGCCGACGGCTGGATCGGAGGCTCGCCGGACTTGCCCAACGGCATCACTTCTACTACACCCGTTACGCCGATGATTTGACATTCTCGGGATCAAATCCCCGGGCGTCCGGTCGCCTGCTCCGCAGCGTGCGATCGATCCTACAGGAAGAGGGACTCGTTGAGCACCCTCGCAAGACCAAGTTGATGCGGCGGGGGCGTCGCCAGGAGGTAACCGGCTTGACGGTTAACGACCGTCCCAAGGTTGCTCGGGCCGAGCTGCGTCGGCTCCGGGCGATCCTGCACAATGCCGCGGTCCATGGCCTGGAGAGCCAGAATCGCGAAGAACGGCCCGACTTCGCATCTTATCTCCGCGGCAAGGTGGCATTCGCCTGCATGGCTGATCCTACCCGTGCCGAAACGTGGAAAGTGGCCCTGCAGGCAGCCCTGTTATCGACTGGATCGTGAGTCAGGTCACCTCGCCGCGACTCTCCGCGAAAGAACTCCAGGAGCCCCGATCGAGGATGTCCGCGATCGCGTCGATCGCCTCGTCGATCTCCTCATCGCGGTTGTAAAAGTGGGGCGAGAGCCGGATCCCGGCCCCCGGCCGGTAATCGCAGAGGATATCGCGGGATTTGAGGGTGCGGGAGACGGCCAGGCCGTGATCGATGGCGATTGACACAGTCCCGGCCCGCTTCGAGGGATCGCTCGGCGTCGAGCAGGACCAACCCCGCTCGCCGGCACGCTCCAGCAATCGGGCCGTCTGGTAAATCGACTTGGCCCGGATCGCGCCCATGCCGACCTTGCGGACGATCTCCAGTCCGGGCCTCGCCGCATAAAGCGAGGGGATCGAGGGTGTCCCATGCAGGTATCGCCAGGCGTCCGCCCTGCGATCCAGCCGCGGTTCAAATCCGAACGGACGGACGTGAGACATCCAACCCGTCAATCTCGGAGCTAATCGCCCCCGACAATCGGGTCGGACCCACAAGAATGCCGTTCCCGGGCCGCCACAAAGCCACTTGAGGCATCCTCCGATGTAGATATCCACGCCGAGCGACCTTACATTCACCGGGATCGAACCGACAGCTTGATACCCATCGACTATGGTTACGGCACCAACTTCGGAGGCCCGACTCGCGATGGCCGTGACGTCCTGGATCGCCGATGTCTGGAACAGGACGTGCGAGATATTGACGAAAGCCGTACGCTCGTCGATTTCACCGATTAGGCGTTGGGCATCGATTGTCAAACCGTCATCGCTCGGCACGATCGCGAGTTCGGCGCCTTCGATACCGCCCAGGAGGTAGAGTATCGACGGGAAATGCATCGCGTCGGTCACGACCTTCGGGCGGTCGCCGGGGAATCGGAACGCGCTGAATGCCACCGCATGGGCCACCGTCACGTTTGGTTGAAAGGCGACCTCGCCTGGTCCGGCGCCGATCAGTGGGGCGAGTTGATCACCCAGATCGGCGGCCATGATCCACCAGGATTCTTCCCAGGCTCGGACCCCTCGCGAAGCCCATGTGTCGTAGTAATCGCGCAGTGACCAGGCTACGTCCGACGGGACGGCTCCCAGCGAGTTGCTAATCAGATAGTTCGACCGGGCAAGGATCGGGAATCGCTCTCGGAAGTCGAGCAGGGGGTCATCCTGGTTCATGGCAGGACCCGCAAAATGGCGCGAACTGGGCTCGCGTCGTAGCCGACCAATTTCAAGGGGAGGGCAATTAACTCATAAAGCCCTTCCTCAACGGAATCGAGGACCAGGCCTTCCAGGATCGCCATGTCATGGGAATTACAGGACTTGTGGGTCGGGAGATCCTTCGACTCGAAGGTATCAACGCTGGGCGTATCGATCCCGATCAGGCGAACCCCCTGGGCTGCGAGGAATCCGATCAACTCCGGGGCTATCGCGGCGAAGTCGGTGCGAAAGTCGGCCGGATCTGGAAAGGTCCCGGTATGGAGGAGTAAACGAGGGGCCAGAATCGGCTTGGTCAGGTCGGATCGTTGAATCCGGGATCGGGCCTTCCCCGGTACAGTCATCACCTGGCAAATGCCTAGGTAATCAATCAGGTCCCGGCGATCGATGCTGCGCCCCGCGTGGTCATAATGGTTGGGGGCGTCGGCGTGCGAGCCCAGGTGTACCGACGCATGAAGGGTCGAGAGCGTGACTGTATCGCCCTTCGCGATATCGAGCAGGACTTCGCGGCGCGGCGATGTATCGCCCGGCCAGACGGCCAGCCGGGCGTCGATCGGCGGTGAGATATCGATGAGTGTCCCTGGATCTGCTTTCACATCATTTCTCGAGGGGTTCCAGGGTGAAGTTGCGGAACCGTACTTCCGTCGCGCCACCCGAATGCAATTGCAGGGCGAAGATGCCGACGCGGGCACCATTGGGATCATCGATCTTGTTCACGGTCTTTCCATTGATTCGCGTTTCGATATGCGTACCGTTGGCGATCAACTCGTAGGAGTTCCATTCGCCCGGCTTAAGAGTTCCCTCGCCCGGCTCCTTTCCGATTAAGCCGCGTCCATGTTCCTCGTAGATCTTGCCCCACCAACCGTTGCCGATGTCGGCCTGGTAACCCTTGACGTCGCCTTCGGGCAGGGGCTGGCTGCGGAACTGCACGCCGCTGTTCCCCTCATCCCGGACGAGTTTGACCTCGAAGTTGAGTCGGAAATCCTTCGCGGCCATCTGGCTGCGGAGGAAGTGGTTTTCCTTCAGGCCGGCTGTCTTGCCCACGATCTCGCCGTCCTGGACGCTCCAGAGGTTGCCGTCACCGTCCCAGAGGGCGAGGTCTCGGCCGTTGAATAGCATCCGGGCGTTTTCCTTCGTCGCCAGCATCGGCACCTGCGCGGGGCTCGCGAGGTAGGCGATCAGTGAACGGATCTCGTGCTCGGACATGGAGTCCCACTGGCCTTCCGGCATCATCGACTGGTCCGACATCTTCTTTTCCTCGATGTCGCCGACCGGGATCACCAGGGTTTCATTGGCGGTAACCAGGGTCATGGCATTCCTATCTTCTGCCTTGATGATCCCTGTGAGAACCCGCCCGTCGGCCAAGGCCAGGATGTGCGCCTGGTAGTCCTTTCCGATCAGGGCCGAAGGGTCGAGGACGTTAGAAAGCACGTAATCGAGGTCGGCCCGGTTCGAGCCGGTAATCTCGGGCCCGACGTTGCCCCCGGTGCCGAATAGGACGTGGCAGGAGCCACAGGTCCTCGCGTACAGGGCCCTTCCGAGCATCGGGTCGGGTGTTTGTTTCGGCCTGGCGGTGAGCATCGCCTTGAACCTGGCAATGGCCGATGCCTTGTCTGCCGACGTTTCTCGGGCCGAGCCCCAGACCTTGCCGATCCGCTCGTCCAGGGGGGCATGCTTGAGGTTCCGCATCTGGCGGACCAGGTCGGCGGTCAAGTCGTTGCGGGCGACCTTGCCGTCGGAGACGGCGTCGAGCAGGGCTAGCGCCCAGGCTGGCCGAGTTGTCAGTGTACCCAGGGCATCGCGCTTCTCGGACGGAGCGAACCGAGTGTAAGTGGCCAGGATCGCCGCGGGCGTTTCGGCGTCGTCGTAGGCCGCCAGGCCTCGGATCGCCGTTGACCGGAGATCGGCGTCATCGATCAACTTCCGGAGGGCCGGCGCCAGTTCGGGGGCCCTGACCCTTACCAAGGATTCGAGGGCCTCGCGGCGGGTAACGGCATCCTCACGAAGGTCCATCGCCTTCGCCCGGAGCGCGGCCAGCGCGGCAGGGTCGCCGAACGTAAGCGCCAGGGCCAGCGCCTGGGACCGGACCTTGGAGTCTTTCGAACCGATCAAGGCGGGCGCCACGGCTGGCCATCCCTTGGGCATCTCGACCAGCCGGCGGCCTTGCAGCGAGGAGTTGATCCCTTCCAGTAGGGCCAAGCGATCGGCCGGTTTATCGACCTTGCCGAGTTGGCCAACAAGCAAGGCCAGGACGTCGTTCGTGCCGATCGCGCCCAGCCGCCGGGTCATGTAAGACAGGAGGAGGGGTATCTTCGAGCTCGCCGCGAGTGCCGCCGCCTTCGGGGAATCGGCAGCAGCCAGGGGCTCGGCGGCGTACCAGTACATCAAGGGAAGATTGTGGTCCTGGGAGTCCTCGGCGTGGCCGATCAGTCCTTCCAAAATCGGCCAACGATCGGCGAGGGGCAGCCGCTGGCAGGCCGATGCCAGGTAGAGCCGGACGACCGGCGATTCATCCGAGCGGGCGAGGCCGGCGAAGGCGGCGAGGGCGGCGGCATCGGGTCGGCCCGATTCGCAGGCGAATTGGATGCTCCAGGCTCGGATGAAAGGGTCGCTATCGGTGAGGCCCCGTCGGATCCAGTCGCCATCCAGGCCGCCTATCGCGTGCAAGGCCCAGAGGGCCTGGAGCCGGTCCGGCGTCTTACCCCTGGCGACATCGAAGGCCGACGTTGCCAACCTCGCTACGACTCCGCGCCGCTCGGCTCCGGCCAACTCTCCAACGGTCGCGAGTTCCTGGAGCCGACGACGGGCCTGGCGGGAGGTCCACTGGTTGTTGCTCAAGGCCTGGTCGGTCAGCTCGGCGGTAGTTGTCCCCAGCTTGTCGATCTTGCCCTCGCCCTTTCTGCCGTAGCTGATCTTGAAAATTCGCCCGTTGCTCCGGTCGTGGGCACGGGGGTCGGTCAGGTGGCACTGGGCTTTGTCATACCAGTCGATCATGAACACATTGCCATCGGGACCCGTGCGAAAGTAGAGGAGCTGGGACCAACGATCGTTGGCCATGAGGAAGTCGGGGGCATGCCGACCGATGAAGCCCGACCCGCTTGGTTCGAGGAGGTCGCGATTCAAGCGGGCCCCATGGATGTTGTTCATGAACAACGAGCCGCGATATTCGGCCGGCCATGCGTCGCCGTTATAGATGAGCGCGCCGGCGTGGGCGTGGCCGCCGCCGGCGGCGTCGGAACGGTTGTTTCCGCCGTGGGGGTTCGCTCCCAGGTAGTGAACGTGGTCCCCGATCGTCTTGATGTCGTCGTAGGTATACGGGTTGAAATGCTGGCCTGCCTGCCGCTGGTACCGCCCCCCCTGGATCATGTGGTAGAGGTGCGGGATCACACAGGCCGTGATGAAGCACTGACCATGTTCGTCGAAATCGACGCCCCACGGGTTGCTGGTGCCGTGTGCGAAGACTTCGAACTGATGGCGGGTCGGGTGGTAGCGCCAGACTCCCGCGTTGATCGGCACGCGATCCGCATCGGGGGTCCCCGGCTTGCCCACCTTCGAGTGGGTGAAGACCCCATGGCACCCGTAGAGCCAGCCGTCGGGGCCCCAGATAAAGCTATTGAGCGTCTCGTGGGTATCCTGGTAACCCCAGCCATCGAGCAGCACTTGCGGCGGGCCGTCGGGTCGGTCGTCGTGGTTCCGGTCGGGTATGAACAGCAGGTTCGGTGCGCTGCCCACCCAGACCCCGCCGAAGCCGACTTCCAGCCCGCTTACGAGGTTTAGCTTGTCGGCAAACACCTTGCGCGTGTCGAATTTGCCGTCGTTATCGTTATCCTCGAAGATCAAGATCCGATCCTTCGCTTGATCCTCGGGCAGCCGAATCGGATACGAGTAAGCCTCGGCCACCCAAAGCCGGCCCCGCTCGTCGAGGGTCATGGCGATCGGCTGGACGATATCGGGTTCGCCGGCGAACAGGCTGACGCGGAAGCCGGGTGGGACGGTCATCGCCTCGGCGGCTTCCCCTGGCGAGAGCCCTTCGTGTGCGAAGACGTCGGGCCGGAGGGGCGCCGGGCGGGCCGGGATTTGGGGCTTGCTGGGATGGAATCGGAAGTCATCGAAGTTGATGTGACCCCAGCCGCCCGATTGTCGATCGACGAGGCGTATCCGGATCGCCTTGCCGACCAGCGCGGTCAGGTCGACGAGCACCGGCTTGAGGTTCTCGCTCTCGTCGCCCGGCACCCGCGCGACGACCTCGCCCGAATCGTCGCGAACGATCTCGACGCAGGTAGCATCGGATGTCCCGCCCGCGACCAGGAAGCTGGCGAAGGGGTGCGAGACCGGGAACGGGAGCGAGGTGAGCGTACCTTGGGGTTTGTCGCCGGCCCGCTCGAAGGTACCGATCCAGAAGCGGCCGGCGTGGTTGCTAGCCATATCACTCCGGCGGGCCTTGACCGTGTCCCCCTCGACCGGCTGATTGGCGAATGCTTCGCCCTCGGCGGTCCAGCCTTCGAGCGTGCCCGACTCAAAGTCAAGGTTCAGGGCCTTTCCCCGTGCGTCGATCGGGATGATCCCGGCCTCGTGGGCGGCCCTCGGGTTCTGGGCCGAGGCCATCGTCGCGATCAGCGGAAACACCAGCAAAGGCAGGCTTCGTGCAAGCTTCGGTCGCATCGATGGCCTCTCGGGCGGGGGAGGGTGTCGCGTTCGCCGATCCCGCTGCGGGAATGGGAAACCCCCAGGATAGCAGCCGCCCTCGGACGAGTGAACCGTCGGGGCGGAATCAATCCGGGCCGATCTCCGCGCTTTCCTTGCCCACGGCCCCGGCGTACTTCATATTGTCCCAGGGCCGCTCGCATCGGGGCCGGCGCGTCCTTGAGGCATCGACGGTCGAGGCCGCCATGCGCCCGAATTACGGACGACCGGCGGTGCGGCTCGCGGTTGCCATGGTGATGTCCCTTACCGGGTGCGCCTCTTCGCCCTGGATGGTCGCCCGCCCAATCGTTCGGGAAGCCCCGATGACCCTCGACGATCTCGTTCGGATGCCGCCCGCGGAACTCGATCGCCTGTATGAAGGGGCGGGCCCCGGGGCGATGCTATCTGGTTCCGTCCGCGGCAAGGCGATCGTCTGGGCTGGCAGCCCGATGGCCGGCACGGCCTCGACCGCTTCTCGGGTCGTTTGGCAGGGGAAGACGTTCGCTCCCGAAGGAACCTCGGCCACCAACCGTTTCTTCGGCCTGCCCATGATTCGGGGCGAGGTCGCCGAGGGGCCGAGCTGGCGGGACGGCGGGCCCAGCGTCATCATCGATTACTCGCGGACGTCCTGGATCTACCGGAACGTCCGTGACGAGATCCGGGAGGTCGAGCCGGGGCTTTACCTTGGCCTGATGTATCGGATTGACCCGCCCATGTTCACCCGCTACTTTGCCTTCCAGGCCGATCGCTGAGGCGATCACCTCCCGATGGGCGCCGCCTTGGCGACGAGCACTTCCATCGTCGAGAGTTCCCTCGCCATGTTCTGGAACTCGACCTGCGACCGGACCGCAGGGACGCCGGCCGGGAGCGGCGCGACTCGAGTATAGTTCCCATCAGGTTGGAGTTGCCTGGCCTTCGCGTTGTCGGCCAGCACGACGCCCAGGATTCCGTCGACGACCCGGTGGTGTAATCGGGAGTCCTCGATCGGGAACATGGTCTCGACGCGACGTCGGAAATTCCTCGGCATCCAGTCGGCCGACGATAGGTAGACTTCCGGCTGATCGCCGTTCTGGAAGTAAAAGATCCGAGAGTGTTCGAGGAACTTGTCGACGATCGAACGTACGCGGATGTTCTCGGAAACGCCCGGCACGCCGGGGCGCAGGCAGCAGATTCCCCGGACGATCAGGTCGATCCGAACGCCGGCCGTCGATGCCTCGTAGAGCGCCTCGATCGCATCCGGATCCACCAGGCTGTTCATCTTGGCGATGATCCGCGCCGGCCGCCGCTCCTGGGCATGGCGGCGTTCCTGGGGCGCGGAGCGCTCACACAGTCGGCCAGGTGGTAGGGTGCCACGACCAGCTTCTTCCAGTCATAACTCTGGCCCTGGCTGAAGCCGGTCAGCATGTTAAAGAGGGCCGTGGCGTCCTCGCCGAATTCGGGCTTGCAGGTGAACAGGCCCAGGTCGGTGTAGAGGCGGGAAGTCACCGGGTTGTAATTGCCCGTGCCCAGGTGGATGTACCGGCGGATCCCGTCGTGTTCGCGACGGACGACGAGCGCCGCCTTGCAGTGTGTCTTGAGCCCGACCATCCCGTATACGACGTGGACGCCCGCCTTCTGGAGCATGCGGGCCTTGACGATGTTGTTCTCCTCGTCGAGCCGTGCCTGGAGTTCGACCAGGGCCGTCACCTGCTTGCCGTTCTCGGCGGCCCTTGCCAACGCGTTGATGATCGGGTTCTGGTCGGCCGTTCGATACAGTGTTTGCTTGATCGCCAGGACCTGTGGGTCGTCGGCCGCCTGCTCGATGAACTGGACGACCGCCGTGAACGAGTCGTAAGGGTGGTGGACAAGGATGTCCCCGTCCCGGATCGCAGCGAAGATGCTCGATCGGCTCATCAAAGGGGCTGGCATCTGAGGCTCGAAAGTCGGCTCCTTGAGGTCGCGAAATCCTTCGATCCGGCTCAGGGCCGAAAGGACCGTCAAATCGACAGGGCCGCGGACTTTGTAGACGTCGCGTTCTTCCAGGTCGAGCGCGCCGGCGTTAAGCAACTGGGCCAGGTATCCGTCGTCGGCCGTGTCCAGGATTTCCAGGCGTACCGCGGCACCCCACTTGCGCAGGCGCAGGGTCTCCTGGATCGTAAACATCAAGTTCTCTTTGACCTCATTCTCCTGGATCGATAGGTCGCTGTTGCGTGTCACCCGGAACGGGACGCTGGAGGCGACTGTATAGCCCCCGAATAGGCTGGCGAGGCGGGGGCCGATTACGTCCTCCAGCAAGATAAACCGGCGTTTCCCCTCGCTGCCCTGCGGCAGGGGTACAAGACGGGGGATCACGGTAGGCACCTGCAACATCGCGTACCGCTGGCGGGGTGGCTCCTCGCCCCGCTTCTCCAGTCGCACGATCAGGTTCAGGCTCTTATTGTGGAGGTGAGGGAAAGGGTGCGAAGGGTCGATCGCGAGCGGGGTGAGGACCGGGTAGACCTGGGCCTGGAAATAGCCGTCGAGCGAAGCCGACTCGGCCTCGTCGAGTTCTTCGGGCCGGCAGAGCTTGATCCCTTGCGCGTCCAGCAGCGGGACCAATTCTTGATGCCAGGTCGCATCCTGCTTTGCGACGAACTCCCGACAACGTTTGGCAATCTCAAGGAGTTGGGACAGCGGCCCTAGCCCTTCGGGCGGGATGTCTTGCGGTTCCAGGTTGTCGTAGAGCTGCGATTGCAGGCCGGCTACGCGCACCTCGAAGAACTCGTCGAGGTTCGACGACGAGATTGCGAGGAATCGGACGCGGTCCAACAACGGGTTCGACGGATCGCGTGCCTCCTCCAGGACCCGTTCGTTGAAGGCAAGCCAGCTCAACTCACGGTTGATGAAGAACTGGGGATCCCGGCCCGACCGGCCGCGGGGGCTCGAAGTGATCGGCTGCCCGACCAGCGGCCCGTTACTCGGCGATTCGGCCATCAGCTTTCATCCCCCCCCTCGCGTCCCGGGGCGGATGGCTCGGCGTCAGGCCGGGATCGGACCTTCGGCCAGCAGGCGCTGGAGGACACGAAGATTGATCAGGTCCAGATCCTCGCACCCCGCCTTACCTTTGGGGGTTTCGAGGACCATCGGCAAGGCGGCAAACCGGGCATCGTTGAGCACATGGCGGAACGGCCCGAGGCCCAACTTGCCCTGGCCGATCGCCGCGTGGCGATCGACGCGACTGCCGCGATCCTTCTGGCTGTCGTTCAGGTGCCAGACCCGGATCCGCTCGATCCCTGAGGTTCTGGCTACCTCATCGATCACCGCATTGTAATCGGGGAGCGGATCCAGGGAATACCCCGCCGCGAAAAGGTGGCAAGTGTCGAGGCAGATCCCCAATCGTCCCTCGTCGGGCTGGCCGATCAGGTCGATTATCCGGCCTAGATCCTCCAAGGAGGCGCCGAGGCAACTTCCCTGCCCTGCCGTGTTCTCCAGGTCGACCCGCACCGAAGAGCCCCTGGTCCGATCGAGGACTATCCGCAAGCCATCGGCGACTCGTTTGAGGCCCGCTTCCTGGCCCGAGCCGACGTGTGACCCGGGATGATGTACCAGGTCTTCGATCCCCAAGAGGCCCGCCCGCTCGATCTCGGCGACCAATCCGGCAATCGACTTCTGCCAGAGGGCCTCGTCGGGCGTCCCCAGGTTGATTAAGTAAGAAGTATGCGCCAACGGCCTGGATAGGCCCGTCCGCATCAGGGCATTCCGAAAACCCTTGACCTGGTCCTCAGCAAGGGGTGGCGCGGCCCAGCCGCCCGCACCGTCAGGCTTTACGGCCCATTGAGATGGGCTGTGCGTGAAGATTTGGACCGCCCCCATCTCCAAAGCGGCGGCCGCATCGACGGCCTTGAAATAGCCGCCTGATACGGACATGTGGGCTCCCAGAATCGGCATCGTCGGCGCTCACCAGGGGAGGGGTAGGGATCGGTTGCTCAGATTACTCACGCTGCCCCAAGAGGTCTAGCCTTCATCGTGTACGCCGATTCGAACGCCCGAGGGGCCGGATTTCCGCTGAATTAAGGTATTAACCTGCACTACTTGCATAAGCAGCAGCCCGTGACTGCGGCTTCAGGTCGGTCGGTTCGGGGGCATCTCCGTCGATTGAGAACAATCGACCGGCATGGGTCGTGCCATTGAGGTTCTGGTCAGCTGCGGCGTCAGGCGCCTCGTGGCCAAGTCAATGCACTCGGTCCGGTATCGGCGAGAGGAGGGGGCGAGCCCTTGCGGTTTGCACTTCATTCGGCCCTGAAGACGATGACAAGGTCGCCGGGACATCAGGGTTTGGGGGTTGAAGGGGTTGCGTCAGCCCCTTAGAATCCATCCCACTTCCGCCCCGCCGGCATTGCCAGGTGGTCGAATATCATGATCCAGGGGATGCTCGCCCTCGCGTTGCTGACCGCCTGCCTGGCCGGGACCTTCTGGATCGTCCAACGCATGGTCCTGACAGTCCTGGACGCCATCCGGGAGGATCGGGCCCGACGTACATTCCCCTGGCAACGCGAGCGGCTCGAATTGCGTTTTATCCAGGCCGTGGCGCGTCGCGAGCCCCAGCAGTCCCGCCGGTGGGCCCTGGCCCGTTGGAATCGGGAGGTTTGCTGGGCTCGCGATCGGACAACGCGGGGCCTGATGGTCCTGGTGGGGGTCGAGTTGCCCGACGATTTCGCCCCGAATACTCCATCCCGGAAGATTGCGGTTTTCGAGTATCGCGCCGGAATTTGGTTTGCGGACGGGATTTACATTGCTTCGCCTACCCCTTCCGCGGCCTGCAAGGCGTCCCGGTTTGACCTCATCGGTCCGCCGGGCATGCCCGAAGAATGGGCCTAGCCGCGCCGAATCGACGTGAATTTATGTTGTCCGTGCGAAGAGACGGCCCGATGGCGCGTTGAAGCGGGGCCCTGGCCCGAATACACTGGTCTTGTTGGGAGGGAGTGCGCACGACCGATTCCCCCATGGGTGGATCGGGGCCTCCTCCGCGCGGACCCTCTTTCCGCGATCCGACCCGGCCCGGCGCCCGCCCGATCTTCCAGAGAGGTTGCGTTTCCCCGAAGCTACCCCCTGCCTCCTCCCTGGTCCCGGGCACGACGGGACTCATCGGGGGTTTCACGCCCCACTGAGGCCAGAAAATGTCAACCGCCGTTGCCAACCGCGAGCAAGTTGGTTCCCTGGACCTCGACGGCCGCAAGGTCGGATTGCCGGTCCTCATCGGCACCGAGAATGAGCGAGCGATCGACGTCGAACACCTCCGCCGGGATACCGGTTATATCACCCTGGACGAGGGCTATCGCAACACCGGATCGTGCAAGTCCGCCATCACCTTCATCGACGGCGAACGAGGGGTCCTCCGCTATCGTGGCATCCCTATCGAGCAGATCGCCGATTACTCCTCCTTCCTCGAAACGACGTTGCTCTTGATCTACGGGGAGTTGCCTACATCCGAGCAACTTGCCCGATTTGAAGCAAGTGTCGAGGCGCATGCGTGGCTTCACGAGGGGATGCGGCATAGTTTCGCCGGGTTCCCGCCGACGGGCCACCCCATGGCCATCCTGTCGTCAATGATTAACACGATCTCCTGCTATGAATCCGGGGTCCTCGACCAGGAATCGGACGAGACCTTCGAGGACCACGCCGCCCTCTTGATCTCGAAGGTTCGCACGGTCGCCGCCGCCGCATATAAGACCGCGATCGGCCAGCCCATCATGTACCCGGACTCCCGGCTCGACTATTGCCGGAACTTCCTCCACATGATGTTCTCGCTGCCGACGCGGCCGTACGAGGCCG
>JAXMBD010000061.1:0-36655 GCA_046350035.1 Isosphaeraceae bacterium | reverse complement strand
ACCAAGTTCGAGTGGAACGACCAGGAGTGGATGGCCGACCGGGCCCGGTCGCAGGGCCTTGACGCGCCGATCTCGATCTACGAGGTCCACCTGGGATCCTGGAAGCGGAAGGGGTTCCACGGCGAGGAATTCCTGACCTACCGGGAACTGGCCGAGGACCTCGTCGAGTACCTCGACGGCCTGGGCTTCACGCACGTCGAGCTGATGCCGACCACCGAGCACCCGTTCGACGGCTCCTGGGGGTACCAGACGACCGGCTACTTCGCACCGACTTCGCGATTCGGCTCGCCGGAGGATTTCGCCTATTTCGTCGATCGGCTGCACCAGGCCGGTTACGGCGTCATCCTCGACTGGGTGCCGGCCCACTTCCCCTCGGACCTGTTCGGCCTGGTCTACTTCGACGGCACGCACCTTTACGAGCACGCCGACCCGCGGCTGGGCGAGCACCGCGACTGGGGCACGAAGATCTTCAACTACGGGCGGGCGGAGGTCCGCAACTTCCTGCTCGGTTCGGCGCTGTTCTGGCTGGAGCGGTACCACCTCGACGGCCTCCGGGTCGACGCCGTGGCCTCGATGCTCTACCTCGATTACTCGAGGAAGGCCGGCGAGTGGGTGCCCAACGCCTTCGGCGGCAACGAGAACCTGGAGGCGATCGACTTCCTCAAGAAGCTCAACGAGCTCTGCCACCACTACTACCCGGGGGTGCTGACGATCGCCGAGGAGTCGACGAGCTGGGCGGGCGTCTCGCGGCCGACCTACCTGGGGGGCCTGGGATTCAGCCTCAAGTGGAACATGGGCTGGATGAACGACACGCTCGTTTACATGTCGCGCGATCCCGTGTTCCGCAAGTACCACCACGGGATGCTGACCTTCAGCCTGATCTACGCGTTCACCGAGAACTTCATGCTGCCGCTGTCGCACGACGAGGTCGTGCACGGCAAGGGGTCGCTGCTGGACAAGATGCCGGGCGACACCTGGCAGAAGTTCGCCAACCTGCGGACGCTCTACGCCTACATGTGGGCCCACCCCGGCAAGAAGCTGCTGTTCATGGGCTGCGAGATCGGCCAGTGGCGCGAGTGGAACCACGACGAGAGCCTCGACTGGCACCTGCTCCAGTGGGACAGCCACCGGGGCGTCCAGCGGCTCGTCTCCGACCTGAACCGGCTCTACCGCACCGAGCCGGCCCTGCACGAGGTCGATTTCGACTGGCACGGCTTCGAGTGGCTGGAGTTGCACGACTGGGAGAACAGCGTGCTAGCGTTCCTGCGCCGGGGCAAGAAGCCCGAGGACCTGGTCGTGGTCGTCTGCAACTTCACGCCGGTGCCGCGCGAGGGCTACCGGATCGGCGTGCCGGTCGGCGGCTTCTACCGGGAGATCCTGAACACCGACGCCGGATGCTACGGCGGCTCGAACATGGGCAACCAGGGCGGGACCTGGGCCTACGACGAGTCGTACGGCGGCCGGCCGTTCCACCTGTCGATCCGCATCCCGCCGCTGGGGGTCGTCTACTTCAAGCCGACCCCGCCCGAAGCCCCCGCCCTCAACGCCTGAACGGGCGAGGCCCGGGTTGGATCCCGATGCGTTGGGGCGCGTCGAACGGCGCGCCCCGACGCGCATCCGGGCGGGCCGATCGGTCGGCGATCAGGGCCGGGCCTTTTCGAGCAGGCCCCGGCCCTTCAACCAGGTCTCGGCCATCTTGGGCCAGACCCCGAACGCCGCGTCGGGGGTGATGTTGTGCTCGGGCGAGCCGGTCCCCAGGCCCAGGCCGTGCCGGCCCTTCTCGAACATGTGGAATTCGACGGGCACGCCCGCCTTGCGCAGGGCCAGGACGAAGAGCAGGCTGTTCTCGGCCGGGACGGCCTTGTCCTCGTTGGTCTGGACGAGGAAGGTCGGGGGGGTCTCGGCGGTCACCTGGGTCTCGTTGGACAGGCCCTTGAGCACGGCCGGGTCGGGGTTGGGGCCGAGCAGGTTGGTCCTCGAACCGGCGTGGGCGTACTCGGTGGCCAGGGCGATCACCGGATAGCCCAGGATGGCGAAGTCGGGGCGGCACGATTGCCTCTCGACCGGATCGGCGGCGTCGGCCTTGCCGGCGTCGAAGTGGGTGATTGCGGTCGAAGCCAGGTGGCCGCCGGCCGAGAAGCCCAGGATGCCGACCCGCTTGGGGTCGATCCCCCATTCGCCGGCGCGGGCCCGGACGGTGCGGATGGCCCGCTGGGCGTCCTGGAGCTCGATCGGGTGGTGGTATTTCGGGCCCAGCCGATACTTGAGCATGAAGGCCGACACGCCGATCGAGTTCAGCCAGGCGGCGACGTCCTTCCCCTCGTGGTTGATCGCCAGGGCCCCGTAGCCGCCGCCGGGGCAGATCACCATCGCGGCGCCGTTGGCCCTGTCCTTCGGGGCCGGCCAGACGGTCAGGGTGGGGACGTCCCCGGGCCCATTGTTGGGGCCGGAGGTTTCCCGGCCCAGGGCACCCGGGGGCCCGTCGGGGTAGAGCGGCAGGACGGCCGGTTCCTGGGAGGACGCCGGGATGGACCCCCAGGCGATCAGGCCGGCGATGAGGGGGGCGGCGAGCCGGGTCGGACTCATGGAGAGGGCCTCGGGTTCCGGTGCGGTCGGATCGGGAAGGTTCAGTCTGCCCGCACGTGCCGCCGATGTCCAGGTTCCCCCGCCCTCCCGGGTTCGGGCAGTTGTTCGCCGCCGGTTCATGGTGTATGAATGGGATTAGGCTGGGAAATTGTTGCTAGTTCTGCGGGGAGGCTGGAATGACGGATCCGAACTCCGGCCCGCCCACGGAAGAGGAGAAGGATGCGGGCCTGTCCGGCACCTACATCTGGGGCCAGTTGTCGGATCCCAACCGCCCGGCGTTCCCGTTCCTCGACCCCCCCGAAGCCCCGGACGAACTGGGCCGGCTGGGCGGTTACCGCGTGCTTCGGCTGTTGGGGCACGGGGGTATGGGGATCGTTTTCCTGGCGGAAGACCCCGGGTTGAAGCGCCTCGTCGGCCTGAAGGTGATGCGTCGCGAGGCCGCCGCCGACCCCAAGGCCCGCGAGCGGTTCCTCCGCGAAGCCCGCGCCGTGGCCACGCTCAAGTGCGACCACGTCATAACGATCTACCAGGTCGGCGAGTCGAAGGGCCTGCCGTTCCTGGCGATGGAGTTGCTCAAGGGCACCACGCTGGCCACCTGGCTGAAGGCCCAGGCGGAACGGCCGCCGACGCTCGCCGTGATCAAGGTGGCGAAGGACGTCCTCCGCGGCCTGGTCGCGGCCCACGAGAAGGGCCTGGTCCACCGCGACATCAAGCCCAGCAACCTCTGGCTGGAAACCGGCACGGGCCGGATCAAGGTTCTCGACTTCGGCCTCGCCTGGCACCACGGCGTCGACGCGAGGCTCACCCAGGACGGCGAGTTGCTGGGAACGCCCGCGTTCATGGCGCCCGAGCAGGCCGGGAGCAAGCCGGTCGATTTCCGGGCGGACCTGTTCAGCCTCGGGGCCGTGCTCTACCGGATGCTCGCGGGCCACGCGCCGTACGAGCGGGGCTCGCTGATCGCCACCCTGACCGCCCTGGGGACCGAGAGCGCGGCCCCCTTGCCGCTGGATGTCCCGCCCGAGCTCCGCGACTGGATCGGCCGGCTGCTGGCCCGCGACCCGGCCTGGCGGCCCTCCTCCGCCGCCGAGGCGCTGGCCGAGGTCACGGCCCTGGAACGCAAATTCAAGCAGCAGCAGAGGGCCGAGGCCGGCGGAGGCGAGCTCTCGACCCAGACGATGGTCCCCGTCGCTCTGATCCCGGAGATCGCCACCTCGGTGGGGGAGAGTTCGGGGTCGTTCATCCTCCCGGTCGATCCGGTCCCCCGGGTCCGATCGGGTCGCCAGTGGCCGATCCGGGTCGCGATCGCCGCCGGCGTCGTCGTGCTGGTCGGCTACGTCGGTTCGCTGGCGACCACCCGGAGTTCCTCCGCCTCCCGGGCGAGACGCCCTGCGCTCAGCCAGGGCCGACTGGCCCAATCCCACAAGATCCCGACCCCGACGGACCTCGGCACCCCGCCCGAAGGGATCACGCCCCCGCCGACGGCCCCCGACCCGGCGGCCTCCCCTTCGCCCGATCCTCCGGAGCCGCCCCGGGGATGGTGCTCGCCGAGGCCGGCCCGCCCGCCGAACTGGCCGTCGCGGGGCAGCCGACGCCGACGCCCGCCGAGCCGCCCGCCCCCCGGCCGCTCCCGAACCCGCCCCGTCGTTGCCGAAGCCGATCCCGATCGCCTGGCCGAACGAGCTGGCCCTCCCGCCGCTCCGACCGTTCGCCTTCACCCCCACGCCGGTCGGCAAGTCCCCGTTCGATGCCCTGGAGGCGCGTTCGATCCCCGCCGAAGAGCGGTTCGCCTGGCAGCCCCGCGACCTGGTCGCGGTCGTCGGCAGCCACGCGCGGCGACACTGGGGGCCCGGGAATTCTGCGGTGATCAGCCCCGACGGCCGTTGGGCCGCGACCACGGCCCACTCGGCGTTCGAGCCGGCGCTGCTCTGGGACCTGGCGACCCAGAAATCGAGGCCGCTCGACGGCGGTGGCACCGGCCTGGTCGGGTTCACCGCCGATCGGCGGTGCTGCTTCCTGATCCTGGGCGACGAGGTGATCGCGTACGACACGAGCACCTGGCAACGGAACTCGCTGGGGAAGTTGACCGACGAGGGCGACCGGTCCCCGAGCCGGATGGACCGCGTCGGCTTCTGCGAGGGGGGGTGGACCCTGGTCCTGGCCCACTGGGACCAGGAGCAGCTCGTGCTCTTCGACCTCCGCGGCCAGAAGCCCCGCCTCGCCGACCGATGGCCCATGATGAGGCCGGATGGCGTCTCGGTCCCGGCCCTGGTCGCGGTCGACGGCAATCGGGTCGTGTATCGGGGCAAGTCCGGCGGCTACCAGCGGATCTCGATCCGCAACGGCCGGTTCGAGGAAGACCTGGCCCTGGAGATCGGCCGCGACCCCGACGCCCGGACCTTCGGGCTCAGCCCGAAGGGGGATCGCCTGGTCGTCTGGCACGAAGGGCGGGCGAAGGTCTGGAACGTGTCGGGGACGGCCCCCGTCCAGGTCGGTGCCCTGCCACCGGAGTCGCTCACCCCCAACTCCAGCCTGGCCCTGTCCGCCGACGGCCGATGGCTCGCGGCCAAGTCCACGGCCACCCGGCTCTACCGGATGGACGGGCCGCAGCCCGAGGCCGTCGCCTGGCTCGACCAGACCGACACGGGATGGGGCGGCGAGGTCGCCTTCTCGAAGGCCGGCGATCGGGCGGTCCTCGTCAATAGCGAGGGCTTTGTTCGGTTCTGGGACCTTGCGAAGGCCGCGCCGATTGAGTTGTCCCCGTTCGATCCCGCCTCGGCGTTCCCGGCCCCCGAGGATTTGGTCTCGTCGCCGATCGACGGGGCCTCGGGCCGGCTGATCGCCCCCCGCTACGACGGTCCCAACGGCCAGGCGTGGGCCCGTTACGCCTTCTGGTCGCTGGCCGGGAAGCGGCCCGAGGCCGCGACCGCCCCGCTCACCCTCGACGGCCCCGGCAAGGTCTTCCCGATGGGCCCGGATCGGTGCGTGGCCGTGCAGTGGAGCCCCCCCTTCGTCCGGTATTTCCACCGGCAGGATCGGGGATGGGCCCCCGAGGAAGGGGCCGGGTTGCCCGCGTCCGGCCCCTGGGGATTGCTGGCGCCTGGATCCCGGAACCTCCTGAACGCGACGCTCGACGGGGACCGGGATTTTTCCCTCTGGGATCTCGAGGCGGCCCCGCCGCATCGGCGATGGGCCATCGCGCTGGCCGACCGAGCCCCGCCATCCCCCTATGCCTCGAAGGTGGCCTTCTCGGCCGACCTGCGGATCATGGCCACGGCCTTCCCGCCCCGGGGCCAGTCGGGCAGCGAGTTGATCCTCTGGAAGGACATCCTGACCGAGCACCCCACGCCTGCCGCCCGGATCTCGCTGCCGATCGACGCCGGGGCGATGGGCGGATATCACCTGGCGCTCTCGCCCGATGGCCGATTCCTGGTCCACAACCCCGCCGCGAATCATGAGATGATCGTCCTGGACCTCACCGGCACCAAGCCCCGGGAGGTCCACCGGCTGGGCTCGGCGGAGCATACGGCCGGGCTGCGTTCGCTGGCCTTCAGCCCGGATGCCCGCAGGCTCGCCTGGGCGGGCGAAACCGAGGAGGGCGTGATCGACCTGGTCGCGGGCGCGGTCCCCCTGCCCAGGCTCTCGCCCGGCGGCGCCAACTGGTTGGCGTTCGCGCCCGACGGCCGCCACCTGTTCCTGCACAATCGGAACAAGACGTTTTCGGTCTACCGATTCAAGGACTGGGGCAAGGCCCCGATCAGCCCCGACACCAAGGGGGCGCGGACCAAGCGGCCCTGAACCGCCTTCGGGCCCCCGGCCCGGATCAGGCCCGGCTCCGACCCCGTCCGAAGGGCCAGCGGGGGGCGTCCGGCCGGAGCCGTTCGAGCGATTGGCGGAGCTTCGCGGCCAGGCCGCGGGTGAGGGCCTTGCGGTCGGTCCTCGCGGCGATCTCGTCGAGCAGGGCCGCGAGGCCGGCGTCGCCCCATCGGCCGCCCCGGTCGTAATAGTCGATCAGGGCCCGGCCCAGGATGTGGCCGAACACACCCGCCGACGTGCCCTGGGCGATCGCGCCGGCGACGTGCCCCACCCCCGGCACGAACTTGAGTGCCCCCCCCACGCCGACCCCGATCAGGGAACCCCAGAGCGAGACGCTCGCCCCCCGGAGCAGCTCGGAAGACAGGGCCTTGACCGCCGAAGGGCCCGGGCGTTCGCCGTAGACCCCCGCGACGCGACGGATCAGCACCGCGAGGCCGCCCGACCCGGCCAGCAGGTCCAGGATCGGGATCGGGCTGACCGCCAGCGCGACCGCCAGGCCGGCGGCCGTCTCGTCGGCCACGCGTTCCGCCCGGGTTCGCCGCGCCCTGCGGATCGGGCCCTCCCGCAGGGCCCCTTCCACCATCCTCGAAGCCTCGGCCAGTTCCTTCAGCTCGGGGGCCGACGCCTCGATCGCGGCCAGCATCCGCGATTCGAGCGGCCCGACCTCCGGCTCGCCGCGGACCGTGCGGACGATCGTCGAACCGTCGATCGCTTGCTGCTTCTCGCGGACGATCGGCGCCGCGGCGATCGGCACGACGTCCTCCGCCGCGACGATCCCCGCGAGCTTGCCCCGCACGGCGAGGAGGATCTCGGCTTGCTCGGGCGGGGAAAGCAGGTCGATCTTGTTGAGGGCCACCATCAACGGCTTGCCGGCCGCGTTCAACTCCCGGATCGCTTCGAGCGCGGCGGCCGTGATGTCCTCGGCGGTGACGAAGAGGACGAGGTCCGAATGCCGGGCCGCCTCGGTGGCGAGGTCGGCCCGATGATGGCCCTCGACTTCCTCGATTCCCGGCGTATCGATCAGGCGCAGGGCATAAGGCCCGACCTCGCCGCGGGCCTCCCGCCAGTCCTCGACGGCGACCTCGGCCGTGGTGCCGCCGATCGGGCCGGTCGGCCGGTCGTGCCGGCGGGCCAGGGCGTTGATCAGGCTCGACTTCCCGGCGTTGATGATCCCGTAGACCGCCACGTCGAGCGTGGGCGCCCCGGCCGGGGCCGGACCGGATATTCCCTCGATGGGGCCTTCCATGTCACGAAGCGATCTTCTTGCGGAGATCATCCCGGAGCTTTTCCATCACCGAGTCGGCCTTGGCCTGGGCCAGGATGTCGTCGATCACCGTCTTGATGCCCCTCTCCCCCCACTGGCAGCCGTGCTGGAGGTAGACCTTGGTGCCGTGGCCCAGGATGTAGCTGGTCCAGCCCGCGGTCGCCCCCATCGCCACCGCGATGACCCCATAACCGGCCAGGGTCAGCCCCAGGCTGGCGACCGAGGCGCCCACGAGCGTGGCCTTCAGGCCGCTCACCGCCAGGCGGCTGGTCACCTCGACGGCGCCCAGGGCCCCCATCACCTTGACCATGTCCTTGATCAGGCCGCTCGCCGCCTTGCGGGTCAGCGGGATCCCGTAGAGCTTGCTCAGCGCCACGACCATCCCCACGTCGACCGCCAGGCCGCCCGCCATGTCGGCCACCGGGATCGGGTTGAGGCCGACGGTGGCCCCCTTGGCCATGCAAAAGTTCCAGATCAGCCGCCCGGCCGCCTCGTCGCGGATGCGGATCTTGTGCGACACGATCTCCTGGTGCAGGTCGCCGGCGAACAGCAGCGTATTGAGGGCCACCAGCGCCTTCCCCTCGCGTTCGAGGACCTCCAGGATCCGGGCTTTCAGGGGGGCGATGATCGGCTCGGGGTATTCCCAGAGGATCTGGCTGGTGCCGTCGGCATGCTGGACCTTGACCCGGTAGGGGTCGGGCTTCGCCGCCGTCATCACCACATCCTCGGGGCGGATCAGGTGGCGGACGCGCTCGTCCCGGATCTTGCCATAGATCAGGTCGCGATCGACGTCGGGGTAGCGGTCGATCTGGTTGAAGACCAGGATGATCGGCTTCTGGGCCTGCCGGAGCTGCTCCAGGGCGTCGAACTCCCGCCGCTGCATGTCGCTGGAGATGACGAACAGGATCAGGTCGGCCCGCCGGGCCACGTCCCTCGCCAGCGCCTCGCGGACCTCGCCGCCCACCTCGTCGATGCCCGGGGTATCGACCAGGACCAGCCGGGCCTCCCCCTCGTCGAATCCCGAGACGGTCACGCTGTCCCAGGTCTGCGTCTGCTTGAGGACGGTGGTGCCGTGCGTCGATCCCGCCCGGAAGGCCGGCCGGCCCAGGAGGGCGTTCAGGACCGACGACTTGCCCCGGCTGACCATGCCGAAGGCGGCGATCTCGATCCGCTGGTCGTCGAGCTTGCTCGCCAGGTCCCGGAGCGAACGCAGCTCCTCGGCCAGGGCGCCCTCCTCGGCCGGGGTCAGCTTGAGGCTTGCGAAGGTATGTTCCAGGCTATCCCGCGCCCGCTGGACGAGCGATTCCTGGTCGTCGAGCCGGCCAAGCACCTCATCCAGGCCGGGCGCGGCCTCCCCGCCGGTCGAGGCGATGTCGGCCCCTTCGATCCAACCCGTGGTCCCTGGCTCGCCGGTATTCATGGGGGTGTCGCGCGGTGTTCTGGGGGTTCAGGAAGGGCGATCGGGCGTGGCGGCCGGCACGCCCTTGAATTTGTGGACCACCTGATCATAGGCCTGGCGGGCGAATTCCTGGAGGAACTCGGACCGCCGGTTGAGCTGGAACTGGCGTTCGATCGCGGCCTGCATGCCGCCGTCGCCCCACGACTGGCCCCGGGAGAGGTATTCGGCGAACGCATGGCCCGAGATGTGCGTCAGGTAGGCCATCGTCACCGACTGGACCGCCCCGCCGGCCGCATAGCCGACCAGGCTCGACTTGAACAGCCCGGCGATCAGGGACGAGGCCGCCTCGACGATCCCCAGTTTCAGGAGGAGCTGGGCCATCTGGCCGCCGATCGTCCGGGCATGGCTCATCGCCAGCTCGATCCCGTAGACCCGCGCCAGCTCGGAGATCATCTGCAACTGGACCGCGCCGGTCGCGAGCAGGTCGAGCGCCGGCAGGGGGTTGCTGAAGACCGCGGCGGCGGTCACCCACTGGTAACGGTCGATGATCTTCTGGCAACGGGCCTGGCGCTGGTCGTTGAGCGCCTGGCGGGCGGACTGGGCGATCTGGTGGGCCCGGAGCAGGATGTTGCCGGCCCGGAGCTGGTCGCCGTCGAGGTTCAGGACCGCCTCGATCCGGTCCTCCAGCGCGGCCAGGTCGGGCTCCTCCTGTTCGAGCAGGGTTTCGGTGGAGCCGTCCGGCTTGCGCACCCGCACCGGCATCGGCCGGGGATCGGCGGCGATCGCCACGATGTCGGCGGGGGGGATCAGGCCGTCGAGCCGGTCGCGGAGCTTGTCCAGGATCGCCTCGCGGTCCTCGTCCACGAGCCGATCCTTCTTGTTCAGGACGACGATCGACCGCTTCCCCTGCTTGGCCAGGGCCCTCAGCGGCTCGTATTCGGCGCGGACCAGGTCGTGATCGACGACGAACAGGATCAGGTCGGCCCTCGCGGCCAGCTCGCGGGCTTCGGCCTCGCGCATCCGCCCGCCCTCGCCGATTTCCGAGAGCCCTGGCGTGTCGGTGACGATCAGGGTTCCGTCGATCCCCTCGACGACGTGGGTGTGTTCCTCGCCGTGCCGGGTCGTGCCCAGGGTCGCCTCGGTCCGGCCCACGGACCGGCCCAGCATGGCGTTGATGAGCGAGGTTTTGCCCGACGAGCCGGTCCCGAACACGACGACATGGAACCGGCGGACGGCCTGGTCCTTCTCGAGGGTGCGGATCTCGGTCTCGAGCCGTTCCCGGGCCTGCCCTTGCTCGACCTGATCGAGGACCGCGCGGGCCTGTTCGGCCTGGATCCGGGCGGCCTCCAGGACATCGGCCGGCGGCTGAGCGGCGGGCCGGTCGGCCGCGTTTCGCGGCCACCAGAGGAGGCCCGGGCCCCCATCAGGCCCGACGCCGAAGACGCCGCCACGATCAGGGCGATCACGGCCACGGCCATCGGCTGCGAGTAGGCGGCGATCCGCTCGTACAGGCCGTGGACCGAGCTGACGAGCCAGACCAGCATCCCCAGGGCCAGGATGGTCAGGCAAAGTGCCAGGATCAGGCGATAGGATCTCATCCCCGACGACCTCGGTCCCCGAACATCCCTACCCTACAGGTTCGTGGTTCGGGACCGATTATGGCCGATCGCGGGGAGTCCCCGGCAGATTCCTCTCCCAAAAAGCGGCGAGGGGCCACGCCCGCGGCGATCGTCGGGCGTGGCCCCGGTAGGGGAGGCCGGTTCTGGTTGGCCTGTCAGCGGCGTTCGGTCCCGAACATGCCGCGTACGCCGCTCAGCAGGCCGGGCTTCCGGGGCGAGGGGGCCAGGATCCCGGCGAGGCGGAGGTCGGGCCCACCGCCGGATCGGGGATCGGGGCGAGTCGGCGGTCGAGCCGGGGAGCCTGCTGGCCGTCGGCGTGAGGACGCCGGGGGTCGTCCGCTCGCCGATGCCGGGGCAGGGCGGCGGCAGGCCGGACCTGCCGACGGGCCGCAGCCCCGCCGGGGGGCATGTCGAACGGCCTGCCCGCCGGATTCCTCCCGCCGGCCGGGTTCGCGGCCGGGCCGTCGAGGTCGAACGGGGAGCGACGACCATCGGGCAACGCGGGCCCGGCGTCGCGTCCCGGCCGGTTGCCGGGCCCCGGCGGCAGGTCCTCATCGCCGCCCAGGCCCATCCCGGCCCCGGGCTGCAGGAACGTATCCGGGTCCTTCTGGAGGGGGATCTTGGCCTTCGAGGCCTCGTAATCCGGCTTCTCCGGGTTCGGGCAGGGGCAGGTCCAGCCCGGCGGGAATTTCCGCCAGCAGGTGGGGAAATAGCCGTAGTAATTCTGCCGGACGAGGTTGTAAATCGGGGCTTCCTGATCGCACGGCACCTTCGGCCGCTGGATCGGCAGGTTGGGGAACAGCTGGGCTTGGCCGGAGTTGGAATGACCCAGCACCCAGGCCAGCGCGATGGCGGTCGCGCCGATCCAAAATCTCCTCGAGCGGGTAAGCATCCTCGCCTCGCTGGGTAATGGCCGTCGGGACCGGGCCGCCTCGGGACCGGCCCCGGTCGGCCTCGTTTCCTTCGCGCCGGATGAGACACGTCGTTGCCCAGGGATCGGGTCCCCGGCCACGGGGCCTCGACGGAATGGCAGCGAAACGAGGCGCCCGGGTTCCGCGGGGGGGAATTGTCGCGGTTCTGAGCAAGGGGGAGGTCGAACCGGGGCGTTGCGGACGATCGCACCGGAATCGCTGCGTCGGGCGGCCCGTTGACTCCGATCCAAGCACCATGGGGCCGGATGCCCCGGGCCGACCCGGCGATCGGGCAATTCGACAGGAGGTTCCGACATGCGTGGGTTCCGAGTGGCCGCCCTGGCAACCCTGCTGGCGTCGGCCCTGCCGATGGCCGCCGCGGGCCAGATCGTGCGGAGTTCCCCCGCGACCGCCAGCCCCGCCCAGATCGATCCCTTCAGCAACCCGGCTTCCAATCCCTACCTGAACCCCTTCATGGCGGCCACCACCCAGCCGACCAACGCCAACACGACCCTCCTCTACATGCTGGGGGCCCGGCGGTATGTCCAGGGGCAGCAGGAGGCGGCCCGCGAGCCGCGAGAAGGATCGGTCCCGGTCCAGGCCGACATCCGCAAGCGCGGGGCCAGGCCGTCCCCGGCCGGCTCGACGCCGCCAACAGCCGGTATCGATTCGACTCGGTGCGCAACAGCGCGGGGAAGCCGACCGACTTCCCGTCCGATAGCCGATACGGCCAGACCCGTTCTTATTACTACCGGTGAGGTCGGATTACCGGTGCATCCCGGGGAATCGGCTCGATTCGGCGATCCCCGTTGCCGATGTAGAGGATGTAGCAGGCGGGCCGGCGGACCTCGCCGTGACGACCGCCGCCATCCCCGCTCGTGAGCGGGGATGGCAGCTTCGGTCGCGGCCCGAAGGATTCGGCTTCCGAGGTGGAAGGGTGGCACCGGCCCGTACGGGCCGTCCCGGCCCACCGGCAGGAGTGACGCATGGAACGCGTTCGAAGCACTCAGCGCCGGCTCGGCTGGCTCCTGGCCCTGGCGGCCGCCGCGACCTGCGGCTGCCAGACGGTGAAGACCCCGAGTCCAAGATCGCGGCGACCAATATCCCGCGGGAATTCAACAAGACCACGATGCCCGACTACGTGGTCGAGGCGCCCGACCTGATCCGCATCGAGGTCCTGGAAGCCCTGCCCGGCCGGCCGATCACCGGCGAGCGCCTGGTTCGGCCCGACGGCAAGGTCTCGCTCGACTTCTACGGCGATGTCTTCGTCGCCGGGCTGACCACGGATGAGATCAAGGAAAAGGTCATCATCCACCTCCGCAAGTTCATCCCCGACGCGACCCTGGGCCTGGTGCAGATCAACCCCGAGACCGAGGAGGTCGAGGAGATCGCGCCCAGGGACTCCGACCGCGTGTTCGTCGAGGTGCTCGCCTACAACAGCAAGTACTTCTACGTGATGGGCGACGTGAACGCCCCGGGCAAGCTGCCGATCACCGGCAACGAGACGGTGCTCGACGCGATCAACGCGGTGGGCGGCCTGGCGCCGACGGCGGGCGTCAACAATATCCGATTGGTCCGGCCCGCGCCGCCCGGCGCCTGCTGCGACCAGCTCTTGCCGGTCAACTACGCGGCGATCGTGCAGGGCGGCGACCCGACCACCAATTACCAGATGATGCCGGGCGACCGCCTGGTCGTCTTCCGGGATCCGATCGTCCGCACGACCGTCTTCATGAACCGGCTCGCCGAGCCGTTCCAGACCGGCCTGAGCGCCATCCTCTTCTACTCGTTCACGGCCAGGAGCGTCCGCGGCCTTTACGAGTTCGCCAATATCCAGCAGCAGAACGGGCAGGTCCAACCGACCGTCCGACGGCCCACCTCGACCATCACGCCGGGTGCTCGCTGAGGTCCGGGCCCCGGAGCCCGCGACCGACCGGTCCGCATCGCGCGAGGACGCCCGGGAACTCCCCGGGCGTCCTCGTCGTTCGGGATGGGACCTTTGTTCAGCGGTTCAATTGCCCGGGCGACGGCGGGGCATTTCGAACTTGACCTCGAACGGGTCGCCGGTCAGTTCCTTCCAGGCCGCCTTCTGCTCGGAAGACAGGACGGCGACCGCCTTGTCGAAGCTGGATTTGCGCATCTCCTGCATCTTGGCCATCGCGGCCTGGGGGTCGCCTCCGCCGCCGGGCTGGAACTGGCCCCGCATCTCCTCCATCGACGCCTGCTGGATCCCGCGGAACTTCTCCTTCTGGTCGTCGTTGATCTTCAGGGCCTTTACGACCTTTTCATCGTTGAAGGCGGCGACGCCCAGGGACTGGATGCGGATCTGCTCGAACCGCTTCAACTGCTCCGGCTTCAGGATGCCCTCGGCCGCCTTCAGGGCCGACGCTTGCACCTTGGCCATGCTCTCCCGACGCTCCTCGGGGGACGCGTTCTGCAAGCCCTGCATCCGCTCGCGGTTCTGCTCCCGCTGCTCGGCCTGGGCCGCCTCGGCCTTGCTGACCTGCTCGTCGGTGAGCTTCAGCTCCTTCTGGACCCCGGAGTTGGTCAGCAAGTTGAGCGGGCCGCCCATGCCCATGCCCATCATGCCGCCCTGGCCGAAGCCGCCGGGCCCGCCGCCCCCCTGGCCTTTCCGCTGCCCCTTGCCCTGCTGCGCCAGCACCGGCGAAGCCATTACCAGGGCCAAGCCCATGACCACCAACCCCTGCGCGATGCGTCTCATGGTTGCTCCCTCGCTCGCATGCACCAACGCGTATTCGGGTACGGTCCGATCCGCGTGGATGTCGCTTTTTAAGAGCGACACTTGCGAGGAGTTGGTCCCCGGCCGGGCGGCTTTCGGGCAATTCTCCGGCCGGGGCAGGGCCGGGCGAGCCTCAGGAGTCGCTCCCGGCCTCGATCGCCCCGATTGGGTCAGGCCGCGGAATCGTCGAGCTGCTGTTGCAAGGCTTCGCGCTCGCGGCGGGTTGCATCGAGGTCGAATCGGGTGATTTGCAGGTCCATATGCAGTTGTTCCAGGGCATCCCGGGCGACGGTCAGCACCCGGTTGCGGAACCACGCCTGTTCCAGGGCGTCGTTCACGATCGGCTCCAGTTCGGCCCGGATCGAAGCCGGCATGGTGCGGACGCGATCCCGAAGGAGGACCCATTCTTCCGGGAGCATTTCTTCTCGCGCCTTGGTGTCATCAAGCAGGCAGGAATTCATGGTGGAAGACCCCATTCCGGTGGCTCACGCTAATCTACCACGCGTTTGGGGCAAGATCGAACGAAAGGAAAAAATGATCGGTCTGGGCAAAGATTAGCGATCAGGGGTTCTGGCCTGGTGGTCGATTCGGCTTTGCAACGGGGGGCTTCGGGGTTAAAGTTCGGCGCGTGGATGGGCCCGCGGACAGGGAGGTTCCGGGTGATGATGCCTCAATTGAGCTGGATCGGCCTGGTTTTGATCCTGGGCCTTCCCTTCGAGCCGGTCGGGGATGAACACCCCGCGATCCGCGACGACTTCGAGGGCCCCCGGCCGGCCTGGCGCCAGGAGCGGACCGACGCCCAGGTCAACCTGCGGCATCACGAGCGGACCGATGCGACGTCCCACGACGGCGACCGGTCGGAGCGTTTCGATTTCGTCGCCGGCCCCGGGAGCGGCGTCTACTTCAGCTATCCGCTCCCCAGGGTGGCGATCGTTCGGGATCTGAAAGCCTCGGTCCATCTCCGGGCCGACCACGCCGGGGCCCAGCTCCTGGGGCGAGTCATCCTGCCCGCCGACGTGAATCCCGACACCGGCCAGCCCTCGTTCATCACGATCGCCGGGCCGATCTACGCGTCCGCGGACCGCTGGCAGAAGCTGGAGCTGCGCGACTTCCCCGAAGCCGTGGCCGAACAGGTCCGTTCGATCCAGGCCCGGGAACGTCGGACCGTCCGCACCGAAGGGGCATACCTCGAGCGCCTGATCCTGAACCTCTACGGAGGCGCGGGCGAATCGGAAGTCTTCGTCGACGACCTCCTCGTCCAGCCGGTGGACAACCGGCCGGCCGAGATGCCCGGCGCGTCCGAGGGGCCCGAGCCCGATCCATCCGCCCCGTTCGCGTTGCGGCGGAACCGCCTGGATAAGGGCGGATACCCCTGGATTTTCCGCGCCATCGAGGCGCCCGGCGCCGACCCCGCCCGCCTGCGGCGGGCCGCCTTCGACGTCTGGTCGTTCCCGATCGACAGCGACGAGGAGGGCCTTCGCGCCGCCCGAGAAGCCGAATTCCTGCTGATGCCCCGATTCGAATACCGGGGCGAGGATCCGTCGGAGGTGCTGGCCCGGATCTCCCGCCTGCCCGATCGGGATCGGGTCGCCTTCTGGCACCTCGGCGACGACCTCGGCGCGGAGTTGGGCCTGGAAGCCAGGGCCCGTGAACGTGAGCAATTCCGGGAGCTGCTGGCCAATTGCCGCGAGCGCCAGGCCACGTCACCGGGATACCTGACCGGGTCGCTGGTCGGCGACCACTCGCTCTTCGGGGTGGCACCGCGGCTCGACCTGTTCGGCTTCGAGGTCCGCAACCGCGGCCTGGCGATCGAGCCGATCGAGCGGTTGCAGACGTTGAGCCTCTATCGCAACCTGACGGGGCTCTCGGTCCCCAACGGTTTCTACTGGACTTCGGTCCGGATGGCCGCCCCGCCGGGCCTGTCCGAGAATATCTGGGGTCCCTATGCCCCCCCCTCCTGGGGATCGCCCCGACTGGCGCCGGAAACGATCCGGCTGGCGGCGTACTCGTCACTGATGGCCGGCTATCGAGGGCTTCGGTTCGAGGGCGATGCCGAATTGACCCGGCCTCCTGGCCGGCCCCGATTGATCGAGGCGACTTTGCTGAACGCGGAGATCGACCTGGTCGAGTCGATCCTGGCGCAGGCGGGGGCCACGTTCCCGGTCTCGGTGTTCCCGCCCGACCCCGTCAAGCAGATCGTCTACTCCACCAACGGCGCCCCGTCGCCGTCGTCGAAATCGGCCCGGAGCCCCGAAACGCCGAGCCACCCGTGGATCAAGGCGATGGGCTTCGCCGTGCGGGAGGGGGACGGGCCGCCCGGCACTCTGATGCTCCTGGCCTACCTTGTGCCGTGGGGGCTGGTGCATCCCCCGGGGATGGCCGAGAGCGAGCTCCATGTGCGCGTGCCCGGGTCCGCGCAGAGCCCGACCGCGGTCGAGATCAGCCTGGGGGGCCTGAAAACCCTCAAGAAGACGCGGGTGCCCGGCGGTTGGGATGTGAAGCTCAACGACTTCAACACGACCTCGATCGTGCTGGTGACGGGCGACAACGAGCTGATCGCCCGCCTCAACACGGTGATCGCGGGCGTCCGCCCCAGGGCGGTCCGGGTCGCCTACGACTCGGCCGAGATCCAGTTCCGATGGGCGAAGGAGATCGAGTCGCTCCTGCTCAACGACCAGCACCCGTTGAAGGAGATCCCCGAGCTGCTGGCGAAGGTCGAGAAGACGTTGCAGGCGGCCAACGAGATGCAGGCGAGGGGCGAGTGGTCGGAGGCCTGGGCGGAGATCCAGCGGGCGAGGCAAGGGATCCGGATCGTGATGCGATCGTACGCGGAGGACGCGATCGAGGACCTCCGCGACGCCAGCAACCCCACGCCCTACGCCAAGGGCACGCGATCCCGCCTGGTCGAGCTGGCCAACCGGATGCCCCAGATCGTCCCCCCGGTCTCGTCGCCCCCGCTGCAATCGTTCAACACGCTGCCCGAGGCTTACCTCTGGAATTACCGGATCCGCAACGGCTCGCTCGGGCCAAACCTGCTCCCGGACGACGGCTTCGAGGCGGCCCGGCCCGACGAGGAAGGGGCCTGGTGGAATACCCACATTGGCCGGGAGGAAGAAGCCATCCTGCCCCGGATCGAGCTGCTCAGCCGGGAACAGGCCCGCAAGAAGACCCCCGCCGAGGAGAAGGCCCAGGGGAAGAAGCCGGTCCGGGAACGGCTCAACGAGGGCAAATACCTCCGCCTGACCGCCGGCGTGCCCGATGCGGCGGCCATCGCCAAGGAACTGCCCTTCCAGAACCAGCCCCTCGTGGCCATCCGCACCCCCTCGGTACCCGTCCGAGCCGGCCAACTGGTGCGGATCGGCGTCAAATTGAAGATGGATCGGAACCTGCCGACCGGCAACCTCGGCCTGTTCGTCCAGGATTCGATCGGCGGCGAGCGCTCCAGTACCGGACCTGCGACCCGATCCCGGAATGGTCCGAGCTGGTGCTCTATCGCCAGGCCCCCGAGGACACCGACCTGACGCTGACGATCGGCCTGGGTGCGCTGGGGGCCTTCCTGGTCGATGACGTCCGCATCCAGTTCATCGACCGGCCCAGGCCCGGCGCCCCGCTCGACCCGCCGATCGCCGAGGGCGCCCCCGCGGTGAGCAACCGGCCGGCGGATCACCCGGCGCTCCGCTGAGGCCGATGCGGCCCGCGCGGTCCCCGATCGAGGACCTCAGCCCCGCCTATTCCTCGGGATAGAGCAGGAACGGGGCCCGACGACCGGCGAAGGCCGCCTCATCGGCCGACCACTCGCGGGCGATCGCGTCGGCCGGTATCCCCTGCTCGATCGCCGTCCGTTCCCGGGCGGAGCCGAAGAGCAGGTCAATGGCGATCGGGTCGCGGACGAACTCGTAAGGCTCGGTTCGCCAGGCGAATTGGGCCGGATCTTGCGAACGTGCGGCCGCGATCCAGGCGGTGTAGGTCGCCAGGGGGCGGAATTCCCTGCGATCCTGGACGTGCGGCTGGACGCCCTGGCAGGTCCGTCCCGCGTGCTTGTGGAACGTCGGGCGGAACGAGCACGGCCGGCCGATCGCGCCCGGAATTTTCGAGGATGCGAGTCGATGGCCGTCCAGCCAGGGGGCCCCCCAGAGTTCGAACGGCCGGGTGGTCCCCCGTCCTTCGGACAGGTTCGTCCCCTCGATCAGGCAGCCGCCGGGATAGACCAGGGCCGTGTCCGGCGTCGGCATGTTGGGCGAGGGCATCACCCAGGGAGGCCGGTCTCCGGCCAGGACATCGACCGGCGCCAGCCCCGCACGGGATCACGTCGAGGTCCACGTCGAGCCGGCACTCGTCCCGCAGGAGGAGCCGCCAGCTCCCCGACGGTCAGGCCGTGGCGGACCGGGACCGGGTGCTCGCCCACGAAGCTGCCGAAGCCCGGCTCGACGGTCGGCCCCTCGATCCAATCGCCGCCGATCGGGTTGGGCCGGTCGAGCACGGCGAACGCCAGGCCCGCCTCGGCCGCCGCCCTCAACGCGTGCAGCATCGTCCAGGCGAAGGTGTAATAACGGGTACCGATGTCCTGCACGTCAAACGCGAGCAGGTCCAGGCCTTGCAGCCATTCCGGGCGAGGCCGAAGGCTGGCCGGGTCGTGTCCGTAGAGGCTGAAGGCAGGCACCCCGGTGCGGGCATCGGCCTGCGATTCGACCCCGATCATGTCCTGGGCATCGCCCCGGATCCCGTGTTCGGGGCCGAACAGGGCGGCCAGCTCGACCCCGGGGGCCTCATGGACGAGATCGGCGAGATGCCGGAGGCGATGATCGACCGAGGTCGGATTGACGATCAGGCCTACCCGCTTCCCTTTCCATCGGGCAAACCGCTCCTCGACGAGGCGGTCGCAGCCGGTCGCGACCCGGCTCATGAGCGGAGATCCCGACGGGCCAGCACGACGGCCCCGAGGGCCGGTTCCTCGACCCGGGCGGGCCGGACGGTCCCGGCCCGATTCCTCGCCAGTTCTTCGAGCATCGCGTCCGAAACCGGCTTCGCCGACAGCAGGAAACCGCCGGCCATCGCCAGCGGCAATTCCCCGCCCTCGGGCCAACCGATGGACCGGGCGACCGCGAGCACCGTATGGGCCAGCTCGCGACCGGCCGGTGCCAGGATCGCTCCCAGGACCTCGGCATCCCTCGAAGCGCTGGACACCACGACGGGCGCCAGCGAGGCGATGCGCGTCCGGTCGAACTCGCCCGAGTAGATCGCCGTGACCAGGTGCCGCGGGGTCTCCACACCGACCGCCTTGCAGAGTTCCTCCGCGAGGATCGGATCGGCGGGTGCCGTCATCCGTCCGTCATCGCGACGGGCGACCATCCGCAGGCCCGCCAGGGCGACGAGATAGCGCTGCCCTCGTCGCCGAACAGATGGCCCCACCCCCTGCCCTGGACATCCGCCCGTCCCGGCCCTTGCCGACCGCGATCGACCCCGTCCCCGAGATGACGCCGACGCCGATCCCTTCGGGGGTCCCCGCCGCGAGGACCAGCTCGCCGTCGTTGACCAGGACCAGGCGTTCGGCCCAGAGTTCGGCCGAGGACCAGCCCCGGAGCAAGGCGTGATCCTCGGGTCGGTCGAATCCGGCCAGCCCGAAGCAGGCGACCGGGGCGGGCGAGCGATCGATCCCGGCGTCCTGGAACGCGGCGACGATGGCCCCGTCCAGCGCCCGGCGGGCCGCCTCGACGCCGACCGCCTTGGCATTCGACGGCCCGGCCGTCCCCCGGCCGAGGATCCGGCCCTGGGAGTCGGCCAGCAAGGCGGTCGTCGAGGTGCCCCCGCCGTCGATGCCCAAAATCTTGTCGGCGTTCATCGCGGCCCCACCCCGAGGACGGCCCGCACGGCGTCCCGGACCTGCCCGTTGTATTCGAGGAGCAAGGCCTCGGCCCGGTCGGGCTCGACCCCGGCCAGGGCCACCACGAGCGCCGGCTTGAGCTTGCCGCCGCACCGTTGCAGGATCGAGGCGGCCTCGGGCTCCTCGATGCCCGCGAGTTCCCGGAGGATCCGCCTTGTGCGGATCCTCAACTTCTCGTTGGTCGGCTGCAGGTCGACCAGGCGATTGCCGTAGGTCTTGCCGAGCCGGACCATCGCCCCGGTGGTGATCATGTTGAGCACCAGCTTGGTCGCGGTCCCCGCCTTGAGCCGGGTCGAGCCGGCTAGCACTTCCGGGCCGACGAGCGGCGCGATCATCACGTCCGCGACGGCGTCGAGCTGGCTGGGCCGATTGCAGGCGAATCCGACCGTGGTGGCGCCCAGCGACTTCGCTTCCGCCAGGGCGCCCAGGACGTAAGGGGTCCGCCCGGAGGTGGCGATGCCCACGACCAGGTCATCGGGGCCGACGTGCAATTCGCGGACATCCCTTGCGCCGGCCTCCCGATCGTCCTCGGCCCCTTCGACGGCCGTCGTCAGGGCGACCGGCCCCCCCGCGATCCGGCCCACCACCATCGACGGGGGCGAGCTGAACGTGGGCGGGCATTCGGAGGCGTCGAGGACGCCCAGGCGGCCGGAGGTCCCCGCCCCGAAATAGAGCAGGCGGCCGCCGCGTCGGAAGCGTTCGGCGGCCAGGTCGATCGCCCGGGCGACCGCCTCCAGCACCTCGCCGACGGCGGCGACCGCCCGGAGGTCCTCGGCGTGCATAAGCCCCGCGATGCCGCGGGCGTCGAGGGCGTCGATCGACTCCGAGGCCGGATTGCGGGCCTCGGTGATGAGCTGGTCTTCGTAGGCCATGTCGGCATCCCGCCCCGTTCGTTCCGATCAGGAGGCCGGCTCTCGGACGTTGAATTCGAGCTTCCAGCGGCCGTCCTGGCGGGCCCCCTGGCACCAGAGTTCGAGCGTGCCGACCTCGGTGATCCGCGAATGGAGCCGGACCGGAATCGTCTCCTCGCCGTGGCCGTCGGCCCGGGGCAATTCCGCCTGGAGCTGTTCCTGCTCCTGGAGCTCCTCCGGGGCCCATCGGTCGAGGATCGTCCCGGGCTCGTCGTCGCGTCGGACGGTGGAGCTGAGGAAGCGGAACTCGGTCGGCTCGCCGACGACCAGGCCGAATTCGGGGCCCGGCACGTCGGCCTCGGTCCCTTCTTCCATGCCCATCTTCACGACGCAGAGCGCCTTGATCGGAGTGGGGATCCCCGGCACGGCGGGAGCCGACGATTCGATGCCCACATAATAAGAGCGCGGGACCCCGCCCCGGATGCGGATCCCCTTGCCCCGACGGACCAGGCCGTAATACGCGGCGCCGTGGGCGACGGCCAGGTCCAGGTCGCGGGCCGGCAAAATCGGCACCTCGGCACCGGCCCAGGAGCCCAGGATCTGCACGACCCGTTCCTGGAGCGGCTTTGCCTTGAACACGCCGCCGTTGAACAGGACGGCCGAGGGCCTGACCAGGGTGCCCTGGGCATGCAAGGAGCCCGCCTGCCGGGTGAGGAACCGGGCCAGGTGGCGGGTGATCGCGGCGTCGGCGGCGTAGGGGAGGCCGATCTCGGTCAGGCCGACCCGACGGCCCCGGGCCGGCTGCTCATCGGGACCGCATCGGGGGAAGAAGCCGTCGAGCAGCACGCTCTCCAGCGTGGCGCGGGCCAGTTCCGTCTTCACGGCGCCGCCGATGACCCTCGACCCCCGGCCGAGCGCCATCACGGGGGCCACGCCCTTGGCCGGGTCGGAGAACAGGGCTTCTTTGGCGTTGCGGCTGGCGTAGGTCAGGGCGATCCGCTGGACCGGGTCGAGCCCTTCCATCCCGCCCGGGACCTGGCCGGCCACCGCGTGGGCGAGGGCCAGGTCCATGTTGTCGCCGCCGAGCAGGATGTGCTCGCCGACGGCCAGCCGGGTGAGGTTCAGGTCGCCGGCCTCCTCGCCGACACCGATCAGGGTAAAGTCGCTGGTCCCGCCGCCCACGTCACAGACGAGCAGGACGTCGCCGACTTTGACCTGACCCCGCCAGGCGTCCCCCATCGCCGCCAGCCAGGCATAGAAGGCCGCCTGGGGCTCCTCCAGCAAGGTCACCTGGTCGAACCCGGCCGTCCTGGCCGCTTCGAGGGTCAGCTCCCGAGCGGCCGCGTCGAACGAGGCCGGCACGGTCAGGTAGATCTCCTGCCGCTCCAGCTTCTCGTCGGCCGACTTGCCGTGCGCGGCGTTCCAGGCGTCGCGGAGGTGCGAAAGGTAGGCGGTCGATGCCTCCAGCGGCGAGACCCTGGGCACCTCGGGGGCCGAGTTCCAGGGGAGGATCGGCGCCCTGCGATCGACGCCGGAGTGCGAAAGCCAGCTCTTCGCCGAGCTGACCAGGCGTCCGGGCACCCTGGCGCCGTGGTCTCGGGCGAACGTGCCGAGGATCCGATCCGGCTTCTTCTTCCAGGGAAGGTCGAGCGAGCCGGCCGCGTAATCCTGCTCCGTCGGCAGGTACAGGAAGGAAGGCAGGACTTGCCGGTCGGCCACCTCGCCCAGGCTGACGACCTGGGCGATCGGGAAGGGGCGGATCGTCGGCGACGCCTCGCCCCGGTCCTCGCGGGTGTCGGCGGCCGCGACCGCCGAGTTGGTGGTCCCCAGGTCGATCCCGACGACATAGCGCGACATGGCAGGCGGGGCGCTCCGGGTGACGCGTGGGGGGGATCGTTCAGGAAACCTCGACCTCGGCGGGGGCGAGCACCGACGAGCTGTCGCGGGCGGCCGGCAACGCCGGCAATTGCACGGCCTTCACCAGCCAGCCGTGGTGCTTCAAGACCCCTCGGAACGGCGGCTTGCCGCCCACGTTGCCGGTCAGGCGGATGGCCGCCGGATCGAAGTCGGGGGAAAGGGTCACTGGCAGCCCTTCCTCGCCGGAGAGCACCGGTTCGACGGTGAGATAATCGCGCAGGGCCTTCCGGCAGCCGCGGTGGATATCGCGGACCGCGGCGCCGATCTGGCCGTCGCTGTAGGCGTCGATGTCTTCCTGGAGGAAATCGACCAGGCGGCCGTCGCGCTGGAGCACCGCCAGCACGCGGAGGTCGGTCCCCGAGGGCTCGCCCGTGAAGACCCGGGCCACCTTCGCCCGGAATTCCGGCTCGGTCAGGCAGTACCAGAGGGCCTGGAAGGCCAGGACGATCGGATTTTCGCTGGGCTGGGGGTAGGATGGCAAACCAGGGTGCTCCTCGACGATCCCGATCGGGGCCGAATTCGGCTCGCGCCCCGCATGGCCGATCATGTTACCAGGTCGGCGGATGCGGGTGAAGGCGCCCGGCTCAATCGGGGAAGGCGGGCGTGGGACGGCCCAGCCCGACCGCCGGCGGCTCGCCCGATTCCTCCGGGACCAGGACGGCCCCCGGCGGCGACGGGACGACCGGCGTGACGAGCAAGGCCCCCCGGTTGCGCCTCGGCGGCGAGAACGGCCCGCGGACGTGGACGCGGGGCACGTCGGTCGGCACCGGGAGCAGCGAGACCCGGTCGGGCTGCTGGACCCCCGACCGATTGGCGCAGCCCGCGAGGAGTGGGGCCGTCGCCAGGAAGAGGAGGCCGAGGGGAGCGGCCCACGATTGGGGGACGACGCGCATCCGACCTCCGCGAGAAACGGGGGGACCGACCTCATTCCCCGTCCATCGTCCGGAGGGACCCCCTCCCTTGAGCGAAAAATCGAGCCCGCCCGCCCCGCGGCCCCTGGGTTCGACCGTCGCGTCGGAAGCGTCGGGCTCCTCGCCGGCGTTGCAACCGATGCGATTCCCACTTCCGCGTCAGCCTGACCTGGATCGGGCCGCATCGGACCGGAACCGTGCAGGATCGGGCCGCCGGGCGTCGAATCAGAGGATGATCTTAGTCCCCGCACGCAGGATCGCGTCGGACTCGGGACGCTCGGAGCGAAGCATCGGTTCGGCGGAAGGATTCCGTGACCGAGACGGTCGAGAATCCACCCCCTCCACGGGGGTCGCTGGAACACGGAGGCATCCTGCGATGTTGGGGAATCAACGGCGGACGAGGCGCCCCCGCCCGGCGCTCCGGCCCGGGCAGAGCCTGGAATTCCTGGAGCGCCGGGAGCTGCTGACGGGCAACAACCCGTTCAGCTACTACCACACGAGCTACCAGACGGTGAACATCGGCCCCGGCTACGCCCTGGCCAACAACTACCTGGCGCATCCGGTCAATACCGCGACCCATGCCCAGCTCGACATGACCGACAATGAAGGGAAGGTGGTCAGCGGCCAGGACCGCCAGGGGAACAAGTGGATCATCAAGGTCCAGGGGCCGGGCGCCGTCATCGTCACCGACGCGACCCCCAATGACGGGGCCCTCGACGACGACATCGTGACGATCCAGCTCATCGGCACCGACATCAACAAGACCAAGGTCCTGGGCCAGGCGATCGCCTCCGATCGGGTGCTCACCGACGGCACCGTGAAGTTCCAGAAGCTGATCTCCCTCAACGGCGTCCACACCATCCAGCTCAACGGCTTCAGCCTGAGCCAGGTGGTCACCCCGACGACCGCCGGGGCCCAGCAATACTCCGACACCTACATCAGCCTCCCGGGCGGCGTCCGCAACCTCTCGTTCAACGATATCAACGGCGACTTCGATGTCTCCGCGGGCGCCACGCCGGTCATCGACGTGACCATCGGCAACCCGACGACCCCCCTGAAGTATCCGACCTCGATCCACATCGGCAGCATCTTCAACACGGCCTCGGCGGGGACCAACGCCAACCCGCTGGGCTCGCCCAAGACCCGGCCGACGGTCAACATCTCGGTCAACGGCGACATCCAGGACCTGTCGATGATCTCGTCGACGGCCCGGTCGTACAACTTCACCGCTGGCCGCCAGATCCAGAATACGCCCGTCTCGGTGACCGCGCACCCAGGTCCGCGCCTGAGCGCCAAGACGATCAACGTCGTCGGCTCGGCCCGCAACACGACCTTCTCCGCGGGGTGTCGTCTCCAATCAGCCGTCGTTCGGCGGCCTGAGGGCGGTCGGCACCGCCAAGTTCGGCGGGACCGCCGACGGCGTGCTGATCGCGGCCGACGGCCCGATCCATCGCGTCACGTTCAATCGCGGGCTCGGCAACCCCAACGGCGTGCCGCAGCCGGGAACCGTCACGAACGCCCAGATCGCCGGCACCTCGCTGGGCACGCCCGTCAGCGATTACGGCTACTCGGCGTACGGCCTCCAGGGCGGCGTGATCTATGCCGACGCGATCAACAACGTCGCCGCGGGCCCGGCCAACATCATCCAGCTCACGCCGACCGACCCCAGCTACATGCAGTTGCAGCGCACCAACTCGACGTACTACATCAGCCGGCCGGGGACGGCCCTGACCGACGCCGTGATCACTTCGGGCGACTCGATCCAGCACGTGAGCATCCTCGGCAACGCGATCGGCAGCGAGATCAAGGCGGGCTTCTTCTACCAGACGTACCTCCAGGGCCTGGAGGGCACGCGGGCCGCAGCAAGATCGGCAACCTCAAGCAGACCGGCGACCTGATCGACAGCGTCATCTCGTCGACCTACCGCCCCGCCGACAATATCTACGGCAACGGCAACGACCAGGCCGGCAACGGCTCGATCAGCGGCCACCAGTACGGCGACTCCTACGTCAACGGCCGCGCCACCCCGTTGCAGAACCTCGGCGCCGGCAACTACGCCAAGGAGAAGTTCGGCTACCTGCCGCCGATGGCCGCCCGACCGTCGGCGGCCGGCTCCTGCGCAAGGTCCGAAACCAAGTCGCCACGCAGGGCCGCCGGGATCACCGCCCGGGCGGCCCCCGCGTTTCGGTTGCGGGGGCTGCCTGTCCGCCATTAGGATAGCCCCGTTCCCAACCGCCGAACGGGTGCCAGCGACGATGTCCGACGAGCAGCCTTCCTGCGCATCGACGGGGCCGTCGAGGCCCCCGGCACCTTCGGCAAGGCCGACCTGGCGGCGATCGCCGGGGAGGATCCGGTCCCGGACGTCTCGGTTTATCAGCCCGCACGCCGGGGCGCCGCGGTCCGGCTCGAGGGCCTGCTCCGGGCCGTCCGGCCCCTCGACGAGGCCAATTACCTGACCCTCCACGCGGGTCGCGACGATTTCCACGTCTCGATCCCGCTGGGGCCGGTCCGAGGCGAGGCGGTGGTGGTCTACGAAATCGAGGGCCGAGCCTTGACGGCCTCGGAGGGCGGCCCGTTCCGATTCCTGATCCTGAACCCGGCCGCCTGCCACACGGCCGAGCTCGACGATTGTGCCAACGTGAAATACCTCGACCGGATCGAGCTGCGGGTCCGGCCCGGCCGGGATACCCGCCCCCGCGACGAGGCCGAGCACGCCGCCTTGCACGCCCGCGAGCAGGGCGAAAGGCTCAGCGGATCGTGAGATCCCACCAGGTCAGCAGGTAGCCCAGGCGGATCACCAGGACGGAGACCGTGAGGACGCCCGACGCCACCGCGGCGACCACGACGCCGCCGCAGGCGATCTCCCGCGCGACGCGCAGGCCCGGCTCTTCCGGGTCGCCCGTCGCCCGGATCAGGGTATCGATCGCCCCGTAGGCCATCTCCGAGAGCAGGACGAGCGTCGCCGAGATCAGCAGCAGGCACCAGCTCAGCGGCGAGACCCTGAGAAGGCAGGCGGTCAGGATGATCAGGACGGCGCGATAGCCGTGCGCGAAGAAGCTCGAATCGGCCCGGATCGCGTGGCGGATCCCGCGCAGCCCGCTGGCGAACTTGCCCCGCGCGCTCTGCCGTTCGCCCCGGCGTGCCCAGGGCGGGTCGGGCCGGAAGTCGGCCAGGAAATCCTCGGGGGGCGGCTCGACGGGCGCCAGGGCGATGACGGGCCGTCGGGCGGATTCGGCGGGGCGTTGCTGCGTCATGATCGAAGTCTCCGCAACGGTCCAGGTCCTACCCATCAATCGCCGGCCGCATACCTCGAGTCGAACCGGGACGGCCCCTGGGCCGAGCCCAGCCTGAGGTTCGGGCTCAGGCGCGGGACGATCTCGAACCCGAAGCTGTAGCTGCCGCGCTGGGGATCGACCGTCAGCCCGAGGGTCGTCAAGTAATCGGCGCCGATCCGGGTGAGCGACCCCGCGGTCCCGAGCATCACCCGGTTGCCGAAGTCGTACGACATGCCCACGGTGCCGTACCACTTGGGGCTCAACCACAGGGTATACGAGGCATTGAGGGCCGAAGTGTTGATGACCCCGGAATTGATGATGTAGTAGCCGAGGTACATCGATCCCCGCGGCGGCCTGTTGATCTGGAAGCCCGCGTTGATGACGTTGATCCCCGAGCTGTACGGGGTGTTGGCCTGCTGGAGCAGCGGCCGGCCGACGATGTCGAAGTTCTCGAACCAGCCGGTCGAGACGAAGTTGGTCCGGTCGCCCAGGAAGACCTCCAGGTTGTACATCGTCTGGCCCCAGGGCGTGCCGAAGTTGTCGCGGCGGGCGTTGGGGAAGTAGGTCGTCGACACGTCCAGGTTGATCCAGTCGGTGACCCGGCGCATCCCCTCGGGGCCCCGCTTCGTCTGCCAACGCTGGTGCATCTCGAACCGGGCGGTCTGCATCGTGTCCTGAATATCCACCGAACCGGTGATCGGCGAGACCGTCCGGCGGAGGGCCAGGTATCGAGGGTCGTACTGCATGGGGAGCAGCGCGCCGACGTACTGGGTCATGGCGAAGTAGCGGCGGACGAACTCGTAGGTGTTGTCGTCGATGTTGTCGGTCAGGCCGAGCTGGCCCAGCGGCATGTTCGAATAGGCGCTGCGGAAGTCCACGTCGAACGTCATCTTGTGGGCGATCCCGTGGACGTTGAACAGCTCGCTCTCGACCTCCGGGAACGCCTTCCAGGCGAAGATGTTGAGCTTTCCGCCGACGGCACCCCAGGCCCTCCCCGTGCTCTGATAATCGAGCTGGTTGGTCCAGCCGACGAGCTGCCCCTGCGCGTAGGGCGTGATCCGGGCGAAGCCCAGGCTGATCGGCAGGTCCACCTCGTGCGCCGTGAAGCCGCGGAGGGTGGTGAACGGGCTCGAGGTGTTCGTCACCGGGTCGTACGGCAGGTAGGCGAAGACGTTGGGGTTGTTCACCTCGATGGCGGGGTGCACGTTGGTGTAATTGATGCCGCTGTGCTGGGAATAGGAGAAGAGGTTGCCCAGCAATGAATCGCCCAGCCGGTAGTAGTCCGCCCGGGGGAGCGACTGGGCCTCGGTGTAGAAGTTCTGGAGATTGGGCTGGGCGAGGAACGTGAACGCCCGGTTCTCGCGCTGCCGGATGAAGTACAGCAGCGTGTTCTGATCCTGCCCGGTGTCGAACAGCCGCTTAGTACTCCTCCAGGAAGTTCCGATCCGAGAGGTAGGCGAACGAGCTGGAGCCTCGTATCGTCGAGCGGATCGGCATCGACCCCGTTCAACGACTGCATGTGCCGCCAGATAATCCGGCCGCGGAAGTCCTGGAGCAGGCGGCACCGCGTCCCGGAAATAGGTGACGTTCGTGGGCGGCGTGTTGTTGAGGATCGCCGGCCCGGGGCCCAGGATGTCGATGCCCGATCCTTCAGGCCCACTGTCGATGTAGCCGAAGTAGCTCCCCCGGATCCCGGGGAGCAGGTCGACGCCGAGGATGTCCCTTGGACAGGTCGCGGCCGAAATAGCCGAATTCCGTGCCGGCCGCGACGCCCCGGTAGCTCAGGTAGTCGAGGTCGACGTTCCATTCCTCGACCCACCTGGGACGCTTGATCCCCAGCAGCTTGAAGGCGCTCCAGTCGCTCAGGACCTGCTGGCCGAACACGTTGTTGGCCCGGGAACGTGATCCGCTTCAGCGGCGGGTCGATGTCGTCGGTCGTGGTCACGAACCGCGGCCAGTAGAAGACCGGGATCGGGCCCATGTAGAACACGTTCTGGCGGGCCTCGATCTGGTATCGCTTGCCCTGCGGCGTGCCGGGATCGTCCTGGTCGCCGAGCGGCGCGCCGGTCGCCGGGTCGCGCAAAGGCTCGGGCCGGAGTTCGGTGAGGTCGACCGATCGGCTGCGGAATCGATAGCCGGGCTTGGGGAACCGGCTGCCGGTCGTCATCGTCCGATCCGCCTGGAGCCGCTCGGGGCCGAAAATCGGCTTGCCGTCGGGCCCCCGGAACTCCTCGCGGAACATCTTGATCCGGTCGCCCGTCGTGCGCATCGGGGCGATGAAATCGGCCACGAACTGGTTGACCTCGCCGTCGAGCATCTGGAATCGCTGGCGTCGCAGGTCCATGTAGAACTGCTTGGCCTCGATCAGCTTCTCGTCGCCGTGGCCGGCCTCCTCGCGGCGGTCTTGCCGGAAGACCACGTTCCCTTCCAGGTAGACCTCCAGCGGCTGGTCGACGTCCTGCGCGAGTTGCAGCGAGTCGCCCCCGCCCCGCTCGGAATCGCCGCCGGCGCCGCCCACCCGCGTCCAGAGGATCGCGTTGTCGGCCGAGACGTCGATCGTGCCGTAGCGGCCGAAGGCCTCGGCGACCAGCGTCAGGCCGCCCGTGACCACGAAGATGTCGGTGCCGTCCTCGGTCCGACGCAACTTCTGGAGCCCCGAGTTGGGCGCGTTCCTGCGGAGGAAGATGTTGACGATCCGCATCGTCCCCGGGATCGTCGGCAGCAGGTCCCGGATTGGGGACGGCCGCCTCCGGTACGGCCAGGGGGGCGCGTTCGAGGCCGCCGTCGGGGAGCGGCTCCAGGGTCGTGGGGGGCAACTGCCCGCCCATGGGATCCCCGAGCGGGTCGATCCGGGGGACGTCGGGGAAGTCGGGGGCCCTGGGGATCACCGGATCCTGGCGGACCGCGTAATACCGCTCGATCCGGCGATCGGGCGACTCGCCCCGCTTCGGAAAGGCCCGATCCAGCAGGGCCGCATCCTGGGCCTCGGCCGGGGCGGCGGCGGGCCGGGGCCGACGTCGGTACTCATTCAGTCGGATGTCCCCGTGGGTCGCGAGCGATCGACGGCGTCCCACGCCCGACTCGCCCCCCTCGGCGTAAACCTCGAGGGATCGGCCCTGGTCCCGGTCGGTGATCCGCACGACGGCGCGATCGGCCCGGATCAGTTCGGGGCCGCTCATCACGGCCACCTGGCCGTCGAGGATCACCCAGTGCAGCGCCCCCTCGTCCCAGGTCCGGACCCGGCCCGCGCCGAGCGAGACGTCGTCGGCCGACGCCCGGGCGGTGGCGGCGGTCGCGATGATCGCGGCCAGGATAACGAGCCTCATGGCCCGCCAACCCGAATGCGAAGGGGCCGGAGCCGGTTCGGCTGTCGGGTGGTGACCCCGCACGGCAATCCTCCCGCCATCGTCGCGTACCCGAACACCTGGCCTTCCCTGGCCGGCATCCGGAACCGGGCCGCTACGCCGGACGCCTGGCGTCCGGGATCGCAACACGGGCGGCACGCACCTCCGAGGACGGCGTCGGGCCGGCTCCCGCCCCGGGCGGTGCGAATCGAGGGGTTGGATCGAAGGAGATGGGGGGAAACCGAGACCAGCGACGCGGACTCGAAGGGACGAACAAGGCGGGCAAAGTAGTCGCTGGACGACGAACCGTCAACCCGAGCCCGGGGCGAGTTCAGAGCGGCCCGCGACGACGTCGGGGCGCATCCAGGTGCCGCCGCAGCTCGGGATTGAGCCCATAGCTGAGGGCCAGCAGCTTGATGGGATGGACCGCGCGCACCCCCGATCCCTGCTCCATCTGCATCCGGCAGGCGCCGCATTCGGCGACGCCCAGGCTGAGCCCCGGTTGCCCCAACCGCGTCAGCAGGGGCCGGCCGGCCCGCAGGGAGTTGCGGAAATTGCGGCGGCTCATGCCGTAAGTCCCCGCCATCCCCGAACAGCCCTGGTCGATCCATTCGGCCTCCAGGCCGGGGATCGTGCGGATCAGGTCGAGCCCCGGCGTGCCCACCCCGAGCGCCCGGAGGTGGCAGGGCTGGTGATAGCCGACCTGCTGCAGGATCGGCGATTGCCGGGGCGGCAGCTGGCCGCGTTCCTCCAGGCCGGCCAGGTACTGGCCCAGGTCCATCGTCGCCTCGGCGACGAGGGCCGCATCGAGGTCCTGGGACAGCCGGGGGTACTCGCGGCGGAGCATCAACGCCGCCGACGGTTCGGAGCAGACGATTGTGTATCCGTCGCGGACGGCGTTCCCCAGGACCCGCAGGTTTTTCGCGGCCAGGTCGCGGGCATGTTCCAGGTCGCCGGCGACCAGGGCCGCCAGCCCCGAGCCCACCTGCGCGCGGGGTACGTAGACGTGGACGCCGGCATGCGTCAGGACGGCGACCACCGCCTCGGCCAGTTCCTGGTCGAAGTGGTTGGCGTAGCCATCGACGAAGTAGGCCACCCGGGGCCCCTGCCGATGCGGGCGGGGCTGCGACAGGCCCATCCGGTCGGCCCTCGATAGGAAACTCCAGCGATGGGCGCGGGGCAGCCGGCGATGCCTGGATAGGCCGAACGTCCGCTCGAGCGCCCAGCGCGAACCCCGGTTTCGCATGAAGAAATTGAACAGATTGGGCAGGCGGCTCGCCCAGGCCGACCAGATGTCGATCCGGGAGAGCATCCAGTCGGTCAAGGGCAGGCCGTGGCGCTCGACGTGCGCGGCCTTCACCTCGAGCATCAGGCCCGACACGTCGACGCCCGCCGGGCATTCGCTCCGGCAGAGGTCGCAATGCACGCACAGGTCGGCGATCTCCCGGGAGGCGTCCGAGCCCCAGTCGGACGGGTCGAGCCGGCCCGTCACCACCTGGCGCAGGAGGTTGGCCTTGGCCCGGGGGGCCGCCTCCTCGGCCCGGAGCGCCCGGAACATCGGGCAGATCCTCAGCGACGGCTCCTGGGTCCGGCAGGCCCCGCAGCCGTTGCACCGGGATGATTCGCTCACCGGATCGGTGTCGATCCAGCGGAGCTGCATCAGCGGGGCCGCCGGCGGGGCTGGCTCGTCCTCGCGACCCCGCTCCGGGTAGCGGAGCAGGTCGCGGGCCATCTGGTGTGGATCCTCGCCGACGATCTTCCCCGGGTTGAGCCTCCAGGACGGATCGAACGTCTCCTTGATGCCGCGGAACAGGTTGAAGACCTCGCCGTACTGGCGGCGGAGGAACTGGCTCCGCACCAGGCCGCAGCCGTGCTCGCCGGCGATCGACCCGCCCAGGTCCCAGACCAGGCCATAGACGTCCGAGGCCAACGGTTCGAGCGACTCCCGATCGGCCCGGCGTGCCATGTCCAGGAACGGCCGGACGTGCACCTGGCCGTGGCCCGCGTGGCAGTGGAGGACCCAGTTGACCCCGTGCTGCTTGAGGATCGGTTGCAACCGGCCCAGGAACGTGGGGAGTTCCTCGACGGGCAGGGCCACATCCTCGATCACAGGCACCGCCCGCTTCGTCCCCTTCATCCGCATCAGGAGCGGCCGGACGACATCCCGCAACCGCATCAGCCGTTCGGCGTCGGATCGGCGCAGGGCCAGCATCGGCTCGCCCGACAGGCCCGGCGAAGGGCCGATCCGTCGCGCCAGCGTGCGGACGCGGCCGGCGACCTCGTCGGCGTCCTCGCCCAGGAATTCGACGATCAGCGCCGCCTCGGTGAACTCCGGCACCCGATCGATGATGTCCTGGACTTCCTCGCGGGCCAGGGTCAACGACCGCCAGTCCAGCAACTCGCAGGCCGAGGGACCTTCTTCCAGGCAAGCGGGCACGGCCGAGGCGGCGTCCGTCAACTTCGCGAACGGCAGGAAAAGGGCCCCCTGCGCCGACGGGATCGGCACCGTCTTGATGGTGATCTCGGTGAACAACGCCAGGGTCCCCTCGGAGCCGGAGAGCAGCCGGGGGAAGTCGAGCCCGTCGGGTCGAATCACGCCATCCAGGGCATAGCCGCATCGGTTGCGCGGGGAAGGTCGCGGGAGCAGGGAGATGGCCGGGGAATAATGCAGGTAGAGGGAGCCCAGGCGACGGATCAGGATCTCGCGGGTATCGCCCGGGGCGGGGTCGTCGGCCGGCCAGGGCTCCCGCCCCAGTCGGATCGCCTCCCCGTTGGCGAGGACCATGGCGATCGAAACCACGTGGTCGGCGATCGAGCCGTAGCGGAGCGCCCGGGCTCCCGACGCGTTGCCGCCCACAAGGCCGCCCAGCGTGCAGGAAAGGGCCCCGCCCGGGTCCGGCCCGATCATCCGGCCCTGGGGGGCCAATCGCCGATTGATGTCGTCGAGGACGGCCCCCGGCTGGGCGGAGATGTAGTCGTCGCCGATCTCGACGATCTGGCGCATCCTCCGGCTGAAGTCGAGGACCAGGCCGGGCCCGAGGCTCTCCCCGGCCAGGCCGGTGCCCGCGCCCCGGGGGTGGATCGTCAGGGATCGCTCCATCGCGTACCGGACGACGGCCGATACGTCCTCGGCCGACCAGGGCACGACGACGCCCAGGGGGTCGATCTCGTAGAGGCTGGCATCCCGCGCATACGGGGCCCGCTGGAGGGGCTCCAGGAGGACCTCGCCCCGGATCACCCCGCGCAGGTCGTCATGGATGCGCTGGCGTGATTCGTCCACGCGGACCTCGTCGATGGGCCACGCCCTTCGGCCGACGGCCGGGGCCGCGGATCAGCCGAGGGCGCCTCGATCCCCACTCTACGCGGCGGCCATGCCCATGCAAGGGGCCACCCCAAGGCGGCGCCGGCTCGGCGCCGGCTCACTTCCCCTGGATCAGAGAAAGGACCTCCGTCCGGGACGCCAAACGCTCCCGGAAGATCCCCCTCATCGCGCTGGTCAGGCACGAACTACCCGGCTTGACGATCCCCCGGATCGTCATGCAACTGTGGGTCGCCTCGATCACCACGGCCACCCCCCGGGCTTCCAGCGTCTCCATCAGCAAATCGGCCATCTCCTCGGTCAGGCGTTCCTGGACCTGGGGGCGGCTGGCCAGGACATCGAGCACACGGGGGATCTTCGACAGGCCGATCACCTTCCCGGCCGGGATATAGGCGACATGCGCCACGCCGGTGAACGGCAAAAGGTGATGCTCGCAGAAGCTGGCGAATCGGATGTCCTTGACCAGGACGATTTCGTCGTAAGTCTCGGTGAATTGCTTCGACAGGTGGACCTTGGGATCCTGGTGGAGCCCCCGGAAGACTTCGGCGTACATCCGGGCGACGCGATCGGGCGTTTCGAGAAGGCCTTCGCGATCGGGATCCTCGCCTACCGCGATCAGGATTTCCCGGACGGCTCGGCGGATCCGTTCCTGATCGACCGGGCCCGGCAGGGCAGCCCGAGGATCGCCGTGGCCGAGTTCGGGCTCGGGATCGGTATAACCGTGGGGGAGCACGACGGGGGACATGGCCTTCTCGCGATGCAGAACGGTCGCAAGTCGCTCAATTTATGCGACTTCCGAAACGAATTCGGTGGGATTCTAGGGCCGCCCCCCCGGCGAATCAAGGATGCCGAACGGGCGGTCGATGGGGTGTTTCGGCATCGTCCGGCCCCGTACCTTCCTCGGCCTATCGGCCCAGGTGGCTGCGGAAAAAGGCGGCGACCTGATCGGCGTAGCCGGAGGGATCCTGACGATAAGCCCGGACGTGGCCCACGCCCCTCAAGATACGCAACTCGCAGGAGGGGCCGGCCGCCTGGGCCAGGCTTCTCGCCTGTTCGATGGGGACGATCGCGTCCTGATCGCCGTGGATCAAGAGCATCGGCCGGTCGCCCCACTGGCGGGCCGACTCGATCGGCATGAGGTCGTCGGTTCGCACGCCGTAAACCTGGTGGGCCGCCAGGATGATTCCGGGATTGAACACCTTGGGGAGGTGGCTGTGCCGGGTCAGTTGGTCGTCGAGCAGCACCGGCAGGTTGCCGTAAGGGCTATCCAGGACGACCACGCCGATCTCGGGGTTATCGGCCCCTTCCATGACCAGCATCGCCCCGCCCATCGAGCGGCCCAGCCAGCCGATCCGGTCCGGCGTGAACCCCTCACCCCGGGCCCATTTCAGGGCGGCGAGCAGGTCCGCCCGCTCGCGGCGGCCCATCGTCAGGCGGTGCGGGTCGCTCCGGCCGTGACCGCGGAGGTCGAAGAACAGGACGTTGAACCCGCGCCGATGCAGGTCCACGGCCAGATCGGCCAGGTGTTCGCTCGACTCCCGCATGCCGTGGACCAGGATCAGCAGGCGATCCGACGACGGATCGGGCAGCCATCCGCCCCGGAGCGTGAGGCCATCCTCGGTCGTGACCGACCAGGGGCGGGCGGCCTCCGGCAGTGCGAAAGCGGCGGCATTCGCCGCATCGGCCGTCCCCGATCGGGTGAGGATGTTGGCCGACATGATCGAGATGGCCAGGTAGCCCGCGACGGAAGCCAGGCCCAGGCCCGTGCCCACCCGTCGGAAAGCACGGCCCCAGCGCCGCCGATCCCGTTCCTCGCTCATGGATCAACCCATCCTGTCCCCGCCGACCCGACCCTGACCCATTCTACGTCAATGTCGGAAGAGGAACTCCTTGCAGTTGATCAGGACCCATCCCAGGTCCTCGACGGCCTGGCGGCGATCGGGGGTGCTGGTCAGATGCCGGGTGGCGGCTGCCATCTCGGTCGAGTTGGGTTCGCGCGAGAGCGCCACCTCGTACAGTTCGCGGGTGATCTCCTCCGGCGACCTGGGCGAGGCGGCGAGTTGGGCCATTCGCCCCTGGTCGTCCCGGAGCTTGCCGTTCACGGTGGCCCCGCCGATCAGTTGGAGGGCCTGCGACAGGTTGGAATCGCTCTCGCGCTCGCATTCGCAGGCCAGTTCGCGGGCCGGCCGGCCGAACGTCTTGAGGAAGGGATTGTCCATCTTGCCGTCGGGGATCTGGACCGCGCGCGACCCCTTGGGAAGGCCGTCGAAATTGGTTGTCGTCCCGGTCACCACGGAGACCGCGTCGAGCAGCACTTCCGCGGGCAACAGTCGGGTGTAAGCGTGGGAGAAGTAGACGGTATCGTCGGCATTGAGCGGGTTCGGTTGGGCGCTGAGCTGGTACGTCCGGCTATTCAGGATCGATCGCACCAGGCCCCGCAACTGGTAGCCGCCGCGGCTGAAGTCGGCGGCCAGGCCGTCGATCAGCTCATCGTTCGAGGCCGGGTTGGAGTCCCGGAAATCGTCCACCGGCTCGACGATGCCGCGGCCCATTAGGTGAAACCAGACCCGATTGACGAGGCTCTTGGCGAAGAATGGGTTCTCGGGGCCGGTCAGCCAGGAAGCGAGCTGGGCCCGCCGGTCCCCCTCATTCAACACGGGGCCGCCGAGGGCTTTCGGGGGCATCGTCTTGCCCGTGCGTGGCTGCCGGACCTCGCCATCGGCCGCGCTGAAGATGACCTCTTCCTCGGGCACATTCCCCTTCTTCTGGCGGACCCGCGAGAAGAAGGCGGCGAAGCCGTAATAGTCGTCCTGCGTCCAACGCTCGAA
>JAXMBD010000060.1:0-37809 GCA_046350035.1 Isosphaeraceae bacterium | reverse complement strand
CCGGCCGGGCTGGAACTGTATGTGGATGCCAAGGATATCGAACCCGAGGCCCTGGTCGGGGCGTTGCGGGGCCGCGGCCTGATCGAACGGTCGATCGTCTACCAGGGGGCCGATTACCTGGCCCGTCTCCGCGCCATCGAGCCTCGCTTGCGGCGGCTCCCCCCCTTGAAAGATCCGGCCGCGCTCGATGACCTGGCGGCCCGGGTTGCCCCGGATGCCGTGGATGCGAAGTGGTCGATCATCACCCCCGAGCTGGTGCGGCGTTGCCATGACCGGGGGATCCGCGTGTACGGCGACGCCCTGGGGTTCTACGAAACGATCCCCGAGTATCGCCGGGCGATCCGCTCCGGGATCGATGTCATCCAGACCGATCATCCCTTGCGGGTGCTGCGGGCCCTGGAACTGGGGCCGATCGGCGAGGAACCGGCCCGTCCCTGATCGGCATGACCGTGTTGTCCGGCCCGACCGCGAGGATTTGACGCAATCTAGACTTGTGGGCGCAGCGTTCTTTTGCGGACCTCCTTGAAAATGGGGGGAAGGTCCCGTAAGTTAATGCCGCGAGGTTCCCTCGGATCTCCGGGCGGCTCATCGGTCGGGCGTCCTGGCGGTATGATACCGTTCTTATCCCCCTCAACCGTGACGCGCGTGTTTCTTCGCCGTGTCCGGGTTTTCCTTCAGCATCCCCGCCGCATCGAGTTCCTCGGGCGACATCTCAGGCACCGCTTGCCCGTTCTTCCGCCGTCACACAGGTTACTCTCCGGTCCTTCATCCACCCGCATTCGCGGTCCCGCAGGAGGAGTCGTCGTGCGCTTGCGATCCTTACGTCGCGGATTCACCCTGATCGAGTTGCTCGTCGTCATCGCGATCATCGGCGTCCTGATCGCCCTGCTGCTGCCGGCCGTGCAGCAGGCGCGCGAGGCCGCCCGCCGCATCCAGTGCACCAACAACCTGAAGCAATTGGCCCTGGCGACCAACAATTACCTGTCGTCCACCGGCGCGTACCCGCCGTTGTTGTCGAGCTTCTCGAACTTCGGCGGTCCGACGGGTGGCGAATGGCCGCTGGGCTGGGCGGTGGGCCTGCTGCCCCACATCGAGCAGCAGCAACTCTACAATACGGCCAACTACTCCTTCGGGGCCTCATCGGCGCCGAATCAGGCCACCTTGTCGGCCACCCGGATCGCTGCCTTCATCTGCCCGTCGGAAGACCTCGTCGGGCCCTGGCTCTATGGCTCGTGGACTAACTACGCCGCCAACATCGGCGGCCCGGCCTCGATGATGGCCTGGCAGGGCACGTTCGTGCCGATGAATTCCGATGCGAAGGGGGCCAGCGGCGCCCCGATGAACCGGAACGTTCGGTCCTTCGGTGCGGAGGGGATCACCGACGGTGCCTCCAACACGGCCCTGTTCAGCGAGCGCCTGGTGGGACTGGGCAGCGGCCCGACCCCGGTGATCGGCACGATCGATGCCAAGCGGGTCTCGTTCCCGATCGCCCTGTCAGTGAACACCGACGCGGGCAACGTCGCCGAAGCGAATACGATGGTCCAGCAGTGTCAGGGCCTCCCCGCCGGCACCGCGCCGGTGGCCGGCCATAACCTCTGGTCGGGGGCCGTATGGGCCGGCAGCCACTCAGGTACGCTCCGGTTCAATTCGTATAACCACGTCAACACCCCCAACAAGCTGACCTGCCACCCGGCCAACGCCTGGGGCGGCCCCCCGGGCGGCCACAATAATGCCCTCACCGTTTCCAGCAACCACTCGGGCGGCGTGAACACCGCCTTCGCCGACGGCTCGGTGAAGTTTATCAAGGACTCCATCGCCACCAACATCTGGTGGGCCCTCGGCACCCGCAACGGCAAGGAAATCGTCTCGGCCGACGCCTACTAATCCGGCTCGACGAAGATCCCGAGAGGGCCAGATCGGCGGGCCGGACGATTCCGGACCGCCCTCTGGCCCTCGCTCGCTCCCCCTGTTGGCACATCGTATCCGAACGGCACGAGAGAATCGCAGCGATGAGATTGGCCAAATCTTACGGCGGTTGGATGATCCTGGCGGCCCTGGCGGTCGGTTGCAGCAAGGCGCCGGAAACGCCCCCCGAGCAGAAATCGGTGGCGAGCGGTGAGGACGCCATGGAAAAGATGAAGTCCATGGCCCCGATGCCGACCGGCAAGGACGCCAAGCCCCAGTCCGCCATGGAGAAGATGAAGAACATGGGCAAGTAAGGCCCAGGGTCCGGGGCGGCCCGGAGGAGTTCTTCCCGAAAGCCGTTCCCGGGTTGCGTTGCACCCTGGGAGAGGGAAATGGGGACGGGCTCCCGGCCCCTGATCGCCTCGCTCCGCAGGGGTTCGTGCCGCCCGGGTACCTGTCCCCATTTGCCGGACTGGGCCCGGCGGGGGGTAGCCCCGAAGGAGGGCCCGCGGTCAGTCCAGGCCCGGGAAAAGGGGACAGGCGCCGCCCTTCGGGACGGAGCCAGACCCCTTTCCCCTCCTATGAGCTATGCGGGGACGATCCGACCTGGCCGGGGCGTTGGGGCGTCGCGATGCGGTTCCGCCGGCAGATCGGCTTCGGTTTGGTCGCGGCCGTCGTCGCCGCCGCCCTGGTCGGGTACGTGTCCGGGGTCATCCGGGACCGGCGGGCCGGGCGGGACCTCGTCGAAGCCCGGCGGTTGATGGAGGCCGAGCGGTTCGATGTGGCTCATCGGCTCCTGATCCGCATCCCCGCAGGCCGCGAGGCCGACGCCGAGGTCGCCTATCGCCTGGGCGTCTGCGAGCATGCCCTGGGCGACCCCCGCACCGCCCTGAAGCGCTGGGAGCAGGTCGGGCCCAAAAACCCGTGGACCCTCCCCGCCGCGTTGGCGGCCGCCCAGACCTTCGTCGGCGACCTGGGCCGGCTGGCCGACGCCGAGGAGGCGCTCGAACGGGCCCTGCCGGGTGCCGAGGCCGACGGGGTCGAGCTGCGGCACACGCTGTCGCAGATCTACTTCCTGCAAGGCCGCCGCGACGACATGCGCCGGCTGATCGAACAGGGCTGGCGATGGGCGCCCGATCCCGTCGCCGAGCTGCACGACCACTGGCGGACCGACAACGCCACGCCGCTGGTCGAGTACATCCGGCAGGAGATCGAGCACGCCGCGATCCAGGCGCCCGACGACGACCGGATCTGGCTGGCGAGGGCCTTCCTGGCGATCCAGGGGGGGAAGCTCGACGACGCGGCGATCTGGCTCGACCGATGCGCCCGACGCCGGCCCGACGACGCGGCGGTCTGGAGGGCCCGGCTCGACCTGGCGAGGCAATCCGACGATCTCCCGGGGGCCGAGGAAGCGCTCCGGCACCTGGGCGCCGCCGATTTCCCGGCCGACGAGCGGCTCGCATGGCAAGCCTGGCTGGCCTCCCGCCGGGGCGACGCCGACGCGGAGCGCCGGGCCCTGGAAACGCTCGTCGATCGATGGCCGGGCCGGACCCGGGAACTCGACCGCCTGGCCGAGCTCGAATGGGCCGACGGCCGACCCGAGCGCGTGGCCGAACTCCGCGCCCGCAAGGCCGACGCCGATCGCCTCAAGGAACGCTACCTGCGGATGCTCGAAGACCGCGCGATCGAGCCCGATGCCTTCGCCGAACTCGGCCGGCTGGCCGGATCGCTGGGCCGGACCTTCGAGGCCGAAGGCTGGTGGACCCTGGCCATCCGCCAGGCCGACAACACCGAGGAGGCCCGCAAGGCCCTGGCCCGGCTCCGGGAACGCCCGGCCGAACCGCCTTCCCCCTCCGGGACGACGCTGGCCCAGGCGCTCGGCGTGGCCGAATCCTCGGCGGCGAGGCAGGCCGGCCGCATCCACGAGGGCCTGCCGCCGGTCACCGGTCCGAAATCGGGGCCGATCGTGCCGTCGTTCCGCGACGACGCCGAAAGCACCGGCCTCCGGTTCGTGCTGAACAACGGCCGGTCGTACCACCACCAGATGCCCGAAACCACCTGCGGCGGAGTTGCGCTGCTCGATTTCGACGGCGACGGCTGGATGGACGTCTTCGCGGTGCAGGGGGGTGAGTTCCCGCCCGACCCCGAACGGGCCGGCGGCGACCGCCTCTTCCGCAACCGGGGCGACGGCACGTTCGACGACGTCACCGAATCGAGCGGGATCGCCGGCCTGGTCCGCGGCTACGGCCACGGGGTTACCGTGGGCGATTTCGACAACGACGGCCATCCCGACCTGTTCCTGACCCGCTGGAGGGCCTACCAGCTCCTGAGGAACCGGGGCGACGGCACGTTCGAGGACGCCACCGAGGCCGCCGGCCTGGGCGGCGACCGCGACTGGCCAACCTCGGCCGCGTTCGCCGACCTCGACAACGACGGCGACCTCGACCTGTACGTCGCCCACTACCTCGCCTGGGATTCTGACAATCCCATGCTCTGCCGCCGGAAGCCGAAGCCGAACGAGGCCGACCTGCCCGAACGCCACTACGACTACTGCATGCCCCACCCGTTCCCGGCGCTCCCCGACCACCTCTTCCGCAACGACGGCGGCCGGTTCGTGGACGTCACGGCCGAGGCGGGCATCGTCGATCCGGACGGCCGGGGGCTGGGCGTGGTCGCCGCCGACGCCGACGGCGATGGCCTGCTCGACCTGTTCGTCGCCAACGACACGACCGCCAACTACCTCTGGCACAACCTGGGCGGGATGAAGTTCGAGGAGATCGGCTTCGCCTCGGGGGTCGCCTGCAACGCCGGCGGCACGTTCCAGGCCGGCATGGGCACGGCGTTCGGCGACCTCGACGGCGACGGCCTGCCCGACCTGCTCGTCACGAATTTCTACGGCGAATCGACCAGTTTCTTCCGCAACCTGGGCGGCGGCATGTTCGCCGACCAGACCAATGGCATCGGCCTGGCGGTCCCCTCCCGATTCCTGCTCGGCTTCGGCCTGGTGCTGTTCGACGCCAACAATGACGGCCGCCTCGACCTGGCGACGGCGAACGGCCACGTTGTCGACGACCGGCCCGACTTCCCCTGGGAAATGCCGGCCCTGCTGGTGATCGGCGGCGGGCCCGGCGGTAAGTTGATCGACGTCTCCCGGCAAGCCGGCGACCCCTGGCAGGTCGTGCGGATGGGCCGGGCGCTGGCCTCGTGCGACCTCGACAACGACGGCCGCCCCGACCTGCTCCTCGCCGGCCAGAACGAGCCGCTGGCCTACTTCCACAATCAGACCCGGGACACAGGCCGGTTCGTCACCCTGCAACTGGAAGGGGCCGGGCCCGGATCGAACCGCGACGCGATCGGGGCATCGGTCACGATCGAGGCGGGCGGCAAGACATTCCGCGGTTGGAGGACGGGCGGCGGCAGCTTCCAGTCGGCCTCCGACCCGCGTCTACACCTGGGGCTGGGCGGGGCCGAGCGGGTTGATCGGGTCGAGGTCCGGTGGCCGTCGGGGAAGGTGGAAACGTATCCGGGGATCGAGCCGGGGCGGGGGTATCGGATCTGCGAAGGTGATCCCGAGGTCAAACGGCTGCCGGGGTTCGGCGGAACGTCGGGACTCGGCCCTTGAAGCCAGCCTTGGTGCTTCCGGCCCGCCGCAATGCGTGATTTAGGGGAAAATGCGATCCACCGCGATCCGCCAGCCTGGGACGGCCGGCTCGGCATCGGCTTCCTGGCCTCGAAGGAATGTCGTCGGTTGGTCGGGGGCGTCGGCGCGGTAGGCGTGCACGCACAGGGCGATCGAGTCCACATCCCAGACGGAGAGCGTGCCGGCGGTGAAGTAGTCCGCTCGCTTGGCCGCCATCGCCCGCTCGGCCGCCGGGCCGTAGTCATTTTCACTCCGGACTTCGACGGCAAACGTCGGCGGCCCCTGGATGAACCGCATGTCATCGGCCGAGGACGGTCCGCTGTAGTACGCGACATCCGGCGAGAACGACTCACGGCCCGAGGGCAGTTCGGGTACGGCAAAGCCCATATTGTCGGTGAGCGCCACCCCACGCACGATGGCGTCGACGTGGTCGGCAAGACTCCGGTAAATGCGACCAGCGACGAGGTTTGGGCGGAGGCCGGTGGGCATCAGGTGAACGATTCTCCCACCGACCAGCTCTGCTTTGCCCGGCGTTTTCGCCAGGTCTGCCAGTGTCGCTCGTCCCAAGACTAGGGGTGACGTGGTGCTCATAAAATGGCCGTCCCTCCGCATCGAATTTTACCGGGACCGTGCAAGCCCAACAAGCCTCGGGAAGAAGGGGCCACTCTAAAGAACTAGAAAGGCGGGCTAACCCCATTATTCGCCTCGGCCCCCCGAGCTCGTTCGATTCCTCGGCCATTTTGATCGGATTCATCAGGGGATCTCGGGCAGGTCGGCGGGCGGCTTGCTGGGCGATGGCTCCGCCTTGCGGTCGAAGGTCGATTTCAGGGTGGCCCCCTTGTTCTCGGTGTCGCCGCCGGTGGCCAGGAAGTAGCGGTCGTCGATCGGGCCGGCGTCGATGTTCAGGACGGGGTTGGCGTCGGCGGTGAACCGGGCCTTGTCCAGGGCGTGCCATTCGCCCTGCTCGTCGCGGACCCAGCCGTTGCCGAACCGGGCGACGCGGGCGTTCTTGGTCGAGACCTTGTCGCGCTTGAAGTCCTCGACGAACGAGTAATAGCCCCGCAGCGGCTTGGATCCGCCGGTGATCGTCGAGAAGGTGACGAGGTGCTTCCAGGCCTTATCCTCGGGCACGAAGAAGTAGCCCGAGTAGGCGGTCCGGTCGTCGCCGTCGGGCCGGGCGATGACCATCAACCGGTAGGTCTGGCCGGCCTTCCAGTCGTAGTCGAAGAACGACTGCCCGCCGGTCCCCTCGCCGCCGAATCGGCCGATGCGGACCTGGTCGTCCTTGTGCAGGGCCTTCACCCGGCGCTCCTCGGCGACGGCCCTGGGGTTGTCCTGGCCCGAGTCCCAGACCGAGAACAGCAGCAATTTCTTGCCGTTGCCCAGCTCCTGGAGGCCGAAGTATCCCTTATCCCAGCCGCACACCATGAAGTAGGTGCCGACGGCCGATTGGTCGATCGTCACCTCGTTGTAGAACGCCCGGCCCGCCGGCGCGGGGTACCCCAGGTGAACCGACCGGCAGGCGATCCCCTTGAGGCGCTCGTCGGCGAAGGAGGCGGCCGCCATCGTGGCGGCCAGGGCGAGGGCGAAGGCCAGGCTTCGGGGCGGCGGGCTCATCGGGGATCACCTTGGGAGGTCGGGGTCAGGGCTCGGGCGAAGATCGGGCGAGGATTTCGCCGAGGATCGCCAGCAGACCGGGCAGGCCGAACAACGGCAAGATGCCGCCCGCCAGCCGCCCCGAGACAAGATATTCGATGAGTTCGAAGGCGAACAGGCCCCCCAGGTTCAGCAGGGCTCCCCGGGTCGGCCACTTCCAGAGGGCCAGGCCGCCCGCGACGAAGGCCAGCATCGCCACGAAGAGGGCGGCTTCCCGGGGCGTGAGCCGGGCCGGGTTGGGCGGGCCCTCGCCGACCAGGAAAGTCAGGAAGAGCAGGGCCATGGCCAGTCCCAGGCCGCGGCCCGCCCAGGTGAAGGCGAGCCCGATTCTCTGCCAGGACGACGCGAGCAGGATGGCGTTCATCGGTTCCACTCCCGGACGACCCGCGCCTGGCTGGTGAACGAAAGCCCCTGCGAGCCGACGGTGCGGACCATCAGCGATTCGACCGCCGGCGAGCTCGCGCCCCTCGGCCCTTCCCAGTCGATCCGGTACGAGGCGCCCGAGCCGCCCCGGGGCTCGCTCTCGGCGAGGAAGAAAGAGGTCGAGGCCATGGGCGCCAGCCGGATCGGCCGGGGGAGGTCGCTGCGGACGAGCTGGCCGTCGGCATCGTGGTAATCGGCCCGCTTCACGACGATCGGGTGCTCGGGGTCGGTATTGCGGACGCTCACCGTCACCGCCAGCAGTTGCGGGTGCGAGTTGTTGCCGGTCGCGATCGAGGCGTAAACCGGCACGTAAAGCGACTGCCCCCGGCCCGCCTCGGGCAGGGCGTCGGCATCGAGGACCTCGACCCCGGCCCCCGCGGCCGGGCCCCCGCCGGCCCCGTTGGGGGGCGTGCCGCCCTGGGTGCAGCCCATCAGGGCCGCCAGTGCGGCGATGCTCGACCATCGGCGGAGCTTCGGGTGCATGATCGTCGAGGCCCTCCCCCAGGATCATGCGATTATCGGCCGACGGCGTGCCATCCGCCAGGCGGGGGCGGGGGCATCGCGTTGACGGGCCCGGCGGCCGGCCCGTAAGCTCGATCCCGGACGAACCCGCCCCAACTTCCCCCGGCGAGCCGCATCCCACCATGACCGCGATCGAGCCCGCCCCCAGCCCGGCCGCCGATCGCCGGGTGATGCCGCTGGCGATCGCCGTGCTGGGCAATGGGGCCAAGGAAGCGGTGCCGGCCGAGGCCGATCGGATCGCGTCGGCCATCGCGCGGGCCCCCGGCTTGATCCTGAGCGCGGTCGACCTGTCGAGCGATTCGGACCTCTCGGGCCTGGAGGCCGACGTCGCGCTGGTGCTGGGCGGCGACGGCACGGTCCTGCACACAGCCCGGAGGATGGGCGATGCGCCGGTCGCCGTGCTGGGCGTGCACTTCGGCCGCCTGGGCTTCCTCACCGAGGTGACCGTCCCGGAATTGCTCGACAGCCTGCCCGACCTGGCCCACCGCCGGTACACGATCGACAACCGGATGACCCTGGTTTGCACCCTGATGCCCCGCGAGGGCCCGCCCCGGACCTTCCGCTGCCTCAACGACGTGGTCCTCCGCACGGCCCCGATCTTCCGCATGGGCGAGGTGGAACTGCGGATCGACGGCGAGCACGTCATGACCTACCGGGGCGACGGCCTGATCCTGGCCACGCCAATGGGCTCGACGGCGCACAGCCTGTCGGCCGGCGGCCCGATCCTGCCGCCCGACTCGCACATGATCGTGATCACGCCGATCTGCCCCCACGCGCTGACCCAAAGGCCGCTGGTGGACGCCTGCCAGAAGGCCTACGAATTGATCCCCAAGGTCGAGGAAGGGGCCCAGATGCTGGTGGTCGACGGCCAGGTGCAACTGCCGCTGGCCCCCGGCGACCGGATCCTGGTCCGTCGGAGCCTCGTGCCGTTCCCGATGGTCCGGCTCATCGGCTTCAGCTTCTACCGGACGCTCCGCGAGAAGCTGGGATGGGGCACCCGGCCGCCCGGCGAGTCGGCCCCGGGGGCCTGAACCCGCGAATTTGGCATTCAATCGATCGATATGTGCCAAATTGAGCTAATTTTTTTAAAGTGGTATAAGTTTGCGTCCGCAACCACACCGACGCCGATCCGCCCCGGACCTCGTACCGCGATTTTGTTGTTGATTTGGGGTAAGCCCGGTGCGACCTTCGAACTTGCGACCGATGCGGCCGTGGTCGGCCGGTCGCGGAAGTTTTGGTAGTGAAGCACCAGGGAGGTTACGACCGTGTTGACGACCCAGTCCCGACGCCGACGTCGCTGGCAACAGGATTTCACGCCCCTGGAGGGGGTTGCGCCCGTATCAAGCCTCGTACCTGGACTCGTTCCGGCCGTCGCGGGCAGTGCGATCGCCATGGCCCAGCATCGGGAAAACACTCCTCGGCGAGTTGGTTCGGCCGCGACGGCCCGGCACGTCCCTCTCGCCCAGGATTCCGTCGCCCGGACCTTCACCCTCGAATCCAGGGGGACCGCGCCCGTCGGCGGCGTGACTGTGACCATCGTGTCCGCTCGGCCGTCCGGGCTTCCGAACTCGTCGGCCCACTTCCTGTCGCTGGCCGCGCGGTACGGATCGCCCGCGAGAAGCCCCGAGGGGCTACCCCATACCACCGGCCTCGCGACGACGACGGGCCAGGCAGCGGCTCGGGCCGAGAGGGTGAGCCCGGCTCCAGGGACACACGCCAAGCCCAGGGCCTCAGGCAGGATTTCCCGGGCCGTCGCCGCGTCGGAGCCGATCATCGCTCCGGCTTTCGACCTGGGAAGGCGCGGGGCCGTTGCCCAGTCGGGCGAATTGCCGATGAGCGGTGGATATCCTTCGCCTTACGGGCCGCCCAAGATCAAGGGCAACATGATGCCGACTTTCGTGGAGAACCGGGACGGGGTGGACCGGTACGAAATAGCCACCCCGGTGGCGCTCGGCACGTTCGTCCAGTTTACCCTCGACCCGGGCACACCGACTCTCTACAAGAGTATCCAGTGGAGCGGCGGTTCCGACTGGGATCACTATTTCAGCACGGACGCCAACAAGAAGGCTGTCAGCCCGATGAGGCCGTATCAGGTCACGAAGACCAACGCGGTCACTTATGGGTTTGTCGTCGATTACTCGAAGGATCACTACGAGGTCAAGGTCGATGTCGTCAACAAGGACGATCCGACGGGCACGACGTATACCTCGACGATCGACTTCGACGTCGAGAAGCCGACAGCCACCCTCACGGTCACTTCGGGATCGACGAAGGTTTACAGCGGCGCCGATTTCGCCGCCCTCCAGTATGACAACGGGACGACAGGCAAATGGCCTGATGATGCAGGGATGCAGATTACTGCGACCACGACGACCCCTGGCCACACCAGCGGCGACTTCATGTTCTTGCAACTGACGAATTTCGCCCGCTTCGCATGGGATGCGAACGGCAATCGCTTCAAGATGACGCCGATCGGTGGCGGTCGGGCGATCGACAATAGCTTCGAATATCGCACCCTGCGGCCTTACGGCCCGACCCTCGTCTCCGGGGCCTACGGCTATCCGGTCGCCGACCCTCCCCCGAACGCCAATGCCGTCAACTTGCACAGTTGGAGGATCGCGACTACTGACACTGCGGATCATCGCACGATGGGCGATTCGCCCTTCGTCGTGGTCAGTAATCCGAGCCCGTGGAACTTCAACTTCGCGAAGTTGCAAGTGGGCGTGGAGGGTACGGGCGCGAGGAACGAGACCTTCGACGCCTATGTGATGTGGCGCCCGTCGTCCTATGGGACGTGGATCGGGATCGCCAAGGTCCACTGGGAATGGGGCGGTCGGATCCAGATTGATGAGAATGGCGCTTGGCCGGAGCAGCCCACTCCGTTCAATCCCGCTCCAGCACCGCTCGTCACGAACAGTTTTGATCAGATGACGGACGTGGACGATTATTTCCCATCCTGGACGGACTCGACGATCAATATCTTCGCGCGAGGGATGGTGGCGTATTGAGGGACGATGAACTTGAAGAAGGGGGTGGGCCATGCGACGGCGTCAGATCCTGATCGCCCTGGCGGGTGCCCTGGGGCTTGGGGCGGCCCGAGCGGGTTGGGGCCAGCGGCCTGGCGAGTTGGCGCCCTGGGCCGACGCTCGGCCCGCCCCAACTGAGTTGCGTGTTTTGATGAAGGCCGAGGCGAATCGGCATCCCTACTCGGTGCCGGCGGTCATGAGCCATGATGGGGCGATCGTGCTCGCCGGCGCCGGTGGAGGCAAGCCCGATCTCTTTGCTTGGGAGGCCGCCTCCGGTCGGTCTCTCTACACTACGGAGCGGCGGGGCGAGATGCCGATCAACGCGATCGCTCTGTCGCACGACGGCTCGCGGGTCGCCATCAAGACCCCGGCTCGGCTGGAGATGATCAACAATGGGGTTGCCCACAACGGCTTCCACAGCGGCTGCCTCGTCCGAATCCTCGACGCCGCGACCGGCCTGCCGATGGCCGGGGCGGACGGCCGGCCGCTGGAGCCGGCGGCCTCGTTCGGGCCGATGGCATTCGCGGCCGGCGGCGTGCTCCGCTACCTCGACGTGCTGGGCCGCCTGACGACGTGGGATCCGGCCGGCGGCCGGCCGGAAGTCTGGCCCGATGAGGCGCCGAAAGGCGAGGATGATTGGCCTTGCGGGTGCGGCATCTTCGGCTGGTCGAGCAGCTACCGCCCGTCGGCCAGCGCCGACGCGGGCCGGTGGGCGATGCTCCTCGAACCGCAGGGGGAGATGCGGCTGGCCCGGCGGCTCCGGCTCTGGGACGTGGCGGCCAGGAAGCTCCGCGAGATTGATATGAACGACCTGATCGGGCGGCCGATCGCCCCGCACACGGTGACGGTCAGCCCCGACGGCCGCCGCCTGATGGTCTGCTACGATGAGGTCCGCATCATGGAAAACGGCGACCAACTCGTCTCCGGGCAACTGAGCTGGGCCCTGATCGACTTCGACACGGCGAAGGCCGTCGATCACCTCCATGTTCGTAAGGGTGAGCTGCGGTATTTGCACTTCATGGCGTTCAGCCCCGACGGCTCCGAGATCATCGCTGTGGTCACCCTTAATCCCAGGGAAGACGACTCAGTGATATCGGCCTGGGACCTGGGCACGGGCCGGCCGACGGCGGCGTACCGGACGCCAGGCCCGGTGCGGGACGTGGCGTTCCTGCCCGGCGGCCGGCTCCGCGTTCTGGTCGGCGGCGTGTCGGCGCGAAGCCCCCTGGCCGTCTGGGACATGCCCACGAGGGATCCCTGACGGAAAAAAGGGATCAGGAACCTTTTTGAAGCAAAAAGGTTCCTGACCCCTTTCCCCCCCCTTTTTTCCGTCAGTGCTCGACCTCGTCGTCGATCCACTTCATGGCGCGGGCGTGCCGCATCGGGGCGATTCGGAGGATCACCTCGCCGTCCTGGAAGAGCCGGACGGTGCCGGTCGACTGGCTGACGACCACCGCCAGGGCGGTTGTGACCTTGGTGATGCCGGCCGCGGCCCAGTGGCGGGTCCCTAATCCCTTGGGGAGCGTCAGGCCGGTCGTCGGCGCGTCCAGGATCCGGCATGCCGCCTCGACCGTGCCGTCGCGGGAGACGACGAAGGCTCCATCCAACTGGGCGATCTCCTTGATCGCCTCGCGGACGCGCAAGTCGCGTAGATTGCGGTCTTTCCGCTTGTACCCCTTGAACGGATCGAAGCCCAGCGTCCTGGACCGGGCGAGCACGTCGCGGGCGTCGCCGACGACCAGCAAGGTGCCGACGGCCTTGCCCTCGCGTCCTTCGCGGCCGATCTCGACGGCGACGTCGACGACCGCCTTGAGGGTCTCGAACGGGACGGCCGTTTCGAGGTCGCGGAGGTCCCTCGCGGTGAGGCGTTCGAGGTGCTCGCCCAGGCGGACGATGCTGACCGAGTCGATGATCTCGGCCTCGAAGCCGCTGTAGGCGACGACGACGCGGTCGCCGGCGGCGAGCTGGTCGTTGGCGACCGCCTCGATCAGGGCCAGGGTGATCCGCTCGGCGATGCCGGCGTCGGTCGGCTCGACCGGGACCGGAATCAGGCCGGCCTGCTCGACCGCCTGCCGGGCCCTGGGGGTGTTGACGGCCCCCAGGAGGCGGATTTCGCCGGTCGCCTGACGAACAGCCGCCCAGTCGAGCGGCGTTTCGGGCATCAGCAGCACGCCGACGGCGTCGAGCCGGTCGGCCGCCTCCCGGGCCAGGCCGAGGATCGTCAGGCCGGGATTCGGGGATGCCGCGGGTGTCATCGACCGTCTTGCCTCGATGTCACGCCGTCCCCTCGCGCCCGATCCGGCCCATGGAACAGGCGCATCCCTCGATGGGCCCCGAAGATACCAGGCCCGTCGCCGGCTTCCCAGGCCGCGCGCAAGAAAAAGGCCCCGGGAAACCTGGGAAGGTCGCCCGGGGCCGGATGTCGTGGGCCAAAAGGCCGCGTCACTGATCCTTCTTGGGCTCGTCCCCCTTGGGCTCGTCCTTCTTGGGCTCGTCCTTCTTGGACTCGGCTTCCTGCTTCGCCTTTTCCTCGGCCGCCTTCTTCTCGGCCGCGGCCTTGTCGTCGGCGGCCTTCTTCTCTTCCGCGGCCTTCTTCTCGGCGGCGGCCTTCTCCTCGGCGGCCTTCTTCGCTTCCGCGGCCTTCTTTTCCTCGGCGGCCTTCTTCTCCTCGGCGGCCTTCTTCTCTTCGGCCGCCTTCTTTTCGGCTGCGGCCTTATCATCGGCCGCCTTCTTTTCTTCGGCCGCCTTCTTCTCGGCTGCGGCCTTGTCGTCGGCCGCCTTCTTCTCGTCCATCGCCTTCTTCTCGGCGGCGGCCTTCTCTTCGTCGACCTTCTTCTGGAGGTCGGCCTTGGCGGCATCAGTCCTGGCCTGGCGGACGGCGGCGATGTTCGCGCGGAGGAATTCGGCCCGCTTGTCGTGGAATTCCTTCAGGCCCGCGGCGGGCTGCATGATCCGCACTTCCTTGGCGTAATCGACGCCCGGGGTCCGGCCGTGGCCGGTGTACCAGGCGGTCATGACCTCAGGGCTGACCCCCTTCTTGGCCTTCACCTGGGCCTCGTCGGTGGCGCGGCCGTAGATCAGGATGTCGAGGATCGGCGGCGGGTCGATCGACGACTGGACCAGGCCGGCGTCCTGGGCGGCGACGATCGCCTCGGCGACGGCGCGGCGGGCGGCGTCGATCTTGGCCTGGACCTCGGGCGGGATCGTCGGCTCGGCCGGCTTCTCGTCCGCCTTGGGCGTCTCGGCCGGCTTGGGCGTCTCGGCCGGCTTGCCCTGCTCCTTCTCCGCGGGCTTGGCGGCGGGGGCGGGGTCCTGCTTCTTCTCCTCCTGGGCCCAGGCGGCGGTCAGCCCGAGGGTGGCGAGCAAGGAAAGCACGATCGTGGCGAAGCGTCGCACCGTTGGAATCTCCTTGGCGTGTCCTGGCCTTTGCGAAGCGAATGCGGCGAAGGCGCCGCCCGGCAAGGGCGACGGCCCGGTTCCTCGGGACGCACGCAATCCGTTGAGGCGCGTGGGGCCCACCCCGGCCCGACGGTCCGCCGTCGGCCGCCTCGACGGCGATCACCGGCCGGGGATTACGGCTTTAATCTAACCACCCGGTTCCCCGGCCAGCAAGAGGGCCGGCGATCCCGCAAGGCCCGCACAATCGGTTCGGTATTCCTTGACATGCGTTCAGAATCGGGTTAGACCAGGTGCCGGGCAGCGGCGGCGCTCCAAGCGGGCGGATTGCCCTCGATTCGTTTCGGATCGATGGGAACTTCGCCTCCCCGGGGTTACCCCGGGGGAATGCGTCAGTCGCCGATTTCGACGCGTGTGCGGCCCGTACGCGGTTGCGTACCCACCCACACGCCAGACCGGAACGGTTGGAGCGCACGCCGCTGTCCGATCAATTACACCCCTCATCCATGACGCGGAAGCAGGCCCGGGCGCTGGCGGCCGGGCTGGTGGTCGGCCCCTGGACCGAGGAGGACCTGGCCGTTCGGATCGCCCGGGCCCTGGGGAAATCGAGGCCCCGTTTCCGGGCCCGGTCGCTGGCCCGTCGGCTGATTCGCGCCCTGGGCGACGGCACCCGCCCCGCCCGGTCGATCGTCGAGGCGTTCCTCTTCGAGGACGGCCCGCTCCGTCGGGCCTGGGAATCGATCCCGGCGATCCGCCCCGAGCCGGTGCCGGACTCGCCCGTGATGTGGCCTTCGTCGGGCCCGCCCTCCGCCTGGGAATCGCCGGCGCTCGTCGGCACCGCCGAACTGGCCGGCTTGCTGGGCCTGTCACCCGCCGAGCTCGAATGGTTCGCCGACGTCCAGGGGCGGAATCGGCGATCGCCCGACGGCCCGTTGCGGCACTATCGGGTCCTCTGGCGTCGCAAGCGGTCGGGCGAGGTCCGGGTGATCGAGGTGCCCAAGGCCCGCTTGAAGGCGATCCAGCGGAGGTTGCTCGACGAGATCGTCGCCAGGATCCCGCCGCACGACGCCGCCCACGGCTTCCGACCCGGCCGATCGGTCCGTTCGTTCGCATCGCCCCACGTAGGCCGGCCGATCGTGCTGAAGCTGGACCTCCGCGACTTCTTCCCCTCGGTGAGCCGGGCCCGTATCCAGGCCCTCTTCCGAACGGCCGGATACCCGGAGCCGGTCGCCCTGGCCCTGGCCGGTCTGTGCACCAGCCGAGTACCGAACGACGCCTGGGACGACCCGAATTGCCCCTCGCGGGGCGGCTCGACCGAACTCTGGAGGCTCCGCAAGCGGTTCGCCCTTCCGCACCTGCCCCAGGGGGCCCCGACATCGCCAGCCCTGGCGAACCTCGCCGCCTTCCGGCTCGATGCACGCCTCACGGGATTGGCCCGGTCCGCCGGCGCGATCCACACCCGATACGCCGACGATTTGGCCTTCTCGGGGGATGGCGAATTCGCCCGCAAGGCCGCCCGATTCGTCGATCATGTCGGTGCGGTCGCCCTGGAAGAAGGGTTCGAGGTCAATCCCCGGAAAACGCGGGCCATGCGCAGGGGTGTTCGGCAACGGCTGGCCGGCCTGGTCGTGAACGATCGCCTGAACTTGCCCCGGGACGAGTTCGACCGCCTCAAGGCGACCCTGCACAACTGCCTGAAAACCGGCCCGATGGCCCAGAATCGCGGCCAGCATGCCGATTTTCGGGCCCACCTGATGGGACGGGTGGCCCATCTCGCGACGGTCCATCTCGATCGGGGAAAAAAGTTAGCAGCGATCCTGGCTCGGATTGATTGGGAGGTGGTCGAATCGTAATCAAGCAATCAAAGGTTGCCTTGCTTGGAGGTTGGTCCCTTTTGATCGTCTGGGGCAGCGCCCGGCCTGTTGTAGAAGAGCAAGCCGAATGGGCCAAACAGCATCCCGAGCAGTAGACCGGTGCTCGGTCGAATTCCGCGATACTCGGCGGCAATCAGGCCGAGGGCTCCAAACAAAAAACCCCAGTTCATATAAGGAATTATGTGTATATGTGTGCAGGAATAAGAGTTTTCCGCATCGTACCGAGCCGCAGCAAAATAGGCCCCCGCGACCACGACGGCGACCATGAAGTGCCAGATTCTCAAATGGAACTTCATCCGGCGCCCCTCCGTACCTAGCTGCATCAAGGCCACACCGAGCTGATCAACCGCCGATCCTGGGCAAGATCTCCCGGGCCCATGCTTCCTCAAAGGGGGTCATGGGCGGATCGGGCTGGTTGTCGTACAGGAAATCCTCGTAGCCATAGGCATCATAAACCCGGTCAAGGGCCGCTTGCAGATCCAGTCGGGCATCCGGATCGGGTGCCATCAAGGGCACCGGGACGACCGGCAATCGATCGCGAAGCCCGATGGGCCAGAGTCCCGCGCGGGGGCGTTGGCCGGCCCGGCTGACCAGCACGGAATAGGTCGAATGCGGCCGAACCGGGGGGAGTGCCGAACCCCCACGGAGCAGGTCGATTTCGACCAGGTGAGCGTCGCTCCGAAGGACTGCTTCTCGTTTCGCCAGATATTGGTCGCGGTCCCGCCCCCGCTTGTTGGACGGGCTGAGCAGTTCGATCACGGCGACGAGGTGGCGGTCCTTGCGGTCCAGGATTTCGAGGTAGGGCATCGGCTCGACGGGCAGTTCATCCCATTCGACCTCGGCCGGAGCATCCAGCACGGCCAGGCCGCCCGCGACTTCGCCCGCTGCAGGCGCGGCGGGGACGATCGAGACATCGACCCGTCCGATCAAACGGCGTTCCTCGGGGCCTTGAACGTATCGGTATTGCTCCACGAGCACGATGTAACGGGGTCGGACCTGCGCCACGAGGGCCTCGTTCAGGGCGGCCAGGTACTTCGTATGGAAGTCGACCCAGAGACCGTCCTGCTCCAGGAACGGATTCATACCGGGGAAGGGCGAGGGCATGACGGGATCACTCCTCCACCGAAATCACCGGCATAGGCGAGGATGCGGGATTTCCATTTTAACCGCCGGGTATTCGCGAAACGTCCTCCCTGGTGGAATCTACTCCCGGATGCTGCTCTTAACGGGGAGCGGCCCAGGCCGCCGGAATCAGGGAGAATGCCCGTGAGTATGACGATTTTGGCCTTATTGTCCTGCTTCCTCCCGCTCGCCGCACTGGCCGACGATCTCGCCGACCGCTTCGTCGGCGAATGGAAGACCGGCTTCGGCCCGGTCTCGATCGAAAAAGGCGAGGGTCCCGGGGCCGTCCGGGGGCGTTTGATCGCCTCGAACCTCCCGCTGACCGGCAAGGTGGAGGGGGATAAGCTGAACTTCAGCTACGACGAAAATCAAATTCATGTCGATGTGACCTGGACCCTCGATCGCCGCGGGAACTCCGCCAACGGCACCTTCAAGGCGGGCAACGGGCGGTCGGGAAACTGGAACGCCTGGCGGCCCGACCCTTCCGCGTCTGAGGCGGATCCGGCCGATTTCTCGGGGCTCTGGTTGACCGATCTGGGCCTGATGGAACTGGGCAGGGAGGGGGATTCTACCTACAAGGGGCGTTACGCGCTCCGCGGCACCTCGTCGATCGAGGGCAAGGCGACCGGCCGCCACCTGGAGTTTCGCATCCAGGCATTCCGGGAGGGGCCCGGCTGGTTCGACCTCGATCCCGATGGCAAAACCATGGCCGGGGCCGGCGGGACCGACGGAAACCCGGCCTGGTACGGCTGGAAAGGCCGACGCGCCCCGGAGTATGTCCGCCAGGTGCCGCTCGTCGCCGGCAAGGTGGTCGATGGCTCGACCGAAGGTTTGCTCACCTACTGCGTCCGGGCCCCCGAGGGCTACCGGGAGGGCGACGGCAAGAAGTGGCCGACCGTGCTGATTTTGCACGGATCCAACATGAATTCCCGGGCCTATGTCGAGACGATCGCCGCCGCCTGGCCCGATGTGGCCCGCGACTTCCTGCTGCTCGGGATCAACGGCGAGATCCCCTCGAACATCGCGGCGGAATCGCCCGCATTCAACTACTCCTACGTCAATTTCGTGGGCCGCAGCACCTTCAAGGGCTTCCCCGGCACCGATCGCGAAAGCCCCGCGCTGGTGGGCGAGGCAATGGAGGAACTGAAGAAGGTCTACCCGATACGCCATTACCTCGTCGGCGGCCATTCGCAGGGGGGCTACCTGACCTACAGCCTGCTGATGAACTCGCCCGAGAGCATCGCCGGGGCGTTCCCGATCTCCGCCGGCCTGATCTTCCAGTGCGAGCCTTCGGCCTACGATGATCCCGCGCTGAAGGCGTCGCAAAGGGCCGTGCCGCTGGCGATCGTCCACGGCCGCAACGATCCGCTCGTACCGTTCGACGGCGGCAGCTACGCCGAGGGCCTCTTCCGCGACGCCGGATGGCCGGCGATCCGCCTGTTCGACGACGCCCAGGCCGCCCATATGTTCGCCCGCCTGCCCGTGGCCAGGGCAATTCGATGGCTGGAAACCCTCGCGAGCGACGATGCAGGAGCCCTGCTCGACCTGGCCGAGAAAGCCCTCGACGAGAAACGGCCGAGGGATGCCATCGCTGCGATGGCCCGCGCCCGGAACCTGGAGTTGGATGGCCAGGCGAAGGCAAGGTTGGAGAGGATCGCCGCCGGTATGGACCAGGAAGTCGCCCCGAAGGCGAAAGCCCACCTCGAAGCGATCCGGGCGAATGCCGACGGCTCGTGGGTCGACCCGTTCCTGGCCTTCCGCGATGATTACGCCTTCGCGCCGGCGGCCGCCGAGGCGATGGCCGCTTACGACCAACTCCGGGCCGAGCACGATCCGCCCGCCCGGAAGCTGATGGGCGAGGCCCGCGCCGCCTTCAACCGGGGCGACCGGCCGGCCGGCTATGCCAGGGCCCAGGAGATCGTCGACAAATACCATGCTTCCTCCGACTACCGGATCGCCCGGAAATGGTTGGCCGAGCGGAAGTAAGGTCACTCTGATCGCATCACACCGGGCCGGGTGCGGCTGAACATCCGGTCTGTGCGCGTTCGGACCCAGCGGATAGACTCGCACCCGGGGAGGAGGTCGATGGCCACATTGCCGCTGCTGTTCGATGACGAGCCCGAGGGCGAGGAACTCCTCTCGGTCGGCGACCTGACCGATCGCGTCCGCGCCCTGCTGAGCATGGGCTTCGGCGCGGTCGGCGTCCGCGGCGAGGTCTCGGGCGTCGCCCGACCCCGGTCGGGGCACGTCTACCTGACGTTGAAGGACGATCGGGCCCAGCTCAAGGCGGTGATGTGGAGGAGCATGGCCGCCCGCGTGAAGTTCGACCTGGAAGACGGCATGGCGGTCCGGGCCTGGGGCGGCCTGGAGGTTTATGCCCCCCGCGGCGAATACCAGCTCGTCATCCAGGCCATCGAGCCCGAAGGGATCGGCGCCTTGGAACTGGCCTTCCGCCAGGCCGTGGCGCGGCTGGCGGCCGAAGGGCTGTTCGACCCGTCCCGCAAGAAGCCGTTGCCGAGCTTCCCGAGGCGCGTGGCGATCGTCACCAGCCCCACGGGCGCCGCGATCCGCGATTTCCTGCAGGTCCTCCAACGGAGATGGCCGTCGGTCTCGGTGCTGATCATCCCGGTGGCGGTGCAGGGGCCCGGCGCCGCCGATCAGATCGCCGCCGGCATTCAACTGGCCGATCGCCTGCCCGACATCGACATCATCATCACGGGCCGCGGCGGCGGCAGCCCGGAAGACCTCTGGGCGTTCAACGAGGAAAGCGTGGCCAGGGCGATCTACCACGCCCAACGGCCCGTCGTGACGGCGGTCGGCCACGAGATCGACGTGACGGTCGCCGACCTGGTGGCCGACGTCCACGCGTTGACCCCCACCGACGCCGCCGTCCGATGCGTTCCCGACCGCGACGAACTGGCCTCGCGTTTGCAGTCGTACCAGGGCCGCCTGGCGGTCGCCGCCCGATCGAAGTTGAATGAGGCCCGCAACCGACTGGAAGACCTGCGCCGCAGGGCCGATCGGGCCATCCGGATCGGCCTGCAAGCCAAGCAAGACCGGCTCGCCCGGCATGCCGGGAGATTGGAGGCGCTCAGCCCGCTCGCGGTGCTGGGCCGGGGCTACAGTTTGACGTTCCGCGATGGGGAGTCGGGGCCGCTCCGTGCTATCGATGGCCTGCAACCGGGCGATTTCCTCCGAACCCGCCTTTCCGACGGCCTGTTACGCAGCCGGATCGAGGTGATCGAACCGATCCCGACGGGAGACCGATGATGGCCGATTTCAGCCCGTATCAGCAGAAAATCATCAAGCGCTATTACAACAATTTCGACACGATCAAGCAGCAACGAATCTCCGAGCTGGCCACCGAGCTCTATCTAGCCGAAGGCGAGAAGAAGAAGGAACGCCTCTGGAAGCAGGTGGCCGAGGCGCTCGTACAGCTCGAATTCCCGCAGCAGAGGATCGACCACCTGATGACCCGCAAGGATCCGGCCATGCTGGTCGGGATCGTCAAGGAGCTGGAAACCCGCGGGAATCCCAAGGCATGAGCATCGATTCGACTCCCCTCGACTTCGAGAAGGCCCTCAAGGGCATCGAGCAGGCGGTGAACGAGCTGGAACGGGGCGACCTGGCCCTGTCCGAGTCGCTGGCCGCGTATGAAAAAGGGGTCCGCCTGCTGGGCCAATGCCAGACCCTGCTGGAAGCGGCCGACCGCCAGGTGGCGATCCTGGCCGGCCTGAACGAGGACGGCCCGCCCCAAACGATGCCGTTCGACGCCACCGCCACCACCGACCTGGAGGCGAAACCGACGCCGAAATCACGGCGGACGCGGGCCGGCGGTTAGAATGGCTTGGGAGATTGGCGAAAGCGTTTGAGGGGGCTCCCATGCAATCGGCATCCGCGAAGCTGACCGGGGCTAAGATCCTCGGCCGCGCCCTGGAATCGAAGGGCGAAGTGCCGCCCGAAGGGGCCAGGTTTATCCTGAGCCTGGGCATCCGTGAACAGGACAAGCAGCGAGCGCTCGAACTGCTGGAGCGGCAACAGCAAGGGCCAATCACGGCCGACGAGCGGGACGAGCTGGAATCGTACATCCAGGCCGACAACGTCCTGTCGATCCTCAAGGCCAGGGCCTTGCTCGCCCTGAAGTCGGCGGGCCAGGAGCCTTGAGGATCGATGATCGAATCGCTGGATCAGAGGGTTAGGAAGCGGGCGAGGTATCGCTGCGAATATTGCAAGATCCCCGCCCTGGTTTCGGAATTGACCTTCCCCCTCGATCACATCATTGCCCAGCAGCATGGGGGCGAAACGACCTTCGAGAACCTGGCCCTGTCTTGCCCGCACTGCAACTACCACAAGGGTCCGAACCTGGCCGGCATCGATCCCCAGACCAGGAAACTCACCCGGTTGTTCACCCCGCGTCGGAACCGTTGGGCCTCGCATTTCGGGTGGGATGGGTCGATGATTCTGGGGAAGACCGCGGTCGGGCGTACGACGCTCTATGTCCTCGACATGAACCATCCCGATCGGGCTGAAGTCCGGCGGTTGCTCATCGAGGCCGGCCTCTTTCCAAAATCCTGACGCGTCCACGAATTCCGCACTTGCTGCGGGCGCGATTCGACCCGGCGAGTTGACGTCGGCCCGTCGGGGCGGAAGCGGAAGTGGCATTCAGTTCCTGGCCCGGAGCGCTCGCAAGATGCTCACGGCCACTTCCTTCAAACGGGCCTGATCCGGAAGATCCTTCCAGAAGTCGTCGCTGCTCAATTCCCCTCGTTCCAGGGCTTCGAACCGCTTCTCCAACTCCTGGGCATCCGAATCCAGGCTGGCCCAGCGTTCGAGGAGCCCCAACAAGGCCCGCTCCTCGCCCCCGGAAACGGGCACTCGACGGGCACGCTTGCCATCGGGGAAGAAGCTGTTCAGGACGAGGATGTGATGACCCGCATCGGACTTCGGGTCGCCCTCCCAGGCGAGGGAATTTTGCAAGCAGATATCCTTTACAGCCCCTTGCGCATCCTCGAAACGCAGGCCCATGCTGCCCCCATCGTCGAACGACATGGCATCGGCGATGGTGATCGGCTCGGCCACATCCCGTAGGAACTCGCTCCGATCCAGCGGGAGCGGCCCGCGCCCGGCTTGGAAGATTGCCCAAGCCGCCCCAAGGAAGACGGCCAAGGCTACGACGGCGGCGATGATCCTGGGGCGTGATTTCATGGGCGGGCCTTTCGCCGGGTTGAAGCCCGAGCCGTAACAGCATTCGCCGAGTATACCAGGCCGATCGACGACGCCGTGATGATCTGGCATCGGGGGCGAGGACGTGGCAGACTCGATCCCATCTCTTACCAACGATGGGACTCGGGCCGTCGCTCGGATGTCCCGCGTTCGCGAGGCCAAGTCGCATGACGAGCCAAGCAAGCGCCTTCGGTCGTGGCGTAATCAGCCGGAGGGCCTTCTTGGCCGCATCTTGCCTGCTCCCGGCCGCCCCTTCCGCAAGGGCCTTGCTCGGCGACGATGCCCCGAAACGCCGGATTTACTTCACATCCCGCGGCAAGGCGGGCGTCGTCTATTCCGACGGGACCGGCCTCCGTTACTTCGATTTCGACAAGCCCGATCAAGCCACATGGCAGGTCGGAGCAATCTTCCCCGACGGTCGCCGCGTCCTCTTCCTCAGCATGGAGCCCCGCCGCGACGGCCCCGGGAAGCCGTTCGAGGAGTATTACACGCAGACGCCGACGCACCTCTGGATCCACGACCTGGAAACCGGCTCGCTCGAAGAGATTTGCACCAAGGAGAGGCTGGCCCCGTTCATTACCCCGGCCCTCCTGCTCGGCGGCGACCGGCTGCTGATTCAAGTCGTCCGCAACAAGGTCGGCCAGATTTATAGCGTCCGCCTCGACGGCACCGACGCCCGCGAATTCACCCGGGCCGGCGAAGGGCTCCCCTACGGCCTGAGCCTCAGCCCCGATGGCCGTCGCGTCGCGTTCCACCTGGCGGGCCCGGAAGGCTATCAGGTCTGGACCAGCGACCTTGAGGGCGGCGATCGGATCCGCGTCGCTGCCAAGCCGGGCCATCTGTACTTCGGGACGAGCTGGTCGCCCGACGGCCGTTGGATCGTCTACGTCGATTGCCTACCCGCCCAGGATCCGGGCCATGACTGGGCCGACGTCTGCATCGGCCGGGCCGACGGCGGCGAGCACCGGGTGCTCACGACCGGCCAATCGATGTGGTTCGCGGCCACTTATGGCGACCCCGAAACGCGAGGCGGCGGCTCCAACGTGCCGGCCTGGACCCGCGACGGTTCGATCCTCTTCCCGAGGCGGTTGCCCGATTCGAAGGTCGCCTGGGAATACCAGGCCAATCGGCCCGACGTCGATCACTTCAACCGCGACTACAAGCCCGAACTCGCGAGGGGCGGGACCGAGATCGTTCGCCTCGATCCTCGAGACGGCCGGATGACTCCGTTGACGAACTCACGCCCGCCCGTCTGGGACTTCCGCGCCAGCCAATCGCCGGACGGCCGATCGATCGCCTTCTGCCGCGCGGAGACGGGAGGGGCCCCCGCAATCTGGGCGATGGATTCCGACGGCGAGAATGCTCGGCTCATTACGCGGGGGATCGATGAACTGGGTGCCGATCATCCGCGGTGGGCCTGAACCGGGTGATGCCCGGGGCCTTGCAATAGGATCGGTCCGAAGGGCTTGCGGGGGGATCCCCTTCAGACCCTGGATGGGGTTGGATCCTCGAACTCCAGATTCGATAGAGACATGCTGGTTTCATCGGCGGTCAGGAGAATCAGGGCGCTCAGATCCGATTGATCCTCATCGGATAGCTTATCCAGATAATTCTTCCAGACGAAGTTGCTTCGTTCGACCTTGGTTTTGCCCTCGAAGCCCGGGTCAAGGATTCGAACGCGAATGGAGTATCGATTCTGCCGATAGAGATCAATCTGGGCCTTCGGATGGTCGGCCTGATAGCGCTCGAGCACTTCGACGAAGCGGTCGAGGATCGGATCGGTTTTGCCTCGTACCTTGACCGGCATTTCAGTGCCTCCCATCGCCCCATCCGATGATCTTCCTCCCTGCGTTCAGGAAGCCTTCCGCTTCCTCATCCCTGGCCGTTCGGGGCGAATACCGGAGATCGGTCGACCAACCGCCGACGAGAGTGAATGCCTGGTTGACCTCCCTTGGGAACCGGGATCCCCCGTTGTCCAGGTACTGGAGCCGCAACCATTCGAAGTCGTGGGCCTTCGCGCCTCGGAAAGAGTCGAGCATGGGCTTCCGGGCCGCGGCGGGCAGGCTGCCCAGGATCATGCCCTTCAAGGTGCATTCTACGCCGTATCCCGCCAGGTAGACAGCTCCGGTTGTCCGGTCGGCGCGGAGCAGGATTTCGGCATCCTCGAAGCGTTGTACGGCACATCGATAGAAGTACCTGGCGTCGATGGATGACGGCGTAGCCATGCCTTTGGCCCTTGGTTTTGGCGAGGTACACATCAGGTGCGGGTTGGCGATCCCCGTCCCATCCCCGAGGATCACCCGACCGCATGTCGATACCCCCCTACTTGCGGAACATCGGGTCGTTGGCGTTGCCCCTCGATAGCAGGTAGGCGAACAGGTCCAGCACCTCGTCGCGATTCAGGCCGTTCAGCAGCTTTTCGGGCATCAAGGAGACGGGCGAGGGCTTCATCTCCTCGATCGAGCCGCGGGCGATCTCGGAGACCTTGGTGGGGTCTTCGGGGTCGGTCACCACGAGCAGGGCCCTGTCCGACTCGCTCACGACCCGGCCCGTGACGACCTGGCCCGAGTCGAGCGCCAGGATCGAGGCGCGGTACTGGTCGGAGACCACCTTGCTGGGCTCGACAATCGCCTCGGCCAGGTCCTTGGGGCCGAACCGTCCGGCGACCTGGGTGAGGTCGGGCCCGGTGGCGCCGCCCTCGGGCCCGAATCGGTGGCAGACGATGCATCGGGCCGATGCGAACGACTTCTCGCCGTTCTTGAAGTTCCGGCCCTTGAGGCCCGCGTTGACCTGTTCCATCACCGAATCGACCGTCCAGGCCTGGCCGGGGCCGGCTGGTTGGGGCAGGGCCTTGGGCTGGTACGGTTGGCGGGCGCCGGTCGCTTCGATCGCCAGGCGCTCGGCGTCGGTGGCGTTGGCGAAGGCGTCGTTGTCGATGTTCCGCAGGAAGCCCTGGAAGCTCGCCCCGCCGCTCCATCGCTTGCGGGCATCGGCGAGCCACTGGAAATAAGCCTTCCGCTGGGGCAGGCTCCATCCGTCCTTCACGTTCCGCAACGCGAAGGCGTAGTGCAGCTTCTGGGCGTCGGGCCGGCTCGCCAGCATCTGGGCGACCGGCCCGCCGTAGCCGGGATTGCGGGCGATCAGGTCGTCCATCGCCTCGCGCTTCGCCTCGCCCGGCTTCTCCATCAAGGCGAGCGTCTTCGCCACCACCGTCGGCGACTTCAGGAAGACGAGGACGTTGCACAACTCGCGATTGAGCGGGTCGGAAGCCGACGGATAGGACCGTTCGAGCGTGGGCAAGAGCTTCGACGCGACCGACGGATCGGGGCCCATCCGGATCAGGACGAGCGACAGGGCCCGCAGCCAGCCGAGTTGCCGGGCCTCGGGGAGCTTTTCGACTTCGAGCCGGCCGAGCGATTCGACCAGCCGGGCGCCGAGGGCCTTGTCCCCCTGGTGGGCCAGGGCGATGGTGCCCAGGATCAGGGCTTCCGGGTCGGTTTCGGCCAGGACGCGATCTTGCCAGAGTGCCGGGGGCTGGTGTTCCAGCGCGACCCGGGCCGCGTAACGAATGAACCGATCGTCATGCTTCAGGTAAGGATAGGCGAACGCCACCGCGCGGGCGGGATCGGCCGCCTTGACATGGAAGGCTTCGAGTTGATGGCGGAGGTCCCGCGGCGCGGCATCCCCGGGGGACTTCAGGTCGGCCGGGGCGGTCGATTCGTCGCCGACGTAGGTCACGCGGAAGAGTTCCGACTGCGTCCCTCGGCCGCCGATCGTGAAATACAGGGCCCCGTCCGGGCCGACGGCGGCGTCGGTCAGGGGTAGGGGTGTCCTCGACAGGAATTCTTCCTTCGTCGCCTTGTAGGTCGAGCCGTCCGGCTCCAGGTGCAGGGCGTAGATCGTGCCGAAGGTCCAGTCGCAGAGGTACAGGGCCTTCTGGTACTTCGCCGGGAATTTGGCCCCGTAGCCGAAGGTGACGCCCACCGGCGAGCCGGGGCCGATCTCGGTCATCGGCGGCAGGCTGTCGGGGTAATACGTGGGCCACTTGCCGGTGCCGCTCCGCCAGCCGAACTCGCTGCCGCTGGTGGCGTGCACGGCCCGGGTCGGGCGGTACCAGGGCATGCCCATGTCCCATTCCATGTCCGAGTCGTACGCGAACAACTCGCCGTCGGCGTTGAACGCGAAGTCGTACGAATTCCGATAGCCGGCGCTGAGGATTTCCCACGACTTGCCGTCGGGGTCGGTCTTCGCGATCCAGCCGCCCGGCGCCAGGATGCCGACGGCGTGGCCGTTGGCGTCCCACTGGCGGGGCAGGAGCAGGTCCTCGGCCCAGTTGCTGGGCAATCGGCTCGCCTGGAAACCCTCGGGCGGCAGCGTGTGGTTGCCCGAGACGATCACGATCGATTGGCCATCGGGCGAAAGCCGAAGCCCGTGCGGCCCGTGCTCGCCGGCGCCCCGGAGGGCCTTCAACTTGACGACCTCGTCGTACTGGTCATCGCCGTCGGTGTCGCGGAGCCGGTAGAGGCCGCTCCCCTGGCCGCCGTTGACCGAAACATACAGGCCGCCGAAGGCGCTCAGCAGCCCCTGGGCCGACGAGATCCTGGCTTTCAGTTGTTCGACTTTCGTCTCGCCCGAGCCGTCGATCGGCGGGGGCGTGATCCGGCTCAACCCTTTATCCCCCTGGTCGCTGGCGATCAGCCGCCCCTTGTCGTCGAACGCGATCGCCACCCAGGAGCCAAGCTCCTCGCGGGGGACGGTGAAAACCCGCTCGACCCGGAAGCCGGGGCGGGTCTCGAACACGCCCCGGTTGGGGTTCGACGGCCGGTCGAAGACGTTCCCCCAGGGGGCCATGCCCAGCGTGCCGATCACCCGGGCCGGCGTCGAGGCCTCGGCTTCGCGACGATCGCCGGCCTTCCACGATTCGTCGGTCACGACATAACGGGCCTTGCCATCGCCATCGACCAGGGCCAGCTTGAGCACGAAGCCGGCGATGCCGCCTGCATTGCGGACCTCGGCGACCAACTCGTTCTTCCCGGGCAGGATGTGCTGCTGGACGTCCAGGTCGAGCGGCTCTTCCCACTGGTCGGAAGCCCCGATCCGCTTGCCGTTGAGGAGCAGGGTGACGTGATTGTCGCCGGAGGCCTTCAGGCGGGCCGCCTTCGAGCCGCCATCGAACGTGGCCTTCAGGACGTAAGCCTGGTTATCCTTCGCCCCCCAGATCCATCGAGGCGCCGGGCCGCCGTCGATCGGGATCGGCTCGGGTTTCTCCGCTTCGACGGCCTTCGAGCCGGCCGACTTCGACGGCATCACCTCGGGTTTCTGGGCGTAATGCTGGCCATCGGCGGCCGACGACCTGCCGAGGGCGACGACGATGGCGAGGACCCGAGGATTCAGGCGGATTCTCATGGGGGTTCCCGGGGGCTTGGGGCGAATCGCCGCAGCAGATCGATCGATCATCCTCGCGAATCCTCGCCCGATTGGCCAGATCCCGGCTCGGGCGCGAGTTCGGCAAGCCCTGGGGCCCGTCGCGAAACCCGCGAGAGTCCACCTGGGCCCGCACAGATTCGCCAGGGTCCCCAGGTTTCGCTCCGATGGAAGCCTAGCTTTGCTTTGCAAAGTTTTAGCCCGGCGGAGTGTGGACAACCGGCGCCCGAATGTCCACAATGAGGCGGTTCCCGGCCCGCCCTTCGCGGTCGGATGGTCTTTCCGCATCGGCGTTCCCTCCAATCCATTCCAGCCAGGCCCGGGATCCTCGATAGTTCGCCCATGACGATTTCGACCAGCCCCGAGGCGCGTCTCGCGCTGGCCGGTTTCCTGGAGGAAGCCCGCCGGCAGGTGGATGAGGCGCTCGACCGCTACTTGCCGACGGCCGACGATCGGTCGGGGTGCCCCTCGCGACTGGCCGAGGCGATGCGCTACAGCGTCATGGCCGGGGGGAAGCGGCTCCGTCCCGTGCTCTGCCTGATGGCGGCCGAGGCGTCGGGGGCGGACCGTCGGCTGGCGTTGCCGGCCGCCTGCGCCCTGGAGTTCGTTCACACCTATTCCTTGATCCACGACGACCTTCCGGCGATGGACGATGACGACCTCCGCCGGGGGCGCCCGACCTGCCACAAGGCGTTCGACGAGGCGACCGCGATCCTCGCCGGCGACGGTCTGCTGACGCTGGCGTTCGAGATCATCGCCCGCGATACGAAGCCGGCCGAGGCGGCCGTGGCCAGCGTCCGCCTGCTGGCCGAGGCGGCCGGGCCGGCCGGGATGGTCGGCGGGCAGATGGCCGACCTCCAGGCCGAAGGCCGGACGGATGGCAGCGCCGAGGCTTTGGAGGCGATCCATCGCCGCAAGACCGGGGCCCTGCTGCGGGCTTCCCTGACCCTGGGGGCGATCGCCGCCGGCGCCGATCCGGCGACGCGTTCGGCCCTCGACACTTACGGTCGGGCCGTGGGCCTGGCGTTCCAGATCGTCGACGACCTGCTGGATGTCCAGGGGGACGAATCCAAGCTGGGCAAGCGGGTCGGCAAGGACTCCGGTTTAGGGAAGTGGACCTATCCCGGTTTCCTCGGTATCGAAGGCTCGCGGAACAAGGCCCGGCAGCAGGCCGAGGAAGCGATCGCCGCCCTGGCGCCCCTGGAGTCGCGGGGGGCCCGACTGGTCGCCCTGGCGATGGACTTGCTGGAAAGGGACCGTTGATGAGTCAGACCCCGAAGTCGAACCCGGGCCCGTTGCTTTCGCGGATCCGCACGCCGGCCGACCTCAAGCGGCTGAGCGAGGCCGACCTGGGGCGGCTCGCCGGCGAGATGCGCGAGGAGTTGATCCGGGTCGTCTCGCAGCGGCCGGCCCACTTCGCCAGCAACCTGGGCGTGGTCGAGCTTTGCCTCGCCCTCAACCTGGCGTTCGACTTCAGCCAGGACCGGATCATCTGGGATACCGGCCACCAGATCTACCCCCACAAGCTGCTGACCGGCCGGGCCGATCGCCTGCACACGATCCGCACCAAGGGGGGCCTGATGGGCTACCCCAACCCGGCCGAAAGCCCGTTCGACCTGTTCATGACGGGCCACGCCGGTTGCGCCCCCAGCACGGCCCTGGGCCTGAAGGCCGGCGACGACCTGGTCGGCCACCCCGAACGCCACTCCGTGGCCGTGATCGGCGACGGCGCATTCCCGTCGGGGATCGTCTTCGAGGCGCTCAACAACGCGGGCGGCCTCCGAAAGAAGTTCCTGATCGTCCTGAACGACAACAAGATGTCGATTTGCCCCAGGGTCGGCGGCCTCGGCTATTACTTCGACCGGGTCCGGACGGGGAACACCTATCAGGACCTGAACAACTGGGTCAAGAAACGGCTCCTGCCCTCGATCCCCCTGGTAGGCGATTCGGCCGAGAAGCTGCTCCAGCAGTTCAAGGACGCCGTGAAGGCGTCGGTGCACGGCGGGATGCTGTTCGAGGAGCTGGGCTTCACCTACCTGGGCCCGATCGACGGCCACGACCTGCCGACCCTGCGTCACTACCTGGAACGCGTCAAGGGGATGGACGGCCCCGTCCTGCTCCACGTCCTGACCGACAAGGGGAGGGGATTCGCCCCGGCCGAGGCCGACCCGGTCAAGTTCCACGCCCCGTCGCCGTTCCAGTACGCCGACGACGGCATCATCCCGCTCAAGACCTCCAGCAGCCGGGCCTACACCGACGCCGCCAGCGACGCGGTCTTCGAGGCCCTGAAGCGGGACAAGACCGCCTGCGTCCTGACCGCCGCCATGTGCGAGGGAAACAAGCTGCAGAAGGTCCGCGAGGCCTTCCCCGACCAGTTCTTCGACACGGGCATCTGCGAGGGCCACGCGGTCGCGTTCGCCGCCGGCATGGCCAAGGCGGGCGCCCGGCCGATCGTCGACATCTACAGCACGTTCCTGCAGCGCTCGTTCGACCAGATCTTCCAGGAAGTCGCCCTGCAAGACCTGCCCGTGACGTTCCTGCTCGACCGCGCCGGCGTCGTCGGCGCCCGACGGGCCGACGCACCACGGGACGTACGACATCGCCTACATGCGGATGTTCCCCAACATCGTGGTGATGGCCCCGGGCGACGAGCGCGACCTGGCCCCGATGCTCGACTTCGCCCTCAAGCACTCGTCCCCCTGCTCGATCCGTTATCCGAGGGCCAGCCTGGAGACGATCGACCGCGAGGCGATGCCGATCGAGCTGGGCCAGGCCGAGATCCTGGAGTGGGAGACCGACGGCATGCTGGTGGCCTTCGGCGCGATGGTGGGCACCTGCCTCCGCGTCGCCGAAAGGCTCCGCCAGCAGCACGGCTTGCGGGTGGGCGTGATCAACGCCCGGTTCGCCAAGCCGCTCGACAAGGCGACGATGCTGAAGGCGATCGAGGAATGCGGCTTCGTGCTGACGGTCGAGGAAGGCTGCCTGATGGGCGGCTTCGGCTCGGTCGTGCTGGAGGTCGCCAACGAAGCGGGCCTGAACACCTCGCACATCCGCCGCGTCGGCCTGCCCGACCGGTTCGTGATGCACGCCGAACGCGACGAGCAACTCGCCGAGGTCGGCCTGGACGTGGACGGGATCACGAAGTCGGCCCTGGAACTGGCGAGGGCCGTGGGATTGCCGTCGTCGGATTCAACGGCCGCGGCGGTCGCCAACGGCGATTCGTGGAATCATTGACAGCCTGTTTCGTATAGGCTTTCCCAAACCTGTAGGGGCCGCAGTCGATGGCCAGGGGTGCAAACCCCTGGAGTCGGCTACGCCTATATCCATCCCTATTCCGAAGCGCCGTAGGGGGCAGTTAAGATACGCCTGCGAGAAGTGCTACGGCCTCGACGGGCCTGGGAAAAGTTGAGAGCTGGGTCGATGCTATCCACGGTTGTTGCGTGTCGGCTTCTGCCGTTCCAATAAGACTCTTGGCCCTCCTGCATTCGATAACCAACCTTCGAAGTTGACGTGGACCTCGCGGAGGAGCCCCGAGGCATCCTCGCCGAGGGCGACGTAGATTCGGCCGTTGCGAGGGCTTGAGAGTCCGAGATCCTTCCAGTACTGGCCGTAGTTGTACGTCCTGACCACGGATATCGTGCGTAGACCCCTCGCCTTCATCAGGTTTTCGATCGCCTGAAAATCGGAGGGACGCGACTTCACCGCGTCGTACCAGGTCCATAGAATCAAGGCTAGAACAGTCGCATAGAAAATTACGTTGATCATGTTACGATTTTATGCAAATCATTCCGTCGGCCAGTCGTCCCGCTTGCCCGGCCGCGACGATGATAGCCTATACGGTGCGTTTTGGGATCATGCCGGAAATAGCAGGTTCGATGGCAGGTTCGGTAGGTAATGGCCGCGTGCAAGTCAGGGCCTCCAATCGCCATCGGCGGTGCCGTCCGGGCTGGCCAGGACGACCTTGTAACCGTCCGGGTCACGCAACCAGATCTCCCAGTGATTGGGCCCGCCATCGCCGTCGGGCGGGTTCCGATGGCGGGGCAGGAGGACTTCGGCCCCCAACGCCTCGGCCCGCCTGATGGCCGCGTCGATGTCGTCCACCTCGAACCACAGCAGCAGCCCATTCCCGGGCGGCCTGTCATCCGGGTCGCCGATCCGGCCGTGGTGATGTTCCTCTTCCCAGCGATGCAACTGCAACACCAGGTTGCCGGCCGACACGAGCCGCTCGTAGTTCGGCCCGCCGTGGGCACTTTCGCAGTCGAGCAGGCGTTGGTACCAGCGGCTGCTGGCCTCGACGTCGTTCACGCAGATGAGGGGTTGGGGGCGCATCCGATTCGGTCTCCACGTCCTGGCGGGAAACAGATCGATACCAGCACGAAGCGCGAGCGAGTCAATCGCTGAATCCTATTCGACGAATAAGGTGACGATCCCGCCGGCACCAGTATCGATGACCCGGGGACTGTGACATTCGGGACAATCCGGAGGAGGCGGTTCGACTGGCCCGGGGACAAGACGGACTCCGCACCGTAGGCAATCGATTGCGTCGAGTTCTATGGTAACCGGCCGATACATCGATCCGCGGGAAGCGAACATCTGGGTGATACGAGCCGCGACCAGCACGGCGAGTTGACTGGCGGGGTCGTTCGAGGCCGGCGGCAAATTGCGGCGCCAGTGACGCCAGCTATTGCCGTCGGCCTCGCGTTGGACGAAGAGCCTCAGGTAACAAAGTGGGCAGCTATAGAGTGAAAAGGATCTGTCATCCCAGAAATCGACCACCCCGACCGTCGCGAGTTCGCCTTGGTCGATGGTGTCCCATTCGTGTCCGCAATCCTTACATCGGAGCACCTGTAGCAAGGGCATAATGTCTGCTTCCTGCTAAGAGATTCAATTGGCTCGCTTGTAATTAAGGTATGTGCAGGTCGCAGCAATCGCGGCCCGCTCAAGCTCCCTGCAAAACCTCCAGCATCGCCCGGTCCAACTTCCGCCCTTCCAATCTTCGTACTTCACATCCTTCCGATCACTATCCAGGATCCCGGAACCCCCCGGAAATTCCACAAGCGGCCCATCCCCAGCTAGCGTCCTTCCAGGCGGCCAGGGCAGTCGCGAGCCTCGTGGGTAGGACGACCCTCGTGCGGCGTCCGGTTGTGCGAGCCGAATTCGCCCACCATCACGCCGACTCCCTGATTCTGCAGGGCCTTCCAGGGGGCGATCATCTCCTTTTCCAGCGTCGATCGATCCCAGGTCTTGCCGCCCCCGACTAGCGGGTAGGCTGGCACGGGCCACTTGTCGGCTCCGTTCACCCAACTGGCCTGGTAGTGGGTCAGGTGGAATGGGTCGTAGCCCTCGTGGCGGCGGCGATGTCGAGGCCGACCAGCTCGGTCGGCGGCTTGCGGCCCCAGCCTCGGCCGTCGCAGACGATCAGGCGGTTGGGGTCCGCTTGCGGATCGCCTCGGCCATCCGGGCGACCACCTTCTTGTGGGCGTCGGGCGGGACCTCAGCCGGTTCGTTGAACAGGTTGAAGCTGACCCGTTCGTTGGAATCCCCTGGTAACGCTTGGCGAAGGTGGCCCAGTGGTCGGGCGCAGACTTGCTGGATCGATTCGTCGGTCCAGAGGTCCTCTCTTCCTTCTGCTGCGCGACGGTGTAGCCGGGCGCCCGGTGGAAGTTGATCATCACGTGGACCTGGTGCTTGCCGCCGTACTCGACCGCCTGGTCGATCTCCTTCAGGACCGATTCGCGGAACTTCCCGTCGGGTCGCCCGACTCGATCCAGCATCGGCAGTCGAGCGGCAACGCGCGAAGTTGAAGCCCAACTCGGAGATCCGGGCGAAGTCGTCCTCCAGGAACGGCTTCGCGTTGCCGACCATGAACTTCTCGAGCAGGTTGAACCCCTGCCACCGGGGCAACAACTGGCGTGGCCTTCGGGAGATCGCTCATCGGCGAAGGCGTTCTGCAGGCCGGCCAGCGACATCGAGGCACCCGCGGCGGCCAGGAATTCGCGACGGTTCATCGGCAGGTAGCCCGGCCATCGATCGGGGAGCGGCCCGGCTTCGTTCCATCCGAAATCCGATCCCCATTCGCCCGACCTTACCACCGATCGGTCGCTGTCGCACCCGGGTCGATCCCGATTCCGTCATCATCCGGTGGTATCCAGGGATCGGTATTCCTCGAACCACCCTGTCCTTGAGGACGGCCGGCGGTCGCCTCTAGAATTCAGGCAGAAGGCTGCCATCGTCCCTCGGGCGCAGCGGAGGTCTTCATGAGTCGCTCGACGAGGATCGTTCTCTCCGCCGTCCTCCTGCTGGGCTCCGGCCTCCTCTGGTTTTTCAGCCAGTATGGCTGGGCCTTCCCCAAGACGGTCGGGGCGGCCGTCGTGGCCCTGCTGCTCATGGTGGTGATTAACCTGGGTGAAGTGAGTGGCCAGGGCCGATCGGCGGAATCGCCCGGTCGCTGGCCATGAATGATTCGTCCCGGGGCGTTCAGGCCGGGATTGGGCCCGGATTCCAGAAGGCGGGCCGCCGGGTAATCGACCTTGTCGGTCGAGGTCGACGGCAACGCCGACAGGAAGGTGAACCGGTCGGGAACCATTGAGGCCGGCAAGGCTCCCGCGCAGTATCGCTTCATGGCGATGATCGAGCCCTTGCGGCCGGCCCGCATCGCCACGAAGGGCGTCGATTGTCAGGCCCGATTCATCGGTCCCGGGCCACCACGGCGGCCCGTTCGATGTCGTCGTGGCGGGCCAGGGCCGATCTGATCTCGCCCAGTTCGATCCGGTAACCGCGACGCTTGACCATCCGGTCGCGTCGCCCCCGGTCGACGTCCCCTTGTCGCCCGCATCGATGACGATGTCGCCCGTCCGATACCAGCGTCGGCCCTGTTCATCGGTGGCGAAGGCCGCCTTCGGTGAGGTCGTCGCGGCCTAGATAGCCGCGCATCACGCCCGGCCCGGCGATCTGCAATCTGCCGTCGACGACCCGGGCTCCAGGGTGGGCAAACCGGCCCGATCGGGAACGGTCGCGGCGGTCGTCGTCGATGGATGGTTGCGGGGAGTTTGTAGGCGGTGCAAACGTTGGTTTCGGTCGGCCCGTAGACCCACAGGGTTGTTTCGGGCCAGATGTCTCGGAGTCGCTTCAACGGGCGGATCGGGAAGACCTCGCCCGCGAAGAAGCATCGGTGGCGGGGGTTGGGAACGGGCCGATCGATCCGCCCGTGCTCGGCCAGCAGGGCGAGGGATCGACGGGGCCGAGTACCAGACGTCGAGTTCGTTTCGGCCAGGAAGTCGCCCAGCTTGCCGGGATCCTTCCCGAGCGATCTCCCGCCCAGAAGCACCAGCGTGCCGCCCGTCGCGCAGGATGCGTACAGGTCGAACACGGAGAGGTCGAAATGGAACGGGGCGTGCGAGTTGAATCGGTCGCCCTCGCGGAGGTCGAACGTGGCGAGGCACCAGTCGAGGAAGCAGCAGGCGTTGACGTGCGACAGCATCACCCCTGGGGCGGCCGGTCGAGCCTGACGTGTAGAGGACATAGGCGAGGTCGTCCGGACGCGCCGGGGTAGGGAGGCGATGCTCGAGGGCCTCTGGCGGTCCCACGATCCGCCCACCATCAACGCGGGCGGAATCGGCCCATCCCAGGCACCTTCGATCGCGCCGGTGATGTCGCCCTCGACGATCAGGGCCCGGACGCCGGCGTCGGCCAGGATCAGGCGGCCCTCGATAAGGGCCCGGTGGCGTCGGTCGGCACGTAGGCGGCCCCGGCGCGGAGGATGCCGTGGATCGCGGCGACGGCCCATCGCGATTTCCGCAGGCAAAGGCCGACGCGATCGCCGGGGCCGATCCCGAGGATCGGAGCCAATTCGCGACGTGGCCGGCCTGGCGATCGAGTTCGGCGAACGTCCAGGGCTCGCCGCGATCGTCCTCCAAGCGCAATTCGATCGGCGTGATGCCGGGCCGCGTGGGCCAGCAGGTCGCCCAGGTGGCGGACGGGCACGGTGAAACTCATGGCATGCCCCTCGGATCTGCACCAGGGATCGACGCCGAAGATCGCCCGATGCAATTCGTGCTGCTCGATGACCGACTTGGCCAGGGACCGGAAGAGCAGCTCGTGGCCGCGGGCGTTGGGGTGGTCGTCCCAGGGCGCGATCTCGATCTTGGCCTGATCGACCGGGTCGAACGTCGCGGACAGGTCGAGCGTCCATCGGGCGTATTCGGCGGCGATCGCCTTGTGCATCGCGGACCGATCAGCGCGGTTGGCGGGGGCGTCGGACATCCCCGTGCGGGGGATGATCGAGTAGGCCAGCGGCACGCCGATCCGGTCGCATTCGTCGCGGAGGCCGGCCAGGGCGCCGTCGATCGTCGGCCAGACGAGCGGCTTCAGCTTCTTCTTGACCTTGTCCCGCATCGCCAGTTCGCCGTCGTCGCCGAGTTTCAGCTCCTCGGGCGAGACCCCGGCCGAGGCGATCGCTTCGCGGATCTCGGGGTAGCCCGACAGGTCCACGCCGTCGCGGAGGAGGCAGTAGAGGTGCAACTCGGTGAGGCGGGGATCGAGCATCGTGGCCGAATAGAGCACCAGGTCGGGCTCGAAGCAGGCGCCGATCCTGCGGAACTGCTCGGCCCTCTGCTGCGGCGAATAGGCGGCGACGGCCAGGTTGAGGACCTCGAACCGCCGGGGCACCTTCAGCAGGGCGGCCCTGCGATTGAGCCATTCCTCGAAGAGATTTTCATAGGTTTGCGACGTGGAAATGCCCCAGCCCATGTCGATCGACGAGCCGAGCAGGATGATCCGGTACACCCCGGGCGCCTTGCGGACCGGATAGGGGCGGTCGCGGAGGCCGAAGGCGTTGGTGGTGAACCGGGCGCCGAAGGCCGTCTTGTCGACGTCGGGATAGAGCTCGAACTGGAGGAAGTCGCCGGCGAGGTCGGCGTGGGCTTCGATCTGGTGGAACTTGCCCCAGTTGGGCGCCTGTCCCATGAGGCGTCGGGCCAGGTCGCTGCGGGCCTCGCCCGGGCCGCCGTCGATCAGGCCCTCGTAGTAGCTGCCGGCGGTCGCCTCCCGGTCGGCGCGGTTCAACTCCATCGATCGGGCGCTACCGCGGATCGCCTTGAGCGGGCCGGGCAGGGGGATGTAGCCGAACGCCAGCAGCGCCAGGCTCGCCAGGATCGGCCCGTGCTTCCGGGAATCGAATCGGGAGGCCAGGGCCAGCGGCCTGCGTTGCGCGTGGGGGACGTCGGTCCGGTGGATCCGGTCGGGATCGGCGTGCTTTCTCATACGGTCAGGCCCCGTCGGATCAGGGACAACCAGGCGTTCACCGTGGAGCTATTCCAGAGCGACCAGAGCAGTGCGATGGTCAGGAACGTGCCCAGGGTCTTCGCGGCCAGGATCGAGCGGCCCCGCCAGGTCGACGACGGGCCGGGCCGGTTCAGCCGCGCCCGCGATTGGTTGCGGGCGTCCAGCTGGACGTTGACGACCACCAGCAATCCCAGGATGCCCCAGAAGAGGCCGTCGGTGACCGAGAAGGCCCAGACGCCCTGCCTCCAGAAGACCTGGTAGGCGTGCAGGAACCAGGTGGCGACGAACACGGCCACGGTGGCCAGCGTCAGCACGAGCG
>JAXMBD010000059.1:0-39238 GCA_046350035.1 Isosphaeraceae bacterium | reverse complement strand
CCGATCTGGCCGGTATAAGTCCCATCCGGCTGAAACACGTAGACGATGGCCTGTTCGCCCGTTTCCACCTCGCGAGGCTTGCCGTTCTGGATCGCTTCGATCAGTTCCCAGGAGCCCAGGAACGGGCCAAGTTCGGGCCTGGGGTCGTCGGGCGGGGCCAAGTTTAAGGCTGAAAAAATGTATAGAATGGCTATGGGCATGACCTCTCCTCCACACCACGCTTTCCACCCGTGCTTCGGCCCCGGCGGCAATCCTACGGCTTCTTGGGGCGGGTCCCTTCAAGCCATTGGACGTCCAGGAGGTCCTGACCCCGGCCGGCCGCACGCTTGTTCGTGATCAGATGATGGCGTGAGAGTACACCGACTTCTTGATCCGCGAAACGCGCGACAAGACGATCTCCCCAGGCTTCAGAAAATTCCACCCCATCGATCATGGTGATGACATCGATGCGGATCGGCGCGACTCCGATCTGAAAGATCAGTCCAGGCCTGCTGAGATCGTCGGCCGTGAGATCTGCTAAGGGTGCGCCAAACTCCTTGAGCGAGCGGATCACCCGATCCGCGTTAACCGGATCGGGACGGACCCAAACTTCGAGGTCTTTTGTAGCCCTGACGAGGCCATGTGCGGCCAAGGCATGCGCACCGACGACGAGGTATTCAACGCCACGGGCGTTGAATACAGACAACAGATCTCTGAAGTCGGGGTTCATCATCGGAGTCTCGATTCCAGGCGAGGCACTGCCGCGTGAGTTCCCACACGGCGGCGATGCGTTCGTCGACCGACGCATCGTCCCAGTTGTCTTCGGGCAAGGCCTCGCCAGGTCGGATGATCCGCGTGGTCACGATGCGTCGTGGGGGGTCGGCGGCCATGGGCGAAGCGTACTCCGATCGGTGCGGGAGGGGAAGGTCTCATGCCCCGGTGGGCGAGACCGTGCGAAGCATCCACGACCCAAAAGCCGCTCCATGGAGCGCGGACGGGGAGCGGCTATACGATCACCGAAATGCCAAACGGCACCTCCAGTTCCGTGAAGATGGCCAACGCACGATGATCGACCTCGAATCCGGCCGTACTGCAGTTACTACGATATCCGCAGAATACATCGACGTTCAGCCCTTGCTTCAGCCCTTTTAGATAATCGACATGGGGTCGGACCACTCGCCAGAGGGCATCCAGATGGTCCTCAAGGGGTCGATCTTCGGGGAGTGGCGCGGTGTACGACCACATGTCGTGGTCGTAGGCGCGGGGCGATGTCGGCCTCCTGCTCCCGCCGCGTCGATGAGTATGTGTGGGCGTGACGCCGAGCGTCTGCGTAATTGGCTCGAAATCGCCGATCTCGCCGAAGATGCGAAGTGTGGCGCTGAAGCTGAACCAAAACCCGGGTTCCTCTCCGACGACTCCAATGCCGGTTTCCACGAATACCCTCCCCAATGCCACTCAAAACCGCAACGAACTCAAGTCGTCCCCCGAAGTAGCCTCAGGGCATTCGCCACGACCAGCAGGCTGACGCCAACGTCGGCCACGATCGCCATCCAGAGCGTCGCCAGGCCGAACAGGGCCAGGAACATCACCAGCACCTTGGCCCCGATCGCCAGGGCGATATTCTGGCGAATCCGCCCCAGGGTCTTGCGGCTGAGACGAACCAGCCAGGGCAGCTTCGAGAGGTCATCGCTCATCAGCACGATATCGGCCGTCTCCAGCGCCGCGCCGCTGGAGATCCCCCTCAGGGCGACGCTCACGCGGGCCGCCGCCAGCGCGGGGGCGTCGTTCACGCCGTCGCCGACCATTCCCGTCGGACCTCGATGATCGTTCAAATCGACGATGGCCTTCACCTTGTCGTCGGGCAGGAGCTGGGCCCTCTGGTCGTCGATCCCCAGTTCCCGTGCCATCGCGGCGGCGGTCCGGGCGTTGTCGCCGGTCAGCATCACCGAGCCGATCCCCAGCTTCTTCAGCTCGGAGATCATGCCGGCCGCTTCGGGCCGGGGACGATCCGCCAGGCGGATCCAGCCGAGCGGCCCCTCCGAGCCCGACAGGGCCACCGAAGTGCCGACGTTCGACTCGGCCCCCTCCATCGAGGCGTGGAAATCGGGCCGGCAGCAACCGGCCTCGTCGAGGAATCGGTGGCTGCCCAGTTGGTAGCGGGTCGAGCCGACTTCGCATGTCGCCCCCAGGCCGGGGACCGCCCGGTAATCGCGGGCCTCGGGGAGTTCGATGCTCAGGTCCCGGGCGTATCGGGCGATTGCACGGCCGACCACGTGGTTGCCGCGGTCGCCAATCGCGGCGGCGATGCGGAGGATGTCGGAATCGGTGTGGCCCTCGGTGGTGGCCACCTCCACGACGTCGGGGTCGCCCAGCGTCAGGGTGCCGGTCTTGTCGAAGGCCAGGATCCGCAGGCGGCCGAATTCTTCCAGGTGCTGCCCGCCCTTGATCAGCACCCCCCGACGGGCCGCCGCGGTCAAGGCGCTGACGACCGCCACCGGCGTGCCGATGACCAGGGCGCAAGGGCATGAGATCACCAGGACGACCAGCCCCCGATAGAACCAGTTGGCCCATTCAGGAGGCGAACCGGCCGCCATCCGGGCCAGTGGCGGGCCGAACATGAACAGCAGGGCAAGGCCCAGCACGATCGGCGTATAGACGACGGCGAACCGCTCGATCGCCCGCTCGGTCGGCGCCCGGCCGGCCTGGGCGGCGCGGACCCGTTCGACGATCCTTGAGATCAGGGAATCGCCCAACTTGCGGGTCGCCTCGACCTCGACCGTCCCCTCGCCGTTGACCGTGCCGGCGTAGACCGAGTCGCCCGGGCCGCAGGGTACCGGCATCGACTCGCCCGTGATGGCCCTCTGATCGGCGCTCGACCGGCCTTCCAGCACCGAACCGTCGACCGGGAACCGCTCCCCGGCGCGGACCCGCACCCGATCGCCGACCACGATCGTGCGGGCATCCACCGTCTCGACGCGGCCATCGGCGAGCACCCGCTCGGCCGTTTCCGGGGCAATTTCCAGGAGCGATCGGACTGCCCGCTGGGCCCGTTGCAGGCTCATCATCTCCAGGGCTTCGGAGAGGCCGAACAGGAAGGCGACCGTGGCCGCCTCATCCCACTGGCCCAGGACGACGGCGCCGATGACCGCCAGGGACATGAGCACATGGATGTCGAGCCGGAGGCGTCGGAGGGCCCCAAGCGCCCGTGGCACCAGGACCACGCCGCCGGCCGCGATCGCCAGCACGTAGGCCGCCCGTTCGTAATACCAGGGGGCGCCGAGCCAGCCGGCGAGGCTGCCGGCGCCGAGGGCCAGGCCGGCGGCGAGCGAAGTGATCGCCTGCGGACTTCGGTACCAGGCGGGCGGGGGCCTCCGGCGAGGGCCTCGGCCCGGACCGTGGCCTTCATCCGGGCCTGTTCCTCGATCCGCCGGATCAGGGCGGCCGGGTTGGTGATCCCGGGATCGAAATCGACCGTCACCAGCCCGGCCGACGGCTCGAAGGACAGCCCACGGACCCCGGTCCGCCGTCGAGGGCCGCCCTCAGGGGCGGGACCTCGCCCGGGCAATCCAGCCCCTGTACTTGCAAGGTGCATCGGGCCGGATTCATCAACCGGGTCCTCCTGGAAATCATCCTCGACGACCCCGGCAACCGGGACCCCCGGGATTATAGGAGGATCACGCCCGACACGGAACCCGACCGATCCGGCCCGAGTCTGCGGGCCGACCTCCTTTTTCCGCATTCGGGTCAAGGTTCTGGGCAATCCTCCCGGACCTGCAGTGAGACCTTGATCCCTAATGCGGGACGACCTGCTGAACCCAAGCGACATCGGCAATTTACGCGGAACTGCCCCCGGAATGCCACGGCCCATCGGAGATTTCGGGATTGCAATGGCCGGGACGCAACTTGCGGATCGCGGAAAATTTTCCGCAAAAAGAAAGTTTCCGCCCGCATCTGTCCGATTCATGGTGTAGACTCAGGCGGGACACCAAGGAAAGGATGCGGTTGCGGGACTTGGACGGCATGGACGGTATTTTCCTGGACATCGATCAAAAGGGCACTGCGAAAGCGGGGCCCCCTACATGGAAGTTGTCGAAAGATGGCCGAAATTCGCAATCCCAACCTGTTCCGTTCCGATCGCTACAACCCCACCGCCCCCCGCCGCCCCCGGCGCGATCGAGGGCCCAGGCCGAACCGGAATCCCCGGTTCGTGCCGGAGATGCTCGAAGGACGGGTGGCCCTGAGCGACCTGGTCGGAGTGGCGGCGGAGGTTTGCCGGGACGATTTGCCTAGGCCGAATCCCATCCCCGTGCCGGATCTGCCGATTGATCCACTCCCGCCCAGGCCGCCTACCGGCCCAGCGTTCCCATTCTAGGGACGTCCTATCGCCAAATCCCCGACGCGCCAGTTTATGGCGCGTCGGGGATTTCAGCTGCGATGTCCTCAGCGATTCTGTTCGTTGGCGAGCAACCGATCGTCTAGCTCGGCCCGTACGTCGTCGAAATACGGTTCGACCGCAAATTTCCGTTTCAGGTCCGGTATCAATCGAATTGACCGGGAAAGGTAGTGGGCAGCGAGATCGAGATTCTCAGGATTTCGAGGATTCTCATAGAACAAATGAACCCACGATTCTGCAAGAACATATAACAATAAAGCTTGAGTATGCGTTTGGCCTGCTTTTTCGACAACAGGTAATCCTTGCATACCTGCTTCTATAGCTCTATCGGGACGTTTGGACTTTACCTCAGAATTAGCGATGAAGAGAAAAATATCGGCTGTCTCGGGGTGTTTCGCAATCAGCTCGTCCAGCCGGTGGTCGTTTCGGACTCGTTCCATCTCGGCAAGCGCGGAAGTATCGCCCAACTTCAAGCGAGCTAGGGCTCGGTGGTAGATCGCCAAGAGGTTATCCGGCTCGATCTCCAGAACCCGATCGAGTTGCGAGCGTGCGAGGGCATTCTCCCCGACCCGCCGGTAGTGCGATGCGGCCCGTACGAGTAGGGTTACATCGCCGGGAATTCATGAAGTCCTTCCTTCCATATACGAGGGCACCCCATCGGCGGAGCCGCCCACTGGCCCCTCGCGGGCGCGGGACATCAGCCAGGTCCAATCGGAGGTCGCGGGCTAGGGTTCCATGTCGGAACTGGGTAGCCGCTTCAAATCGGCCCAGATCTTCGCGATTCAGGTTGGTCTGCCCGAGTAGTGTACGAACGACCTGTCGATTGTGGTAGGCCATCGCCAAATCGATCCAAACCGACCGCGAGGTTGCCTTGCTCCATGGCCTCATACAATCGCCCCGAAGCATAAGGCAAGTGGCCATCTCTAGCCGCAGCATCCCGCCGAGTTCGGGTAGCGACTCAGGCATTTTTCAAGGTGACCTCGCGGCTTTCTTGTGTTCCCCGAGGCGGATCAAAAGTAGTGCCAGCCGGTAACGTGACCACCAAGACCGGGGATTCATCAAGAGCCGCTTTCTCATACTGGCGACGGCCTTCACGGGGCCGATCGCCCTCGGCTTCAACCCCTCGCAGGTAAGCCCCGATCCAGGCCGGCGAGTCGGCACCCGCCCGGCCCGATTCCGGTGGGATCTCCAACTCGGCCCTGAGTGCCTGGATCTTGCGGCGGATCGGCTCTGCGGCGCCGCCGGCCTCGACCTTTTCCAGGCAGTTCAAGGCCCGGACCCGGTCCTGCCTCGATCCGGCGCGTTGTTCGAGGCCCCAGGCCAGTCGAAGGGCCTGCTCCCGGGATCCAGGCTTCCTCCAGGTCCCGCGGAATGGGCCCGTCGAGCCGCCCGGACGTCGTCCCGCGTCCGGGCTGGGGGTCGCCGGGGCCGAGCATTCGGGTCGAGCCGGCGGCGGGCCAGCACGACCGGGTCATCCGGCCTGATCGGGGTCCATCGCCCGGGAGGGTGTATCGAAGCCCGGATCAGGTCCCGGGTTGCCCCAGAGCCGGCCGACTTGGCCCAGGCCGCCCGGGGCCTGCGTCCCGTCCCGAATCCGCAGCAGGACGGCGACCGAGGCCAGCAAACCGGCCGACAGGAAGAGGGCGGCGCCGGCCAGGGCCGCCCTTCGCTTGCGGGCCCATCGGAACAGCGGCAGGATCGCCGATCGCGTGTTGCAGTGGATCGGCGGCCGGTCGTTCCTCCATCGGTCGAGGTCTTCCGCCAGGTGCACGGCCGCCCGATATCGGTCGGAAGGGTCGGGGGCCAGGCACCGGGACAGGATCGGTCGGAGTCCCAGCGGGACGTCCTTCAATCGTCGCGCAACGCCCGATTCCGACCCCCGCCCTTTGGCCAACTCGGCCGCGACCTCCCAGGGGAGCAGGTCGGCGTCGCCCTGGGGTTCGTAAGGCGGCCGGCCGCTGATCGCCTCGGCGAGCACCAGGCCCAGGGCGTAGATGTCGGCCCGGTGGTTGTCGAGCGGCCGCGAGGGGCGCCCGCCCCGGCCGTCGGCGAACTCCCGTAATCGCTCGGGCGACATGTAGTGGAGCGAGCCCCACTCGCCCCGCGCCTCGTCGCCGGGGGCCTGCAAGCCCAGGCCCAGGCTGAAGTCGAGCAGCATCGGGTCGCCGTCGGCCGTCACGAGGATGTTCGACGGCTTGACGTCCTCGTGGGTGATCCCCTGCCGGAAGGCGTGGTCCAGGGCCTCGGCGAGCCGGGCGACCATCCAGGCCATCCCCTGCGCGTGCGAGCCGGCGGCGATCAGCTCCCGGGCGGCCCGGCTGAGCCGCGATGGCGGGTTCTCGGGCGCGGCCACGGCGTCGAGCAGGTCGAGGAATTCGCGCCCGGTCGAGGGCCGGGCCTTGCGGGAACGCCACTCGGCGAGGATGTCGGCCAGCGTCGCCCCGCCCCGGAACGGCAGGCAGACCCAGTGGAAATGGCCCTCGAGCGTCTTGCCGGCGGCCAGGACCTCGACGACGTGACGGTGCTGGGCCTTCGCCAGCATCCGGGGCTCCAGCGACGGCCGCCGCCCGACCTTCACCACCACGAGGCGGTCTTCCATGTCGGACTGGGCCGCCAGGAAGACGCAGCCGAACTGGCCCCGGCCCAGTTCCCGGATCAAGAGATAGGGGCCCAGGCGGTCGCCGGCCTCGAGCGGCCGGGGCGGGGGCGACTCGTGTTCCTGCCGCCGATCGCGGATTTCCCGGGCGGATTCGAACGCCCCGTGGACGGTGAACAGGGACCGGAGGCGGCGATCCAGGTGCGGGAACCGATCCAGGTAATCGATCGGATCGGGCGTTTCGTCCAGGGCCTCGCGGAGGCAGAACTCCTTGTAGATCAGGTCCACGAGCCCGTCGTCGTCGACCCGGTCGGCGTAGTCCTCGGCGATCGGCCGTTCCCCGGCCAGCCATCGGCGTTCGAACTCCCCCAGCGGGTCCCCGATCGGCGGCGATCCCGTCCCGGCCGACGGCCGATGCGGGCCGATCAGGCCCCGGAAGGAGAAAGCCGCGTCCTGGCGGGCCCTCGGGCTCATTCGGGATCCTCCCCGAGCGGGCGAATCGCCTCGATGACCCGGCGGACCGACCGCTCGCCCAGGCCGGTGCGCACGGCGATCTCCTCGAACGTCAGGCCCTGCTCGCGGAGCCGGATCACCTCGACCTCGACCGGCGACCGGCCCGAGGTGAACCGGGAGAACCGGTCGCGGGCCTGGACGTGCTGGCTGGGCGACGGGTCGTTCGAGCGGAGTTCCCTCGGCTGTTCCCGGCCGCCCCGCGTCACGTACAGCGGCTCCTCCTTGGCGATGTCGTACTTTTGAGAGGTCGTCCGGCGGCGGTATTCCTCCAGGACCTTGTTGCGGGCGATGCCCGCCAGGTAAGCGCGGAGGTGTTCGGTGCCGTCGAACCGGCGGGGCTCGCCCGCTTCGTTGAAGAAGCTCTGCCAGACCGCCTGCACGAAGTCGAGCGAATCGAACTGGGCGCGCAGGGCCCTGGGCAGCCGGGCGAGCGCGGACGATCCGCCGGATGTCGTCCTCGAACCGACGGACGAACTCGCGGGTTGCGGCCTCGTCCCGGCGAGCCACGCCCGCCACCAGTTCCTCGAAGGCCAGGTCGTCCATCGTCCGCGCCTCCCGTACCGAGGTGCCCCGAGGAGACTCGCACCGGCGGTGGCCACCTTCCCCCGCATGGATCGGCCGCATCGCGCCGGACCGGGCAGGATTAAGCGATTCAGGCCGCTTCGCCCCCGCCAAACCCTAACAAGAAAAATTAAGCGATGTGCCGCCGGATTTCCAGCGGAATCACAACTGGAGAGTTGTGACAGGGACCGTCTGGTCCGATCTTGCCGAGGGGGGACGCCGCCGGCCGGCAGGCCGCAGGCCTTCCTTATTAGGGAGAGGGGATCGTCTGCGCAGGGACAACGGGGAGACCTGAAACAGGACGCCGCGGGACGGGAGTCGGCCGCCGAGGAGGGCGGTACCGGCGAGTCGCCCCGCGCAGGGACAGGGGTGCCACACCATGATGGGACGATGCGCGGTCCGGCACAAGGCTGGCGGCGAACCCGAACTGTATCTGCTCCGCGGCGGGGCGGACGAGGGCGATTTCGACCTGCTCTCGGCCGAAGAGGAACTGTCCCTCGCACGTTCGATCGAGCAGGGTGACCAGCATGCACGCAATCGCATGGTGACCGCGAACCTCCGCCTGGTCGTCAAGATTGCACGGTGCTACGAGGGCCACGGACTTGGCATCGACGACCTCGTCGGCGAGGGGAACCTAGGACTTGTCCGCGCCGCGGACGACTACGATCCCGCCTTCAAGGTCCGATTCAGCACGTATGCTGCCTACTGGATCAAGCAGGCGATCCGGCACGCGCTTACCAACACCACCTCCACGATCCGCCTGCCGTCGCACCTCAACGGCCTGATGGGCAAGTGGAACCGGGCCGAACACCAGATGCGCCGGGACCTGGGCGGCGCGCCGACCGCCGAGCAGGTGGCCGACCGCCTCGGTTTATCCGAGGCGCAGCGCGAGATGATCGACCGCGGCTTCCGGGCCAAGCGGCTCCGCCAGGGGGGTGGCGACGGGGGCGACGCCTGGGACCCGGATAATGCACCGGACTGCCGGGACCAGGATCCCGACGCCGACCTGGACGCATCCGACGATCTCGTCGACTTGCACCGCCGCCTCGACCGACTCGACGCCCGCGAACGCGCCATCGTCTCGATGCGATTCGGCCTGGGGGGCGAGCCGTCCCGGACCCTCAAGGAGGTCGGCCAGGTGCTGGGCATCACCCGGGAATGGGTCCGCAAGATCGAGATCCGGGCCCTGGGCAAGCTGAGCGACGCCTCGTCGTCCAACAAAACCCGGCCCGAAGCGACGCCGAGGGCCCGGCCCGCCCCGAAGCACCGGGGGCCCGCCCGGGAGGAGGCCGAGGGGACAGTCCGACGCCGCCGGCCGCACCTCCTGCCCTGCCCGATGCCCCAGGAAGCCCCCTCGTACCGGGCCCTCGCCTGACCTAGAATCATCGGGGCCGGCGTCGGTGCGAGGCGAACCCCTTCGCCGGCGGGGGCGTCCCGATGCTTCGAGCCAAGCGGTTGCTGCCGATCGGGATCATCGTCGCCGTCTCGGTAGCCTCGGCCCTCGGCAACACCTCGCTCGGCGAGCCGCCCCGGTACGACGGGGCCGGCTACGCGACCCTGGCCCTGTCGATCCTCGGGGGCTCCGGCTACCGGGCGATCGACCACCCGGATCGTCCCCCCCACGACCACTTCCCGCCCGCCTATCCGGCGGCCCTGGCGGGCCTCTGGGGCCTGACCGGCCCTTCCTGGGCATCGGCCCGACTGCTCTCGGTCGCCTTCACATCGGCCGCCGCCGGGTTGGGCTATCTGTGGGCCCGCCGCCAGTTCGGCCCCAAACTGGGCTTCGCCCTGGGGCTGGCCGTCGCGTCGAACTGGATGTGGGGCCGCGTCGGCGGGTCGATCCAGGCCGAGCCGATGTTCCTGATGCTGTCGTCAGCGGCCCTGGTGCTCGCCGGGCACGCACGGAGGCGCCGGGGGATCGGCCGATGGGTCGCGACGGGTCTGGTCCTGGGCCTGGCTACCCTCACCCGCCATGTCGGCGCCTGCCTGGTCGCCGCGGTCGTCATGGACCTGGCCCTGGCGAGGCGGGTGGGCGCCGCCGCGCTGGTCGGGCTGGTCTGGGCCCTGGTCGTGGCCCCCTGGATCGCCTGGGTGGGGACGGTTCGGGGCAACCCGCAAGTCGACTACCTGGCGAATGCGGGCCTGGTCGAGCGGTTGCAGGAGAATGCCCTCTTCTACATCCGCCGGCTGCCCGACGCGATCGTCGGCCCCGTCATCGAGGTCGGCACGGTCTTCCGGCCCGGCTGGGAACGGCCGGCGACCTGGCTGGCCGGGATCGGCACGGGCCTGATCGCCGGCGGTTGGGTGCTCTGCCTCAGAAACCCCAGGCGACGGCTTGCCGCCCTGACGGCATTCTCGACGCTGGCCCTGCTGCTCGCCTGGCCGTTCACCGAGGCGGGCCGGTTCCTGATCCCGCTGGTGCCGATGATCCTGATCGGCGCCGCGGAGGGGCTCGGCGGTTTGTTGGGGGTTCTCGGGTGGGCCAGGGCCAGGCCCGTTGCGGTATTGCTGGTGGCGCTGGCCTCTCTCCCGTATCCGTTATACGCCATTGCATTGCGTCGAGCCGAGGCTTCTCGGACCGCCCACGCCGAGTTCGACGCGGCTTGCGTGTGGATCTACCGGCGGGCCGAACGGCCGGGGTCGGTCCTGAGCCGGCACCCCGGCGAGGTCTTCCTGCGCTCGGGCCGCCCCGGGTTATCCGCGCCCGAGGGGGCCGATACCGTCGCGATTGAGGAGTGGATCGCCCGATACGGGGTCGCTTACTTGCTGGTGGATGACGACCGATTCGCGAAGGCCCCGACGAGCCCCCTGGGGCGATACGCCCGTTCGAAGGGATGGGAACCGGCGTGGGAGTCGCCGAAGGGAACGGTGCGGATTTTCGAGGTAGGGCAGGCGTCGCGGATCCCCTAGCCGGGGCAATGGCAACGGGCCCGAGGTTTCGTCGGGTTAGCCCTCGTGCCTCGCTGGTTTGCGCCGGTTCGGGGAAAAACCTGTATTGATCCGCCTTCGACCCGCAGTATGGAGGATGTCGCGGCCAGGCCCGAGGCGGAGTCCCTTGATCGATGCCCTCCCGATCCCTCACCGAACCGATCCGACGACTCTGGGGCCTGGGGGCCGTCTCGGGCCTTCGCGAAGGGGCCCTGCTCGACCGCTTCCTGCGGTTCGAGGACGATACGGCCTTCGAGGCGATCCTGTCTCAACACGGGCCGATGGTCCTGTCGGTCTGCCGTCGGTTCCTCCGCGATCCGCACGACGTGGAGGACGCCTTCCAGGCGACGTTCCTGATCCTCGTCCGCAAGGCGTCCGGCCTGCGCGACCGCGAGGCCCTGGGCCCCTGGCTGTACGGGGTCGCTTACCGCGTGGCGGTCCGGGCGCGTTCGCGGACGAAGGCTTACGGCGAAGACCAATCCGAGCCGGCTGACACCCGCACCGAAACGCCGGGCTCGGCGATCGAACGGGCCGAGGCGGCCGAGGCGTTGCACGAAGAACTAGCCCGATTGGCCGCAATTTACCGGGATCCGATCGTCCTCTGCCACCTGGAAGGGCTCACCCACGACCAGGCGGCCGAGCGTCTCGACTGGCCGGTCGGAACCGTCCGGGGGCGGCTCTGGCGGGGCCGCGAGAAGCTCCGGGAACGCCTGGCCCGGCGGGGCTTCGGCGACGAACCGCAAACCCTGCTCGACGCGAATCGGGCGAAACTCGGGCGCGAGGCGGTCCCCGCCCCGCTCGTCCCGGCCATGGTGCTGTCGGCCTCCCGGCTGGCGGCCGGCGGATCGCTGCGATTGATCGCGACGCCCTCCGTGGCGGCCCTTTCGAAAGGAGTGCTCGGCGCGATGTTCTGGAATTCGATCAAGTGGCCCATCGCCCTGGCGGTAATGCTGGGCGTGTTCGGGATCGGGGCCGCGACCAAGGCCCAGCAGGGCCGAAGGGCCCCGACCTCGGATCCTTCGCGTGGGATGCCGAAGCCCTCAAGCCCGCCCGGCCCCTCGCATGGCCATCAGGCTTCCAGGAATCGGGACCCCAGCCCGTTCGATGGCGACCCGCAACCGGCCCAGAAGCCTGCCGAGGGGCCGGCGGACGACGGGCGAGCGACGGACGACCCGCGCAATCTCCCCTGGAACGCATTCCCGGAAGTGAACGACGAGGACGCCGGGGAGAAAATCCGGGCCGCCCAGAAGGGTTATGACGAGCAGTTGGCCCGATTGTCGCGCGAGAGCGGCGAGGCCAAGGCGGAGGTGGAAATCCTCCGAACCGAATTGGATGAGTTGAAGAAAGAACTTGGCAGCCTCGTCGAGACCATCCGGCAAAGTTCAAACGGCGCTTCCGGCGAGCACGCGGATCGGGAAATAACCCTCAAGAACCTGGATCGCTTCCGTAAGCTGGCCGACGAGACCCGTCAACAACTCCGCTATAGCTCCGTGAAGCTCGAAGCGGCCCAACTCAGGGCGGAAGATGCCGAGTCCCGGCTCCAATCCCTGAAGAAACGCCCCCGGCCCGTGGAGCGCCTGGAAGTCCAGCCTGGCGACATCCTCCGCGTCGAGGTGCTGGAAGCGTTGCCGGGCAGGCCGGTCACGGGCGAACATGTGGTCCGGCCCGACGGGATGCTCTCGCTGGGATTCTACGGCAAGATTTATGTCGCCGGCCTGACGACCGATGAAATCAAGGAGAAGCTCATCTTGAAAATGCGGAAATATCTTCCGGACGAAACCCTGGGCCTTATGACCCTGGACGAGGACGAGAACACCGGCAAGATGAAGCGGACCATCCTCCAGCCCAGGGACAGCGATCGGGCCTACGTCGACCTGGTCGGCCCTCCGAAATAGCCCATCGCTCAGCGGACGAACCGCAACCGCCCATAATCCTCGTAGCGATGGAAATTAGGACGAGTCAGGGGGGCCGAGCTCATCAGGACGGGTTCGGTCCCCTCCGGCCCGTAGTCGTAGCGGCAGAGGGCGAACGACCAGGCATCGCCCGGCTTCGGCTTGCCGCCGGTCGGGGCGAAGATCGTCCAGGGGATCCGGCCCTCGACCGACCATCCCTTGTCGGTGTCGCCCGGCCTGTCGAGCGTGCCGTCCACCTTCGCCACCGCCTGGAAGCCCATGGGCGGTTTGGCGGCGATTTCCTGGAAGTTGAAGCCTCGACCCGGGATGGCCAGTTCCAGGATGACCGACTTCGGGTTCACCTGGTACTCGTAGTATTCGGGGCGGTCGGCGGATGGCTTGAAGAACAGCTCGAAGACGTCGCCGTTCCAGATCGTGTCGTTCCGCTTCGTGCCGAAGCTCTTCAACTCGGCATCGGTCATCTCGGCGGCGAAGTAGAGGGCCTCGTCATCCCAGAGCAATCGGGCCCGGGTCGTCTTGCCGGTGTCGAGCCCCTTCCAGAAGGCCGGGAACTTGTCGATCACCTGGGCCTTCTTCCAGACCGCCTCGTCGGCAATGCCATCGATCTTCGGGGCCTGGTCCGCCCAGTTGCAATCGGCCTCGCGGGTCACGGGCGGCTCTTGCAGGGCCCTCTCGATCGAGGCGACCACCGATGCGGCCAGCCCCTTGTAGGCGGCCGGCGTGTAGTGGACCCCATCCTTCAAGAGGGCCGATTCGACGCCCAGCTTCTCGGCGACGGCGTGGAGATCGTCGTAGTCCATGACCCCGCCGGAACCCAGAACCTCGCGTGCGGCGTCGTTGTACGCCTTCACGTCGTCTTCGCGGCGGTCGAAATCCTTGTTGGACTGGTGGCGGGCGTCGATCACGGGCGTCGTGGTGGCGAAGATCAGGCGGGCCGAGGTCCCCTGCTCCAGGCGTTTGCGGATCTCGGCCAGGTTCTTCCGGTAGTCTTCCAGCTCGACCTGGGCCTTGCCGGCCTTGCGTTCCCGCTTCAGGTCGTGGAGGCCGGCGTTGAAGTGGACGATGGCCGGCTTGTGGGCGATCGCCCACCGGTCCAGATTCTTGAGCACGTTGGAACTATCGCCGCCGTTTTCCTTCCCCGGCCCGACGATCCTGGCCTTGCCCTTGAGGGCCTCGGCGACGTACGGCTCGTAACCCATGCGGATCGAGTCGCCGATCAGGACGACGACGGGCAGGTCGTCGGCCGGGGCCATCAGGCAAGCCAGGATGACGAGCGCGGTCATGTCGAGGGCCCCCGGGGATCGGCGCTTCGGGTGAATCGATCGGATTCGCCGAGCATAGCGCGATGGGCTGCCGGGGGCAACGGTCGGCTCCGGTTGACCGATTCCCGGGCTTCCGCCAAGATGCCCCGCCGATGGGAAACCGAGGAGGGGCCATCTGGATGAGTCACCGGGGGCGTTGGATCTCGGCCGGTTTGATCGCCCTGGCGATCGTCGCGAGGGCGTCGGCCGTATTGCTCTTGCAGAGCCACACCATCGAGCGGAGCACCTACGAACACGGCGAGATTGCCGCCAACCTGCTCGCCGGCAAGGGGTTCTCGGTCAAGTTCCTGGGGGCCGACGGGCCGACCTCGCAGCAAGCCCCGCTTTATCCGTTCGTGGTGGCCGGGGCCTACGCCCTGGGAGGCGTGGGGACGCCGAGATCGCTGCTGATCCTGGAACTGGGCCAGGCCGCGCTGGGGGGCGTCCTGGTGGCCATGGTGATGGCGATGTCGCGGGTCGCGATGCCCGAACGGCCCAGGGCCGCCTGGCTGGCCGGCGGCTTGGTGGCGATCCATCCCACCCTGGTCTATGCGGCCACCCATGTGCAGGTGGCCTCGATCGCGGTCGTTTTGCTGGCCGCGGCATTCTGGGCGGCCTACCGGACGGGCGCCTTCGGGCTGAGACGCGATGCCATTCTGGCCGGGTTCCTGCTGGGCCTGACCGCCCTGACCGACCCGATTTTGGCCCTGTCGGCGCCGGGGATTGCCTGGGTCATCTCCCGGGTGGCACTGGTGGCTTGCCCACCAGTGCGCCAGGAGAGCGGCCGTCCATTTGTGCCCAGCCTGTTGGTCCCTCGCACTGGTGGACAAGCCACCAGTGCCACCCGGATCGGGCTGATCGCCCTGGTCGGCGCGACGGCCGCCTTGACGGTTTCCCCCTGGATTGTGCGGAACTATCGAGTCCACGGGGAACTTGTCTGGATCAAGAGCAGCTTCGGCTATGCCTTCTGGCAGGGGAATTGCGCCCTCAGCGAGGGGACCGACAAGGTCGTCCGGGCCTCGGTCGAAAGGCGATTGGCCGCGTCCGGATCGGGCTGGAAGGACTGGAACCGGTCGCTCTGGGCGGCCCGGCATGATGCGGGCTACCTCGACGACATCGCCCTGACGGCCGACGATTATCGGGAACTCTCGGCGCTCCGCGAGCCGGAACGCTCCCGCCGACTGGCAGGCAGAGCCCTGGACGATTTGGCTGCCGAGCCGGGCCGGTATGCCCAGCTGTGCCTGCGACGGCTGCGCTATTTCGTGCTGTGGGACGACACCAATCCCAAGGCCCGCAGCCTGATTTACAGGGCCAGCCACCTGGGGCTCACCATCCTGGCCCTCGCCGGTTGGCTCGCGATGGGGGCCGCGGGACGCAAAAAATGGGCTCCGACCGCCCTGACAGCCGCCCTGATCGCCCTCTTCCACACCCTCACGATCGTGTCGGCCCGGTTCCACCTACCGATCGAGCCGTTCCTGGCGCTGTGGGCGGCCGGCGGATTGGCGCGGCTCGGGGAGATTTCGCTCCCCGCCGGGCGATGCGATGCGAAGGGTGGTCAGCTCTCCTTGCGTTTGCCCCGCGTCTCGCTCGCCATCGAGTCGAGCAGCGACCGAATCTGACGGGCCTGTTCGGGCTCGAGGGCGTGGGCCTTGAGCAGGTGCATGACGAGCAAGCCGGGTTCGCCCTGGTAGAGCTTATCGACCAGGTGATTGACCCGCTTCTGCCGGACGTCCTGCTCCTGGATGGCCGGCTTGTAGATGAACGCCAGGTCGCTCCGGTCGCTGGTCACCATCCCCTTGGTTTCGAGGCGGTCGAGCAGCGTGGCGACGGTCGCGTACGACCAGGTCCGGCCGGCGTCCTGGAGCACCTTCAGCACCTCGCGGACCGTGCCCTGCCCGCGGTTCCAGAGGACCTGCAAGACATCCAGCTCGGAATCGGGGATCGAAGGGGGTCGCTTGGGCATGGCCGGATTCCGGTGCGGCTCGGGAAAGTGCCAGGGAGGAAGCGAAGGAAGGCGGGTGCGGCGACCCTCCCCACGCCGGCCGCCGGTGCGCGGAGATTGATCGGGGACGCCTCTCGACGTATCCTAAGACAAGTGTCTCTCCAGGTCAACCGGTGTTCCGACAGATGTCGGGAAATCGCCGTGGGGCCGCGTCGGGGTCGCCTTCCATGGAGCGTGGATCGATCCCGGCCGGTTGGGAACCGCCCGCCAGCGGCGCGGGCCTGGTGTTGCGAGGGTTGGCGGTGGACGCCTCGCGCGTCCTCTACCGTGCGGGGCTGTTCGCCGGGTCGTGGGCGATGCTGGCGGTCGGGGGATTCGTCCCGGTTCTTCGGGGCTGGCTCGACGACCGGATCGACGGATGGGGCGGCGTGGTGGAGGCCCTCGGGGGCATCCCGGTGGGCGGCCGGGGTGACCGGAGCGAGGGGGACCTGGGCCTCCGCCTGCAACGGTCCGACGCCCCCGACCTGCACGGGCTGATGGTCCAGGTCGCCCGCAAGCTGGGGGTTCGCCCGCCCGAGGAGATCCGGCTGGCCTACGTCCCCTGCTGCGGCGTGATCGACCGACGACGGTCGCACCTGCTCCTGGTCGGGATGCCGCTCTTGCAGCGCTGACGGTCGCCGAGGCTCGGGCGGCCCTGGCACACGAGCTGGCCCACCTGGCCCGGGGCGACGCCGCCCGATCGGCCCGCGCGTCGCGGTTCCTCGACGAGTTGGGGCGGGGCCTGGAGGGGCCCCGGGCCTGGGGCCCGCTCCGCGCCTGGGCATCGCTGATCCGCCGGACGACCACCGCCCTTTTCTCGCCGATCGCGCTGGGCCAGGAGGCGAGGGCCGACCAGCTGGCCGCCCAGGTCGCGGGCGGGGCGACGGCCGCCTCGTCGCTGGTGAAGGTGGCGATGATCCAGCCGCTGTTCCAGGAAGTCCTGGACTTCTACGACGTCGACCGGCAGGAAACCAACCTCTACGCCTTCTTCCGCGACTTCTGGTCGCGGCTTCCCCGACTCGCTGCGGACCGAGTTGCGCCATCAGCTCCTGGCCCGCCCGAAGGCGGTCGATGACACGACCCATCCCCCTCCTCGACCGGGTCCGTCGGGCCCAGCAGGTCCCCGAAAGGCCCCTGAACGAGCAGGATTCGCCCGTCCCGACGCCGCATAAGACCCCGGCCTCGGCCCTGCTGGGCGACCCGGAGGCGGTCGAGCAGGAGTTGCACGACCGCCTCTTCCGCACCCAGGCGGTGGCCCGGAGCGTCTTCCACCGGGCCGGGAGTTGAACGTTACTTCTTCGGCCTGAGATAGCGGTCGAAGAACGCGAACGTGCCCGCCTTGGTCTGCTCCAGGTCCAGCCCGCTCCAGCCATGGCCGGCCCCCAGGAGTAGCTCGACCCGGCCCGGCACCCCCGCCACGGTCATCGCGTCGGCCAGCTTGGTCGCCTGGGAATGGGGCACGAGCGGGTCCTTCGTCCCCTGGTAGGTCAGGACGGGCGCATCATCCTTGGTGACGAACGTCAGGGGCGAAGCCTGGGCGAACGCCGACGCCTTCTCCTCGGGCGTGCCACCCAGGAAGTCGCGGACCAGCGGTTTGGAGACCTCGGGCAGGTCGCTCGCCGCCAGGTCGGTCGGGCCGAAGTAGTTGACCACCGCCTGCACCTTCGAGCTGGGCGCATCGGCCGGCACGTCCCCTTCCAGGCCGTCCGACGGCCCGGTCAGGCCCAGCATCAGCGACAGGTGCCCGCCCGCCGAGAAGCCGACGGCGCCGATATGCTCGGGATCGACCTTGTACTTGCCGGCGTTCGCCCGCAGCCAGCGGACGGCCGCCTTCACGTCGTGGACCTGCGCCGGGAAGATCTCCTTGGGGCAGAACCGATACTGGGGCGAAACCGCCACGTAACCCCTCGCGGCGAACTCGGCCAGCAAGGGGCGGTTGCTCGCCTTGTCGCCGGCCTTCCAGGCGCCGCCGTGGATCACCAGGACGGCCGGGTACGGCCACTTCCCCTCGGCAGGCCAGGCCATGTCGATCTTCAGGTCGGTGCCGCCGGCGCGGGTGTAGACCAGGTCATACTCGGCGACGACGCCGGGGACCGCCTGGGCCATGCAGGCCGACCCGGACAGGAAGGCGAGGGCCATCAACGCAAGCGGGGTGCGGGGCATTGGCGCGTCCTCGGCATGGGAGAGCGGGCGGGGGGGACGGCCCGATTCGATCAGAACCAGAGGGCCTTGTCCACTACGTTGAGCAACGGCTCGCCGCGGCAAAACCGGCCGACATTGGCCGTCAGGGTCGCCAGGTGCCTGGGGGCGATCGCCGTCGAATATCCGGCCGTATGGGGCGTCAGGATCGCATTCGGGAGGTCCCAGAGCGGATGGTCGGTCGGCAACGGCTCCTGCTCGTAGACATCCAGGGCCGCGCCGGCGATCGAGCCGTTCCGGAGGGCCTCGACCAGGTCGTCGAGCACCACGATCGCGCCCCGGCCGATGTTGATCAGGTAGGAATTCGGCTTCATCCGGGAGAGAAGCCTTCGATCGAACAGGCGTTCGGTCTCCGGCGTGTGGGGCGCCGCGATCACGACGAAGTCGCTGCAGCCGAGCAGGTCGGGCAAGCGATCCGGGCCCCCGACCTCGACCCCTTCGGTCCCCTGCCCGGCACGATCCGGGAAGCAATCGACGGCCCGAACCGTCATGCCGAATGCCCTCGCCCGCCGGGCGACCTCCCGGCCGATCTCGCCGAAGCCGAAGATCCCCATCGAGGCATCGGGCAGGAAGATCGTCGCCCGGTCCATCGCGTTGACCGTCCCCGGCCCCGATGCGTTGTCCACCCGGGCCGATTCGCCGCCGCAGGGCTCGTAGCGGTGCTCCCGCTGATTGCGGATGTAGACGTGAAGGTTCCTGGCGAAGCAAATCACATAGCCCATCACCTGATCGGCGATCACGTCCGAGAATAACCCGCGCATGTTGGTCAGGACGCACGCATGCTCGATCAGCGCGGGGAACACGTAATGTTCCAGGCTGACCGTGAACGCCTGGACCCATCGGAGGCGATCGGCCCGTTCCAGGATGCCGGGCGTGATCTTCCCCAGCAGGGCGTCGGCCCCGGGGATCGCCGCCCTCGCCTCCTCTTCGGAGGCGGAGTTGACGAACTCGGCCCCCGGCGCCGCGAGCTGGATCGCATCCAGGCGTTCGGCCTCGACCGCGGGGTGGATCACCATCTTCATCGGCCTGTCTCCCCCCCGCTCAGGCAGCCGCGATCCCCCGGCTGATCCGTGCCAGATGCTCGGCGACGCGGCGGGATCCGTCGGCCGGATAGGGCGGCGGGCCGGGCTTCGTGCCGACGGCAATTCCCAGCGGTTTTTCCAGCCGGAAGGCGTCGAAATCGCGACGAGGAACCGGGAAACCGCCGCCCCAGGCCCGCAGGCCGCGGTCCAGCGCCCGATGTTCGGCGAAGCCGACGCGGGGCGGGTAGATCATCGGCGTGCCCGCGAGCATCGCCTCGCCGGTCGACCCGTACCCGGCCTTGGCGACGATCGCGTCGGCCGACGCGGCCAGCTCGGCGCCCGTCCATTCGGTCGCCGGGACGACGTGGAGGTTCTCCAGGGGGCCGACGGGGGCCGGGTGGAACCCGACGAAGTGGAATCCGAATGCGCCGAGTTTGGCGATCCGATCCCAGCCCATCGCCTCCTGGCCGTACCGGCCCACGTAGAAGTAGACCAGCTTCTCCGCCCGGCCCAGGCCCAGCGTTTCGCGGAGTTCCTTGCCGCGATCACGGCCCCGGGTGGCGACGACGCCGACCTCGATCTGGTTGGGCAGCCACTTCATCGACAGGGCAGGCTCGGCCCGGAACAGGGCGGTCGCCTGCCGGTACGCCGCCTTCAAATCGCGGACGAAGCCGGGGGCCTCGCCGCCGATCCGTCGGGCGTGCGGCTCGTAGATGTCGGCCCAGGTGAAATTGGTCAGGAGGAAACCCGGTATCCCGGCGCGTCGCGCCGCCACCAGCGGCAAGGGCGGGGCGTCGGCGAGGATGCAGGCTGCGTCGAGGTCCCTCAAACGGTCGGCCTCGTCGTCGATCCGTCCCAGGGCCTCGCGGTGGACCTGCATCGCCCGGGCCAGGGTGGCGGGGCCGTCGGTCGCGGCGCTGTCGCCCGGCGGGTTGATCGCGCCGGCGTCGGAGACGAACGCTTCCAGGTCGGCGGGCCGTCGGAGCCGCTCCCCCCAGTGGTCGAAGAGGTCCGGGTGGCACCGGATCGTGATCGGCACGTCGCCGGGGACCCGATTCAGGACCGAGACCGTCCGGTTCAAATGGCCGAAGCCATGGCTCGTGACGTAACTGACCAACCGCCCACATCGGCTCATCCTTCGGCATCCTCCCGGCCTGGGCTCGCCCAGCTCCGCGAGGATAACGATCCCTCGAGCGGGCCGGCAAGGCAAGCGCCCAGGGTCAACGCCCGACCCGGCTTAGAGCGGTTTTTTGTTGAGTGTATCGCTTGATCCGGGGCCAGGGTAACCGCTATGGGCGAACCACCCCCGGATGTCGGCCGGACGGACGGCCCGCAGGCCGTCCCCCATCGCCTCGATCAGGTCGCCGACCGTCCGGGCCGCCGCCGACCTCAGCCACGCCTTGAGCTTGGAGAACATCCGCTCGATCGGGTTGAAGTCGGGGCTGTACGGCGGCAGGTACCGTACCTCCGCCCCGGCCGAGGCGATCCGCCGCTGCACCTCGGCGGACTTGTGGCAGGCCAGGTTGTCCATCAGCCACGATGTCGCCGGGGCGGAGGGCCGGGGCCAGGCAATGCTCGACGTAGAAGGCGAAGCAGACCGAGTCGGTCGCCCCGTCGATCGCCAGGCAGGCCGCCTCCGGGACGCCGCCGAGCCGCACGGCCGCCGTCAGGGTGATCGCCTTCCAGTGGCCGTGCGGGGCGGGCCCGTCGACCCGCACGCCGCTGGGGGCCGGCCGTGGGTGCGGTCCATCGCCGTGTTGGCCCCCGACTCGTCGAGGAACACCAGCCGGGAAGGGTCGATCGCGGCGAACTCCCGGCGCCAGGCGGCCCGCTCGGCCTTCAGCTCGGGGCGGTCCTGCTCGGCCGGCCGCCGCGACTTTTGCGCGTGATCCCCAGCCGCTTCAGGAGCGCGATGCACGCCGGGAGGGGCGCAGGCGACGCCGGCGGCCTCGGCCAACTCGGCGAGCGTCGCATCCGGTCGGTCGCGGACCGCTTCGCGGAGCCGGCCGTCGGCCTGGGCGTCGAAGGCCCGGGGATGGCCGCCGCCGCGCGGCCGGGGTCGATCGACCCGGTCAGCGCCTCTGCCGCATGAGCTTACGGATCCAGGAGACGCTGACGGCGAAGCGTGCGGCGACCTGCTCGCGGGTGGCGTCGCCGGCGTCACAGGCGGCGGACACCCGCTCCCCAGGTCGGTCGAATAGGCTCTCATCCCTTGGGCCCTCCATAGCCCACAAGGAATAACTCCGTCAACCGCTACAATCAACTGAAAACCGAACCTAGTACTACAGTTGCGCTTCCCAAGTTGTTATCCTGGCCTCCCTTGCAGGGAGGTACAGGATGCGAGCCGCCGAGCCGATCGCCGCATGGGATTCCCGTTTCCGAGAGCTGGCAGGCCGGCTCGCGCCTCGGTTCCGCCGCAAGGACCTCCGCGGCCGCGCCGAGGGTTACATCCGAGGCCTCCTCGGCCGCGTTGAGCGCAAGAACTCCTGGCAGCTGGCCGAGGCCGCCGGCGACGCCACGCCCCACGGCATCCAACGCCTCCTGGGCCGGTCCCGCTGGGACGCCGACGCGGTGCGCGACGACCTCCGCTCCTACGTCGTCGAGCACCTGGGCGAGCCCGACGGAGTCCTGATCGTCGACGAGACCGGATTCCTCAAGAAGGGGACGAAGTCGGCCGGCGTCGCCCGCCAGTACAGCGGCACGGCCGGCCGGATCGAGAACAGCCAGGTCGGCGTCTTCCTGGCCTACCGCTCGGGTCGCGGGGCCGCCTTCGTCGACCGGGCCCTGTACCTGCCGAAGGCCTGGGCCGAGGACCCGCAGCGTCGTCGCGGGGCGGGCATCCCCGAGGAGGCCGCCTTCGCGACCAAGCCGGAGCTGGCCCGCGCCATGCTCCGGCGTGCCCTGCGGGCCGGCGTGCCGGCGCGGTGGGTCACCGCCGACGAGGCCTACGGGTCGGACCACAAGTTCCGCCGCCTGGTCGAGGACGCCGGCCTCTCCTACGTCGTGGCCGTCACGTCGGCCCAGCGGCTGTTCCTCGGCGGCTCCTACGACCGCGCCGACGCCTTCGCCGACGAGTTGCCCGCGGATGCCTGGATGCGGCTCAGTTGCGGCGCCGGCACCAAGGGCCAACGGTTCTACGACTGGGCCTTCGTCGCGTTCCCGTTCCAGTCCGACGCGGAGTTCGCCAAGGGGCTGCTGGTGCGGCGGTCGATCGCCGAGCCCTCCGAGCGGGCCTACTACCTGTGCCGCTTCCCGCGGGGCACGAGGCCGGAGGAACTGGCCCGCGTGGCCGGCTGCCGGTGGGCGATCGAATCCGCCTTCGAGCAGGCCAAGCAGGAGGTCGGCCTGGACGACTACGAGGTGCGGAGCTGGGACGGCTGGCACCGGCACATGACGCTGGCCCTGCTGGCGCACGCGTTCCTGGAGGTGCTGCGCACCGGGTCGGTGCGGCGTCCGCCCCCAAAAATCGCCGGTTCGCAGAGCTGATCCCGCTGACGGTGCCCGAGGTGCGCCGCCTGATCACTCGGCTGGTCTGGCCGATCTCGCGAGAGGCGGAGCATTGGCAGGGCTGGTCGGAGTGGCGGCGCAGGCACCAGGCCGTGGCGCGGCGGTGCCACTATAGGAGCCGAGGGCATCCCACGGATTAAAGCGCAACTGTAGTACTAGGGCATCCACCTTCCGGTCCCGGGCGAAGGCGAGGAACAGCCCCGCGTCGGGCCGCGGTTTGGGGCCGTGCAGCAGACGGCCGATGGCGCCATGGCGGACCATCACCTGGTAGGACGCCAGGCACAGGACCATCGGGACCGCCAGGGAGATCGAGAACTTCCAGGCCGGATGCACCGGCATCCCGTACAACCCCACCTGGATCAGGGCCACCAGGGGCATGTGGGACAGGGTGATCCAGAAGGAGGCATCGGCGAGATACCGTACCCATCCCTTCGGGCTGCGGATCCAACGCACGGCCGACCCGAGGGAACCCAGCACGAGCAGCCAGGAGAGCAGGCCGCCCAGGGCGCAAAGTCCCGCGCGGCCCGTCGCGTCCAGCGGGGTGTCCCAATCCCGGCCCAGCAAAAAGGCCCGGGCCGCGAAGACTGGCAGGGAGGCCGCCAGCATCCAGCCGGCGCGCGGCCAGAGCCTCGCCAGGCCGCCCGGGACCCGGCGCAATCCCGTACCGACCAGGAAGAACAGGAAGAAATGGGCGACCCGGGAGGGATCGGGCAGGAACGTGTTGTGCCGATCCAGGGCTGCGTCGATCCCACGAGCTCGCAGGTGGATCCAGAGGAAAGTGGCGGAGGCGGCCGCCAGCAGTCCCAGGCCCGGTACGCCGTCCGCCAGGCGACCGAGGGCGCGTTCGACTCGATCCCAGGGGAGTCCCAGGGTCCGCAAGCCGGTCCAGGCCGCCATCATGAGGATCAAATCGTACAGGAACCAGAGGTTACCCGGCCCATGGAGGTTCCCCCGGAAGACCGCATCCTGGAAGCGGAATCGGGCGACCTCGTGCCAGGAAATCCGCCCCATCGTCACCCATCCGAGGCACCAGGATCCCAGCGTGAGTGGCCCGATGACGATCAGGGCCGCCACGAACGGAATCAAGACCCGGCGGGCCCGATTTGCCCAGAACCCGGCGGGCCCCCGGGACTCCCAGAGCCCCGCCCCCAGGTAGCCCGCGATCAGGAAGAACAGGGGGTTCGACAGGCTCATCGCCCCCCAGCAAAACAGGTCGAAAAGGGGGCTTGTGCCGGATGGATCGGCCACCGCCCAGGCCAGGCCCGGGATCGGCCGGCGGATGTAGGGCAAGGCGGCATGGACGGCAACAACCAGGAGGATCGCCCCGGCCCGGAGCACGTCCAGCGCATCCTCGCGGGGGCGGGCCCTCGGTGCGTCCATCCGCCACATCGGGGCGGGTTCCGCGGAGCGATCGTCCCGGCTCACGGTCATCCCTCCTGCCGGTTCCAAAGTCCGCATCGACGGCTCATCCGGGCGGGAGGGGACACGCGGACTCCGAAAGATAGGATCGGACGGCAGATGGGGCGGCTTGAGGGCGGGCCGGCTCGGCAGCCTCGAACCCGGAGGGGCCGGATCGTGTCTTGTCGTCGTCCTTACGATGGAAGGATCAAGACCCGGCGGATCGGCCGGGTTGTTTTCTTTCCCGAACCGAAACGGGGGGCCCGGGAGCGATGTCCGAGGACGGGGGTAGTTTGCGGCGAGGGCGAGGCGACGGATCCGCCTGGATCTACCTGACCCTGATGATCCTGATCGGGTCGAGCACGGCCACCGCCGCCAAGATGGCGCTCGGGGAACTGCCCTGGAGCTTGCTCCCGCTCATCCGGTTCGGCGCGGCCGGATTGATCCTCGGCCCCCTGGTGGCCAGGCCACTCCTGAAGATGTTCCGCGAGGACGCCCCCAGGCTGATGGCCGCCGCGACCCTCTGCGTGCCGGTGAACCAGTCGTTCTTCCTGACCGGGACCCGGTTCGCCCCCACCTCGCACGTCGGCCTGATCTACGCGACCTGCCCGCTGGTGGTGATGGCGTTGGCGGTCCTGCTGGGCCAGGAACGGTTCCGCCGGGATCGCCTTGCGGGGATCCTGATGACGCTCGCCGGGGTGGTGGTGATCGGGCTGGGCAATCTGCTCCAATCCGGGGCCCAGGGGTCCGATTTCCTCAAGGGAGACCTTCTACTGGTCGGGGCCGTTTGCTCGTGGGGCGCCTATCTGACCCTTAACAAGCCTTTGGTCGCCCGCCATGGCGGCGTCACGACCCTGGCCGGTACATTCCTGGTCGGCTGCGTGCTCGACCTGCCGATCGCCCTGCTCAAGTCGGGCGACTGGGGCCGACTCGCCGAGGTCTCATCCTCGGCCTGGATGAGCCTTGCCTATTTAACCGTGGTCGCCAGCCTCTTCGGCCTGATCTGCCAGAACTTGGCGCTGAAGCACGTGGACGCCAGCCAACTCGCCCTGATCGGCAATGCCTCGCCGATCCTGACGGTGGTCTGGGGCGTCCTGCTGCTCGGGGAGGCGATCACGCCGGCCCTGCTGGTCGGCGGCATGTTGACGATCGCCGGTATCCTCTGGGCCGGCCGATCGAAGGCGGTACCCACCCCCAAGGCCCTGCCCGCACCCCTGCCCGCCCTGCCCGAAACCGCGGCGGCCTGATCCGCATTGCAGGCGGGCCGGCCGGATCCGGCCCGGCCGGCCCCGCATTGCTGGATCAGGACGACAGCAACTGAACGAACGCCGGGCCATACGGCGTGCCCAGGCCGCTGGCCAGGTCGTAGCCGGTGGCCGCGGCATAGCCGTTATTGCCCAGCGTAATGTCGTGGAAGACCGTCGCATAGGCCGGCGTGCCGTACACCCCATACGACCGGGTCAGGATCGCGTTGGTGTCCAGCATGGCCAGGCCGTTGCCCAGGCGGATCGAGTCGGCGATCCCGACGATCGCCGCCAGCGCCGGGGATGCCAGGCTGGTGCCGCCGATCTGGTACCAGCCCCCGCCGTTCGATTCGTAGGTGTCATAGACCGCCACGCCGGTGTATTCGTCGGCGAGCAGCGAGATGTCGGGCGTGGCCCGGCGAGCATAGCCGAGCCCCGTCTGATAAGTCGGGACGGGCTCGTAGGCGCTCATGCCGCCGCCGCCGCCCTCCTGGGTCGACGTGCCGATGTACCGGCCCCAGGCCGATTCGTACCAGTACTTGCCGGCGGCCGTCTTGGTATACAGGGCCGTGCCGCCGACCGAGACCACGTTCGGCGAGACCGAAGGATACTGGGGACCGCCGTAAGGGGCGATCGCCCCGGAGTCGCCGGCCGAGAAGAAGAATGAGACGGGCGTATGGCCCGAGGGGGTGGAGAAGGTCGTCGCGTCATTCGACGCTTCCGTCGACGACTCGCCGCCGCTCCAGCTGTTGGTGACGGCCACCACGCCCGCCGCCGCCGCCGCCGTACGGACCCCTGCGTAAAGGTTGGCGTTGCTATTGGTGGTCGCCTCGACCAGCAGGATGTTCGCCTTGGGGGCCATCGCGTGAACCCACTCGACGTCCAGGGCGATCTCCTCGCCCCAGCCGGTATTCCCGCGGGGGTTGCCGATCTTCTGCTTGGTGAAGGTCGGGTTGCCGTTCAGGCCGTCCATCTGGGGGAGGCCGAAGGTCGCGGAGAACGTGGCCAGGTCGCTGGCGATGTTCGGGTTGTCGAACGCGTCGACGATCGCGATCGTCACGCCCTGGCCCTGGTTGGCGATCTGGTCGATCCCATATGCCTTGCGGACCTGCGACGGGAAGTAATCCAGCAGGCCGCTTGCCGTGTTCGGGTCGGAGACGATCGGGTTCACGTCGATGATATCGCCGTCATCGACCATGGGCCGGATCGTCAGGCCGCGGTTGGGATGGATGGTGCCGGCGATCGACGCCGCCAGCTCGCGTCGTGCGGCCTTCAACCGGGCCGCGTGCAGGCGGGTCGAGAGGGTATCGATCCGTTGGGACAGGGCGTCCGATTGGGCCATCAGGGCGTGGCGGCCCGAGGTGGCGTCCTGGATGGCCGCGGCGAGCGTGGCGAGCCGATGCTCCATCCGCCCGATCAGGGCGGCCCGGGGATGGGCCGGGGCGACGCTCAGCAGTTGCCGTACCTCGAGGCCTTCGAGGCTCCACGGGATGGTTCTCGGTCGGCGAGGTTGTCGGTGCATCCGATGCAATCTCCTGGTGGCCGCGACTTCGAGGTCACGGATGGCCGGTCTTGGGTAGGTAGTTTCAGGGGAGGGACGAAAGCCCGCGGCACCATCCCGGTCGGGCAGCACGCCGCCGAGCGAGAATGATCTGGCGCGGGGCCCGGGCTCGGCTTCGACCGGAATACAAGGGAAGGGTCCGGCCGACGCGATCGATCCTTCAGCCCCGGAGTCGGAACCGGGCGAAGCCGGCTACCCCGGCGCCGCCGAGCAACATCAAAGCCAGGCTAGCCGGCTCGGGCACCGCCCTCGTAACGCCCACGACGCCCATGGAATAGTCCCAGGTGCCGGCACCTTCCACCGAGTCGTCCGAGGTCGGCGTGAAGAAATTGCCGTAACTGGCGCTCGTGAAGTACGAATTGCCGTCGTTGCCGGCCGGCAAGCCGACCGCACCCGAGCCGCCGGTGCTCGAGATGTACGAAACATTGCCGTTGCCCGCAGTGCCGATCGGCGCCACCGACAGCCAGTAGGAGCCGGCGCCCAGGCTCAGGTTCAGGCCCGAGACGGTGACGGTATATTCGGTCATCCCCAGGAACGTCCGCCCGGTCGAGACCTGCGTCGCGGCGCCGTTGCCGCTGGCGATCAGCGTGCCGGCCGCGCCGGCAGATACCCCCGAGCGGATCTCCCAATGGGCCTGGGTGATCCCCGTAAAATTCATCATGTTGTTGGAATAGACCGCGCTCACCGTCCAGGATTGGCCCGCGGTGACGGTGAAGTTGTCATAGACGAGGGCATCCGGGTTGAAGGTGCCCTGGCCATTCGCGAGCGCATCACGGCCGTCGAAATTGCCGTTATACCAGAGCACGACATCCGCACGGGCCATTGCCCCGCAAGAAGCGAGGGCGGCCATGGCCAGGTGGGCGATGAACAATCGGGATGAAATGCGGCGCATGGAAGGAGCGGGCTCCCCGGGGCGGGAAAAAATTCGGGGGGGGCGAAACCCGCGGCCGATTGGGAGAGGAGGGCATGGCGCGGGTCGACGACGACGTCGGTCGAGGCGGCCTCGCGATCGGAGCTAGCCACCAGCGTTCAACGACCCGGGGGGGAGGGCTGCATCAGTAAAGCATCGCTCGTCGAGTCCAGTCAACCTAGGCCCGATTCGATGCGGGAAAAAAGTGCGAGGGCCCGCGGGATGGACTTGAGCCGCGTTGATATTTCGCATCCGCTGCGGATTCTGCTTCCGAATCGGGAGCCGACGACGCTCAATACCTCTCGGGCCCGGAAAAAAGTCCGATTCAGGGGGCGGAGGTGCCGGGTTTCGACAGCCGCTTGCGGACCTCTTCGGCGACGGCGGCGGTGAAGCTCCGGGTCGATTCGGTCCCGCCCAGGTCGCGAGTCCGCACCCCCTGGCGGAGCAGGTCGAGCGTCGCGTTCTTCACCGCCTGGCCGACGTTCACCTCGTTGAGCTGGTAGAGCAACATCGCCGTCGCCAGGAAGATGGCCGTGGGGTTGGCCAGGTCCTTGCCCGCGATGTCCGGGGCCGTGCCGTGGGCCGCGTCGAACAGGGCGACGCGGACCGACGCCGACGAGTCGAACGCCAGGTTGGCGCTGGCCCCGATGCCCAGCGAGCCGGCCAGGCCGCAGGCCATGTCCGACAGGAAGTCGCCGTACTCGTTGAGCACCAGCACCACCTGGAACTTCTCGGGCGCCATGATCAACTTGCCCAGGAGCGCGTCGAACAGCTCGACCTGGTGATTGACCTCGGGGAATTGGCCGGCGACTTCCTTGGCGACGCTCTCGAACAGGCCGTCGGTGGCCTTCTGGATCGTATACTTCGACGAGCTGGTCACCTTCTTGGCCGTCTTGCGGGCCAGCGTGAAGGCATACCGGGCCGCCTGGCGGACCGGTTCACGCTCGACGATCCGCAGGCTGACGGCGCCGTCCTGGCCGATCATCCGGCCGGGGTCGTCATAGGTCCCGCCGGTGGCGATCCGCACGATATCGAGGTCCAGGTCGCGCCGGAAATTCGTCGGCACGCCCGGGATCGTGTACACCGGCCGGTGGATCACCGCCAGGTCGAGCCGCTTCCGCAGGACCTGGTTGGGGCTCTCCTCGGCGGTGATGGTCGGGTACTTCAAAGCCACGCCATTGCGTTCGATCGAGGCCACCGCCTCGTCGTAGGCGGCCCGGCCGCGGGCCCTCCGGTTTTCGAGCCGGAGGTCCACCGGCTCGAAGTCGAGCCGGACCGGCAGGGCGTCGGACAGGGCATGCACGGCCGTCGAAAGCTCGTCGCCGATGCCATCTCCCAGCAGTTCACTGACCTTGTACGAGGGACGCATCGTCGATCGGGGCCTCCGGCGGATGGCGGGCCGCTTGCCCGCGATCAAGTACCGCATCTTCGGCATATTGTAGGTGGGAAACGAGGGCCGGGGAACCGGACGGTCGCCGGGCCGGCCCGATCCGGTTAAGATGGACCGGTCCCCGAGGCCCGTATCGCCGATGGCCCGACAGACCGCGTCTTACCTCCGCAACCTGTTCGCCCGCCGCGGTATCGCGCCCCGGCACCGCCACGGGCAGAACTTCCTGATCGACCTGAACCTGCACGACGTGATCGTGCAGGAAGCGGCCCTGACGGCCGACGACGTGGTCCTGGAGGTGGGCCCGGGCGCGGGGGCACTGACGTCCCGGATGGCCCGCGAGGCGGCGGCCGTGGTGGCCGTCGAGATCGACCCGGCGATGGCCGCCCTCACCGAGGAGGCGACCGCCGAATTCCCCAACGTCCGCGTGCTCAACCGAGACGTGCTGGCCTCGAAGCACCGGATCGACCCGGTCGTGCTCGACAACCTCCGCGCCGGCCTGGCCGTCGCGCCCGGATCGCGGCGGCTCAAGCTGGTCGCCAACCTGCCGTATCACATCGCCACCCCGCTGCTGGTCGACCTGCTGGTCGGCGGCGAACCCGCCCTGGTGCCGTCCCGGATGGTCATCACGATCCAGAAAGAGGTGGCCGATCGACTGGTCGCCACCCCCGGCTCGGAGTCGTACGGCTCGCTGGCGGCGATCGTGCAGGCCCTGGGCGATGCGGAACTCCTCCGGGTCCTGCCGCCCTCGGTCTTCTGGCCCCGGCCCAAGGTGGAGTCGGCCGTCGTGCGGATCGAAGCGAACCCCGCCAAGCGCGCGGCCATCCCCGACGTCTCCTGGTATCAGGACGTGGTCCGCAAGCTCTTCTCGCTCCGCCGCAAGCACCTCCGGGGCGCCCTCACGGCACACTGGCGCGACCGCCTCGATGCCGAGGCGATCGACGCGATGCTCGCCGCCCTCGACCTCTCGGGCCAGCTCCGCGCCGAGGCCCTGACCGTGCCCGAATTGATCGACCTCGCCGAAGCCCTCCGACGGCACGCCGGGCCGTTGCCACCGGGATCCGCCGGCCCGGCGGGACCGTTGCCGGCCGATTCCGATAACGCTTCCTCGAAATCGCCCTAGACAGGCAGCCCGGCCCGGATTAAATAAGCGTATCACAGAGCAGCGAGTCTCCCGACGCGCCCCCCTTGGTACGCGATGGATTGCGTGCCCGGCGTGTCGGCAAGGGTGAGGGCGGAGTCCAAGCCCCCGGGCAGCGACCGAGACGGCCTCGGACGCCCCGGCCAGGTGATCCTCGATGACGAGGGTGCTCCCTTCATGGATGCGCTCAGGATAGTCCTGCTGACCGGCGCCGCCGAGGATGCCGATCGGATCGAGGCCGCGCTCGACCTGGCGGGGTTGGCCAACCGGACGCGGCGGGTGGCGACCCGGACGGCGTTCGCCGCGGCGCTGCGGGGCCGGGCCCCGGACCTGATCCTGGCCGCGTCGGGCCCGACGGGCATCGACGAGGCCGAGGCCCGGCTCCGGTCGCATCGGCGATGGCCCGGCGTGCCGTTCGTGGCGGTCCACGAGGCCGACCCGGGGCTGCAGGCCGACGGGCCGGGGGCTTCCGGCCCGTCGGCCTGGCTGATGCCGGCGATTCTGCGCGCGCTCCAGGAATCGGCGCCGGGGCGGGCACGCCCCGAGACGATCGAACGGCGGGCCGAGCCGGCCGAACGCCTCTTCCGCGACCTGGCCGAGACCCTGCCGCACCTCGTCTGGACGGCCCGGCGGGGCGGGCGCTGCGATTCGGTCAACGACCGGTGGATCCGCTATACCGGCCTGTCGCACGAATCGAGCCGCGACCTCGGCTGGCTGACCGCGATCCTGCCCGCGGATCGCGACGGATGGCGGGCGGCCTGGCGGCGGGCCGAGGCCACCGGGGCCCCGTTCCGCGTCGAGTGCCGGCTGCGGCGCGCCGAGGACGCGGCCGACCGCTGGCACCTGGCCCGGGCCCTCCCGGTGCGCGACCTCGATGGCACCGTCGCCGGCTGGGTCGGGACGTTCTCCGACATCGACGACCGCAAGCGGTACGAGGCCGACCTCCAGGCCAGCGCCCGCCAGCACGCGGCGCTCGCCGAGTTGGGCCGCCGCGCCCTCGAAGGGCTCGAACCCTCCGCCCTGATCGCCGAGGTCATCGACCGCCTCATCTCGGTCCTCGGGGTCGACCGGGCGGTGGTCCACGACCTGACCGCCGGCCCGGAATCGCCGGACGACGGCGGGCCCTGGCCGGGCATGGATCGCGCCCGGTTGATCGGTCGCGCCCTGGAGGCCAGGCGCCCCGTTGCCTTCGCCGACCTCGTCGGCGCGGCCGCCGAGCGGGTGACGGCCGCAACCTCGTTGGCCTGCACGATGGCCGCGCCGATTCCCGGCCCCGATCGGCCCGTCGGCGTGATCTGCGCCGCCGCGATCCGGACCCGCCCGTTCGCGGCCGAGGACCTCCATATCCTCCAGTCGGCGGCACACCTGATCGCCGCCGCAAGGGCCCGGCACCAGACCGCCGACGACCTCCGCACGGCCCTCTCCGGCGCCGAGGCCGCCGGCCGCGCCAAGGACCAGATCCTGGCCCTGCTGGGCCACGAACTGAGGACGCCCCTGACCCCCGTTCTCCTCGCCGTCTCCTCGATCGAGGACGACCCCAGGCTGCCCGCCGAGCTCCGCGGCATGCTCGCCATGATCCGGCGGAACGTCGAGATCGAAGCCCACCTGATCGACAACCTCCTGGACGCTTCCCAGATCCTGGACCAGAAGATCGGTTATGCCTGGGCTACCCTGGACGCTTCGAGCGAGGTGGCCCGCCAGATCGAGCTGTATGCGGGCGAAATCGGGGCGGCCGGCATCCGGGCGGTAGTCGAGGTCGAGGCCGCCTGCACCCGCATCCGGGCCGACCAGGCCCGGTTCGGCCAGATCGTGAGCAACCTGCTGAGCAACGCCATCAAGTTCACCCCCCGCGGCGGGAAAGTCACCGTCCGGCTGACCAACTGGCCCGGCCCCGACCGCCTGCGGATCGAGGTGGCCGACACCGGCATCGGCATCGAGCCCGCCCAGCTCGCCCGCCTCTTCCAGCCGTTCGAGCAGGGCGAAGGGGTCTATACCCGACGCTACGGCGGCCTGGGCCTCGGCCTCTCGATCGGCCGGACCCTCGCCGAGGCCCACGGCGGCTACCTCTCGGGGGCCAGCGAGGGGCCAGGCCGTGGCTCCACGTTCGCCCTCGACCTGCCCACCATTCGCGGGGACCGCTGAACCGGGCCGGTACCCGCGCTCACTCAGGCGGCCGAAGCGCCGCCGCGGGCCGCCCGGTTGCGGAGCTTGACCAACAGCTCCGCCAGATCGGCGCGCCCCCCCGGGACCGCCGCATAACCGGCCAGGTAAGCCAGGCACCCGACCGACAGGTGCGCCAGGAACGGCCCGATCCTCGCGAGCTTGCCGGCGCCGACCGGGTCGGCCGCGACCAGCAGGCCCATCGCCAGGCAGGCAACGACCAAAGCCGCCGCCCCCGCCAGGGGCGCCGCCAGGGTCCGCTTCAGGAATGCCCCCGGGCCGATCCCCAGCTCGCGGAACACGTACCAGCCGGGGATCAAACCGTTGGAAATCAAGGTTGTCAGGACCGTGCCCCAGATCACGCCCGAGACGCCCATCCGCAGCGTCAGGGCATAGCTCAGGGGAAGGTTTACGATCGATCCCGCCAGGGCCGACAGGGCGATCACGCGGACCTTGTTCATGCCGATTGCCACCTGCACCACCACCGAGAGCACCAGCGGCAGGGCCGCCACCAGGAACAGCCGCATCAGGCCGGCCTGGTCGGCGTATCGCGGGATCCAGAGCGCCAGGAATGGCCGCGCGTACAGGGCCGCCAGCAGGCCGATCGGCAGCAGCAGGGCCACGAGGAACCGCGTCCCGTCATACTTGATCTTCTCGAGCGCCGCCGAATCGCCGGCCGCCACCAGGCTGGCCACCGCCGGCATCACCAGGTAGGCCAGCATCCATCCCGTCTGGCGGAGCTGCAGGAACGGCTTGCTGATTGCCTGGTAGATCGACACGCCCGATTCGGGGTCGTCCAGGGCGTATCCCAGCACCGTCGTGTCCAGCTTGTCGGCCAGGACGACCGAGAGCTGGATCAGGAACATGTACAGGCTCACATGGAGCAGGCCGGCGAAGTCGGCCGGCGAGACGCGGGCGAAACGCGGGACGTACCCCAGTTCCCGCGCCATCACCCAGAGCCCCGGCCCCAGACTCAATCCCACCTGGACGGCGATCTGGGCCGCGACCACGGCGAAGAAGTCGCACCCCGCTTTCAGGCCGACGAACAGCACCGCGAACCGCAGAACGACGATCGCCAGCTCGAACCGGGGCAGGATGTCATACCGCCTGGCCGCCTGCAGCACGCTGCCGATCACCGCGCCCAGGCCGTAGCAAGGGGCCGTGACCGCCTGGAGCACCAGCAGCTTGACGATCAACTCGTGCGAACCCGGCCCGAACCGATCGGGGATCCCCCAGATCGCGATCGACAGCAGGGCCAGCACCTGGATCACCGACACGGCCGCGTAGAAGTTCAGGCCGCAGGCGATCGCCCGATCGACCGCCGGCCGGTCGTCGCGGGTCCACGCCTCGGCCACCTGCCGGTTCAGGGCCGAACTCATCCCGAATTCCAGGAGGAACTGCAGGAACCCGAATCCCCAGGCGAACCCGTACGCCCCGTAGGCCGGTTCGCCCACGGTCTCGACGATCAGGGGGACCGTCCAGAGGGCGAACAGGGCCTGCAAGGGGGTCCGCAGCGCCATCCAGAACGTGCCGCGGAGCAATCGTCCCAGCACGGGCGGCAAGATCCGCAGGGGCCTCGCCCCCCCTTCCGAAACGGTCACGGCCGCCGTACTCAAAGGCGAAGTCTCCCGTCCATCCCCGCTCATCGGCCGGCCCCTCCCCGGGCAGGGACGGCCCTGTCCTGATCGCTACCATCCATCGAGTAGATCGTATCCTAGGCCGGAACGGCGACGCCCTGCAACCAGACGAGCCGCAACTTTCAGGCAGTAGCAAATTTGCGGCGACCGAGAGGCACACCGCGCCGCCCGGCGCGCTCGGAAAGATGGTCCTTACCATCGGGAGTACGGTGTCAGCGATCTCGGGGCATCGTTGCCGAATCCCTCAACTGCCAGATCGCAAACAGGGACCAAATCAAAGCAATGATCTTCAGGAAGTGGGAGGCAGCAAGGTGCGTCGAGCCTTCTTGGTCCAAGAACTCCGGCAACATAATCCACTCGGACAACCGGATCGTAGCGGCCACCAACGCCATGTGAAGCGAAAACAACAAAATATCTGGTATTCTCACGCCTCTCGGCGGGACCTTGTTGCCTTGCATGGATCGGGAGAGACTCCCCTTTCGCTCCTCGGGCCGGGCCAACCCGGATCCTAACCCAGGGCCGCTCGGCAAACGACTCGAAACCGGGTTGGCCGCGCGGCGGGATCTCCGGGCTGGCGTGGCGTCGGCCCTCGGAGCCGCCGGGAACGGGGAGGCCAAGAAACCCGTCGAACCGAAGGATGGCGGAGGGCCGACGCCCGTCGTATCGTGAGGACCCCACCTTCGAGGGACGTGCCGTGAATCGAACCGCCTGGGCGATCGCCCCTGCCCTGCTGCTGATCCCGATCCTGACGGCTTCGGCCCAGGACGCTCGGATCGTGGTGAAGGCCGACAAGCCCGGCCCGGTCGTCTCCCGCCAAATGACGGGCGTCTGCATCGAGGACGTGAATCACGAGATCTACGGCGGCATCTCCAGCCAGATGATCTTCGGCGAGAGCTTCCAGGAGCCGCCGATGACGCCGATCGACGGTTTCAAGACCCTGGGCGGTTCCTGGACGGCCAAGAACGGGATCCTGCACGCACCGGCCGGAGACGGGCCCAAGTTGATCGCGGAACGGCCCCCGTTCCGGTCGGGCGAGGTCTCGGTGCAGGTCCGCTTCGAGGACGACAAGGCCGGTAACGCCGGCTTAATCCTCGAGGTGAGCAATGCGGGGGTTGGCGCCGATCGATTCCAAGGCTACGAGGTCTCGCTCAATCCAGGCCGCCGGGTGTTGACAATCGGCCGCCACCGGGGCAATTGGGAGCACATCAAGGATGTACCCTGCGAAGTGCCGATCAACCGCTGGATCACCTTGAACGCCCGGATAAAGGCACGCTGGGACAGCGCCTTCCTGGAAGTCCTGGTCGACGGCCGCCCCCTCTTCCAGTTCGAAGACCGCGAGCATCCGCTGTCGCCCGGTCAGGTCGGCCTCCGAACCTGGCAGCGCGAGGCCGATTTCCGCGACCTGACGATCGACGTCGATGGGAAGAAGCAATCCCTGGAGTTCCGGCCTCTCGATCCCTGGAACCATGCCGGGGTCAGCGGGATGTGGCGGGGGATCCGCAAGGGGTCGGCCGAGGGCCATTGCCATCTCGCCCAGGATCGCCCGTTTCTGGGGACGCAATCCCAGATCATCACCTTCGAGGGCGGCGAAGGGTCCATCGGCATCGAGAACCGGGGCCTGAATCGCCAGGGGATGGGCTTCCAGGCCGGCAAGCCGTACGAGGGCTACCTCTGGGCGAGGGCCGATCGTTCGTTGAAGGTGGAAGTCTCGCTCGAAAACGGCGAGGGTTCCCGAATCTACGCCGCCGGCTCGATCGCCATCGAGGCGGGCGACTGGAAGCGTTATGAATTCGCGCTGACGCCCGACGCCGCGGACCCGGCCGGCCGATTCTCGATCGTCCTGACGGAACCCGGCACAGTCCTGTTGGGCCACGCCTTCCTGCAACCGGGCGATTGGGGCCGGTTCGCCGGCTTGCCCGTCCGCAAGGACGTGGCCGATCGCCTGAAGGAAGCGGGCGTCACGGTGATGCGCCTGGGCGGGCTGATGATCAATGCCGAGGGCTATCGCTGGAAGAAGATGATCGGCCCGCGCGATCGTCGCCCGCCCTACAAGGGGTTCTGGTATCCGCATTCGTCCAACGGCTGGGGCATTTTCGAATTCCTCCAGTTCTGCGAGGCGGCCGGCTTCGAGGCGATCGTCGACCTCAACCTCGACGAGACGCCGCAGGACCTCGCCGATTTCGTCGAGTACACCAACGGACCCGCCGACAGCCCCTGGGGCAAGAAGCGGGTCGAGGATGGCCATCCCGACCCTTACAAGCTCAAGTACATCGAACTGGGCAATGAAGAGGCGGTCGACGAGGCCTACTGGAACAGGTTCCGGCCGATCGCCGAGGCCGTCTGGGCGAAGGACCCCTCGGTCATCCTGATCGTCGGCGATTTCGAATACAAGCAAGCGATCATCGATCCGTATCAATTCGAGGGCGCGCCCCGGATCAAGACCTTGGCGGCGCACAAGAAGATCCTCGACTTGGCCCGCGAGCACGGTCGTGAAGTCTGGTTCGACGTCCACATCTGGAACGACCGGCCCCGCGACGCCCGAGGCCCGATCGCCGCCCTGGCCACGTTCGACGCGGCCCTGGCGAAGCTCAGCCCGGGGACGAACTACAAGCTGTGTGTCCTGGAAGAAAACGCCAGCAACCATACGGTCAAGAGGGCCATTGCACATGGCGAAACAATCAACGGCCTGATGCGTATGGGCGATCGCGTGCGGATCGTGTGCGCCGCCAATGCGCTGCAAGTCGACGGCCAGAATGACAACGGGTGGGACCAGGGACTGATCTTTCTCAACCCGACCAAGGCTTGGATCCAGCCGCCTGGATATATCACTCAGATGGTCACCCGGAACTCTCAGGCAAGGGTTGTCGAGGTCAGGGCTGAGGGGGATGAAGGCAACTTCGACGTAGTTTCGACTCTCAGCGACGACGGCTCGAAGCTGGTTATCCAGGTCGCAAACATGAGCGATCGCATCTATCGTTGCCGGATCGATTTGGAGGGTTACCAACCAACCAAGCCTCTTGCGAGGGTCGAACATCTGGGATTGCGGCGGCTCGACGAGACGAACACGGCGGACGAACCCCAGCGAATTCGACCTCTGCGATCGACCCGGCAGCGCAACGGGGGGCAACCCCTCCACATTCCGCCCAACTCTTACACGATCCTTCGATTCGAATGAAGCCCGCGGAGCGCCCGGAATGGACCTGAACCTGAAAGGCCGCGTGGCCGTCATCACGGGCGGCGCCAGCGGCATCGGACGGGCGACCGCGATGGCGTTCGCGGGCGAAGGGGCCCACGTCGCGATCTGGGACCTGGGCGAAGCCGCCGGCACGGCCGCGGACGAGATCGGCTCGCGCTTCTCCCATGTCCGCACCCTTGGCATTCGGGCCGATGTGGCCGACGAGGATTCGGTCGCGAAGGCCCTGCACCAAACCCTTTCCGAACTCGGCCCGATCGATCACCTGGTCCACGCCGCGGCGATCGGCTCGGGCAAGTTCGGCTTCCCATTCACCAATTTGAAGCCGTCCGATTGGCCCCGGGTCTTGCATGTGAACGTGATGGGGATGGCGTGCGTCGCCCACGCGATCGGTCCGGCCCTGACCGAGCGCGGTTCGGGGACGATGGTCTTCGTGGCGTCGGTCGCCGGCCAGATCGGCTCGCAGACCGACCCGCCCTACAGCGCCTCGAAGGCGGCCAACATCAACTTCGCGCAGTGCCTGGCGAAGGACCTGGCGCCCCGGGGCGTCCGCGTGAACACGGTCTGCCCGGGGATGGTGCAAACCCCCTTGAACCGATCGGTCTGGCAGGCCTGGCACGACCAGGCCCCCGAGGCCGAACGGCTCCCCTACGAGGAATGGGCCGGCCGCAAGATCCGCGCGATCGTGCCGCTGGGCCGATGGCAGACGCCCGAAGCGATCGCCGACATGATCGTCTTCCTGTCCTCCGACCGCGCGGCCCACGTGACGGGCCAGACGATCAACGTCGATGGCGGATTCGTGATGCACTGGTAGGCGTCGGCTTCACTTCCGGACTTCGGCCTCCTCCGCCAGCCGGAAGATCGCCTCGTCGGGCAACCCGGCGACGCGGCGTCCCTCGGCGTCGAGCCGTTCGTGGGGCAGGTTGAGGATGGAGTGGGCCAGCTCGGGTTGGATGGTGAACACCAGCCTTCGGCCGGACTTCCGGTCCTCGACCGAGGTGCTGAGCCGATCGGCCGTGGCCTCCTCGACGCGGAGGTTCAGCTTTCCAGGGCTGACGCCGGTCGAGGCCATCAGGCCATCGGCCACGCACCGGTACTGGACCTCGGCGGGCGCCTTGTGGACGGCCAGCAGTTGGAAGCTGTGGCGGGGTAGGCCGAGCTCCTTCAGGGCCCGCTCGCCGATCCGAAAGCCGATCACCGCCCAGGGGCCGCTGCCGCCGTGGAACTCGCGGGTCCTCGACAGGACCTCGTCGACCGCGGAAACGGTCGAAGGCGGCGCGAGGTTCAAGGTCGCCTTGTATCGCGTGTGCGAGAATTTCTTGCCGCCGAGGTCGCCCGGTACCATCTCCCGGGCCTGGGCCAGCATCGACAGGCCCGCCTTGCCGACCTCGGGGCAAGGGATCTCGCCGTTGGAATCGGTCTTCGCATCGCCCGATTCGTCGCCGAGGAACGTCCGCACGTCGATCCCCGCGGCCGGCTTGCCCCTCCATGTGGCGCGGACGCTTCGCACCCCGCGGTCGTTTTCGACGAGCAGCAGGCGGAGCTGGTCGTCATCGAGCCCGAGCTTCGGCATTTCTCCCGCCTTGAGCGGCTCCGACTGGGCGTAAGCGGCCAGGGTGATCACGAACGAATCGCCGTTGTAATCGACCACGCCCCGATGGGCGTAGGCGCTCAGGACCTTCGGCCGGGCGCCCGGCAAACGGGCCTCCAGCCC
>JAXMBD010000058.1:0-40169 GCA_046350035.1 Isosphaeraceae bacterium | reverse complement strand
ATCGAGCCCTGGCCCCGGCTGTTCCATAACCTGCGATCGAGCCGCGAAACCGAATTGCTGGAATCCTTCCCGGTCCACGTTGTCGCGCAATGGATGGGCCACGACGCCAAGGTGAGCCTGAAGCACTACGCCCAGACGACCGAGGACCACTTCGATCGTGCTGCGGGCGGCGCAAAAAGCGGCGCACAAGAGGCGCAGAAACCGGCGCAGCACCCAGCCGCGGGGAATCGCCGGGAGCGGAACGACTTGTCCAAAAACCAGGCCGGGGAAGCCTTTACTGCTTCCCCTTGCGAATCTACGCAACAATATGCACTGGCGTTCAGCGGAGAGGGGGGGATTCGAACCCCCGAGGCCGGTTTCCCAGCCTAACGGTTTAGCAAACCGTCGCTTTCGACCACTCAGCCACCTCTCCGGGCGACCCGGGCGCAATTCCCGGTCGAATCCCTTAAAACGTAGCAGTACCCCGGGTTTCTTGTCAATCCAACAACCGCAGGGACGTCGCAACATGTTCCATGTCCAGATTTTAGGGGGCGTGATCGGCCTGGCGATGGTTGCCGGCCAGGACCCGCCGGCGCGGCTACCCCGGGAAAACCTGCTCGTCTTCCGCGGCCCCGACGGCTCGATCCAACCCGTCCGATCGCCGGACGACTGGCAGGAGCGTCGGGCCGAGATCCTCCGCGGGATGCAGGCGATCCTGGGGAAGCTGCCCGGGCCGGAAAAGCGCGGTGAGCTGGATCTTCGCATCGAGGAAGAAGTCGATTGCGGTGACCATGTCCGTCGCCGGATCCGCTACGCCAGCGAGCCGAATGGCCGTGTCCCCGCTTATCTGCTGGTCCCGAAGGCTGTGCTCGACCGGGCCGGCCGCAAGGCCCCGGCCGTGCTTTGCCTGCACCCGACCGAGAATACGGTCGGCCATGGCACGATCGTCGGCCTGGGGAAGGGGCCGGCTTATGCTTCCGAGCTGGCCTCGATGGGGTACGTCGTCCTGGCCCCTTCGTATCCGCTGCTCGCCGACTATCAGCCCGACCTGGCGGCGCTGGGCTGGGAAAGCGGCACGCTGAAAGCCGTCTGGGATAACGTCCGGGGGCTCGACCTGCTGGAAACCCTGCCGTTCGTCGAGGCGGGTCGGTTCGCGGCGATCGGCCATTCGCTGGGCGGCCATAATTCGGTCTTCACGGCCGTGCTCGACGATCGCCTGAAGGCGGTCGTCACCTGCTGCGGCCTCGACTGCTTCCCGGACTATTACGGCGGCGTCGAGGCGGTCTGGATGCCCGAGAAGGGCTGGACGCAGACCCGATACATGCCCAGGCTTCGCGATTATCGGGGCCGCCTGGCCGAAATCCCGTTCGATTTCCCCGAATTGATCGGGGCGATCGCCCCCCGTTCGGTCCTGATCATCGCCCCCAACGGCGATTCCAACTTCCGGGCCTCCAGCGTGGACAAGGTCGAGAAGGCGTCGCGGCCGGTCTTCGAACTCCTGGGCGCCGGCGATCGGCTCCGCGTCGAGCATCCCGAGGGGCCCCACGAATTCTCCGAGGACAGCCGAAGGCGGGCCTATCGGTGGATCGGTTCCGTGCTCCGGCCAGGCCCTGGCAAAGGCGATCCCGAAGGGCTACCCTGAAACTCCTCTCCGCGGACCGCATCAATCCGCATGCATTCCTTCCGAACAAGGAGCACCTGGATGATTCGTCTCATCTTGCGGGGCCTTATCACGCCCTGCCTGGCGGCGATGGCGTACTCCCCCGCGCCGGCGGCCGATTCCGGGCCGCCCAGGAAGGTGGCCAGCGTCGAGGGGATCACCGAATACATGCTCGACAACGGGACACGGTTCCTGCTCTTCCCCGACCCGTCCACTCCCAAGGTCACGGTCAACATGACCGTCCTGGTGGGCTCTCGGCATGAGGGGTATGGTGAGACCGGCATGGCCCACCTTCTCGAGCACATGGTCTTCAAGGGGACGCCCAGGAATCCCGACATCGACGACGCGATGAAGGGCCGGGGAGCCTCGTTCAACGGCTCGACCGACCCCGACCGGACCAACTACTACGAGACCCTCCCCGCCGGCGACGACAACCTCGAATACGCCATCGCGCTCGAGGCCGATCGTTTGGTCAACAGTTACGTCCGTGATGAAGATCTCCGCACGGAATTCAGCGTGGTCCGAAACGAATTCGAGAGAGGAGAGAATTCGGCGGAGCGTGTCCTGAATCAGCGCATGATGTCCGTGGCTTATGAATGGCACAACTACGGCAAATCGACGATCGGCAACAGGACCGACATCGAGCGCGTGCCCATCGACCGGCTCAAGGCGTTCTACAAGAAGTATTACCAGCCCGACAACATCGTCGTGGTGGTGGCGGGCAAGTTCGAGGAGGCCAAGGCGCTCGAACTGATGCGGAAGCACTTCGGCGCCATCCCGAAGCCCGATCGGAAGCTCGACGCCACCTACACCGAGGAACCCCCGCAGGACGGCGAGCGGCTGGTGACGCTCCGTCGCGTGGGCGATACGCCGGTCGTCGGCCTGGCCTATCACGTCCCGGCGGTCACCCACCCGGACGCGATCCCCGTGCAGGTGCTGGGCAGCATCCTGTCGACGCAGCCGTCGGGCCGGCTGTACAAGGCCCTGGTCGAGCCCAAGAAGGCCGCCAGCGTGTTCGCCTCGGGCCGGCCGTCGCACGACCCGGGCCTGTTCGAGGTGACCGCCAGCCTGCCCAAGGGCGGTTCGCTCGACGAGGCCCGCGACATCATCCTGGCCACGCTCGAAGGGGTGAAGGAGAAGGGCGTCACCCAGGACGAGGTCGATCCGGGCCAAGCGGCAGATCCTCAAGGCCCGCGAGCTGGCCTCGGCCGACGCCAACCAGACCGCCGTCCAGCTCGGCGGCGCGATCGCCAGGGCGACTGGCGGTTCTACTTCATCAACCGCGACCGGGTCGAGGCGGTCACGCCCGAGCAGGTCCAGCAGGTCGCGAAGAAGTACCTGACGCGGAGCAACCGGACGGTCGGCTATTTCATCCCGACCGACCAGCCCGAACGGACCCCGGTCCCCGAAGGGCCCTCGATCGCTTCGCTGGTGGACGGCTACAAGGGCCGCGAGGCCGGCAGCGCGGGCGAGGCGTTCGATGCCTCCCCGCTCGCCATCGAGAAGCGGGTCCAGCGGCCCCAGGCGATCGAGGGGGTGAAGGTCGCCCTCCTGCCCAAGAAGACCCGGGGCGAGACGGTCAACCTGGCCCTCACGCTCCACTACGGCAATGCCGAGAACCTCAAGGGCTACAACGCGGCGTCCGGGTTCCTGGGCGACCTGATGACCCGCGGCACGAAGAAGATGAACCGGCAGCAGATCCAGGACGCGCTCGACGCCAACACGGCCCGCCTGAGCGCCGGCATGGGCGGCGGCGGCCGGGGCGGCCGGGGCGGCGGCGGTGGCGGAGGGGCCCTGGGATCGGTCACGTTCTCGGTCGAGACCAAGCGTGCCAACCTGCCCGCCGTCCTGGAAATCCTCCGGCAAGTCCTGCGAGAGCCCACCCTGCCGGCCGACGAGTTCGACGTGATGAAGGTCGCCCGGATCTCGGCCCTGGAGTCGAGCCGGACCGACCCCGCCGCGCTCTCCGCCGGCCAGTTGTCGAGGATGCTCTCCAGCTACCCGAAAGACGACGTCCGCTATCTGCCGACCCCGGACGAGTCGCTCGAACGGATGAAGGCCGCCACGATCGACCAGGTCCGCACGCTCTATGACGAGTACCTCGGCGCAGGGCACGGGGAGCTGGCGATCGTCGGCGACTTCGAGCCCTCGGAAGCCCTGCCGATCGTCGCCAAGATGCTCGAAGGCTGGAAGGCCTCCAGGCCCTACGGCCGGATTGAGAGGCCCTACCAGGGCAACGCCCAGGCCGCGCGAGAGACGATCGTGACGCCCGACAAGGCCAACGCCAATTACGTCGCCGGCATGGAGCTGCCGATCGGCGACGATCACCCCGATTACCCGGCCTTGATCGTCGGCAATTTCGTGCTGGGCGGCGGATCCCTGTCTTCGAGGCTGGGGGATCGGCTCCGCCAGAAGGACGGCCTTTCTTACGGCGCCGGCTCGGCCTTCGCCGCCAGCGCCTTCGAGCCGAGGGCGACGCTCCTGCTCAACGCGATCTGCAACCCGGGCAACCTCCCCAGGGTGGTGGCGGGGGCCGACGAGGAACTCGCCCGCCTGCTGAAGGACGGCATCACCGCCCAGGAACTCGCCCTGGCCAAGACCGGGTACGCCCGTCAGCAAGAGTTGAGGCGGAGCAACGACGGCGCCCTGGCCGGATTGCTCTCGGGACACCTCGAACGCGGCCGGACCCTGAAGCATGACGCCGACCTGGAAGCGTCGATCCAGGGCCTCAACGCCGACGACGTGGCGAAGGCCCTGCGCAAGCACATCGACCCCCGGAAGCTGGTGGTCGTCGGCGCCGGCGATGTCCCGGCCGGCTCGGTGAAGTAAGGTCATCCCCATCGCAATGGGACGACCGGGGGTGTGGGCCTTTTCGCCCACCCCCCGCGTCGTTGCGGTCCATCGCCGTGGCAACCATGCGGCCTCGCGCATCCCTTCGCGGGGCCGGTATCCCCGGCCCAGCACCCTCGTGCGATTCGGATCCGCTGGCGACGGGAAGCCCCGGGGAAATGGGCTCGACCTACCCCAGGTCGGTGAGCAAGGAAGGGGGCGGGATCGGTTCGGGTTCCAGGATGTCGTCGATCGAACGGGCCCCGGCCCCGTGCTCCCGCAATTCCCGGATCCGTTCCCGCGTTTCTCGGATCTCCTCCTCGGCTCCTCCAGGTTGATCAGGCGGGTGCTGGCCCGATCGACCGCGGCGAGCAACTCGTCGAGCTTGACCTGCATCGCCAGCGTATCCTTCGACTGGGCCCGCTGCAGCAGGAACAGGAGCACGAACGAGGTCATCGTGACGATTTCCTCGACGAAGTCGTAGGCGGTGGCCCAGCCGATGACGGCCGACGCGCCCAGCCAGAAGGCGATCATGCCGAAGGCGACATGGGTGCCCCACGGGCCGCTCGAGAAGCTGCCCGCGCGGCGGGCCAGGTTTTCGAGGAAACCCACCGGTCGCAAGCGGATCGGTTTCATGGCCGGACGCCCGGCGATGCCGGCCCCCGGGGTCGTGCCGGGGGGGCGGCCGTCCCGGCCCGGGGGGCGCGGGACGCCGCCCGGATGCGGCCCCCTAGACGACCGGCCCGGCCCCGTTGGCCGATTCCGAGCCCTCCCGGCTGAGCGTCTGCTGCCGGAGCGCCGCCGAGCCCAGCAGGCCGCCCAGGCCCATCGATTCGACGGCCGTGCTGGGCACCAGCATCAGGGCCCCCTTCTCCTTCAGCCCCTCGTAAAGGATGTTCATGGCCCGGAGGTGCAGGGCCGTCGGGTTGCCTTCGTAGCATCGCGATGCCTGCTCGAAAAGGTGGGCGATCTCGACCTCGGCCGTGCCCAGGATGATCCGGGCCTCCTTCTCGCGGGACGCCTGCGCCTCGCGCGACATCGCGTCCTGCAAGGCGGCGGGGATCACCACGTCGCGCATCTCGACCGACTGCACGGTCACGCCCCAGGGGGTCGTCCGGTCGTCGATGAGCTTCTGCAAGTCGGACTCGATCTGCTCGCGGCCGCGCAGCAGGACGGTGAGGGGGGTCCGCCCGATGATGTCGCGGAGCGCCGTCTGGGCTGCCCAGCCGATGGCGTCCTTGTAGTCTTGCACTTCCAGTGCCGCTTTCTCGCAATCGTTGACCATCCAGAAGAGGACGGCGTCGACGTTCACCGGCACGGTGTCGGACGTGAGCGTCTCCTCGGCGGCGAAGCTGGTGGTGATCGTCCGCTGGTCGATCCAGGCCGAGATGGTGTCGAACCCGGGCACGATCCAGAACAGGCCGGGGCCCCGCAGGCCGACGTACCGGCCCAGGCGCAGCACCACGGCCCGCTCCCACTGCCTCGCCACCTTGGGCGACGAGGCCGCGATCGCCCCCAGGACCGCGGCGATGCCCAACGGCAGGGCGTTCTTGACGGCCAGCGACACCAGGCCGCCCGCGATCATGCAGGCGAGGAACAGGAACATCGCGATCACGTTGGGCCCGCGCGCGTTCACGTTGACCTGCGCCCGGCCCGTCGCCTGGAAATTGCTAGGCATCGGAGTCTTCCTTCGTCGTCGAGGATGCTTGCGTCCCGAGTCGATCGGCGAGCCGCCCCAGGGCCTCCGCGGCCCCGAATCCCAGCGAACGCGCCCCCGACAGGTAGCGGTCGGCCAGCTCGTCGAGCCGGGCCAGGCGCTCCGCCCTGGGCATCCCGCCGTGGTGGGCCGCCTTCACGAACGTGCCCACACCCCGCCGGGATTCGAGCAAGCCGGACCGCTCCAGGGCCGCGTAGACCTTCGCCACCGTGTTGGCGTTGATCCGCAGGTCCACCGCCAACTGCCGGACCGTCGGCAATTGGGCGCCGCTCGGCAGCCGGCCCGTCGATACCGACGCCCGGATCGCCCGCTCCAGCTGGGCATACAACGGCGTCGGGTCGGACGGGTCGAGCGAGAACATCGGCAAGGTCCTGTTTGCTTGTTCTAGCAAAATAGTACAAGTCATATCCGGGGGTGTCAAGCGGGAGGATCCCCGTTTTTGCTGGCGTGGCCGGCGGCGATCGGTTCCAATGGGGCCGTTTCCCGCCCGGCCCGCCGCTCGCCCGACGGCCCGTACCCGTCGGCCCCGGGCCATTTCGAGGAGGATCCCGACCGATGCGATCGATCGCCCTTTCCCTGGCCGTGCTCGCCGGCCTGTGCGCCCCGGCGACGGCCCAGGAGCCCAAGGCCGCCAAGCCGGCCCCGACCGCCGAGCAATTGAAGCAAAGCCCGGACGACCTGGAGGGGCTCAACGCCTACTTCGGCGAGAAGTTCACGGCCATCTCCCGCAAGATGGCGGCCGACGCCGACGAGGCCGAGAAGCTCCTGGGCGACATGAAGGCGGTCCTCAACGGCCTGGAGCCGCAGACCGAGGAGGGCAAGAAGTTGCTCGCCCGGGGCAAGACCAGCCTGAGCTTCTACTCCGAGCGGATCGAACTGGCCCGCGCCAAGTTGGCCGACCTCGAGGCCAAGGTGAAGGCCTCGCCGGACGACGCCGCGGCGATCAACAAGTACGTCAGCAAGCTGCGCGAGGAGCTGGCGGCCAAGATGCGTACCGACGCGGCCGCCGCCACCGAGCAGATGGCCAAGGCCCGCGAGTTCCTGGGCAGCCTGAGGAAGACGGCCAAGGGCGAGGCGAGCAAGTCGGCCCAGGTGGGCCTGAGCTCGCTGGACGCGATGGAGAGGTCGCTGAAGGCCGATAGCCTCCGCGCCGAGCTGATCGGCAAGAAGGCGATGCCGCTGGAGGTCGAGACCTGGGTCCACGGCAGCCCGCTGGCCGACGCCGACCTCAAGGGCAAGGTGGTGTTGCTCGACTTCTGGGCGGTCTGGTGCGGCCCGTGCATCGCCACGTTCCCCCACCTGATCGAGTGGAACGAGAAGTACGCGTCGAAGGGCCTGGTGATGATCGGCCTGACGAAGTACTACAACTACACCTGGGACGACGAGAAGGACCGGGCCGTCGCCAAGCCGAAGGACAGCGAAAGCGTCCCGCCCGAGCAGGAGCAGGCGATGCTGATGAAGTTCGCCGAGCAGCACAAGCTCACGCACCGCTTCGGCATCCAGAAGGCGAACGAGATGGCCGACTTCTACGGCGTCACCGGCATCCCCCAGGTGGTCGTCATCGACCGCGAAGGCACCGTCCGCATGATCAAGGTCGGCAGCGGCGAGCCCAACGCCAAGGCGATCGGCGACCTGCTCGCCGAATTGCTGGACAAGCCGGCGACCCCCTGACCGGGGGCGAATCGACGTTCCCGGGTGGCGTGCAGCGACCCGGGAGCCTTCCTCGCCGATATCCAAGCGGGGGGACAGGGTTCCTCCCGACTTTCCGTGTTTCGGGGCCCCGGAGTGGCCGCGGTCGATAGCCCGGCGTGCAAACCCCGGGGATCGAAAGGCCGTCCTATTTCGATGCCTATCCCCGAAGGGGCGGCAGCCCGCTTGCGCCGGCGAACTGTCGTCCCCCCGGGACTCCATTCTTTTCCTCGGCCGGTCGGCTGCCGGGGCTGGCGCCCCGGCCTATCGACCGCCGCCCCGGCCGGGGCGAAAATGCGGGAAAGCCACGGCCACTCGCTTAGCGTCCGCCCCGCACGCGTTCGATCAATCGGCCCAGCGCCTCGGCGGCCCCGGCCTGGATCCGGTATGCGACCAGGCCCGAAAGTTCGGTTTCGCCCGGGTTAATCTCCACCGTCGGTATGTCGTCGTCGATCGCCGACAGGACCGGCTCGACGATGTAGGGGAACAGGCTGCTGGTGCCGATGCTGAAGACCAGGCCGAAGCCCTGGTCCTGCTCACGCCTCAGCTTAGCGATCTTCCCGGGGTCGAGCATCTCGCCGAAGAGGACCACGTCGGGCCGGACGAGCCCCCCGCATCGGGGGCATTTCGGGACGGGTTCCAGGTGGGCATAGCTGGTGACCTCCTCGGCGTAGTCGCAGAGCGGCCGGCGTGAGCAGACCAGGTGGCGCAGGTCGCCGTGGATGTCGATGACGTTCCTGGAACCGGCGATTTTGTGGAATCCGTCGACGTTCTGCGTCAAGACCCAGGCGGCCGAACAATGGCGTTCGAGTTCGACGATCGCCTCGTGGCCCCGATTCGGCCTGGCGCCCCGGCCGGCCTCTTCCAGCTCGCGCAGCGCCTCCCAGGTGATCTCGGGTCGGGCCCGGATCATCGGCCCCGAAAGGGCCACCTCGATCGAGCAGCCGTGCCGGGTCGGCCGGTCGCCGTAGATCCCGCCGACCCCCCGATAGGTCGGCAGGCCCGAATCGGCCGAGAGGCCGGCGCCGGTGACGAACAGGACCCGCGTCTCGGGGCGGATCAGGGCGGCGATCCGATCGATCGCGGCGGAATCGGCCTCGGTGAGCGGCATGTTGGATCGTCCGTGGTTGGGGGGAACTGGGATCGCTTGCCTGCATTGTCCGGCGACGTCGGGGCCGTCGTCAAATCCCCCGGGGCTCCGGTTACAATCGGGGGATGATCGCAGCGCTGCTCCTCCTGGTCGTCGACGACGGGCCGATCGAGGTCCGGTCGCGGTGGCTCGACCCGCCGCCCCACTTCGTGAACCAGGCGATCGGCATCGAGGTGACGGCTCGCAACGCCGGCGAGGGCGCCTCGATCGCGCCGCCCCGGGTGGTCGGCGGCTCCCTGGCCCCCGGCCCGATCGAGGCGAACACCGGCGGCACACTGGTCGCGACGTTCCGGCTCACTCCGACCCGTGCGGGACCCGTGCAGGTCCCCCCGTTCTCGGCGAAGGAGGCGGGTACGGATCGGGTCGGGCGGGGCGGCTCGCTGTCGACTCAGGCCCGCGAACTGCCTTCGGGCGGCCGGACCCGCGCCTTCCTGGGCGGGATCGGCACCCTGGAGCGGGTCGAGGCCGAGGCGATCCCGCCCACGATCCGGGTCGGCGAATCGTTCGATTACCGGCTGCGGATCGTCGGCAAGGCGGCGATCGGATCGGGGCAACTCCCCGATCTCTCGGGATGGGGCCGCCTGCCCCTGGGACTTCGGGTCGACACGACCCGCTCGGAACTCGCCGAAGACACCGACCCTCCCGAGCGGGTTATCACGACGAGGGTCCGCGCGACCGTCGCGGGCGAGGCGGATTTGCCGCCGGTCGCGGTCGCCGCGTTCGACCCGAAATCGCAGGCCTACCGGACATGGCGGGGGCCGAAGGTACCGATCCGGGTGGCCGAGGTTCCCGGGTTCGACCCGGCCGCCGTGAACTATGGCCCGCCGGATACGCCCCCGGCCCGGCGGGATTGGGCCCGGCCCCTGTGGGCCCTGCTCGCGGCGGGAGTCCTTGGTGTTTTGGCGCGGGGGCTGGGCCGCGTGCTGCTGCGCCGGCGGCGAGATCCGAGGCGCCTGGCGGGCCGTGCGGCGCGGTCCCTGGCCGGGATCGACGATCCGCCGCTGCTGGCAGGCCGGATCGAATCGTCCCTGATCGCCTACCTGGAGCGGGCGCAGGGGCGACCTCCCGGCGCCTTGACGCCGGCGGAAGCTCGCGAATCGATCCGGGCTGTCACGGGGGATCCGCGATGCGCCGAGGATGCCCATGACCTGATCGAAATGGCCGATCGGGCCCGCTATTCGGGCCGCGGCGAAGGCTGCGATTCCCTGCGCGAGGAAGCCATCGCCCTGTTCCGGTCCCTGGCGTCGCGCCCGGTCTCGCCGGCCCCGAAGGACCACGGGGACCGCCGTCATGCCTGACGACCGTCCCCGATTCCATCGTTCAACGTGCGTTCAAGCAAGGTCGATCGATCAGCGGGCGAACGTGCTGTAAATCTCGCGGAAGGTCGATTCGCGGGCCTTCTTCTCGACGCCCGTGAAACCCTCGACCTCGTGCTTGGGCAGGGTCTTGTTGATGAGCAGCTCGATGGAGGTGAGCGGCTCGCCTTCGGAGGGGGTGACGAAGAGGTAGGCCAGTCCGTCCTTGCCCATCCGCCCGGTCCGGCCGATCCGGTGGAGATAATTCTCGGGATCGTCGGGGATGTCGAAGTTGATGACGTGGGAGATGTCGTTGACGTCGATACCGCGGCCGACGACGTCGGTGGCGACCAGGACGGGGATCGAACCGTCGCGGAAGCCCTTCATGACGCGGTTGCGGGCGGTCTGGGGCATATCGCCGTGGATGGTGGCGACGCCTTCGATCCTCCGGGACAGCTTCATGGCCAGCTTGTCGGCACCGCGCTTGGTGCGGGTGAAGACGATGCACTGGCGGGGCTGGTCGCGTTGGAGCAGGTGGACGAGCAGGTCGTACTTGCGATCCTGATCGACCGAGATGTAATACTGCTGGATCGTCTCGACGGAAGGTTCGTCGCGCGAGAGATTCAGCTCGACCGACTGGAACATGTAGCGGGTCGCCAGCCGACGGATATCGGGGCTGAGCGTGGCCGACAGCAGCAGGGTCTGGTGCGGGTTGGGGACCCGCCGCAGGATCCGCTCGATGTCGGGCCGGAAACCGATGTCGAGCATCCGGTCGGCCTCGTCCAGGACGACGTGCATCACGTCGCCCATGTACAGGGTCCGGCGCTCCATGTGGTCGATCACGCGCCCGGGGGTGCCGACGATGATATCGACGCCCTTGGACAGGGCCCTGAGCTGCCGTTCGATCGGCTCGCCGCCGTAAATACCGCAGATCGCCACGTCGGGCCGGCCGTGGGCCAGCTTCTGAAATTCGACGACGATCTGCTGGACGAGTTCGCGGGTGGGCGCCAGGACGATCGCCTGGGGGCCCCGGCCGCGGGATTCCAGCATTTCGATCAGCGGGATGGCGAACGCGGCGGTCTTGCCCGTCCCGGTCTTGGCCTGGGCGATCACATCATGGCCATCCAGGGCAACCGGGATCACGGCCGCCTGCACCGGCGACGGCGTCACATAATGCACCAACTTCAGGGCGCGATTCATGGCGGGGCTGAGCCCCATGGAGGCGAACCCCGGGGGGGTTACGCCTTTCTCCTCAACTGCGGGACGGGTCAAACAGACCTCCTTCAAGCGAATCGATCGGAAATCGCCACGCCGAGGGTGGCAGATTACTCAAGCAATCCGCATGCCACCCAACTGTTCAGTCTAAACGAAAGGGGTGGATCGGTCAAAGCCAAAATCCCGGCCGCTCATTCGCCTTCGCCGACAGGGCGTGCCGGCCTTTCGGCGCCGGCCTTCGTCCTACGGTGCGGGCCCTTCATCGGTTCGGCGGGGATCGGATAGCCCCAGGCTTCGAAGCACCCTCGCCATCGGGCGACGATCCGCCGCTTCAAGGCTTCGGGCAGGTCGGCGTGGCCGTTCTTGCGGAAGCCGCGGAGTGTGCCGAGGTACTCGCGAATGGCGGGCTCGGCTCGACCGAAGTCGCCGAGCTTCAAGGCGCCGTAAATCCGGCCCATCGTGCCGACCGGGTCGCGGTCGAGGTCTTCATAGGCGACCTCGCAGAACTGGCCGGGGGGGATCCGGCCCAGGTCCCGGAAGTAGGCCGCGTACATCCGGGCATACTGGTCGATCACCTGCTCATCGCGATCGACATCGGCCGGGATCGGCTGCATCGCGAAGTAGGGCGGCAGGATGTCCAGCAGTCGCCGGGTCGACTGGAAGACCTGGAACGGATCGCGGTGGATGTGGATAAATCGGGCGTCGGGGAAGAGTTCCAGAAGCAGGGCGATCCGGGCGGTATGCGGCGGCGACTTGAGGACGAGCGGCTTGCCCGTCTTCCAGGAGACTTTCTGCAGGAACGTGCGGATCGAACGCTTCCATCGGGCCTTTTCGGCCTCGGTGGCGTCGTCGAAGGTCAGGAAGCGGTCGTAGTGGGCCTGGCGATTCGGGAAGACCCAGCCCATGTAGGGGGAGAGAAGCGAATCGATCCCCATCGCCACCTCATCCTCGGCCGGCAGGTCGGGGCCGATGGCGACCCGATCCTGCGGCCGGTGGCTGCAGAGCAGCAGCTTGTTGGGCAGCCGGAAGAGGAACTCGGTGCTCAGGAAGGTCGATGGGTTCAGGGTCTGGTACAGGGTGGGGTAGGCGAACCGGTCGTCGAGCGTCAGGAGGTTATGGAGGTGGGTCGTGCCGCCCCGGAAGTGGCCCAGGATGATGATGGGGGATTCCACCTTCGTTCGCCGGACGAACCAGGAGAACACCAGGAACTCGGCGAACGCATAAGCCGAGTTCAGCAGGCTGGTGACCGTGAGCACCAGGGCCCTCGGCCAGTAGAGCGGGTGCACGCGTGCCCGATTGTCCCAGAGCATCCTAACCCAGGTCGGGAAGGTCATCCCCTGGATTGAGATGAAGAGCGATCGGTTGAGCAGCGAACGCACGAAGTCCATGCCTTTCCGCCCACTGCCTGCTTGCCGGGAGCCCGCGCCTACGGCGGGATGCCAGTCCCTGGCCTCGCTAAAGGGAAGGATCGGCCGGGTGGGCCGGGCGACTTGAGCGAATACAGCGGCTGTGCCGGCCGTGCCCCGGGTCGATCCCCAGGGCCACCTTCTGGTAGCCTGGGTCGGCGGATTCCGGTTGGTCCCGTATCGTCCCGGGCGAGTCGATGCAGTCATGGCCTTGTTGACGTTCCGCGAAGTGAGCCTGGCGTTCGGCGGCCCGAAACTGCTCGACGGGGTCGACTGGCAGGTCGAGCGCGGCGAGCGCGTCTGCCTGCTGGGGCGCAATGGCGAGGGGAAGAGCACCATGCTCCGCCTGCTGGCCGGCGAGATCGCCCCGGACGGCGGCGAAATCCTCCGGACCCAGGGCTTGCAGGTCGCGCGGCTTCCCCAGGAGGTCCCCGAGGGGCACGGCGGGAGCGTCGCCGATGAGGTCGCCGAGGGCCTGCCCGCCGACCCCGACGGCCACCGCCCCGACGGCTCGGATCACCGGGTCCAGGCGGTCCTGTCCCGGGTCGGCCTCGACCCCGATCGGCGGTTCGAGGACCTGTCCTCCGGGATGAAGCGTCGCGTCCTGCTGGCCCAGGCCCTGGTCGCCGAGCCCGATATCCTGCTGCTCGACGAGCCGACCAACCACCTCGACATCGACGCCATCAAGTGGCTCGAAGAATTCCTGCTGCGTTACGACGGGACCTTGATCTTCGTGACCCACGACCGGGCCTTCCTGGGGCGGCTGGCGACCCGGATCGTCGAGCTCGACCGCGGCCGCCTGTACGACTGGGCCTGCGATTACGCCACGTTCCTCAAGCGTCGGGATGAACTCCGCGCGGGCGAGGCCCGCCAGGACGCCCTGTTCGACAAGAAGCTGGCCCAGGAAGAAGCCTGGATCCGCAAGGGGATCGAGGCCCGCCGGACCCGCAACGAGGGCCGCGTGCGGGCCTTGAAGGCGATGCGCGAGGCCCACCGGCAGCGCCGGGAACGCCAGGGGACCGCCCGCCTGCAAATGCAGGAGGCCGACCGCTCGGGGGCGCTGGTCGTCGAGGCCAAGGGCGTCCATTTCGCCTACGATTCCCGCCCCATCCTGAGCGGCCTGGAAACCCAGATCATGCGGGGCGACAAGGTCGGCATCATCGGCCCCAACGGCGCCGGCAAGTCGACCCTGCTCAAGCTCTTGCTGGGGGAACTGGAGCCGACCGAAGGCACGGTCCGCCGCGGCACGAACCTGCAGGTGGCCTACTTCGACCAGCTCCGCGACACGCTCGACGAGGAGAAGACGGTCCAGCAGAACGTCAGCGAATACGAGACAGTGACGATCGACGGCCGGTCGCGTCACATCATCGGCTACTTGCAGGACTTCCTCTTCCCCCCCGAGCGTTCCCGGACCCTGGTCCGGTACCTCTCGGGCGGCGAGCGGAGCCGCCTCCTGCTGGCGAAGCTGCTGACGAAGCCGTCGAACGTGCTGGTGCTGGACGAGCCGACCAACGACCTCGACCTGGAAACCCTGGAATTGCTGGAAGAGCTGCTCGTCGGCTACCAGGGGACCGTGCTGCTGGTCAGCCACGACCGGGCGTTCCTCAACGATATCGTCGCCAGCACCCTGGTCATCGGCCAGGACGGCCGAGTCAAGGAGTACGAAGGGGGTTACGACGACTACGTGAGCCAGAGCCGGGCCTCCGAGGTCGCCTCGGAGCCGTCGAAATCGGCATCGAATCGCCCCCGCGGCGAAGCGGCCGCCGAGAAGCCCCGGAAGCGGAGCTTCAAGGAATCCCGGGAGCTGGAATCGCTGCCCGCGAAGATCGAGAAGATGGAGGCCGAGAGCCGGCAAATCCACGAGGCGATGGCCGATCCGGCGTTCTACAAGAAGCCGAGCGGCGAGATGGCCGGGGTGAAGGCCCGGTTGCAGGCCCTCGAGACGGAACTGGCGACGGCCTATGCCCGCTGGGAGGAACTCGAAGCCCTGCCCGGTTGAACCGTCGAAATCGTTGTGAACCCGGCAATCGTCGCGGCCGATAAAACGGGGGTCGGATAGTTGTCCCGCCCCAGGAGTGCCTCGGCCCATGAGACGATTCGTCGCGGTCGCGATCGTCCTGGCGGCCCTGATGTCGGCGGGCCCCCGGGCGAAGGGGTTCGACGACCCCCCCGCCCTGGATGATCCGCCACGAACGATGGCGGCGCCGATCGAGCCCACCGACCGTCCGTTTCCCATCAACCTGGCGGCGGCGCTCCGGCTCTCCGACGCCCGGCCCCTGGTCGTCGCCGCGGCGCAGGCGGGCGTCTGGGTGGCCGAGGCCAGGCTCGCCCGTGCCCGGGTCCTCTGGGTCCCCACCCTGGTCATCGGCGCCGATTACATCCGCCACGACGGCGGCGGGCCCGACTTCAACAAGGGGATCATGACGGCCCCCAGCGCCAATTTCTTCTACGGCGGCGCCGCGGCCGACCTGTACGTCAACATGACCGACGCCATCTTCGAGCCCCTGGCGGCCCGCCGGGATCTCGAAGCCAGGACGTGGGACGTGCAGTCGGCCAAGAACGATTCCCTGAGGATGACGGCCGACGCCTATTTCGCGGTGCACGAGGCCCGGGGCCTCTACTCGGGGCACCTCTACGCGGTGGAACGCGGGCGGGCGGTGGTCGATCGGATCCGCGACCAGAGTTCCGACCTGGTCCCCCGGATCGAGGTCGATCGGGCCAGGAATCTGGTCGCCGACCTGGAGCAGCGGGCGACCTCGGCCCGCGAGGACTGGCGGGTTCGCAGCGCCAACTTGACGCAGGTCCTGCGGCTCGACCCCAGGGCCGTCGTCGAACCGATGGAGCCGGATCACCTGCAAATCACCCTGCTCGACCCGGCCCGGCCGATCGACGAATTGATGAAGATCGCCCTGGCCAACCGGCCCGATCTGGCCTCGCATCGCGCCCAGGTCGAGGCGGCCGAGGTGCGGATCCGCCGCGAGAAGATGCGGCCGAGGTTGCCGATCATCATGCTGAATGGCTTCCAGAGCGCGGGGATGTGGATCCAGGCCGGCCTCTTCGGATTGGGCCCGAACAGCAGCCTGAACCAGTGGGAAGGCCGGGTCGACGTGAGCGTCCAGGCGATCTGGCAATTGGAGGGCTTCGGCCTGGGGAACCTGGCCCGGATCAAGGCCCAGCGCGGCGAGGAGTCGAGGGCGATCGTTGCCCTGCGGGACACGCAGGACAGCGTCGCCGCCGACGTCACCCGGGCCGTGGCCCGGCTCCAGTCGGCCGCCGCCCGGATCTCGCAGGCCGATCGCGCCCTGCGGTCGGCGTCGATCGCCTTCGAGGGGACCTACGAGGGCCTGACCCAGACCCGGCGGTTCGGCGACGTCCTGATGCCGATCAATCGCCCGCAGGAGGCGGTCTACTCGCTGAAGCTGCTCGACCTGGCCTTCGAGGAGTATTACCGGACGGTCGCCGACTACAACCGAGCCCAGTTCGAGCTTTACCACTCGCTGGGCTACCCGGCCGCCGAGGTCGCCCTGGCGAACCCGCCGGGCGAGCCGATCCCCGTCGATACGGGCCGGCCCCCCTACTTGCCCCCGGTCGGCAACGGGCCGCCCCCGGCTTCCCGCTGAGCCTCCCCGTCCGAAACGACCTTCACCTTGTCGCCGTCGTTGATCAGCGTCAGGTCGGCCAGGATGATGCGTTCGGAGCCGTCGATGGGCGCCCAATCGCCTTCCTTGCCGTCGGCCCCGGCCGGGCGTTTGCGGGCCAGTTCGACCCACTCGCCGTCGGTCGCGCCGACCTCGACCTGGGTGCGGACGGCCCGCCCGTTCGATTCCAGGAAGCAGTAGGACTTTTCGCCGACCGGCTGGATCGCCCCCCTGGGCACGGCGAGGGCGCCGGGGCGGTCGATGAAGACGCGGGCGTAGGCGTACATGCCGGGGAGGAGCTTGCTGCCGGGATTGGGCAGGTCGATCTCGGCGCGGAGTGTCCGGCTCTTGATGTTCAGGGCCCAGGCGGTCCGCGTGACCTTGGCCGGGATCTCCTCGTCCTTGTACGCCTTGACGTAGACCTCGGCGCGGGTGCCGATATCGATCGAGTTGGCGTCCTGCTCGGGGATATCCACGAAGATGCGGACGACGTCCGTGCGGTCGACGACGTAGATCGGCGAGGCGCCGCCGGTCGAGACGTCGGGGGATCGACGCAAGGCGGTCGGATCGCCGCTGGCGGGCAGCACGAAGTCGCCGGTGTTGGCGTTGCGGACGACGATGATGCCGTCGAACGGGGCGGTGAGCGTCAGATAGCCGACCCACGCCTTGAGCCTGCGCTCCTCGCTCTGGGCGACGGCCAGGCGGGCCCTGGCCACCTCGACATCGACGCGGGCCTTGGCGGCGTCGGCCTCGCGGGCGAGTTCGTCGGCCTCGCTCTTGGAGATCATCGCCCGGGCGGCGTCGCGGGAGGCCGCGCTCGACCTGAGCTGGCGCTGCGATTCCAGGAGCACCTGCTTGTCGACCACGCCCCGCTTGACCTCGCGATCGAGCCGCTCCACCTCGGAAGTCCAGCGGTCGACCTCGGCCTGATACTTGCCCAGTTCGGCCTTGGACTCGTCGACGTCGGCCTTGGCCGCCTGGACGTTGGCGTCCGCCACCTCGACGGCCTTCATGGACAGGTCGATTCGCTCCTCCTCCAGCTTCACGTCGGCCTTCTTGGTGCCGTAATCCTCCACGAGTTCGGGGACGAACAGGGTGGCGAGGGTGTCGTCCTTCTTGACCTTGTCGCCGATGTCGACGATCCACTTCTCGATGTAGGCGGTCATCTTGGGGTAGATCGAGGTCCGCTCGTACGCCTCGACGAAGCTGGGCTGGCCGACGACGCGGGTGATCGTTCGCGCGGTCGGTTTGGCGATGCGGACCTGGGGCGGCTCCGAAACGCTCTGGTAGGCATCCTGGGCGGCGGGCCGGCAGCCGGCGAGCAGCAGGGTCGCCGGGAGCCATCGGGCGGCGTCGCGGATGGTCGGTCGCATGGCTAGGCTCCGGCTGGGGGGGCGGGCGGCGGTTCGGGCGTGGACGCGGGGGCCTTCGCGTCGGCCGCGACCGGCCCGTTGGATGACACGGGCTGGGCGATGGGCTCGGCGTGGGCCTCGGGCGGTGGCCCCGATTCGTGCCCGTGGGCGGGCTCGGGGGCGAACACATCGGGGTCGTAGTGGGCGCTCTCGGGATCGTCCGGGTAGATGGAGGGGGACCGGGGCGTGCGCTTGCCCATGACGATCGCGAAGATCGACGGCAGGACGAGCAGGGTGGCCACGGTGGACATCAGCAGGCCGCCGATCACCGCCCGGCCCAGCGGCGCCTGCATCTGGCTGCCGCGCTCCAGGGCCATCGCCATCGGGATCATGCCCACGGTCATGGCGCAGGCCGTCATCAGGATCGGCCGGAGGCGATCGCCGGCGCCGGCCATCGCCGCCTCGGCGCCCGGGAGCCCGTCCTTCCAGTGCTGGTTCATGAACGTGACCAGCATCACCGAATTCGACACGGAGACGCCCAGGCACATGATCGAACCCATGAACGATTCGATGTTCAGGGACGTGCCGGTGACGTACAGGATCGTGGCGATCCCGGCCAGCACGCCCGGCACGGCGCCGATCGAGATCAGGGCCATCCGGGGCGACTGGAAATAGGCGGTGAGCAGGATCAGGATGACGAAGACGGCCACGCCCAGGCCGGTGCCGAGGGCCTTGAACATGGCGATCATGGGCGGGAACTGGCCCAGCGGCTCGACGCGGACGCCCCGGGGGGGCTCGCCCGCGGCCGTGATCGCCCGGGCGACCTCCCGGGAGGCGCGGCCCATGTCCACGTTCTCGACGTTGGCCGTCAGGGTCAGGTGCGGCTGCGACATCGACCGGTCGAATTCGCCAGGGCGGACGCTGTCGCGGACCGTGGCCACGTCGCGGACCATCAGGTTGACCAGCGGGTTGACCGACTCGATCGGCAGGGTCTCGATCGCTTGCGAGGAGGTGAGCTTCTCGGGCGGCACGAGCACCTCGATCAGGTAGTCGAAGCCTGTCTTCGACTCGACCCAGTAGTTCAGCGAACTGAACCGGGTGGACGACGTCGCCATCACCAGGGCCCGGCCGACGTCCTCGACCTTGACGCCGCTGAGGCCGGCCTTCTCGCGGTCGATGGTGACTTCCACCGTGGGATAGTCGAGCGTCTGTTCGTAATGGATATCCCGGAGGCCCGGGATCTTCCGCATCGAAGCGGCGATGCGGTCGGCATGGCGGCGGACATCGTTCAGGTCGGTGCCGACGACCCGGACCGCGATCGGCGTGCTGGCGCCGAAACTCATCACGTTGGTGACGATGTCGCCCGGCTCGAAGCCGAACTTGGCCATGTTCGCCTGGCGTTTGGCCTCGTCGGCGGGCAATCCGCCCAGCTCGAGCCGCTTCTCCAGCCAGGGGATGACCTTCTCGGGCAGCGCCTTGCGGAGCCTTTCCCGGAATTCATCCAGGGCGATGCCGCTGGTCTCGCGGAGCGCCACGCGGAGCTGGCCGTCGTCGGGGCCCCTCATGAACAGCAGCATGTTGTCGATGCCGAAGTTGGGGGCGACCTGGCCGACGAAGCCCATCGAGATCTCGATGTTCTGCGGCTTCGCTTCCTCCTCGATCACTTCCAGGCATTTGACCGCCATCTGGCGGGTCAACTCGTAATTCGCGCCGGGCTGGGGCCGGAACCGGAGCACGAACTGCCCCGAATCGACCTGCGGGAACAGCTCGGTGCCCAGCTGCAGGCCCAGCAGGGCCAGCACCGCCACGCAGCCGCCCAGGTAGGCCGGCACGACCAGCCATCTCAGCTTCACCGACAGCCGGACCAGCTTCCGGTAATTCTTGAGCAGGAACCCGAAGAGGCCGGCCTCCTCCTCGCCCTGTTCCATGTGCTTCAGCAGGGCGACGGACATGATCGGCACGAACGTGCTGGAGAGCAGGTACGACGAGATCATGGCGAAGCCGACGCCGAGCGTCAGCGGCATGAACAGCGACCGGAGCGGGTCGCCCATGATGAACGCCGGGATGAAGACCGACAGGATGCACAGCAACGCCAGGAGCCGGGGGACGGCCGTGATCAGGTTGCCGTGGAGCACGGCCGAGGCGACATTGCTGGTCCTCCGCATCTGGGCGTGGACGTTCTCGACCTCGACGGTCGCCTCGTCCACCAGGATGCCGATCGCCAGGGCCAGGCCGCCCAGCGACATGATGTTGATCGTATTGCCGGTGATCCAGAGGCCGAACACCGACCCCAGCAGGGCGATCGGGATGTTCGACACGACCACGACCACGCTCCTCGGGTCGCGGAGGAAGATCAGGATCATGATGCCGGTCAGCACGGCGCCGATGAGGCCCTCGGTCGCCACGCTCTTGACCGCCTGGACGACCGTCGGCGACTCGTCGAACTCGAACTTGACCGAGACGTCCTTGGGCACGACGTCCTTGAACAGTTGCATCGACTTGTGGATGTCGGCCACCACGTTCAGGGTCGAGGCGGTGTCCTTCTTGATGATCGGCAGGTAGACCGACTTCTTGCCGTTGACCAGGGCGTAGCCGTAGGTGATGTCGGTGTCGTCCTGGATCGTGGCGACGTCCCGCATGTAGACGTTCTGCTCGATCTTGAGCGGGATGTCGCCGAGCTGCCGGATGTCGGGGACGGTCGCGTTGTTGGCGACCATCGGCATGGAGTCGCGGACGTAGATGTTGCCGGCGGGGACCACGGTGTTGCCCTTCGCCAGCGCGTCGACGACCTGGATCGGCGTGAGGTTGTAGTTGCGGAGCTTGTCCGGATCCACCCGGATGACGATCGACCTCATGTTCGGCCCGAAGGGCGAGATGGCCACGGTGCCGGGCACGTTCTTCTGGACGAGCGGGCGGATGATGTTCTGGGCCAGGTCGCCCATCCGCCCCAGCGACGTCTCCTCGCTCTCCAGCACCAGGTAGCCGACGGGCACGCTGCCGGCGTCCATCCGCATGATCATCGGCGGCAGGGTGCCCTTGGGCATCCACGACATGGCGCGGTCGGACATCGCCACCACCTGCGCCATCGCCTGGCCCATGTCGGTGCCGGGGAAGAACGACAGCTCGCAGAGGGCCACCTGCTGGATGTTCCGGGTGTCGATGTCCTCGATGCCATCGACGTACTGGAAGTACAGCTCCAACTGGTTGACGATGAAGCCTTCCATCTGGTCGGGCGACATGCCGACGTAGTCGAGGAAGACGTAGATCTTGGGGGTGTTCAGCGACGGGAAGATATCGACCCGCATCCGGTTGAGGGCGAGCAGGCCGCCGCTGACGAGGGCCACGACCAGCATCAGGGTCGTGACCGGGCGTCGCATCGCGAAGACGATCGGATTCATCAAGGCACCCCACGGGGATCCGCAGCGGGCCATACCAGCCCGCGGTCAGCGTATGCGAACGGCGACGCCGGTCACAAGTCGGCACCGACTCGTATCCAGAAGGTCGCGGTCGGATCGCCCCTTGCCGGGCCGGCCGTCCCGTGTAGGATTGTCCAGCGATGTTAAACTTCGAACGATTTGCGCTGAGCGACCTGGTGGAGTGCGGCATGGCCCTGCGCCGATCGGGGGCGGGTGCCGCCAGTATGGAGGAGGTCGCGCAGGAGGTCGTGAGGAAGCTGGACGGCTGGTTCCGCATCCCGGAATCCGGCGAACCCGCCTGCGGCCTGGTCCGCCTGTACAAGACGCATCCCTTCGGCAGCCTGCCGCCCGACCTCCGCGGCGACGCGGCGGGGTCGATGGGCGGGTCGGGGCTTGCCCGGCCGGACGATCCATGCGCCGTCCTGCTGGGGACCCACGGGATCCGGCCCGAGTGGTCCGAACGGGCGAGGTCGCGTCGCCGTCGGGCCGTCCGCCTGGCGAGCCCGGAGGCGTCCGCCCGGATTCCGATGATCCGCCTGCTGGCCCGCCGGCTCGGGCTGGATACGGGCACGCGTGCTTCGTGGGCCGATCCCGATCCCTTGTTCCTCAACGCGGGGGAGGGGGCCGCGTACGACTTCTTCGACGACGGCCCCCTGCCCGGGCCGAGGCCGTCCTTCCCCGACTTCGACGTCTTCCACGTCGCCGATGCGGCCGGCAGCCCCTACGTCGCGGATCAGGACGCGTTCGTCCGGGAGTTCGGGATCCGGTCGGTCCTCGGCTTCGGCGGGCTCTTGCCCGGCGGCGACCTGTTCGCCGTGATCCTGTTCGGCCGGGTGCCGATCACGCGGGCGATCGCCGAGCTGTTCCGCCCGCTGGCCCTCTGCGTCAAGATCGCCCTGATGCCGTTCGTCAACGGGCCGACGTTCCTCGCCGGGGATCTGGGTCGCAGCCCCATGCCCGAAGCGGCCGCCCTGAAGGCCCGGATCGCGGCCCTGGAGCAGCTGCTCGACGTGGCCGAGCCGACGATCGTCCGGCAGACCCATCGGATCGAACGCTCCCTGGCCGAGGCCCGCGACCTGCTGGAGTCGGCCGCCGATCCGATCGTGATCGCCGACGGCGCCGGCCGGATCGCCCGCCTCAATCAGCAGGCGGAGCGGATGTTCGGCTACGCCCGCGGCGAGCTGATCGGCCGGCCGGTCGAGGACCTGATCCCCGAGGCGAGGCGGGACCGGCACCGCGGCCTGCTCCGGGCCTATATCGACCGGCCGTCGCCCCGGCCCAGGCTGGGCGGCCTCGAGGTGGTCACGCGGCATCGCGACGGCGGCGAGATCCCGACGGAGTTGACCCTCAGCCCCCTGGAGACGCCCGAGGGGCCGCTGTTCATCGTGATCCTCCGCAACATCGCCGAGCGGAAACGGGCCGAGGCGGCGCTGCGCGATCAGAACCAGCGCCTGGAGCGGGCCGTCCGGGCCGAGCGCGAGGCCCACGACGCCCGCAAGCGGCTGGAGAGCCAGCTCGTGCAGGCCGAGAAGCTGGTGGCCCTGGGGCGGATGGTCGCCGGCGTGGCCCACGAGGTGAACAACCCGCTGGCCTACGCCCGCAATAACCTGGCGGTGCTCCGCCGCGACCTGGCCCACCTCCGCGACCTGGTGAAGCTCTACAGGGAGGCCGACCCGGCCCTCGCGGAGGCCCGCCCCGAACTGCTCGGCCGGATCCGCGACCTGGCCGAGCGGATCGACCTGGACTACACCCTCGACAACCTCGAGGGGCTCCCGGCCCGGTCGGACAAGGGCCTGGAACGGATCCACCAGATCGTCAAGGACCTCCGCAACTTCGCCCGGCTCGACGAGGCCGAATTGCAGGAGATCGACCTCAACGAGAGCATCGCCACCACGGTGGCGATCGCCCTGGTCCCGGCCCGGCAGAAGGGTGTCGAGCTGATCGTCGACCTGGGCAGGCTGCCGACGTTCGCCTGCTACCCGGCCAAGTTGAACCAGGTGGTCCTGAACCTGATCACCAACGCCATCGACGCGAGCCGGCCGGGGGGCAAGGTGACGGTCCGCACCCGCCCCGGGGCCGACGGCCTGGCGCTCGACGTGATCGACGAGGGGACCGGCATCGCCCCGTCGATCCGCGACCAGATCTTCGACCCGTTCTTCACCACCAAGCCGATCGGCCAGGGGACCGGGCTGGGCCTGTCGATCGCCTACGGGATCGTCCAGCAGCACGGCGGCCGGATCGAGGTCGAGAGCGAACCGGGGCGGGGGGCGCGGTTCACCGTCCACCTGCCCCCCGCCCCGCCCCAAGGCCGGCCGACCTGATCGGGGGTGGGCGGCCGTGCCCGTCTTCTGCTACGATCCGTGGGGGAGGTCCCGACGATGGTCTGGTCGTGGTTGCGGATCCTGCTGGACGCCGCCGTCCTGTTCGTCCTGGCGACGTTCCTGTTCGACGTGATCCACCTGCTGCTCCACCGATGGAAGGCGTCGCGATGGGGCCTCCTGCGCCGGCTCGCCTCCCTCCATGATGCCCACCACGTCTTCTGCGACAGGCAACTCGTCTACCACGACGACCGGGTCGCGCCCAACATCATCCTCCACGTGATCCCCGAATACGCCACGCAGATGGCCGTGGCCACGTTCGGCTTCCTGGTCGCCGGGTTCTGGTCGGTCGTGATCGTGATGGCGGCCTTCACGGCGATCTTCGTGGCCGTCCTGTTCCTCAAGGGGAAGGATCGGAACCACCGGTCGCTCGGCATCCTCCGGCCGGCGCATGCGACGGCGCTCGTCACGCCCGAATATCACGCCCTCCATCATGTGTACCCCGATTGCTATTTAAGTTCGTACACGACGGCCCTCGACCGATTGCTCGGCACCGCCTGCCAGGTCCGGGGCCGTCGCGTGGCGCTGACCGGCTCGACCGGGGCGTTCGGGGCGCCGCTGAAGGAGTTGCTCGAGGCCCAGGGGGCCGAGGTCCGGCCGATCCGGTCGGGCACCGATTTCCGGCCGGGCGACTTCACGGGGGCCGATGCAGCCCTGGCGTGGGCCGATATCCTGGTCCTGGCGCACGGGGCCAAGGGGGAGCAGGCCGACTGGGCCAACCACGAGTCCTTCCTGGAGCTGATCGGCCGGTTCAAGCGCCTGGCCAGGGATCGCCAGGTGCCGCCCGAGGTCTGGGCGGTCGGATCCGAGATCGAATGCCACCCGGCGTTCGGCTTGCCCGAGCTGCAATCGTACGCCCGATCGAAGCGGGCATTCGCGAGGGAAGCGTCTCGATTCATGGATGATCCCGACATCCTGTATCGCCACATCGTGCCTTCGGCTTTCCGGTCGAAGATGGGGCCGGGCCTGATGGGAGGTAAGACGGCCGCCGCCTGGGCGTTATTCCTGATCCGCAGGGGTTTCCGGTATGTCCCGGTGACGTACACCGGGATCGCCCTGGTGAACTTCGTGCCGTTCCGGCTCCGGGGCCTGTTGTCGCCGCCGATCTCTTCGCAAAGGGAGTTGTTGTATGATCACCAGGAGATGCCGGCCGTCCCGTGAATTGGCGACGATCCAGCATTTGTCCGAGAATCGGCATCGGAAGGCGGCAGAACCAAACCAATCGGTCTTAATGAGCCTTCTTGCGACCTTATTCAAAGTAAATCGAACATTTGTCAATGTCAATCGTAATTCCGTCGGAAGTGATCAGTGACTTATTTATTAGAAATGCGTATTTCTTTTTATTTTTGTCGCAGTATCCTATAATTTTCCGCTTCCAAGCTTCAAGATCGCCATTGAATGAAATTGCCAAGAAATTCCTATTTGGCTCGAACTTGATTCTGGTCCTTTCTTCTCTTGCTCCTCCGGACTCCGGCTCCTCAAGCTCCGGGCAAGACGCTATTATATCATGGATTAATTCGAAGAAATCCCTCCGCGCTGGCTCCTCAAGGTAAATGAAAACTCTCCCGGGGTCATCGACAGTTCCTGGGATCTCTCGTTTCATGATAAGATTGATCTTTAGGATGGATGCGATTCTGATCAACGAAATCCGGAAGTTCTTTCTATATCATAGCAGCTCGGATCGATCCAGGGTGAACGGCGGGTTGATTTCCGGTTGACAGTTCCGTCGAAACGCGTTGCCATGTCGGCGGCCGCCCAGGGATCGGTCGGCCTTGACCCGAAATCGACGCGATGGAGTGCGTCCATGACCCGATTCCAACCCCTCCCGGGGCGGCCCGCGCCGCTGCCGGCCGCCGTGGCCCGCTGGCTCCGGGGCCCGACCCGCCGGATCGATGCGGCCCTGAAGGGCCCGGAAGCCACCGGGCCCGGCCCCGACGCGGTCGCCGACCGATGGAAACGGCTCGGCTACCACGGCCCCGGCCCGGACTCGCCCCGCCTGCTCGAGCAGATCATCGGCCGGAACATGCTGATGCCGGTCGGCTACCTCGAAGCCGGCTGGCGGGCATCCCGTGCGGTGGGTCGCGTCGTGGTCGTCGCGCCCCACGGGACCGTCGCCGGGTTCGGGACCGGGTTCCTGGTCGGCCCCCGGGTGTTGATGACCAACCATCACGTCCTGCCCGACATCCCCACGGCCCGCGCCAGCCGCGTCGAATTCGGTTACCAGCGCGATGCCGACGGGGCGCTCTCGGCCGGCACGCCCTCGAAGCTGGCCCCCGACCTGCTCTTCCTGACGAGCCCCGAGGACGCCCTCGACTTCACCGTCGTGGCCCTGGCCGACGAGCCGCCCGGCCTGGGCTATCACCCGCTAATCGCCGGCGGGACGCCGGTCCTGGCCGGCGACTGCCTGACGATCATCCAGCACCCCCGGGGCGAGCCCAAGCAGGTGGCGCTCCGGGAAAACCAGGTAATCCGCCTCCCGGGCGACGGCGACCCGTTCCTGCACTACCAGACGTCGACCTTGCCCGGATCGTCCGGCTCGCCTGTGTTCAACGACGCATGGGAAGTGATCGCGCTGCACCATTCGGGGAAACCGGCGACCGACCCTTACGGTCGCGTGCTGAACCTCGACGGGGGCCCCTGGGACCCGTCGATGGGCCCCGATCGGATCCGATGGGTCGCCAACGAGGGGATCCGGATTCACGCGATCGTCGACGAGATCCGCCGCCAGAAGCCTTCCCGGGAGGCCGCGGCGATGATCGCGCCGGCCCAGGCGCGCCGGCCGGCGACGACCGCCGGATCGGTCGCGATCCCGGAGCTTGCCCGGGGCCGGCCCGGGTTCGACGATCGCGACGGTTACGACCCGGGGTTCCTGGGGTTCAACGTCCCCCTGCCCCGGATGGCGGCGGGCCTGCGCGCCGAGGCCCTGGTGCCCGAAGGAAGCGCGGGGGGCCGTTCGCGGCATGTCCTGCCCTACCACCATTTCAGCCTGGTGATGCACCGTCGTCGGCGGCTGGCCATCTTCACGGCGGTCAACCTCGACGGGAACCAGGCGAGGGCGGTCGTGCGGAAGTCCAATCCCTGGGCTTACGACGGCCGGATCGACCGATCGAGCCAGGTCGGCGCCGACTTCTACGCCAAGCCGTTCGATCGGGGCCACCTGGTCCGTCGGATCGATCCCTGCTGGGGGACGAGCGAGTCCCGGGCCCGGGAGGCGGCCGACGACACGTTTTACTACACCAACAGCAGCCCCCAACATGAGCTGTTCAACGAGGGCAAGAACCTCTGGGCCGGGTTGGAGGATTTCCTCCTCCAGGCCGCCACCAGGGGGAAGAAGCGGATGTCGGTCTTCACCGGGCCGGTGCTGGCGGCGGACGATCCGCTGTATCGGGGTGTCGCGATTCCGCGGCAATTCTGGAAGGTTGCCGTGGCCCCCGGCGGCGACGGCAAGCCCGTGGCGATGGGGTTCCTGGCCAGCCAGGCCGACTTGATCCGGTCGATCATGCCCGGGCCCGAGATCGCGCCGGCCGAGGTAGCCCGCGCCTTCCAGGTCCCCATCGCCGAGATTGAAGCGGCGACCGGCCTCGGCTTCGGGCAACTCCGAAGTCGAGACCCGATGGCCCCCTCGATCGGCAACGAAGCGGCCGGGCTGGTCCGGATCGCCCTGGAGGATTACTCGCAGATCCGCATGGAGGCGGGCAGATAGCCGCCCGCCAGGGCGCGGAATCGGGCAAGTTCTTCCCGTTGCCACGCTTCATCATGGCCGAGTTCCCTCGCCAACAAGGCGGCGACCCGGGGGGCGGCACGGAGGCTGGCGCGTGCGTCGAGGAGCAGGGCCCGGGTCCGCCTGGCCAGGACGTCGTCGACCCTCCTGGCCAGTTCATAGCGGGCCGTCCAGATCACCTCGGCCTCTCGGTAGGGCAAGGCGGGGTCGAGCCTCTCGCCCCCGCCGGCGGTTTCATCGGCGATCCGGGCCACGGCCCGCCCATCCGAGCCATACAGCGGGAAATCGGGGTGGCGGCCATCTTCCGACGCCCCGTGGAGCCGCAATCCGGCCGTGACCGACGGCCGAACCGGCAGGCAGGCGACGCGCAAGGCCTGATCGACCACGTCGGCCGACATCGTCCGGTAGGTCGTCCACTTGCCGCCCAGCACGGTCACCAGCCCCGATTCCGAAACCCGGACGACATGCTCCCGGGAAAGGCGGGCGGTGTTCAACCCGGCCCCCTGGCCCAGGAGCGGCCGGAGCCCGGCGAACTGGGACAGGATATCGCCCGGCCCGGGGGCCTTCGTCAGGTATTGCGAGGCGTACTCGAGGAGGTACGCGATCTCGGCGTCGTCGGGCCTGGGTTCGGGGTCATGGCCTTCGTCGGGCGTGTCGGTCGTGCCGACGAGGACGCGATCTTCCCACGGGATGACGAAAAGGACGCGGCCGTCCCGGGTCCGGGGGACCAGGATGGCGGCCTCGCCGGGCAGGAAGGAGCGATCGAGGACGATGTGCGAGCCCCGGCTGGGGCGGACCCAGGGCTCGGCGGATGGGTCGTCGAGGCGCCGGATCGCGTCGGAATCGACGCCCGCCGCGTTGACGACCGCCCGGCCGCGGATCTCCCACGATTGGCCGGTCTCCCCGTCCCGGACGATCACCCCGGCGATCTTGCCCCGTTCGCGGAGGAATCCGACGGCGGCCGCGAAATTGACCGCCAGGCCGCCGCGATCGAGCAGGGTCCGCACCAGGGCGATGGCCAGCCGGGAGTCGTCGAACTGGCCGTCCTGATAGATCACCGCGCCCCGTAGCCGGTCGGGCCTCAGGGTCGGTGCCAGGCGCAACGCCCCGTCGCGGTCGACCCATCGCGAACGGCCCAGGTTGTTGCCGCCCGCCAGGTAGTCGTAGAGCCGGAGGCCGATGGCATACTTCAGCGCGTCGATCGGCCCCCGGCAGGGCACGAGGAACGATCGGCTATGGACCAGGTGGGGGGCGTTCCTCAGCAGGAGGCCCCGCTCCAGGAGCGCCTCGCGGACGAGGTGGAACTCGCCGCGGGCCAGGTAGCGGACGCCGCCGTGGATAAGCTTGGTGCTCCGGCTGGACGTGCCCCTCGCGAAGTCGCCCGCCTCGATCGCGACGGCCCGGTAGCCCCTCGCGGCGGCGTCCAGCGCGGTGCCCAGCCCGGTGGCGCCGCCGCCCAGCACGATCAGATCCCAGGGGGCCCGCCCCCGGAGTTCCTCCAGCAAGCGTCCCCGCTTCATGGCGCGGCTTCGTCGAGGCCGATCGAGGCGCCCGGGATGCCCGGGCGGGAGCCTGCCTCGGTCATCCTCCGGCGTGATGCGGGGTAAGGCTCGGACGTCGGACGTGCCCGCCATCGAGCAACGGACGATCCCGGGCGTTCGGCGTCGGGCATCGGTCGGCCCCCCTTTGAGACGGTCGCCAAGGGGCATTCTACGGCGCGGGCCCGCGAAACGCGTGGGGTGATTGCCCCGAGATCCGCGGGGCTTTACAGTAAAGCCCGGGGTTCCCGCCACAACAAGACGCCCAGGGTGCGAGGCTCGGTGCGATGCTCGGATTCTTCTGGATCGCGGCAACGGCATGGGTCGGGTCGGCCGCGATCGCCGTTGCTCCCGCCGCGGAGGAGCCCGTCGGCCTGATCTTCGACACGGATATCTGCGGCGATTGCGACGATGTGCTGGCCCTGGCGATGATCCACTCCCTGGAAGCCAGGCGGGCCTGCAAGCTGCTGGCGGTGACGGTCTCCGCCGACCACGACCAGGCCGCCCCGTTCGTCGACGCCGTGAACACGTTCTTCCGCCGCGGCGACGTGCCGATCGGCGTCGTCGGGGAGGGAGGAGTGAAGGAGAAGAGCGGCTTCCTGGACCTGGTCGACAGGCAGGATGACGGCAAGCCGCGCTACCCGCATCGGCTCAAATCGGGCAAGGACGCCCCGCCCGCCGTCGAGGTGCTTCGCAAGGCCCTGGCGTCGCAGCCGGACGGCTCGGTCGCGATTGCCCAGGTCGGATTCTCGACCAACCTGGCGAGGCTGCTCGACTCGCCCGCCGACGCGATCTCGCCCCTGAACGGCGAGGAACTGGTCCGCAAGAAGGTCAAGGTGCTGTCGCTGATGGCGGGCGCCTTCGAGGCGATCGACAAGAACCCCCATTACCTCGAATACAACGTGGTGAAGGACGTGCCCGCCGCGAAGAAGCTGGCCGAACGGTGGCCGACGCCCACGGTTTGGAGCGGCTTCGAGATCGGCATCGCCGTGCCGTATCCGGCCGTCAGCATCGAGCGCGATTACGGCTACGTGAAGCACCACCCGGTCGCCGACGCCTACATCGCACGGAACCCGCCGCCCCACGAGCGGCCGACGTGGGACCTGACCAGCGTCCTCTACGCGGCCCTGCCCGACCGCGGGTATTTCGACCTTTCGCCCCCGGGGAAGGTGACCGTCGAGGCGGATGGTTTCACCAGGTTTTCCCCTTCCGAGGGGGGTCGCGATCGTTACCTGATCCTCCCGCCCGAGAAGCGCTCGAGGGTCCGCGAGGCGCTCGTGCAACTCTCCAGCCAGCCGCCGCAAGCTCGATGAAGCCGCGGTCGCATTCCCAACACCCGGATCCGACCCGATGAATCCGACCGACCTCTCCCGACGGTCCGCCTTGAAGCTCGGCCTCGCCGCCGGCCTGTCCCCGCTGGCCGGCTGTGGGTTCCAGACCGAAGTGCCGAACGCCCCCGGCGCCTCGCCGGGCAAGCCCCGCCTGGCCTTGGTGATGAAGTCGCTGGCCAACGAGTTCTTCTCGAACATGGCCGATGGCGCCAAACGCCACCAGAAAGAGCATGCGGCCGAGTACGACCTGATCGTCAACGGGATCAAGGACGAACGCGACCTGGGGCGGCAGGTGGCCCTGGTCGACGAGATGATCGCGCAGGGGGCGAAGGCCCTCATCATCGCCCCGGCCGATTCCAAAGCCCTGGTGTCGGCCTGCAAGAGGGCGCAGGAGGCCGGCCTCAAGGTCGTGAACATCGACAACAAGCTGGACTCCGAGGTGATGACCTCGCAAGGCGTATCGATCCCGTTCGTCGGGCCCGACAATCGCGCCGGCGCCCGGATGGTCGGCGATTACCTGGCGAAGCGGCTGCAGGCCGGCGACGAGGTTGCCATCCTGGAAGGGATCCGCACCGCATTCAACGGCCAGCAAAGGTTGATCGGGTTCCAGGAAGCGATCGCCGCGGCCGGCCTGAAGGTGGTCGATTCCCAGAGCGCCCAGTGGGAGATCGATCAGGCCAACAAGATTGCATCGGCCATGCTGGGCGAGCATCCCGGCATCAAGGCCCTCTTCTGCTGCAACGATAGCATGGCCCTGGGGGCCCTGGCGGCGGTGAAAGCGGCGGGCAAGGCCAAGCAAGTGCTGATCGTCGGCTTCGACCACATCTCGGCCGTCGGGTCGGCGATCCGGGAAGGGACCATCCTGGCGACCGTCGACCAACACGCCGACCAGCTCGCCGTCTTCGGCATCGAGTACGCCCTGGAACTGCTCGGGGGGGGAGCCACGACCGGCGATCGATCCACGCCCGTGGATTTGATCACGGCGGACACCCTGGCCTGAATCCGCCGATGGAACCCCCTCCCCTGCTCGGCATCCGCGGCCTGGCCAAGAGTTACGCCTCGCCGGTCCTCCGGGGGCTCGACCTCGACCTGGCTCCCGGATCGATCCACGCCCTGATCGGCGCCAACGGCGCGGGCAAGAGCACGCTGGCCCGGATCCTCTCCGGTTTGACCGCCGCCGACGAAGGCTCGATGACGCTGGCCGGATCTCCGTATCGGCCCGCGTCGAAATCGGTCGCGGCGGCGATGGGCGTGCAGATCGTCACCCAGGAACCGCAACTCATCGGCACGCTCAGCGTCGCCGAAAATCTGCGGCTCGATCGGCTACCCTCGGCCGCCGGATTCGTCGGCTTCCGTCGGCTCAATCAAGGGGCGAGGCCGTCTTTGGAGCGGGTCGGGTTGGCCAATCTCGACCCCTCCACGCCGGCCGAGCAACTGGGCGTGGGCCAAAGGCATCTGGTGATGATCGCCTCGGCGCTCGAACGCCCCTGCAAGCTCCTGATCCTGGACGAGCCGACCGCCGCCCTCAACGACCACCAGGCCGAACGGCTGTTCGAGGTGCTCCGCAACCTGAAGGCCGGCGGCACGACGATCCTCTACATCAGCCATCGCCTGGAGGAAATCCGAAGGCTGGCCGATCGGGTGAGTGTCCTCAGGGACGGCCGGCTCGTCGACACGAGGCCGGCCGGGAGCCTGGCCGTGGACGAAGCGGTTCGCCTGATGGTCGGGGCGGACCCGGTGCAGGCCGTCGCGCATGCCCCGCGCGAATTCGGGCCGATGGCGTTGCGGGTGGACTCGTTGAGTCGGGGCGATCGCGTCCGCGATGTCTCGTTCGAGGTCCGCCAGGGCGAAGTGCTGGGCCTGTTCGGCCTGGTCGGATCGGGTCGGACCGAATTGCTCCGCGCCGTCTTCGGCGCCGACGAGGCCGATTCGGGCAAGGTCCGGCTCGGCGAGGGCCCTCCCCGGCGGTTCCGAAGCCCGCGGCAAGCGGTTCGGGCCGGGATCGGCCTGATCCCGGAGGATCGCAAGGTTGAGGGGCTCTTGCTGCCCCTGTCGATCCGGTTGAACGCGACGTTGGCCCGTTTGCGTCCGTTCGTCGGGCCGTTGGGAATGCTCCGGGATCGGGCCGAGCGTCGGGATGTGGAGGAGCTGGGCCGTCGGGTTCAACTGAAGTATGCGTCGGCCGATCAACCGGTCGAGGAGCTGAGCGGCGGCAATCAGCAGAAGGTGCTGATCGGGCGCTGGCTGCTCCGCGAGCCTTTCGTCATCCTGTTCGACGAGCCGACGCGGGGGATCGACGTGGCGGCGAAGTTCGTCGTCTACGGGTTGATCGAGGGCCGGGCCCGGGAGGGGGCGGCCGTCGTGGTCGCTTCGAGCGAGCTGGACGAATTGATGGCCCTGTGCGACCGGATCGCCGTGATGTCGGCCGGCCGATTGGTGGCGACGTTCGATCGCCGGGACTGGTCGCACGAAGCGATCCTGTCGGCCGCGTTCCAGGAGCACATCGGCCCGCGATCGGGCACGACGGGGGCGGAATCATGAGCGAGAACGAGGGCCGTTCCTGGGCTTCCCGATTGGCCCGCCTGATCGACCTGCTGGCGATGCTCCTCGTCCTGGCGGCCCTGATCGGCCTGTTCGGCTCGCTGAGCCGGAATTTCCTCGGCGCCGCCACGTTCCGCAGCATCGCCAATCAGGTGCCCGACCTGATGGTCGTGGCCGTGGGGATGACGCTGGTGCTGGTGGCCGGCGGGATCGACCTGTCGGTCGGCTCTGTCCTGGCACTTTCGGCCTCGGTGATGGGCCTGGCGATGGTCAGCCGGGGCTGGCCGATGGGCGTTGCAGTCCTGGCGGCGTTGGGCACGGGGCTGGCCTGCGGGCTGGCGAACGGCCTGATCACGGCCTCCTGGTCGATCCCGTCCTTCATCGTCACCCTGGGGATGCTCGAGATGGCCCGGGGGGCCGCTTATCGGGTGACGAACTCGGAAACGGTCTATATCGGCCCGAGTGTCGAGTCGATCGCCCGGCCGATCGCGGTTCTGGGATTGTCGCCGGCCCTGTTGATGGCGATCGCGGTGGTGGTGCTGGGCCAGGTCCTGCTGTCGAGGACGGTGGCCGGCCGCATGATCGTGGCGATCGGCACCAACGAGGAGGCGGTCCGGCTCTCGGGCATCGACCCCAAACCCTGGCGGGTGTTAACCTTCGCGCTGTCGGGTTTGCTGGCGGGGCTGGGGGCGATCTTCCAGGTGGCCCGGCTGGGCACGGCCGATCCCAACGGGGCGATCGGCCTGGAACTCTCGGCGATCGCGGCGGCGGTGATCGGCGGCACCAGCCTGATGGGCGGCCGGGGCTCGATCGTCCGGTCGTTCCTGGGCGTGCTGATCATCGCCGTGCTCCAGACCGGGCTGGCCCAGGTGGGGGCAACCGAGCCGACCAAGCGGATCATCACCGGTGCGGTGATCGTGCTGGCGGTGATCGTCGACGTCCACAGGCGCCGATGGCTAGGACTGCTCTCAAGGTTCGCTGGCCGACCCTGAACCGAATCGACCGTTATCGGCCGTCCCGGATCAACTGCGAGAGTCGCTCGCGGCTGGGCGTCTGCCAGGCGCGGGCCGATCGCTCCATCCGGGCCATGATCGGCGAGGGTGCCGGCGGTTGCGGCCGGGGCGGGGTTCGCAACCGCTGCTCGATCAGGCTGCTGATCGGCTGGGTCGAGGTTGGCCTCCCCCTCGTGAGCGGACTGGCGGCGTCGGAAGGCGGCCAGGGTTGCCGAGGCCGGTCATCCGCCGCGGGCCTGGCCGCGTTGATCTGTTTCGCCAGGGCCAGCAGATGGGAAGCCCGCAGGTTGGGCTCGGCGGCTTTCAGGACGGCCACGATCCCGGCGAAATAGGCGGCGGCATTCGACGATCCGGCGGTGACCCGGCCGTCGGAGTAGAACGCGCGCGAATCCTCGATCAGGACGTCGGGCTTGGGCCGGCCGTCGATCGTCGGGCCGACCGAGGAAACCACCGTGGCGTCCCCCGCGGTCAGGACGAGCGGGTGGTCGGCGGGCGGATAGATCTCGCCCCGGTCGCTGGCATCGAGGAATTCGAAGGCCTGCCGTGGCCCCGCACCGCCCGCCGCCATGTACGTTTCCTGGCTGGCAGTTACCAGCACCCGGAGCCGATCCCCCGGCATGAACTTGCCCGATTTCGCCTTCACGCGAATCCGGTAGGCGATGTTGGGATCATTCGGTACATCCGGGCAAGCGGGAAGGCTCGCCAGGACGAGCCGCTCTCGAGGATTGCGGGTCTCATCCTCACCGGTCGGGGCCTCGCCCGAGACCTGCCTCTTCGTGGCCGAGCCGACCGGCCTGCCGGTCCAGTCCTCGACGAACAGGTCGAGATCCTTGTCGGTGCCGGCATCCTCGGTGTCTCGGTAGTCGTTCCAGGTCAACGTGATCGTGCAGGAATTCTCATCCACCCGATTCAGGAACCGGAGGGCGGCGATGTCGGGCTTGTCTCGGAGCCGCAAGTATCCATCGCGAAGGACGCGGATCGGCCCCTCGTAGACGTGCTGGCCGTGATTCCCGGCGGCGTTGATCCAGAGGATGCCGGCGGCGAGGGCCTCGTCGACGATTCGGTTGATCGGCCCCTGGCCGTCGCCGCTGCCGCCCCCCTCGAAGACCCCGCTGAACAGGATGATGTCGACCCGCTCGACGATCGCGTAGCAGACCGCCCGGCGGAGCATCGTGGGCCCGCTGGCGTTCAGGAGGTAGAACTTCGGGCCGGCCGCCTTGCCGCCCGTGACCGCCCAGACGATCTGGGCCATGTCCCGGCCGTGGCGGTTGCCGGCCTCGAATTCCTTGGTATAGGCCGGGTCGCCCAGGTCGAACTTGCGGACGAAGTCGGCGTCGTAGTTCTCGACCAGGACCGCGTTTTCGGGCAAGTATCGCCGAGGGCCGCCGACCCCGTCGAAGCCGTAATCGAGCACGGCAATCTTGAGGTTGGCGACGTTCGTCCCGTCAAACTCGGGCGAAAGCCCCAACCGCTGGCGGACCCGTTCGCCGTCGGCCAGCCGGGCGGCGACCGCGGGGGAAACCTGCTGGCCCCGGGCCGATAACCCGGTCGCCAGCAGGCCGATGATGCAGATGCAGGAAGGGCGCACGCGGGTTACCAGTACATGACGTAGCCGGGGCTATACCAGCCGCCCCAACCCCAGGGCTGACTCCAGCCCCAGCCGCCCCAACCGCCGCCCCAGCCGCCCCAACCTCGACCCCAGCCTCCGCCCCAACCCCAACCGCCGCCCCAGCCACCCCAGCCTCGTCCCCAGCCTCCGCCCCAACCCCAACCGCCGCCCCAACCGCGGCCCCAGCAGGCCTGGGTGGGAACTTCGGCGTCGAGTTCGCTGCCGAGTCGGTTCGGATCGACGAGCAGCGTGGCCATCGGGTTGGGCGCCACCCGGGGCCCGGCGAGGATGGTCTTGGTGGTCGCGGTGGCCTTCGATTTGCCGCCGTATTCGCGGTCCAGCTCGCCGGCGTGCGCCAGGGTGCCGCAGCAAAGCAAGGCCGCGGCGGTCATCAGCGGTCGTAACATGAGGATGCTCCTGACTTGCTCGGAACTCCGATCCGGGCCCTCGAGGAATTCTACGATGTGGCCGGCCGATGGCCAGACGAAAGGGGCCAATCCCTTGGAAGGCCGCACGGTCGGCTGTAGCCTGGGCCTGTCTAATTACGAGGGAGGGGCCGCGATGCGACAAGGCTTTTTTGCATTCCTGGCGTGGGGTACGCTCGTTTGTTCCGCCCGGGCCGACGGCCCCGAGCTGGTCGGCGTCGAAAAGATCTGGGACAGGGCTCCTCACAGCGCCTTCACCGACCTGATTCGCTGGCGGGATCGGTTCTACTGCGTTTTTCGCGAGTCGGAAGGGCATGTCGGCGGCGACGGCATCATTCGGGTGCTCTCTTCCGACGATGGCCGCGCGTGGGATTCGGTCGCCTCGCTCTCCGAAACCGGGATCGACCTCCGCGACCCGAAGCTGTCGATCACCCCCGACGACCGCCTGATGATCGTCATGGGCGGCTCCCAATATGACGGCGGCAAGATCCTGAAGGGGCGACAACCCCGGGTGTCTTTCTCGGGGGACGGCCGGGCCTGGACACCGCCCCGCCCGGTCCTTTCCGAAGGCGAATGGCTCTGGAGGGTCACCTGGAACGACGGGAAAGCCTACGGCGTCTCGTACGGGGCCCCCAAGGACTCCGAGTGGCCGCTCAAGCTCTTTCGGAGCAATGACGGGGTAAATTACGACCTCGTGACGAAGCTCGAAGTCACCGGCCAGCCCAATGAAACCACCCTCCGGTTCCTGCCTGACGGCGAGATGATCGCTTTGGTCAGGCGGGAGGCGGCGGCCGACGGCGTCGCCTGGATCGGAACCAGCCGCGAGCCGTACCGTGATTGGAAGTGGCAGCCGACGAAGCATCGGGTGGGCGGGCCGAACTTCATCCGCCTGCACGACGGCTCGCTCTGGGCGGCCGGCCGGTCGTACCCGGGCGGGGCCAAGACGGTCCTGGCCCGGATGACGACCGATTCGTACGAGCCGGCCTTGACCCTCCCCAGCGGCGGCGATTGCAGCTATCCCGGCCTCGTCTGGCACGACGGTCTGCTCTGGATGAGCTATTACTCGTCGCACGAAGGGAAATCGGCGATCTACCTGGCCAGGATCCGCCTCCCGAAGGGGCATTGATCCTGGCCGGTCACGAAGGCGGTCGGGCGGGGTGTTCGCGGGCGCCGGGCTCCTCGACGATCGGCCAGGAAGCCCGCGAGTCGTCGGCATACGGGCCGATCCGATCGACCGGGATCGGCTCGATGCCGAGCCCCCGGGCCGGCGAATCGGGGCGGAGCCGGTAGTCGTCCTTGCCGGGGTCGACGAACCGGGGATCGGCGACCTTCGAGTGCCGATCCATCCCGAGGGCTTGCCAGGAGGCCCATTCGTCGAGCATCTCGACCTCGCGGAGCGAGACGTCGGCGACGAACAGCGAGCCCTCGGCGTCGGGGAAATCAACCCGGGCCCGGAAGAGTTTCATCCGGGGGTGATATCCCTTCGAGCCCGGCCCGGGGATGGTGAAGAGGAACTCGGCCGGAGTCCAATCGACGCCGACTTTCACGTCGTTGGGCCAGTTCGCCCAGAAATAGGCGTTGGCCTCGTACCCCTGGAGCATCAACTTGGCCGTGGCCCCGGGATTCGTGGCCCGGAAACGGGCCCGGATCCGGTAGCTCTGGCCCGGCCGGGCCTCGAATTCGCGGCTGACGACGATCGGCGTGTTGTCGCGGGGCTTATCGACCCTGTCGGCATCGATCTTCAGGGCCCGGACCCCACCCAGATCGACGAGGCCGGCGAAGGCCTTGGGCGATGGGTGGATCTGCCATTGCCAGTCGGTCGGCAGGGAGCCGTCCCGTCCCTCGCGGAATCCGACGTTGGGGACGAGTTCCCCGCCGATCTCCTTGCCGGGCCTGTGCTGGCCGGTGAGGATCGGCAGGCCGTGGTGGAAGATCAGGTTGGAGTCGATCACGTTGCGGTCAAACGGGAACTCGCGGGTCGAGACGTAGGCCGAATCGGGGTCTCGATAGGCGAGGATGTTCCGCTCGATGCGATTGCCCGACATGATCAGGCCGTCGGGTCCGATAGCGTCCTGGGGGCGGATTTCCATGTTCCGCATCGATTTCCAGGCCGGCTGGCCGGCGACCTTCGCATAGCCCTGGAGCATCGTCGGCAGGTGGTCGGCCCACATCCGGCTTTTGGAGCTCCAGCCGTTGAATTCTACCTGCTTCTGGCCGTTGTCGATGAAGATGTTGCCGAAGACGTGATTGTCGCGTCCGTTGTGCAGGTGCAGGCCCGCCCGCGAGCACCGGGCGACGATGTTGCCGATCACGTCGACCCCGCCCGTGTTGTCGTCCAGGTAGACGCCCCAGGCGAAGTGCGGCGAAACCCAGCGACCCTTGTCGTCCTTGCCGAAGCCGAGGATGTCGTGGAAGTAGTTGTTCCGGATCACCGTCCCCCGAGACGAGATCCAGTCCCGCCCGCCGGTATAGACGGCGCCGGTGTCCTCGGTCTCGAGATTGACGTGGCGGATGTGGTTCCCCTCGATGAGCAGGTTGTTCCCCGAGAACATGATGCCCATCCGGGGGCCGTCATGAATCAGGTTCCTCGTGGCGCTGTTCCCGACCCCGTTCAAAGCGATACCGACGCCTTGCTTGTACTCCTCGCCGAAGTGATGGAGGTAATTGTTGTCGGCCCGATGATCGGACGGCGTCAGGGTCGCCCGATCGCCCCCGTCGATCGAGATCCCGTGCGAGCCCACGTGGGCGATGTCGTTGCCGACGATCCGCACATGGCGCCCCCCCTGCACCGCGACGGCGCCGTGGTTGTAATCGCCGACGTTGCGGATCGTGCAGGCGGCCACCGTGCAGCTTTCGGCGTCTCGGATCAGGACCGCCTCGCCCGAGGCGGCCTCGAGCGTGAAGCCTTGGAGCGTCAGGTGGGCCGTCCCCGCCTGGATCCGGATCATCGTCGAGACGACCGGCGCCGTGATGTCCAGCCGGTCGATCCGGCCGGCGGGGATCAGGTAGAGCGTGGATGTCCGGGGATCGCGATACCACTCGCCGGGCGCGTCGAGTTCCTCCATCGCGTTGCGGGCGTAGTAACGGTCGCCCGGGCGGATCGGGTAGGAGGCGTCGGCTTTCAGCGTGATCTTGCGGGCGTCGGCGTCGATCGACGCGATCGGGACGACGTTGTTCCACCAGTTGTAACGGGGGAAGATGAAGACCTCGACCTCTTCCGGATGGGCCCAGGTCCTCGCGTCGGCCGCCTTGTACGGGAGGGTCCTCTTGTCCTCGCCGGGGATGTCCTGATACATCGGCACGGGGTCGCCGTCCGCGTACGCCCATCCGCCGCCGTAGGGGTTCTCGGGGTCGAAGTTGGGATAACGGGCCACGGGTAGGCGCCGGCCGCCGTCGAAAAGCTGGCGGAAGGCGACCGCACCCAGGCCCTGCGCGGCCAGGTCGGCCTTGAGGATCGCCCCGCGATGGGGGGCGAAGCCGCCGATTCGCTTGCCGCCCCGGATTACGACTTCCTGGCCACCTTCGGCCCGGAAAACGACGGGCGACGCCTCGTCGCCGGAGTCGCGGCGGTCGAATTCGAGGGTCTGGCCGAGTTCGTAGAGGCCTCCGTGGACGATCACGGTCGATGGGCCGCGGGCCTTGCCGGCCTCCCGGGCTCGCCGGAGTTCGTCGCGGGCCCGTTCCAGGGTGGCGAATGGCCCGTCGGCCCGATCGTTCGAGGGTTGGGGCTGGCGGCCCGACCAACGGTCGTCGCCGTTCGTCGCGACGTGGAGCGTGATCGGCCCCTGAGCCTGGGCCAGTCCCGAGGCCGCCAGCAGCAGCGCGGCGGCCCATGCGGGGCGTGATTGGGGTCCCATGGGAGACCCTCCTTTCTCACCCCAGCATAGCCCGATCGCGGGTCGATGCCAGGGTTCAGATCAGGCGATCGGCGACCACGTCCGGCGCCGATCGGTCGTGCTCCTCGGTATTGAATCCGATCAGGAGCAGCGGTTTGTCGCCCGTGTTGCGGAAGGCATGGGCCACCCCGGCCGGGATCCGCACTCGGACGACTTCCCCTTCGGCGATCGCCACGTCCCGGACCTCGCCCCCGTCCCGATAGCGGAGGAGGAAGGGGCCGAAGCCCAGGGTGATCTCCGAGCCGCGGACGTGGTAGTGATTCCCGCGGATGCACCCCGGCTCGGTCCAGACGACATGGACGTTCCGCATGGTCGATAAATCGTCGGGCCCCATCGGCTCGACGACCAGGCCGCGGGGATCGGTGTGCGGA
>JAXMBD010000057.1:0-45885 GCA_046350035.1 Isosphaeraceae bacterium | reverse complement strand
GCGAGGATTCGCCCTTCGGCGGTGCCCAGGGCCGACCGCTAGGAGGGTACCAGCGTGGCGGGGGGGATGGGGGGGGGGCCGTGCCCTTCATTGCTGGTCATCGTGATACTCGCATCGGGATCCGGGGCATCGATTCGGGGCAGTGTTCCGGTCACCTCAACGTCAGCGGGGCGGGGCCGGGGGCGAAGGCTTCCGGCCGGCGATGCCCCGGCCCTCCGGGGCCATGGTGCCGCGGCGGGCCCGGTCGATCTCGGCGATCACCCGCAGTGCCCGGCGGCCGATCGGGTCGTCCACCTGGTCGCCGCAGGCCAATTTGAGCGATGTCCGCGCGCCGGCCTCGTCGCCTCGGCGGCGGCGGACGTCGGCCAGGTTGTGCAGCAAGATCCGGCGGGCCGGGCCTTCCGGCAGGCTTTCCAGGGCATCCTGGTAGGCCGCCTCGGCGGCGTCCTGGCGGCCCAGCAGGGCCAACGCCTCGGCCTCCGCGGCGCCGTCCCAGGCCCCCTTTGGGGCCCCCTCGGGCGACGGCTCGGCGGCCTTCTCCAGCAGGCGATCACCGTCGAAGTTGCCCCGGGCCTTGAGCATGCGCCCGGCCGTCAGCATCGGCAGCCGTCGGTCGCCGATCAGCTCCAGCCAGCCCGCCAGCCGGAAGTCGGGCCGCCTGGCCAGGTCGGCCACCACCATGCCGATCAAGGCCTCCTCGGGGAGCCGGTATCGGCGGGTCTGCTTCTCGTCGAACTCGGGGAGGCCGAGTTCCCGGGCCCGGCAGGCCATGTCGAGCGCCTCCCGATAGGCGGCGTAGGCGGCCTCAACCTTCCCGTCGTCGAGCAGCCGGCGGCCCAGCATCGCCCGGGAGAGCACGTCCCGGCCCATACCGACGGGCCAGCGCTCGGGCCGATCCCGGTCTTCGGCCGTCGCCCGGCCGACCAGGGCGTAGCGGACCGGGGCCGATGCGGGCGATGTGGCGCGGGCCCGTTCGAGCCATTCGCGGACGACCTCGGCACGGGCCGGGTCGCCGTCGTCCTCGACGCCGTCCAGGGCCCAGGCCCTGGGCCAGACCGACTCGGCCGGGCTATTCCACCAGGCCGGCGCGCCGGCCAGCCGCGCCGGCGCGACGGCCTGGAGCTGGTCGGCCACGGTCGGCGGCCGATGCGACGCGGCCCGATCGGCCAGGGGCCCGGCTGACATCAGCACCTCGGCCTGGCAGGCCGACAGCCACAGGCCAATACCGCCGACGGCTAAGGTCATCAGGGTCGTCGGGATCCAGAGCCAAAGCGGCAGGTTCTGCTGGGCCGGCGGCCGGGCGACGGTCGGCACGGGCAAGGAAACCGAAGATCTCCGGGCGGCCGGCGCGGGCGCCCCGACCGCCCTGAGCCGGGCCGCCGAATCCAGGATCGACCGGGCCGTCGGCCACTCGCCCGCCAGGGGAGGCTCCGCGGAACCCGGTCCGTCGGGGCGGGGCTCGGCCGCCTCGACCGGTGGGGCCAGGTCCGCGTCGCGGGCCCTCATCTCGGGGCGGTCCCGGGCCAATTCCGGTTCGACGGCCGATTCGGGGAAGTCCACCGCGACCGTGATCGGGGCCGACTCGGCCTCCTCGACCGGCAAGGCCGCATTTTCGTAGGAATGCAAGAACCCGGGCAAGGGCTCCCCATCCCCCACCGCTTCCGGGAGGACGCCTTCCCAGGCCGTCGCGGGAAGTCCGGCAGGGGGAGTGTCCTCGACGCGATCCCTTGCCGCCAAGACGTCGTCCGGGGCAACTCCCGGTGGCTCGCCGGGAACCTCGACCTCGACCGGCCCAGGCTCGACCGGGACGACCGGCATCGCCTCGACGACCCGGGCCGTGGCATCGACCGGCGCGGCATGCCGTTTCCGCCGGATCGAGGCCAGGTAGCGGTGCAATCCGGTCGGCGGCTTCTCGAACGTGATGGCGATCTGCGGGACGGGCACCACGGCCTCGGCCCGAGCCGGAACCGCCCCGGGTTTCGGCCCGTCGACGGCAGGATCGTCGGGAAAAGACGAGGTTTCGGGTGACCTTGCGAGAAGCGGCGTGACCTCCTCCAGGCTTCCGTTTCGCCTCGATCCTCGATCGACGGAGGAACCGGGCTCAGGTCGGGTTCGGTCGCCGATCCCGGCTCGATCACTTCCACGTCCATCACGTCCGCGGCCGGTTCGGCAGGAAGGACCTGCGGGAACGGCGAGGCGGGCGGATACGCGGCCTTCGCCTGCTCGGGCAGCTCGGCGGCCCACGCCTCCAGGGCCGGGCAGGCTCGCCATCGGCGAACTCGGCTCGGCCGAAACCGCCGGGCGATCGGGCGCCCGGGCGGGGCTCGTCCGGACGACGGGTGGCCCAGCCCAGGCTGGGCGACGGGGGTGGGGATGGGGCCGGCGGCGGGGCGACCGGGGCCGGGGCCCGCTCGATGACCGGAGCCGCGGGCGGTTCCTGCCGCCCCGGGTAGGCGTGCGCCGCCGGGTACGACGGCGGCAGTACCGGCTTCATACGAGGGGCCGGGATCGGAGCGGCCGGGCGAATGGGTGCGGCCGCTTCCGGGCGGTTCGGCGGGCCGACGGCCCCGACGGTCAGGCGATCCGCTCGCGGATCCCTTCGCCCAGAGGCCGGCCCTCCCATCGACGATCCTCGGGCCGGGGAGGGATCAGGCGAGAGGCCGGCACCCGGGCGGGCTTCGAGGCCCTGGGCGATTCGGCCGGCTCGACCGATCGGGCGGGCGCGGGCGGTGCGGGGACCGGCGCGGGCGGGGGGGCGACGGTCCGGGCCCGTTCGAGGTCCTCATCGCGGAGGCGGCTGAGCCTCAGCCAGTGGTCGCCTACCTTCATCGGCTCGCCCAGCGGCAGCGGGCGCTGCGATTCGACCGGGCGCCCCCGGATCGACAGGTAGCCGGGCGGCCCGACCGGCTGGACGTGCCAGGTGTCGCCCCGTCGGCGGAGGAGGCACTGGACCTCGGCCAGGGACGGCTCCCCCAGCCGGACCTCGCACTGCGGCCCCCGGCCGATCCGCACCGAGGGCGCGCCCAGCTCGAGCGTGCGAGCCTGCGACGAACTCGGCTCATGGACCTCCAGGACCGTCGTGTCCGGCATCCTTGCCTTCCCCCTCGCCCCTCGGGCGAACCCTGCGACCGCGACCCGCCCAACCCGAACGGCTTACCCCCGAACAGATCATCGCGAATCGCGACGATTGAGCGTCAAACCACGTCCACGAACAGGTCGGTACCCCCGGCCAGCCAGCGGTCCCACGTCCCCAGGACCGCGACGGCCGCCAGGCCGACCGCGGCGATCTCGACCGTCCACTGGAGCGTCGACAGCGCGGCCAGGCAGGCCACGGCGCCCAGCAACCCCCCGGCCAGGGCCCGTTCGGCCGATCCGACCCGCTTCCAGGCCCAGGGTAGCCGGACCAGCCCCCAGAGCACGCCCAGGCCCAGGATCGCCAGGCCGAACAGGCCCCCCTCGGCCGCCCAGCGGCCCGGGACGCTCTGGATGGCGACGGTCGTCTCGTCGGAGTCCTTGTACAGGGTTCCGATCGCAGGGTAGCTGCCGAGGCCGGCGCCCAGCACCGGGAAATCGCGGGCGATCGCCAGCGCCTCGCCCCAGGCGTGCCGGGCCTCGACCCATCCCGACGCCTCGGCCAACGGATGCGAACCCTCGGGCCGACCCCGCGTATCGCCCAGGAAGACGCCCAGGCCCATCGCCAGGGCGCAACCCGCCAGCATCGACGCCGACCATCGGCCGACCCCGCAGCCCCGGAGCGCGGGCAGCCCGGCCAGCAGCAGGCCCAGGACGAACGGCAGGGCCAGCCACCGGCCGCCCAGGTAACCGACCATTCCCGAGCCGAGGAGCGTAAGCAGGGCCAGCAGGACGACCAGGCTCCCCTGCCCCGTGTCGCGGAGGCGCAATCCCAGGGGTTCCCGGCTGCCCCGCGGCGACAGGATATGCAGCCAGATCCCCAGCGTCAGCGGCAGCGCCAGCGATGCCAGGGCCAGGTAGGCCCCCGGCCCGCCGACCAGGCCGCCCAGGCAGAAGGTCGGCTCGGGCACCGGCACGGCCCAGGTCCCGGGGGCATCCTCGATCGGCCGGAGCACGGTCGCGATCGGCGCCAGCCAGAGATCGGCCGTCGAGGGGGCCCAGGCCGGGCCCTGACCCGGCTTGATGCTGCCGTAGAGCCCGCCCACGCCGCCCAGCAGTTGCACCAGGCCGAACACCGTCGTCAGCAGGAAGCCGGCGACGACGCAGCCCCAGACCGCCATCGACCGCCCCAGTCGGTCGGCGAACCGGCCGACCACCGAGAACAGCGTCAACGCCGCCAAACCGCCGAGGATCCAGCGAATCGTTGCGGCCCGATCGACCGTGGCGGGGGAACGGACGGCCGCCGCGTCGGGGATCGAATCGAGCCCTTCCTCGGCCGCCCGCTCGGGCAGGAAGCCCAGCGTGTAAAGCTCCTGCGAATGCGGCGAGACTCGCTTCGCCAGGCCAGCCGGGAGCGGGGCGACCTGCACCAGCCCCAGGCCGATCGCCAGCACGCCCAGGGCGGTCATCGGGCTGCCCAACGCCGGCCAGTATCCGGCCAGCGCCGACCGGGCCAGCCAGCCCAGGGCGACCAGGAAGATCAGGCCGCCCAGCAAGGGCCTCGACCACGAAACCATCCCCCCGAACGCCGCCACGCCGACCAGCGGGACGGACCCGATCAGCACGATCAGGGCGCGATCGCAGAGGACCAGGCATCGGGTACGCATCATGGTGGGGTCGCTCGGGGTTGGGGTCGATCGCGGGGGCTGGATCCGGTCCGGGTCGGGTCGGGGCGGCTCAGGAGGAGCCGAGGGCCACCGCCATCCCCAGCGAGTTGCCGGGGGCGGGCCCGAACTCCTCGCCGTAGCCGTAGTGGGCCGACCCGTAGCTCGACCAGTCCTGGAAGTCGTCGGCCAGGCCGTTGAACACCAGGCCCGCCACCGGCACCCGCGATTGTTCGAGCATGACCTTGGCCCGGTAGAGCGGCTTCAGCTCGTGGGCGCCGGAGCGGACCACCAGGATGGCAGCGTCGACGATCCGGCCCAGCATCCGGCAGTCGGCCAGGCCCAGCACCGCCGGCCCGTCGAGGATCACCCGGTCGTACTGGCGGGAGACCGAGGCGATCAGCTGCCGGAGTTCCAGGGCGCCCAGGATCTCGATCGGCACGTCCCTGGGGTCGCCGGTGGGGAGGAAGTCGAGGTTGGGCAGGTCGGTCCGCACGATGGTCGATTGCCAGGGGGTCTCCCCCTTGAGGAAGCCGACCAGGCCGGGCTGTTCCCGGGCCCCCTCGAACACGTCGAGCAGGCTGGGGCGGCGCAGGTCCACGTCGATGAGCAGGGTCCGTTCCCCGGCCCGGGCGCAGGTGGCGGCCAGGTTCAGGGCGGTGGTGCTCTTCCCCTCGCCCGCCTTGGCGCTGGTGACCAGCAGCGTCACGGCCGGCCGCCCCTGCGCATCGTGGACGCCCAGGACGCTGGCGCGGAGGTTCCGGTAGGCGTCGGCCTCGACCGAAGCCGGGGCGCCGGGGGTCCAGAGGTGCCCCCCGCGATGCAGCCGCCAGTTCCGCCGCATCCGGGGCACGACCCCGAACAGCGGCAGGCCCAGGCCCAGGATCAACTGCTCGGGCACGCGGACCTTGCGGTCGAGCGACTCCAGCAGGCAGACCGTGCCGGCACCCAGGCCGATGCCCAGGATGATCACGCCGGCGATCATCAAGGGCCGGTTCGGCTTCACCGGCGCGACCGGCTCGACCGCCAGCTGGATCACCTCGGCCGGCTTGGTGTTGGTCAGGGCCAGCAAGTTGAAGTCGCCCAGGCGGGCCTCCATCGCCAGGATCTCCTTGGCCTTCGCGTCGCGGTCGGCCAGGCGGGCGACGTAATCCTGGTGAGCCGGGTTGGAGACCTGCCACTCGGCGAACGTGTCCTGGACCTTCTTCTCCAGCTCCTCCAGTTCCCTCGTGGCGTGATCGATCAGGACCGAGTGGACATCTACAGCCGATTCCACCGGCTTCTGGCGGCCCCGGATCGTGTCGATCTGGGCCTGCAGCTCGTTCATCTGGCGGGCCAGGTGCTGCGCCGCCGGGTCGTCGGCCGGGTGGCGGCTCAATCGATAGACGTTCTTCGCCCGAGCCGCCAGGGCCCGTCGCTGCTGGTCCAGGCCGGCGAGCAGCTCGTCGTCCGGCCCGTGGCCCGTCATCGCCCCCAGCTTCGACTGGGGCAAATACTGGGCGATCATCGCCTCGTGCCGCATGTTCTCGACCAGGTTCCGCTTCTGCAGCAGCAGGGCGCTGTACTCCAGGTATCGCTGTTCCAGCAGGTTCCGCCCGCCCGAGGCGAACGACTTGTTCCGCTCGGCCAGGTCGCGGAGTTGCGCGTCGAGTTGCTTCTGCTCCTTGCGGAGGCCGTCCAACCGATCGCTGGATCGCTTCTGGACGGCGCCAATCTGAGCGATGTTCTCCTGCTGTAGGCCGTCGCAAAAGGCGTCGACCAGCCGGTTGAGCCATTCGGTGATCCGCTTGGGGTCGTTCCCCTCCAGGATCACGTCGCAGCGGTTCGTCTGGGGGATCGACTTGACCGTCAGGCCCTTCCAGAGCTCGAAAGCCGGGTCGGCCATCCCGGGCGGCGGCGGCTCGATGCCCGGGTCGAACACGATTTTCCTCGCCAGCTCCATGCTGCGGAGCTTCATCAGCCCGTTGGCGACGAACCGCGCCTCGGGCCCGGTCGCCTTGGCCCGGCCGACGCCCTGGTGCGTCAGCAGGCCCAGCAGGGTGTCGTCGAAGTGGGGCGGCTCGATCGTGATCTGCGCCTGGGTCCGGTAGGTGTCCTTCATCCGCATCACGAACAGCGAGCCGCCGACCGCGACCGGTACGGCCAGGCCCAGCAGCAGCCAGGCCCGCTTGTACATCGCCCGGAAGTAGTCGCCCGCCGTCTTGGTCGAGCCGTGGGCCGCCGGATGGCCGCCGTGGATCGGGATCGTCGGCACGGCCGAGTGCGGGTGCGACGGCAACCCCGCCGGGTGCGCCGCGTTCGGGACCGGGGCCGAGTAAGGCCGGAGGCTACCATCCATGGTCGTGTCCCCTCGTCGGTCGGTTCGCTTGGCTTGCCGTGGCCGGGCCGAGTTACCAGCCGATGGCCCAGCGGATCCATTGCAACGGGGCCCGGGCGGCCGCCGGGCGGCCCGAACCGATTCCCGACCCCGCGATGGCCGCCTGCGGGGCCGGCTCGGCGGCCGGGGGATTGCTCCCCGCCGTCGAGGCGGCCAGGCGTTCGAGCCGTTCGGCCGTCGCCAGGGCCAGTCGCTGCAGGAACCGCACGGCGATATCCGTGGCGAGGCCGGAATCGGCCGCCTGGTGCAGCGCCACCGCCAGCACCAGGTCCCGCCCGGTACAGAGTCGGAACGAGGCGCATGGCCCCGACAACTCGGCCGAGTCCCAGTAAGCGCGGTGATGCCGGAAGACCTGCCGGCCCTCGCGGTAGCAGGAGATCCGCAGGCCGTCGCAGCCGAGCGAATCGGCCGCCCCCTGGACGATCCCCCAGATCGCCTCGGGGTCGTCGCACAGCTCGATCCGCTGGATCGCCTCCCAGGTGATCTGCGAGGCGGCCCGCTCCTGCCGGCCCCGGGCCAACTTCGCCGCGAATTCCCGGCTCAGGATCGCCAGGTCGTCGCGGCGGCTGTAGAGGATCACCAGGAACGCCAGGCAGCCGGACGTGCCCATCACCAGGGCCAGGAACTCGCTGTTCCAGGCGACCCCCAGCAGCACCACGCCGCAGAGGAAGCCGGTGAACATGTACATCAGGATGGCCGCCTGGCGAGGGTTCAGGCCCAGGCCGATCAGCAGGTGGTGCAGGTGCCGGCGGTCGGCCGCGGTCAGGGGCAGGTTCCGCACCCATCGGCGGAGGATCGCCATCGCCGTGTCCGAGATCGGCACGCCCATCGCCACGATCGGGAACAGGATCGACAGGGCCGACGGCCTTGAGCGAATCCTGGATGCCGATCACCCCGATCATCAGGCCGATCGTCAGGCTGCCCGTATCCCCCAGGAAGATCACCGCCGGGTGCCAGTTATACAGCAGGAAGCCGACCAGGCTGCCGGCCAGCGCCGCGGCCGCCAGGGCCGAGCCGACGTTGGCCTGGTAGAGCGCCACCAGCATCAGGGTCATGCTGACCAGCAGCCCCATGCCCGAGGCCAGGCCGTCCATGCCGTCGATCAGGTTCCAGACGTTCATGCAGCCCAGGAACCAGAACAGCGTGACGGCCAGGCTGATCGGGTGGATCCAGCCGAATGGCGTCGGGATCGCCAGGGCGTTGGGGCAGAAGTTGAACGTGTGGCCCAGCAGCACGAACCGGTCGATGCGGATCCCGCCGGAATACAGGATCAGCACGGCCGACGCCTGGCCGATCAGCTTGATCCGGGGGCCGAGGCCCCTCGCGTCGTCGATCGCGCCGATCGCCAGCACCAGCGCGACCGCCGCCAGCACCGACCATTGCCTCGACCAGAAGGCCTCGGCATCGGGCCAGGAATCGCCCCAGTGCCAGACCGAGGCGATCGTGATCAGGCTGGCGATCATGCCGAAGGCCAGGGCCAGGCCGCCCATCCGGGGGGTGGCCCCCTTGTGGATCCGGCGGAACTGGTCGGGCCGGTCGATGGCGCCGACCCAGTCGGCGATCCGCGTGACCAGGGGCGTGGCCAGCACGCACCCCATGAAGGCCAGCGCGAACACCAGCAAGTAGGCGTTGGAGATCATGTCCCTGGGCGCCCCTGGGGGATGCGGATCGTGTTGGGCCCCGGCCGGCGTGCGGGGGCTTGGCGATCCCCCGCTGGCGGCGCGAGGGCACGGCGATCGAACGAGGATGCGTCGCGGATGTCCATTCCGTGGTCGCCACCGTTGCTACGGCCCACCTCGGGCGAGCCGATTCGTCCTTGAAGTGCCGCCAAGTATGCGGACCGGCCCCCGGGCGGTCAAGGTCGGAATCCCCGCTCGATCGCCCCGGCGACGTTCGCCGCGCCCCCGCCGGCGCTGTACGATAGGGCCTAGGGCCCGGCGCCGCCGGGGTTTGTCCCGCCGCTCGGGGGATCCATCGGATGACCAGCCAGACGCCGGCCGAGGCCGGGGCGAACCGGGCGGGGGCTGCCTTGCTCCTCTGGGCCGCCCTGATCCTCGTTCTCAACGCGTTCCCCTGGCTGACCGGCCGCAAGCCGGCCGAGATCGCCCGCGCCATCGAGGCGGGTACCGCCCGGATCGAGGCCCGGACCCGCGGCGAGGTGAGCGACGACGCCATCCGCAAGGCGATCCGCACCCAGCGCAACACCTATCCCTTCTGGAGGGCGATGGCCCTGATCGGCGACTTCGCCCTGGAACCGATCGCGCCGGCCCTGCGGGCGGTCGCCTACGCGACCCTGCTCGCCTCCCTGGCCGCCCTGGTCGGCCGGCCGGCCGGCTTCGGGGCGGCGCTGGCGGGGAACGCCCGCATGCAAGGCTGGTGGGTCGCCGGCCTGGCCGTCGCGATCTTCCTGCCGGTCGCCCTCGGCAAGCCCGGCGCCGAATCCACCGCCGCCCTGGCCCTCCCCCCCGGCAAGTACCCGGCGGCGGCCGGGCGGGGGATTCGCCAGGCCGACCCGTTCTCGGCCATCGGCTGGCTGGCCATGATCCGGGGCGCTGGTCGAGGGGCCAGGCCAACCTGGTCGTCGCGGCCCTGGCCGCCCTGCTGCTCGCATCGATCGAGGCCACGCTCCGCATCGTGCTGGGGCTGGTCGGCGGGGCGGCCATGCACCTGACGATCCTGCCCGACTGACGCGGAGTGCCCCCGATGCCAACGAAAATCCGGGCCGCCCTGTTCGACTGGGCCGGCACCGCCGTCGATTACGGCAGCCGGGCGCCCGCCCGGGTCTTCGTCGAGATCTTCCGCCGGGCCGGCCTGCCCATCACCGAGCCCGAGGCGCGGGCCCCGATGGGCCTGGCCAAGCGGGAGCATATCGCCTCGATCCTGCGGGCCCCGCGCGTCGCCGACGCATGGCGAAAGCTCCACGGCCGGGATCCCGCCGATGCCGACGTCGACCGGCTCTATCGGGAGTTCCTGCCGTTGCAGAAGGCGATCCTGGCCGAGGGCTCGGACGTGATCCCCGGCATCCCCGCGGCGATCGCGAGGCTCCGCGACCGGGGGATCCGGATCGGCTCGACGACCGGCTATACCCGCGAGCTGATGGAGGTCGTCGTCCCGTTGGCCGCCCGAGGCGGCTTCGACCCGGACGTGGTCGTCTGCTCGGACGACGTGCCCGAGGGCCGCCCGGCCCCCTGGATGAACTTCCGCGCGGCCGAGGCGCTGGGGGTTTATCCGATGGGCTCGGTCCTGGTGGTGGACGACACGCCGGTGGGGATCGCCGCCGCCCGGAACGCCGGGGCGATCGCGGTGGCCGTCACGCAAACGGGCAACGCCCTGGGCTTGTCGCAGGCCGAGGCCGAATCGCTGGCCGAAGGCGAGATCTCCGCCAGGCTCGACGGCATTGCCCGCGAGTTCCGGGAAGCCGGCGCCGACCACACGATCCGATCGGCCGCCGAACTCCCGGAACTGATCGATCGCCTGGGCTGAGGAAGGCCCGTCAGCGGCTGCCGTCGATCAATGCCTGAACGGCGGCCCGCTGGCCTTCGAGCTCGGCCAGTTTGGCCCGCTGCTGCGCCACGACCTCGGCCGGCGCCCGGCTGACAAACGACTCGTTCCCCAGCTTGTTGCGGACCGCCGCGAGCTGCTTGTCGAGGTCGGCCAGGGCCTTCACGTGGCGGGCCTTCTCGGCCTCGGTGTCGATCAGGCCGGCCAGGGGCAGGATGATCTCGGCGTCGGGCAGGACGGCCACGGCGCTCTCGGCCGGGCGGTCGGCATGGGGCACGATCGCCAGCGATTCGGCGTTGGTCAAGGACCGGAGGAACGGCTCGCCGGGCCGGAGCCGGTCGGCGTGCTCGCGGCCCGCGACGATGATCGGGGCGACTTTCGCCGAGGGGGGGATATTCCGCTCGGACCGGAGGTTGCGGATCGCCACAATCGACGCCTGCCAGGCCGCGACGACGGCCTCGGCCTCGGCGTCCTCCCACGATTCGGGCAAGGCCGGCCAGCTCGCCAGGCAGGCCGATTCCGACGAAGCCGACGGTTCGGGAAGGCCCCTTTGCGGGGCGACCTGGTTGAGCGCCTGCCAGATCTGTTCGGTGACGAACGGCATCACCGGGTGGAGCAATCGGCAAAGGCCGTCGAGCACCGAGGCCAGGACGCGCTGGGCGTCGGCCCGGGTCTCGGCCTGTCGGAGCCTCCCCTTGGCGAATTCCAGGTACCAGTCGCAGAAATCGTTCCAGGTGAAGTCGCGGAGCTTCTTCGCATATTCGGCGAAGTTGAACCGGTCGAGCTCGGCGGTCGCCTCTCGGGCGGTCCGGGCCAGGAGGCTGAGGACCCAGCGGTCCTCGATCGCCGCGCCGGCCGGGTCGAGGGGCGAGGGCGTGTAGCCTTCCAGGTTCATTAGCGCGAACCGGGCGGCGTTCCAGAGCTTGTTGCCGAACGGCCGGGCCAGTTCGAAGCGCTCCGACGTGTTCACCTCGCGGCCGTCGGGCAGCTTGGCCTTCTCGATCGGCAGGCGGATATCCTGCGTCTCGGTGGCCAGCGCCGCCAGGGCGAACCGGAGCGCGTCGGCGCCGTAGAGGTCGATGATATCGACCGGGTCGACGCCGTTCCCCTTCGACTTCGACATCCGCACGCCGTTGCCGTCGAGGATCACGGGGTGGATGTAGACGTCCTTGAACGGCACCTCGCCGCGGTTGAACAGGCCGAAGACCACCATCCGCACGACCCAGAGCGTGATGATGTCGCGGGCGGTGGAGAGCACCGAGGTCGGGTAGAACTCGCGAAGCTCGGGCGTCTCGTCGGGCCAGCCCAGGGTCGAGTGGGGCCAGAGGGCCGAGCTGAACCAGGTGTCCAGCACGTCGGGATCTTGTTCCAGGGTGTGTCCCGGGCCCAGGGCGTCTGCCGCCAGGTCGGCTTCGGAGCAGATCAGCCAGCCGCCCGACTCGCCCGCCTTCCAGGTGACGTCATTCCGCTCGCCGAACGCCTTCTTGAGGTCCTCCTCCGAGCAGGTCGAGCAGTGCCAGATCGGGATCCGGTGACCCCACCAGAGCTGACGGCTGATGCACCAGTCTCGCTTCTCGGACAGCCAGTCGATGTAGCTCTTGGCGTACCGCTCGGGGTGGAACTTCACGCGGCCCGAGGTCACGGCGTCGAGGGCCATCTGGCCCAGCCCCTGGCCATGCTCGTCGTCGCCCATGAACACGAACCATTGATCCGACAGGTACGGCTCGATCGGCGATTTGGACCGGTCCGAGTGCTTGAGCGGCACGACGTGCGAATCGGTCCGCTCCAGGTAGCCCCCCTCGGCGAGGTCGGCCAGGACCCGCTTGCGGACGACCATCCGGTCGAGCCCGGCGTACTTCTCGCCCGCGTTCTCGTTGTAGGTGCCGTCGGGGTTGAGCAGGTTGATGCTGGGCAGGTGGTTCCGCTGGCCGGCCTGGTAGTCGTTGGGGTCGTGCGCCGGCGTGACCTTCACGCAGCCGGTGCCGAACGCCGGATCCACGAGCACGCCGTCGCCGATGATCGGGATGGTCCGGCCGGTGAGCGGCAACTCGGCCTGGCGGCCGATCAGGTGGCGATAACGGGGGTCGTCCGGGTGGACGGCAACCGCGGTGTCGCCCAGCATCGTCTCGGGGCGGGTGGTGGCGACGTGCAGGACCTCGTCGGATCCGGCCACGGGGTAGCGGATCGTCCAGAGGTGGCCGGGCATCTCCTCGGTGTAGATCTCGTCGTCGGCCACGGCGGTGCGGAGCTGGGTATCCCAGTTCACCAGCCGTTTGCCGCGGAAGATCAGGCCGGCGCGGAACAGGTTGAAGAAGGTCCGGCGGACCGCCTTCGAGCAGGTCTCGTCGAGCGTGAAACGCGTCCGCTTCCAGTCGCACGAGCAGCCCATCTGGCGGAGCTGGTCCAGGATCCTCGCCTGATACTCGTCCTTCCAGTCCCAGATCCTTTGGACGAGGGCCTCCCGGCCGATGTCGTGGCGGGTCTTCTTCTCCTGCTCGAACAGCCGGCGTTCGATGACAGCCTGGGTGGCGATCCCGGCGTGGTCGGTGCCGGGCATCCAGAGCGCCTCGTCACCCTGCATCCGACGCCAACGGATCAGGATGTCCTGCAAGGTGTTGTTCAGGGCATGGCCCAGGTGCAAGGCCCCGGTGACGTTGGGCGGGGGGATCACGATGCAGTAGGGGGGCTTGCCGCTGCCCGGTTCGGCGTGGAAGGCGTCCAGCTTCTGCCAGAGCGCGGCGGCCTGTTCCTGCGCGGCCCGGGGGTCGTACTGCTTGGGGAGGTCGGCGAGGCTCATTGGGGGTCACCGGAGAAAGGCGGGTCAGCGGACGGCGCCGAAGGCCGCGAAACAACTGGTCTTGTGCAGGACCTCGACCGGGCGGAAGCCGGCCCGGCGGAGCATCTCGAGCTGGAACGTGAGCGGGCGGGGCGTGTCTTCCTTCCGGGTATAGGCGAAGACCTGGTCCCGATACGCCTCGCCCTTGAACCCCACCAGGTAATCGCCCCAGCGGGCCATCATCAGGGCATCGACGGCCGGGATCTCGTGGGTGATGTGGTCGGCGATCCAGAGCGTCCCGCCCGGCCGGAGGGCGCGATGGAGCTTGCCGAAGACGGCTTCCCATTCGGCCTCGCCGCGGAGGTGGTGCAGGACCATCGCCGCCAGGATGATGTCGAAGCCCGCTTCCGGCAGGTCGATGTCGCGGATATCCCCCTGGATCGCCTCGATCGAGCCGGCCGACTCGGCCGAGATCCGTTCGCGGGCCCGGTCGAGCATCGGCCGGCTGAGGTCGATCAGGGTCACGTCGAGGCCGGGCAGGCGGCGGAGCAGCTTGATCGCGTAGTTCCCCGCGCCGCAGCCGACGTCGAGCACCGACTTCGCCCCGGGGTTGCAAGCGGCGGCCGCCTCGGTGATCAGTTCGAGCACCAGGGGCGCATCGACGGTGGCCGACTGGCCGGTTTCGAGGTTCGAGAACCGTTCCACGTCGGCATCGAACCGGGCGCGGATCTCGTCGACGGTCGATTTGTCGGTCATGTGGCCACCGCGTCCAGCGCCCGGGATCGGCGGTCTTCCTTGCTCAACTTGTGCTCGATCGAATCGGTCAGGGCCAGCCAGCTCGCCTCGATAATGTTCTCGGAGACGCCCACCGTGCCCCAGAGGTCGTCGTCGTCCTTGCTCTCGATCACGACGCGGACCCTGGCCGCGGTGCCGGCCCCCTCGTTGATCACGCGAACCTTGTAATCGACCAGGCGGAGCTTCGACAGCCCGGGGAAGTGCGGCTCGAGCGCCTTGCGGAGGGCCCCATCCAGGGCGTTGACCGGGCCGTCCCCCTCGCTGACCGTGTGCTCGATGGAGTCGCCGACGCGGAGCTTGACCGTCGCCTCGGTGATCGGCGCCCCGTCGGGGCCGTTCTCGACGCTCACCCGGTAGTTGATCCGCTCGAACCAGGGGGTATAGCGGCCCGCCAGCTTCTCGACCAGCAGCACGAACGACGCCTCGGCCGCCTCGAACTGGTAGCCCTCGCTCTCGAGGTCCTGCACGCGGTCGAGCACCCGGGCCAGCAGGGGGCTGTCGCCGTCGAGGCCGTGCTCCTGCAGCTTCTCGGCGATGTTCGACCGGCCCGAGAGTTCGCTGACCAGCACCCGTCGCTCGTTGCCGACCCGCTCGGGGTCGATATGTTCGTAGCTGGCCGACAGCTTGCGCACCGCGTGGACGTGCATGCCGCCCTTGTGGGCGAAGGCGCTCGACCCGACGAACGGCTGGCCAGACCGGTAGCTCATGTTGGCCGTCTCGTAGACGTACCGCGACAGCTCGGTCAGGTGCTGGAGGTTGCCGGGGGCCAGCACCTCGTAATCGGCGTACTTGAGCGCCAGGTTGGCGATCACGCTGCAGAGGTCGACGTTGCCGCACCGCTCGCCGATGCCGTTGATCGTCCCCTGGACCTGCTTGGCGCCGGACCGGACGGCCGCCAGCGCGTTGGCCACGGCCAGCTCGCCGTCGTTGTGCGGGTGGATCCCCAGCAAGGCTTCGGGGAAGGCCCGGCGGACGGCCCCCACCGCCTCGGCGATCTGCTCGGGCAGCGTCCCGCCGTTGGTGTCGCAGAGGACCAACCACTTCGCGCCCCCCTGGAGCGCCGCGCCGAGGGTCTGCAGGGCGTAGTCGGGGTTGTTCTTGTAGCCGTCGAAGAAGTGCTCGGCGTCGTAGATGACCTCCTCGACGTGCGACCCGCAGTAGGCGACCGAATCGGCGATCATCCGCAGGTTTTCTTCGAGGGAGACGCCGAGGATTTCGGTGGCGTGCAGGTCCCAGGTCTTGCCCACGATCGTCACGGCCGGCGTGCCGGCGGCGACCAGGGCCTTCATGCCGGGGTCGTCCTCGGCCGCCGTATCCCGGCGACGCGTCATGCCGAAGGCGACCGGCCGGGCGTGGCCCAGCGGACGCTCGCGGATCGCGCGGAAGAAGCCGACGTCCTTGGGGTTGGAGAGGGGGTAGCCGCCTTCAATGTAGTCAATGCCGGCCTCGTCCAGCCTCCGGGCGATCAGGACCTTGTCCTGGAGGGAGAAATTGATCCCTTCCCCCTGACTGCCGTCGCGCAGGGTCGTATCGTAGATCGCGATCCGGGGCATATTCGCGGGACTCGGCGGGCCGTAGGCTGGTCTTCCTAAGCAACCTGGAGGGTGGACACGCCCCCCAAGTTCGGCCATTCTAGCAAATCCCGCCGCGAGGCCGACAGCCGCGAGGTTCAAACCGATGGTCACGCTGGAATCCCTGGTGGCGGCGATCCGCGAGGAAGCCGCCCGGGCCCCGTTCCCGATCGACGAGCCGGTCTACCAGGCGGCGAAGAAGGACCCGCTCGACCCGGTCCTCTGCGCCGGCTCGTTGCAGGCCCCCGTCTGCGTCTTCGGCCGGGACCTCGGCAAGGACGAGGTGATCCACGGCCAGCCCCAGATCGGCGCCGCCGGCCGGCTCGTCCGCCAGGGCCTGATCCGGGCCTTCGAAGGCCGCGAGCCGGCACCCAAGGACAGGACGCTCGCGGACGCCCTGAAATACGCCCTGCTGACCAACACCGTCCCGTACAAGCCGCCCGGCAACAAGGCCTACGCCGAGTCGGTGAAGTCCCGCTTCCGGCCGCTCCTCGCCCGATTGCTCGCCGGCCCCTGGGAAGGCGATCGGGTCATCACCCTGGGCACCGAGGCATTCGACTGGTTCGCCCCCTACGCCCCGCCCGGCGAGGCCGCGGCCCTCTGGAAGCGGGAAGACCGATACGAGGCCGACCTCCCCTGCGAGCTGGTCGCCGAGGTCGACGGAAGGGAAGTCCGCAAGGCGATCACCGTCCAGCCGTTGCCCCACCCGTCCCCCCTCAACCAGCGATGGTACGGCCAGTTCCCCGCCCTGCTGGCCGCCCGCCTGGCCTCCCTGCCAGGACGCGGAACCTAGGACATTCGTCGCAGCTTAAACCCGCAAGCCTTTTGGGTTTGGGGATTGCCTAGGGATTTCGGGGACGATAATCTTAGTCGATCCACTTCGCGTCCCGCGGTTGTTCGAGGGGTGTTCACGGTGCGCAAGAGCCAGATGGTGACCGACCGCGAGTTGGAGATCCTCAAGTCCCTCTGGGCGCGGGGGCGTGCCAGCGTCCGCGAGGTCCAGGAAGACCTGCAGGAGGCCGGGCCGGTCGCCTACAGCACGGTGCAGACCCTCCTGAACATCATGGAGGAGAAGAAGGGGCTGGTCCGCCACGTGGTCGAGGGGCGGACGTTCATCTACATCCCGAAGAAGACGCCCGATCGGACGATCCGCGAGCTGACCAAGCGGTTCGTCGACCGCGTCTTCGACGGGGCCCTGGACCGGATGATGGTCGCCCTGCTCGACTCGAAGCCGCCTAGCCCCGAGGAACTCGATCGGATGCGGGCGATGATCGACGAAGCCCAGGCGCGATCGACCGACGGGGCGGCCCCCGCCCCCACCGAAGGGGCCTGAGCGGCCCGGGGATGGTGGCGGTATCCCGGCCGATGTGGGGGCCCGATCGATGGCGGCCACGCTCGATCGGTTGGCGGCTTTCGGGCTGGACGCCACCCTCTCGGCGGCGGCCTGGCTCGGATTCTGGCTGCCCGCCCTGGTGGTGACCCGCCAGCCGGCCCGGCGACGGATCGTGGCGTTGATCGCGGGGCTGGGGTCGCTGGCCATCCCGGTGCTGATCGGCCTGGAAGCCATCCCCCGGATGCCGATCGGCGGGTTCCTCCGGGAACTGGCCCCGCCCGGGTTCGGCCCTTCGTGGGCCCGGGCCGCCGATTTCCAGCCCGCCCTGCTGGCCCGTGCCCTGGTGGTGGCGTACGCCATCGGCCTCGGCCTGCAGGCGTGCCGATGGTTGCTGGCCGGGTGGGGGATCGCCCGCCTGATCCGCGGGTCGACGGCGCCCTCGCACGGCACGGCGAGCCTGTACACCTGGCTGACCCGCGACCTGGGGCGGGTCCCGAGGCTGCGGGTCTCGGCCCGGGTGCGGGCCCCCGCCCTGCTGGGGGCGTTCCGCCCGTGCATCCTGATCCCGACGCCCCTGGACCGGGCCCCCCATCGCGAGGCGCTCCGCCTGGCCTTGCTCCACGAACTGGCCCACTTCCAGCGCCGGGATCCGCTCGTCGGCCTGGCGGCCGGGCTGTCGCAGGCCGCCTGGTTCTTCCTGCCGCCGGCCTGGTGGTTCGCGTCGCAACTCCGCCTCGACCAGGAATTCCTGGCCGATCGCGACGCGGCCGGCTCGTTCGGCTCCCGCGAGCGTTATGCCGCGGTCCTGTTCGAGCGGGCGGGGCCGTTGCCCGACCGGGAACGGTCGGGCCGGATGCTGGGATCGGCCTGGATCGGCGGCTCGGCCCTCTACCAGAGGTTGAGGATGCTGCTCCGCTGCCCTTTCGCGGTGGAAGCGATCGCCCCGACCTGGTACCGGGCCGTCGCCTGGATCCTGGGCACGACCCTGGCCTTCTCGCTCGCAGGCCTCTCCTGGGGCGATGGCTTCGCGACGGGCCGGGCGCCGGCCCCGCCCGATCGCCAGTTCTCCCTGCGACGCCTGCGGATCGGCCCCCAGCCCCGTCCACGGCCCGAGACCTTGCCGATCCCGCTGGGCGCCGATTTCGAACTGACGGCCGACTTCCTGGGCGACTCGCCGGCCGATCTTCGCGGGGCGAGGTTGGCCGGATACCAATTGCCCGACTTCGTTTCCGAATCACTGGAAGGGCGATTCAGCGTGCACCTGATCCGTCGGGGCGGCGAGGCCCGTTGGCGCCTGGGCGATCGGGAGGTCCCGGCCGGCCGGCCCGACGAGCCCCCCTCCGCCTGGTTGACCGTCACGGCCCCCCCGGATCGGCCCGTCGAGGTCCGCGACCTGACCCTCAAGCACCCCGAACCTGCCGAGAAACCCGCCGGGCGGCAATCCCCGGCGATTCCCCCATTTTCCAGGAGTACGACCCCATGACCCGCATCCCCCAATGGACCTGGCGCCGCGACCTCAACACCCCGCTCGCGGCGCTCGAGAAGGAATTCACCAAGCTCTACGACCAGTACCGCTCCAAGCTGACCGGCGGCGAGGCGACCTGGGTGCCCGACGTCGACCTGTTCGAATCGGACGCCGAGCTGCTGGTGCGGATCGACCTGCCCGGCGTCGACGCCAACTCGATCGACCTGTCGGTCTCGGGCAGGACCCTCATCCTCCGCGGCAACCGACCGGCGCCCGAGGCCAACGTGGGGCGGGCCCGCGCCCAGGAACGCTACTTCGGCCCCTTCGGCCGCGACGTCGATCTGGCCGAGGAAGTCGATCCGGAGGGGATCCGGGCCGAATTCCAGAATGGCGTGTTGTCGGTGAGACTGCCCAAGGCGGCGCGGGCCCGGACGGTCACGATCCCGGTCCGAACTGCTTGATGGGCGGATAGATCGGTCGGCCGGGGGGCGGAAATTCGCAACCGTCTTCCCGGCCAGCCCCTATACCCCGTACAATCCGCCCTGGCCCCACCCTCCCTAGAGCTTCCGGGATCGCGCGGATTCGGCCGCCGGTTCGCTCGTGTGGTAAAGTCGTGGGAGACGATGCCGAATGTCTACCGCGCGGAGTGTCTTCCTCATGGAGACCGAGAAGCTGCTGACGATCGTCTCGCTGGTCGTCGCCGGCCTGGTGATCCTGGTGTTCCTGCTCGACCTGGCCCTCGGATTCCCGTTCAACCGGCCCAGCGCGGTCCTCGAGATCATGTTCGTGCTGGGGGGGGCATTCGTGATGTGGCAGGGCATCGAGACCTATCTGGAATACCGCTGAGCGGATCGCCCATCCGGGGCGGTCGCGAGGATACGTCCCGGTCCATCAACGGCCCGAAACGACCAGCTGTTCCTGCCCGACCGGGGCGGATTCGAGCGTCAGGACCTCTTCGCGGTAGATGGCGACATCCTCGGGCGCCTCGATGCCGATCCGCACCGAATGGCGGTCCACCTTGACGATGGTGATCCGGATATCGGTGCCCACCTGGAACCGCTGACCCAACTTCCGGCTCAGGACCAACATGGATCGTCCTCCTGGACTGAAGGGACCGGCCATTCCGGGCCGATTTTTTGTAGAGTCGAGCGGCCGACTGGACGACCGGGTTGGAAATGCACCTGGCGTGCCGGAATCGCCGATCCGGCCCCGATGAATTCCGAAGCCATTCCCCAAACCAGGACCATACCCGGGGTTATGCCGGTCCCTCTGGTTTTCGGGCGGTGCGGCCCGGATTTTCGAGGGCCCCGATCGCCAGGAGTTTGTAGATTGTTCCCGGCCCGCGGACTTTGCGGGCCGTCGTCGGGCCGGGGGGATGGCGATTGGTCGGGACCTCGCGACGATGAATGACCGCGAACCGGCCGCGGAAGACCGACCTTCCCGATGGGCGATTGCGGCCAGCGTGCTCCTGCCTTTGGCCGGACTGCTGCTCTGGCTCTGGCCGATCGGCCTGGGCGGGGCGATGCCCGCCGGCGGCGACTCGATGCGGTTCTCGATCGGCCTGATGGGGTTCCTGTCCGAGTCGATTGCCGCGGGCCACTTGCCGATTTGGAATGACCGCTGGGGCTGGGGATTCCCCGGGATCGCCGAGAGCCAGATGGGGGTGTATTACCCGCCGAACCTAGTGCTCTACGGCCTGCTGCCGCTGGAATGGGCGTTCACGATGGGGCTGGTCCTGCACGCGCTCTGGGCCGGCCTGGGCGCGCGTTGGGCGGCACGGCAATTCGGCGCCGGGCTTCCCGGGGCGGCCCTGGCGGGCTTCGTCTGGCCGGCCTCGGGCTTCTACCTGATCCACCTGCCGCACCACTGGGCCTACGCGACCGGGAGCTGGATGCCCTGGATCTGGGGCCTCGGCTGGGCGGTGCTCCGCGGGGGGGGCGGGCGTCGGCTTGGCTGGCTGCTGGCCTCGGCCCTGGCGATCCAGGTCTTGCCGGGCCATTTCCAACTGGCGTTCATCACCCAGGTCGGGCTGGTGGTGATGGCCCTGGCATCCGGGCCGCGACGGTCGTGGTTCGTCGTGGCGGCGGCCCTGCTGGGTTCTGGCCTCCTGGCCTCGGCCCAGTTGATCCCCACCTGGCGGCTGGCCCGCCTGGCCGAGTCGGACCGGACCTGGGAGTACCTGGGACTGTTCGCGGTGATGCCGCTCCACCTGTCCTGTTACGTCGCCCCGGTCCTGTTCCACGGTTCGCCGCTGTGGAGGCCGGTCGCCTGGGATCCGTTCTTCACGTCGCCCGAGGAGGTGATGGGATACGTCGGCCTCGCCCCCTTGCTGATGGCCCTGGGGGCCATTCGCGTCGGTTTCCGGGGGGAGCCGGCCGTCCGGGTGCTGGCGATCCTGGCCTTCTCGTCGCTGGTCCTGAGCTTCGGGCCGTACTTGCCCGGGTTTTCGTGGCTGGTCCGGCTCCCCGGCTTCTCGTTCTTCCGGGCGCCGGCACGGTGGCTGCTCGCGACCGACCTGGCCCTGGCGATCCTGGCCGCCCGAGGGCTCGACCTCGTCCTCTCCTGGAAACGGCCGGCAAGGGCCCTGCTCTTCTTCGGGATCTTCGCGGCGATCGTGCCGCTGGCGGCGATCGCCTCCCTGGAGCTCATCCTCCGGGATGCTCCGGCCGGCCCGGGCCGGGCGACGGCCACCCGCGAGGCCGCCGACTGGTTGCTGAGGCGATCCCCCTGGACCGAGGTGACGACGTCGGCCAAACTCCGCGAGGGCGCCCACCAAATCCAGGGCGACCTGCTCAAGCGGGCCGACCTCCTCCGCCAGGGGCGATACTCCATCCCGCCCAACGGCCTGAAATGGGCCGACGAACGGTTCCGCATCTACCGCTCCGAGCTGGAAGAGACCGGCTTCCTCATCGCCGGGCTGGTGGTCGCCGCGGCCCTGGCCCGATGGAAGCGGACGGCCCGGCTGCTGCCGCTGATCCTGGCCTTGCTGGCGGTTTCCGACCTGCTGATGCTCAGCCGGCATCGGAAGCTGGATACCGTCCCGCTGCAATCGATGGCGAAGGCCAGCCCCGTGCTGGCGAGGCTGGCCTCGATGCCCAGGGGAAGCCGGTCGATCGACCCGATGGGCAACCTGTCGATGGCGGCCGGCGCCACCAACCTGGTCGCCTACCGGACGCTCGACCTGCCGCATCCCACGCTCCTGCAATCCCAACCGTTGGCCGACGAGGCCTTCCTGTCGGAGCAGTCGCGGGGCACCGGGGGCGACGTCCGGCTCCTCTACCTCAACGAGGCGGCCCCGTACCTCCGCGAATCGCTCAGGCTCGGGCCCGAGTACGTCTCGGGGGCCGGCCGGATCGAGGTCGTGGATGACCCCTCGCTGGCCGGATGGCTCTGGGGCGTCGACTGGGCGGCGACCGAGGCCCAACCACACCCGGTTCGTGCTCTGGTTTCCCGGGGAACCGGGCCGCCCCGGGCCTGGCTTTTTCCGGGCGATCAGCCAGCCTGGGATCAGGACGAACCCGCTCCGGTTTTTGAACGCCCTGGAACGGGCCACCCCCTTGACGATGGAGTCGCCCGACCCCGAACATCGAAGCCTGGCCGGTCGAAGGGTCGGGCTGGGTCCTCGCGAGCATCGAGTACGAGCCTGCCTGGTCGGCGACCTGGGAAGCTCCGGGGCGGCCGCCGGCCGGCGACGTCGAATCGGCGGCCGGCGGCTGGCTGGCGATCCGCTGCCGAGTCCGAACCCGGGCAGCTGGATCTTTGCGACTGGAGTACCGGCCGGCCGACGTGGGGATCGGCCTGATCGTGTCGGGCATCGCCTGGGTCGGCTGGATCGCGGGCATGGCCCTCGCCTCGGGGGACGGGGCCGTCGGGAGCGGCTGGTATCATGACTACGGACGTGGCGATCATCGGGGCCTCGGGCTATTCGGCGCGGGGAGCTGATCGCGATCCTGCTGCGGCACCCGCACGCGAGGATCACCGCGGCGACCTCCCGGCAGGACGAGGCGCCCCGGCTCGACGCCCTGCACCCCAGCCTGGCGAGGCGGATCGACCTGCCCTGCGAGCCGTTCGACCCCGGCCGTCGCCCGCAAGGCGAAGGTCGCCTTCCTGTGCCTGCCGCACGTCGCCAGCATGGCGGCCGTCCCCCCTTGATGGAACGCGGCCTGAAGGTCATCGACCTCGGCGCCGATTACCGCCTCAAATCGGCGGCCACCTACGCCGAGTGGTACAACCACGAGCACACCGACCCCGCCCGCCTGGCCGAGGCGGTCTACGGCCTGCCCGAGCTGTACCGGGACGACATCCCGGCCGCCCGCCTGATCGCCAACCCCGGCTGCTACACGTCGACCAGCATCCTGGCGCTGGCCCCCCTGATCGCCGAGGACCTGGTCGACCGCCCGTCGATCATCATCGACGCCAAGAGCGGCGTCTCGGGCGGCGGCCGGTCGCCCAAGCCGGCGTTCCACTACCCCGAATGCAACGAGAGCATCTCGGCCTACAGCGTCGGCCGGCACCGGCACACGCCCGAGATCGAGCAGGTGCTCACCGACGTCGGCCGGTCGACCGGCGGGCCGGTGGAAGTGCTGTTCACCCCCCACCTCGTGCCGATGGACCGCGGCATCCTGGCGACGATCTACACCCAGCCCCGCGGCACGGCCGTCGAGCGCGACCTGATCGACCTCTACCGATCGTACTACGCCGACAGCCCCTTCGTCCGCATCGTGAACCACCCGCCCGCCACCAAGGATACCTCGTATACCAACTTCTGCGATATCATGGTGCGGGTCGTCCGGGGCCGGATCCTGGTGATGGCGGCGCTCGACAACCTCATCAAGGGGGCCTCGGGGGTCGCCGTGCAGAACTTCAACCTGATGCGCGGCCACCCTGGAAACCACCGCCTTGCTCTGACCCCCGGCCGGCGATTCCCCCCAAGGGAACGCGCCCGGCCCGCGAATCACCGGGAGACCTCTCTCGAAGGGCGGGTATCGCGATGTTCGCGGAGATCCAGAGCCGTCCGGTTCGGGCCGTCGATCGCCTTCCTTTTAACGCTCATGCCTTCCGCCGCGGCCGGCCAGGCGCCCCCGGGGCTGCTGGGTCGCTGGGGATGTCGCCGAGCCGGCACCGCTGTCGGCGGGACCTGGCCCGCGTCGAGTTCCGACCCGACAAGGGGTCGAACGAGCTGGTGGCCGTGGCGATCCGGGACGACGGCCAGGCCTGGGGTTCCGGCCGACTCGCCCGGCCGACCAGGAATCGTTGTACATCGCCGAGTGGAACGACGGCCCGCAACTGGTCCGCTTCCAGTTCCGCTGGGCCCCCGACGGCCGCCTGACGGCGGTCGTAGCCGGATCCGGGACAGGGCCCGCCCCTGGGCCACGCCGAACGGGTGGGCGAATGCCGGCTGCTGCCCGCCGAGGGCGGGGAACTGCCGGTGAACCTCGCCCCGGCCGCTCCCGCCGTCCGGCGAGCGTTACGGCCTGTACGTCGCCGCCCCCGACGGCACCGGCTTGCGGGCGGTCGCCCGGCCGGAGGGCTTCGCCCGCGCCGCCTACCCGTCGTGGTCGCCCGACGGCAAGCGGATCGCCTTCACCGCGTTCGACGCCAGCGGCCGGGATCCGCTGATCCCGGATCGTCCCGGCCGAGGGGGCCGTCGATCCGCCGTGGCGTCCGGGATCGCGCTGGCCTGGTCGAGGGACGGCACCCGGCTCGCCTACGTCGCCAGCGGCAAGGCCGATTATGCCACCGATTGGGAACGCACCGGCCGGAACGACGAGCCGGATCGAGGCGGTCCGGCTCGATGGGCCCGAGGCCGGGCAAGTCGAGGTGCTGGCCAACGGCCTCTCTGGCCCCCGCTGGGCCCCGACGACGACCGCCTGGCCTTCGCCGCCCGGAACGAATCGAACTGGGACGTGCAGGTCCGGTCGCCCGACGGCATGACCCGCGTCCGCCTGACCGACGACCCGGCGGCTCCGACACCTCTACCCCGTTTGGTCGGCCGACGGCCGGTCGATCGTCTTCCTGTCGGACCGTCGCAACCGCTGGGACCTCTACCGGGTGCCCTCCGACCACCGCGAGGAGCCGACCCGGGTGCCCGACCTCCAGGCCGAGGAGCAGCGCGACCTCAGCCCCGACGGCAAGGTCGCGGCCTTCAACGACACCCAGGCCCGCCCGGGAGGCCGGATCCTGGTGCTCGACCTCGCCAGCGGCGTCGCCCATCCCCTGCTCGACCCCGCCATCGGCGACCGGGACCCGCCTGGTCCCCCGACGGCCGATGGATCGCCTTCGCCAGCCGCCGCTGAAGACCGAGGGCCTCGTTTAGTCGTCCCGCAACCCGAATCGCCGGAAGGGGGGCATGCCCACGCACGTGGGCATGGCCGCCGACCTTAAACCCTTGTCGATCAAGTGCTTGCGAGGGCTCATTGGGAATGCGTATGCCCACGAGGCCGAGGGCATGCCACCCTTCAAATCACCCTCACCTCACTCCCCGGAGGAACATGGGGACTGCTTGAAACCGGGGCCTTACGCACCCGGAAGTAGGCCGATCGCGGGTGCCTGTCCCCCATTTTCCGGGCCGACAGGAGCCATCGACAGGGGGCTCGCGGCCGGTCCAGGCCCGGGGAAAGGGGACACGGTCCCTGTCCCCCTCCTGTTTTCGGGACGGTGCACGCCACGGACTCAACGCCCCCGATTCCGCCGCCGAGCCGCCGTGTCGCCTTCCGCCCTCATCCGATCGCGGCTCGACTTCGCGACGCTCCCGATCCGGCCCGTTGGCGCTCGGCCTTGGCCCGCGGTCGGCGAGTTTCCGTTGGGGTCCTCCTCGCCCATCTCCTCGGCCTGGATCCGCGTGCTGCCGATCGGGCCCGCATTGCCGTCTCCGCGTCGAGCTTCCAGGCCGAGCCGGCCGGCCAGGGCCAGCAAATAAAGGCGGGCCTCGCCGTCCAGCAGGGCCATCTCCTCGTCGGTACGCGGCCCTGCACACCTCGTCGCTCGCCAGCCGCCTCATGCCGACCGCAGGTCTTCCGCTTCTGATCCGCCAGGAATTCGCCGTGATCGGTGGAGGTTTCGATCACCGAAGCCGCTTCAAACCGCCGGATTCCTCCGCCCGACGATCGCCCGATCGACCTCCGCCCCGAACGCCTCCATCGCCTCGCGACCGGCCTGCCGACGGCATCCTTCTTTCCCGGCCAGGGCTTCCGGATGGCGTTCGCGGAGCCGGCCGATGGCCTTCTCGTACATGCGGAACGCCCGCTGCTCGTACAGCCGGAGTCGATCATACGTGGGGTCCTGCAACGCATGATCACCCCTCAACGTGGCCTGCCGCTGGACCTCGTCCAGGCGCTCCAGCTCGCCGTCGGCCAGCAACCCCTTCAACTCGGCCACCTGCACCTCGACCAGCTTCTTGCGATCGTCGGTGGAACCATTCCCGATCCGATGCGGATCATTCTCGCGGAAGATCCGATCGACGCCCGCCAGGTTGTTCGCCCGCTCGATCTGCTTGACGGTCCACGTGCCCTCCTTCGACATCTCCAGGGCATCCTTCAGCATCCGCCACTGGTCGAGCAGCCACAGAACGCCCCCGAAACTGGCCTTCAAATTGGCGACCACCGAGGGGGGATTATGGCCCAATCGCTTGGCCCGTTCCTGGGCATCGATCAGCCGCAAAAGGCCCCACTTGCCGACGGCCATATCGGCCAGGAGCGAGGCCCGATAGGTCATCTCCGACCGGCATTCGAGGAACCGGCACCATCCCAAGGCGGCCGCATCGATATCGTCCAGATCCAGCTGATTCACCGGCGGGAAGACGCGGGCATAGGAGATCCGCCGCCGATCGACCGCCAACCGCAAATTCTCGGGCAAAACCACGCCGGCGCCGCTGAGCCCATGGCGCAGCGCATTCCCCCTCGGCTGGGGGGAGTCGTCTTTTTCCGTGAGCGACATCGCGGGTGACATCGGGTCATCTCGCTGCGGGGCCTGGGGCATCGGGGCAAGGGGTAACGATCACGCCTGCCCGAGGGATCGTCCCGGGGCCTGAAGCGACTTGGCGGAAATTTGCCAGGGAATTTGAGGGGGCCCGCTACGGACGGAAATTGTTTGCGGACATCACCAACCCCGCCGGCGTAACGACCAGCATTGCCCCGATCCCGCGCGGGAGGGGCCGGGGTGCTCGGGGGCAGTCGAGCGGTTTTCGGGTGCTCCTGGCGGCTTGTCCACCAGTGCGCCCGTCGGTTAAGCTTCGTCCGGGTGGGGGGAAAACCGGCGGACCGCCCTGTCAACTCCCGCACGCATGCAACCGGACAGTTGTCTCCGCCAGAATCGAATGAAGCACACAGAAATTCGATCGTCTGCCCATGTGAGCATTCTTCGATGAATCCCAGGGATGGATTTCGTGCATTAGGCCTCCCCGTGTGCCTCGACGAAGAAGCTGTAAGGCGTGCATTCCGGGGAAAATCACAGTTCCACCCGGACGTGCATCAAGGTAACCCGGAATATAATCGCAAAATTGCCTCGCTTGTGGGTGCCAGGAACGTTTGCCTGGAGTTTATTGTTCGTGCGCGGGCCGATCCCGGGGCGGCCAACTTCGGGAATCGGGATCAACCCGGGGCCGACGATCCTGCCGGGAACCCTCCGAGGGATGGGAAGCCCGGCAACGCACGCCGGAGTTCCATGGCGAGGGCTTCGGGTCCCGCGAGAATGCCGGGAGCGCCCGCCCGGGGTTCCCGGCAAAGGGCTCATGGGATCCCGGAAAATCCGGGCCGGATTTCCGCGGTGAACAGGCAGAAGCCAGGGCCCACATTCGACAAGATTCCTGCCGATCTTCAATCCGAAGGGCTGCGCAGCCGGCTGAAGAGATACCCCCTGGGTTCCATCATTCTCTGCAACTACTCGGCCAAGCAGGCCGCGATCGCGGCCCTGATCGGGGAGCCGCTCGCGGGGTTCCATTGCCTGGCGGCCAATTCTCGAAACATCAAGCAAAGCAGGCAGTCCTCGGTTGCATTCTTGCCGGATTCTTGGCGGCGCGCTTGCGGTGCGGCTCTTTGTCTCTCAGGAAACCCTCCAGTTTCTGGCCCTCATGCTCGTGCTTTCGACCGTCGTCTACGCCTGGCCGGGATGCTCCATAGGCTGCCCCGGGCCCCCTGGATACCTGGAAAACCCAAGGAATGGTCTCGTGTTTTGCTGCTTTGCGTATTCCTATGGGGCTTGTTCTGGCTGCTGCTCCCATGATGGCTCTTCGATTCTCACAGCGCGGAACCCGGCCCTGGAGTTCGTTCCCACGACCCCAGGCGACAGGCCAACATGGGGCGGGCGGGTGGCCGACTCCCGGCGGCGCGCGCCCCATGGAACGATCGCACGCCGATCACTTCCGGCCCGGTTGCCAAGGCCCGTCCGATGCCGGCCTGGCCCGCCGAACTGGCGTCGAATGGTGCCCCCCACCGGTTCCATCGCCCCCGGCGACGGCCTTCTTGCCGCCCGCACGTGGCCCCGGCCCCGCGGGGGCGGACACGACTCCTCCGGTGTGGTATGCTCAAGCGAGCGATCTCAACCGGCCAGGCCGAGGATCTTCGGCGGTTTGGCGGCGAAACCGAGGGATGGAAGAGGCGGGGGTATTGCACGGGAGGGGCGTCGCGGCATTTATCGTCCGGGTCGGCACCGTCACGCTCGACGAGGCGGTCCGGTTGGTCGGCGAAGGCCATCACGGCCGCCCGCTCGGCCCGGATCGACGGCCTGCTGGCGGATATCACGGGGCTGACCGGTTCGACCCTCCCGACACGTTCCAGCGGTTCCGGGCGATTGAGGCGTGGGTGGAAGCGGCGGCCGGGCGGGTCTGCCTGGCGGTCGTCGCCCCGCCGGAGATGATCGACCCGCGGAAGTTCGGGGTGGCCGTGGCCTCCAACCGGGGGATGGTGAGCAACATCTTCGCCGACGAGGGCGAGGCCCTCGCCTGGCTCGATGCCATCCTCCAAACCCGGGCCGCGACCCCCGCCGCATCCATGTCGCCCCGACCCGGCGGTGTGATTCGTCCCGAAGGCTTCGGTCGCCTCGATCCCGCCGGGGCATTGGCAGGCCCGGTTCGAGCCGATCGGAAAGCATGGCCCGTGCCGGGCGTCGGCCCCCGGGGCCCGGTTAGGGATCCTCGGGGCGACGCCCGGCGTGATCGTCGGCGAGCCCGCGGGCCGATCACAGGAGGCCGACGCGGCGGCGGATGTTCCGGTCGCCGGAGTCGGTCGACGTGTAGGTCAGCAGGTAGAAGTCCGCCCCGTTGATGCTGACCGCCGGGCTGACCCGCGACGAGCCGGCGTTGCGGATGGCCGCCACGGTGCTGGAGGAGCTGACCTCCGCCACCTCGACGGCGCCGGATCGGTTGTACGCCACAACGAAGCCGCCGCCGCCCCGCCTCAGGGCCACCGAGGGGAGCACCTCGTCGTCCCCGGTGTTGCGGATATTGATCTCCCCGCCTACGAGTTGGCCGGTGGTGCCGCTGATCCGTCGGGCCTTGATGTCCCAGTCGCCGCCGAAGCCGAGGAAGCCGGGGTCGAACTTCTGGTAGGCGACGACGGCGTTGCCGAAGTTGTCCATCGAGATGCTCGGCGCCTGCTCGCGATCGCCGCTGGTGGCGACCGCGTTCGTGCCGAACAGCACGCCCGTCGGCCCGTACCGGTTGACGAGGATGTCGTCGTCCGAGCTGCTGAACTGGCGCTGGAAGGCGACGTCGAACCGCCCGTCCGGGGCCATCGCGATGCTCGAATGGGTCTCGGCTTTGGACGAGGTGGCGACGTTGACCACGTTGAGCAGCGTGCCGTTGCTGGAGTACTGCTTGGCGAAGATGTCCGGGTTATTGTTGTTGGTGTTGCGGGTGTAGGAGACGGCGAAGTTGCCGGCGGGATCGGTGGCCACGTCGGGGTCGCTCTCGGAACGTGCCGGCGCCCGACCGGGATGACGCTGGCCGGGCGTGGAATTGAACCGCCGGGCCACACGTTCGACAAGATTCCTGCCGATCTTCAATCCGAAGGGCTGCGCAGCCGGCTGAAGAGATACCCCCTGGGTTCCATCATTCTCTGCAACTACTCGGCCAAGCAGGCCGCGATCGCGGCCCTGATCGGGGGGCCGCTCGCGGGGTTCCATTGCCTGGCGGCCAATTCTCGAAACATCAAGCAAAGCAAGGCAGTCCTCGGTTGCATTCTTGCCGGATTCTTGGCGAGCGCCCTTTGCGGTGCGGCTCTTGTCTCTCAGGAAACCCTCCAGTTTCTGGCCCTCATGCTCGTGCTTTCGACCGTCGTCTACGCCCTGGCCGGGATGCTCCATAGGCTGCCCCGGGCCCCCCTGGTATACCTGGAAAACCAGGAATGGTCTCGTGTTTTGCTGCTTTGCGTATTCTATGGGGGCTTGTTCTGGCTGCTGCTTCCCATGATGGCTCTTCGATTCTCACAGCGCTAGACCCGGCCCTGGAGTTCGTTCCCACGACCCCAGGCGACAGGCCAACATGGGGCGGGCGGGTGGCCGACTCCCGGCGGCGCGCGCCCCATGGAACGATCGCACGCCGATCACTTCCGGCCCGGTTGCCAGGCCCGTCCGATGCCGGCCTGGCCCGCCGAACTGGCGTCGAATGGTGCCCCCCACCGGTTCCATCGCCCCCGGCGACGGCCCATTCTTGCCGCCCGCACGTGGCCCGGCCCCGCGGGGGGCGGACACGACTCCTCCGGTGTGGTATGCTCAAGCGAGCGATCTCAAAATTTGGCCAGGCCGAGGATCTTCGGCGGTTTGGCGGCGGGGCTCGAGGGATGGAAGAGGCGGGGGGTATTGCACGGGAGGGGCGTCGCGGCATTTATCGTCCGGTCGGCACCGTCACGCTCGACGAGGCGGTCCGGTTGGTCGGCGAGGCCATCACGGCCGCCCGCTCGGCCCGGATCGACGGCCTGCTGGCGGATATCACGGGGCTGACCGGGTTCGACCCTCCCGACACGTTCCAGCGGTTCCGGGCGATTGAGGCGTGGGTGGAAGCGGCGGCCGGGCGGGTCTGCCTGGCGGTCGTCGCCCCGCCGGAGATGATCGACCCGCGGAAGTTCGGGGTGACCGTGGCCTCCAACCGGGGGATGGTGAGCAACATTTTTGCCGACGAGGACGAGGCCCTCGCCTGGCTGGATGCCCTCCTCCGAACCCCGGGCCCGACCGCCGCCGAATCGATCCCCGCACCCGGCACGGCCGCTTGATTCGTCCTTGAAGCTTCGGACGCCCGCGACGCCGCCGGGCCGTTGGTAGCACCGTCGTGAGCCGATCGGAAGGGGGCGGATCGCCGCATCGGCGGTTGGGACGGGTCCGTTGCGCATCCGAATCCGCGAAGTTTCGTTCGTCGTCGACCGCCGGTTCGGGGGCGCGGTGGATCTGGCGCCGCGCCGGCCCATTCATCGCGTTTCGAGCGGTGCGATAGCGCAGGGGTTTCGCCGACAAGTCTCCGTCCCGGGCCCCGGACGGCACGGTCGGATCGGTTGACAAGCCGATGTATTTTGGATGAAATCCATGCTTTGCCTGGCATCCTCGCGTCATGGTCCGTGGCGGCCCTGCCGAGCCGGGCGGAGAGGTGCGTCCGACCCCCGATCGGCGTTTTGGGAAGGCGCGGGGCCATGGCGGCAGGCGTTCGTGACGGGGGACCGTGATCCCCTCGCAACCGGGTAGCGTCGTCGCGAGGCCGGTGGCGGGGGTGCCGACACCGCTAAACCTCGCGCCGGCGCGATCACCGATGGCGGTCCACAGCAACAAGGATCAGGCGAATGCGCGAGTGTCACGCAACCGGAGCGGCCGTCATGGCCCTTGCCTTCCTGCTCCCGGCCCCGGGCTGTTCAAGGCCGGAGACGCCTCGCGAGCCGGCGGAAGCCTGGGCGGCCGACGATTTCTCGACCGTCGTGGGCCGGATCGAGGGGGAGGCGAAGGCCGCCTCGGCGGGCGAATCGACGATCCGGGTCGGGCCCCCCGGCGATGAAGTCGACGGCCGACGCACCTTGACCGCGAGTCGGGTCGGCCCGACCAGCAACACGAACTATACCCTTCAATTCCGTCGCCAGGACGATCGCTGGGTCTGTTGCGGCGCGACCGCCGAGGAAGTTGAAGCGGGCGGCGGCAAGTTCGCGCATCGGCTCGGCGGCGGCGCGATCGAGGTGGACCAACTCATCCTCTGGTTGGGATGGCGCAGCAAGGAGGCGCCGGGCGAAGGCCCTCCGGCCGCCGACGAGGCTGCCAGGGCGGGCCCTCCGCTGCCGAGGCCCACGCAACAGGATGTGGAGCGGATCGTCCTCCGCGATTTCGGTCGGGAACGACTGGCCGAAGTGCTGGACGTCCTGAACGAATACGGCCGGCGGGAAGGGACTCGGCCACCCAGCCCGCGGGTCCACCTGGCGATCCTTCGATTCGCCGAGGGCGACCTCGCGCGGCTCCGAGAATTCACCGAGATCGCCTGCGGCGATTTCCGCGACGTGGTCGGCCCCGCCGAGGCCCCTTACCCGCATTTCCTGCGTCGGCCCGAGGGGATGACTCCCGGCGAAGAAGCAAGGGCGAACCGGGAACAGTACCTGGAGTGGCTGGCCCGGGACTGAATCGTATGTACCGCGGCGTCGCGCCTGGCCCGAGCGTTTCGGGCCGTATCCCGCCCCACACCCGATGGTGAACCATGATCGAGAAAATCCTCGCCTCGTGCATCGTGCTGGTCGGCGGCCTGTGCCCCGCCATGGCCCAATCCCCCGCGGGGGGCCGATACCCGTCGGTGAGGGCCGACCAGGTCGTCCGGCTCCGCCTCGAGGGGTACGACACGCCCGACGGGCGATCGCACGAGGCGGACTTCGAGTGGACGTTCTCGCGGGACGGGTTCGTGGTGAAGAAGGGGAAGGGGGCGATCCCCGCCGACCTCTCGAAAAAGCTGCTGTCCGAGGGGGTGACCACCGGCGAGATCCGGGGCAAGTGGGCCCTCGAGAACGGCGGCCAGGATCTCGTCCTGACCGGGATCAAGGCGGGTGACACGGCGGGGAAGGGGAAGGTGACGATGGTCATCGAACAAACCGGCGCCGGCATCTTTCGGGTCGGCAGCCCCGAGTATCGATTCGGCTTGAAGGATGCTCAAGAGAAGCCCGCCCGGTAGCCGGCGGGCGGCCCCGGCGTGGTCCCGGACCGCGAGCCCGGATTCCTTGACAGGCCGTCGCTTCGCGGTTGAAATCGATCCACGCCGGCGGATCCACGGGCGAGGCCGCGGGGCAGGTCGCCCGGGCGTCCCTCCCATTGCGGCCAGGCGGCGGAGAGCCGGAGGCAGTCGTCATGCCAGCGGACCTCGGCGCGGTGATCTCCGTCGTTGCCCTCCTGATTCCAACGGGACCCCTCGACATCCCTCGCGACTCGGTCGAGTTGACGGCGGGGCCCAGGGTCCGCGTCGAATTCGACCCGGCCGTCTGGAAGCCCCTGGCGCCCCTGGCCCAGCCTCAGCCGGGTGCCGGCCAATCGATGACATGGGCGATCGACCAGGCCCGGTGGCTCCAGATCACGGTAGCGAGCCGACCCGAGCGGGAAACCGACGACGAGCATCGGAAGCAATTGCTGATGGCCCAGAAGTTCCGGGGCGATCCCGCCGATCTGGTGCGCGAACGCAGGGGGAAGGTCGCGGATCGGGACTGGCAGGTCCTCGAATTCCGCAACGCGAGCACGCGGCCCCCTCGGAGCGAAATCCACTATTTCCTGCAGACCGCCGATGGCTGCGCCTCGCTGTTCGTCATCTGCGACGAAGCCGACCTGGCCGAACATCGCGGCGCGATCGACGCGTTCCTCGGCAAGATCCGGCTCCGGTGAACCGGGGCAGAGCTTGTGGGGCCGCCGGCTCCGGAGTCCCGGCCATCCGCCGGACTACCGATCCTGGCCCGGGGTACGCACACCGAATCGCGGCGGTCGGGGGTTGTCACGATCGGTTTTGTCCCTGACATGGATTGCGTCCTCTCGGAGTGTCTGACATGGTCGATGCGTTCCAATCGTCCGGGCGGCCGCGGCCGGCCCTTGCGACCGTCCTCCCGTGCCTTGCGGCCGTGGCGCTGCTGGTCGCCGCCGGCGGCTGCGGGGGCGGGGGCGGGGGTGGCCGGCCGTCCGATCCCCGGGCCGAACTGTTCAATGCCGACGAGAAGGCGCTCGGCGAGAACCCAACGGCCGGCGACGCCGAACTTTCAGAGCTGGTCAAGGCCGGCCTCCAGGCCCTTACGATCCCCGAGGCCAAGGCCGAGCGGTATCAGGTCTTCACCCGCCGCAGGGGGGACGCCGTCCTGGTCCTGGTCAAGGTGCCGGACCTCAAGAAGTACAAAAACACCGCCCGCCGGCAGCTCCTGGACGCGGTCGTCGCCCTCGTCGAGGCGGTCGACAAGGGCAAGAGCCCGAAGGTGTACGTCGGCGTGAAGGGCGGGCTGGTGTTCGGGGCGATCCGCACCCCGCCCGACGTGGTCGATACCGGCCGGGTGGTCCTCGAATCGAAGCTGTACGGGTTCTACGACGAGCCCGACGGACCGTCCCCGCCCGCGACGTCGGCCGACCCGACGCCGGGGACCGGCCCTTGATCCGACCCGGTGTCCCCGGATCGGCGATGGCCGGCGTTGTCGCGCGGGCTCCCAGGGTCGGCCTGCGTCCGCGATCCGAACCGGTCGATTGCGGCGACGATTCGGGAATCGCGTGTCACCAGTAAGGTTGGGGTGCGTAGAGAAGATCGCACGACCGGGAGGACTAACCCTACTGGTGCTCCCGGGTCGTGCTTGATCCCCCCGGCAACCTAGCATTTGAGGCGGTTTGCACCATGTTGATCCGACAAGCCCCCCCGTCGAAGAGGGTTCGCCAGCGGTTCCGCCCCGGCATGGAACGCGTCGAGGAGCGGCTCGCGCTGAACGGGGCCCCGATGGTGCCGGCGGTGGCCCAGGCGGCGATGGTCCGCGCGGCCGCCGTCAATCAGGCGGTGATCCAGATCAAGAACACCAGCAGCCTGAACGTCGGCATCCAGTTCCGCTGGACCTCCTCGGCGAGCTGGCAGAACTTCACGATCCCCGCCGGCGGCAGCCGTTTGTTCTGGAATAATGTGTCGAGTTCGCTGAAGCCGCAGATCCAGTTCGACCAGAGCGTCCTGCCCGGAAACCAGAACAAGAGCTATACGCTGAGTTATTTCACCTACACCGGGAATGGCACGCCGCCCGCCTCCGCCGCCCGGGTGTACCAGTTCCAGAACATCGCCGGCGGGGTGGACCTCTACAGCATCACCACGCAGGCGGTCGTCGGCTTCCAGAACACGAGCAACCTGAACGTCTCGTTCAAGTTCCGCTGGAACTCGTCCGCGAGCTGGTCGAGCACGGTCACGCTGGCGGCGGGCAAGAATTACTACTTCTGGAACTCGCCCTCGGGGGCCAAGCCCGAGATCCAGTTCGACCAGAGCGTCCTGCCCGGCTGGCAGTCGAAGACCTATTCGCTGAGCTTCAACGTCTACACCGGCAGCGGCACGCCGCCGTTCTCGTCGGCGAAGGTCTACAAGTTCAAGACGATCTCCGGCGGGGTGGATCTCTTCAGCTAAGGCCCCCGCAACCGGCCTGGAATCGAGGCGTCGGGGACCTCCCGGGAAGGGAGGAGTCCCCGACGCCTTTTTCCTGCGCCGCGATCGGGCGGGGCGAATCGCACGTGGCCTGCTCGCGAGGCCGTGGGCCGGTCCGCCCGACCCGGCGAAGTCGCCGGGGACGGCTTGGGGGGTGGAATGACGGTTGTGTTGACCCATCCCCGCGATACAGTGTGTGGGTGATTTCGCGCAAGCAACCGACATCCCGGTCCGGCGTATGGACCGGAAATCGGTCGGGGGTCTGCGATCGCCCCGAGGGGATTCTCATCGCATGAGCCGTGCAACGTCTCGCCGCGGGCGTGCTGCCCAGCATCGGGCCCATCGGGGCCGGGGGGTCGAGGTTCCGGGTGGAGTCGCTCGAAGGGCGGACCCTGCTGGCGACGGGCGTGGGGCCGTCGCCCCTGGCCCCGGCCCGGCCAGCCCCGCGGTTGGCCCGATGGGGACCCATCGCGGCGTTCAGGCCTCGTCCGGGGACTCGCCGACGTCGAGGAATTCGGCGCGGTCCAGGCCGCACTTCTGGAGCTTGAGGGCGACGCTTCGCCTCGACAGGCCGCTGTGCTCGGCGCATCGGGAGATGTTGCCCTGGTAGCGGCCCAGCAGCTGGCTGAAGTACTCGCGCTCGACGCGCTGGATCAGGCTTTCGGTCAGCTCCAGCAGGGGCCGGTCGACGTCGATCCGGGGCTCCCCCATGGGCAAGGGGGCCTGGCGGGGTGCGACCGAGGCGGGGAGGTCGCGGCGGTGGATCGAGGTGCCGTCGGCCATCGCCACGGCCCCCTTGATGGCGTTTTCCAGCTCGCGGACGTTGCCCGGCCAGGGGTGGGCCAGGAGGGCCTGCATGGCGTCGGGGTCGATCCGCGTGACCGGCGGCGTGCTCCGCAGGGCGAACCGCTCCAGGAAGTGGGTCGCCAGCAGGGGGATATCCTCGGTCCGCTCCCGGAGCGGGGGCAGGTCGATGCGGATCACGTTGAGGCGATAGAAAAGGTCGGAGCGGAACCGGCCGGCCTTCACCTCCTCCTCCAGCTTCTTGTTGCTGGCGGCGACGATCCGCACGTCGACACGCACCGTCTCGGTGCCGCCGACCCGCTCGAAGGTGCCCCCCTGGAGCACCCGCAGGAGCTTGGCCTGCATCGACGGGGAGACGTCGCCGATCTCGTCGAGGAACAGCGTGCCCTTGTCGGCCAGCTCGAACCGGCCGAGCTTGCGGCGGTCGGCGCCGGTGAATGAGCCCCGCTCGTGGCCGAACAGCTCGCTGGCGAGCAGGTTGTCGGTGAGGGCGGCGCAGTTGACGGCCTTGAACGGCCCGGCGTTGCGGTCGCTGGCCGAGTGGATGGCCCTGGCCACGAGTTCCTTGCCGGTGCCGGTCTCGCCGTGGATCAGGACGCTGGAGGGGGTCGGGCCGACCTTCTCGATCAGGTCGAACACCTTGCGCATCCGGGGATTCTTCGACACCAGGTCGTGGAAACCGTAGTCCTCGCGCATCTTCTTGCGGAGCTGCTCGAGCTCGTCGTTGAGCTCGCGGCGGGCGAGGACGCGGCGGACGAGCATCCGCAGGCGTTCGGCGTCGCACGGCTTGCTGAGGAAGTCGTCGGCGCCGGTCCTCATCGCGTCGAGGGCCATCTGGTAATCGCCGAACCCGGTGAGCAGCATGACGCCCATCGGCAGCTTCTCGGCGCGGACGGTGGCCAGGACCGACAGGCCGTCGGGCCCGGGCGCCATCACGCAGTCGGTGATGAGCAGGTGGAACGACTCCGCCCGGAGCCGTTGCAGCGCCTCGTCGCCGTTGCAGGCGGTCTGGACCTCGTAGCCGTCGGCTTCGAGGATCAGCCGGAGCGGCTCCCGGGTCTCGATCTCGTCGTCGGCGACGAGGATCCGTCGGCGATCGCTGGGGTTGGGGTCCGTTTCCATGGACGGGGCCTCGGTGCGTGGCGTGGAAGAGTCGGGGCGGTGCGGTACGGGCGATCCTGAAGGGGGGCGCGGGCGGCCTAGGGGCCCCCGGGGGATCGGGGGTCGAGCAGGACCCGGAACTCGGCCTTGTCGCCCTTGAGGATGCGGACGACCAGGTCCTTGCCCGGGCGCCTCCGGGAAAGGGCGGCGCGGAACTCGGCGAGGGAACCGATCTTCTCGCCTCCGGCGTCGGTGAGGACCATGCCGCGCTCGAGCCCGCCGCGGTCGGCGGGGCCCTCGGGCTCGACACCCACGATCACGACGCCCTCGGTCGCGGAATCGAGCCGGAATCGGCGGATCAGATCGGCCGTCGGCTCCGACAGGATCAGGCCAAGCTCGGGGAACCGCCCGGGCGACCTCGGCGACGACGGCGCGGCCAGGGGCGGCAAGGGCCTGGGCCGGGCCGGTCCGGGGCCGGGCTTCGGGGCCGGTTCGGCCTCGGCGGCGGAGGGTGCGGTTGCGGGGGCGGGTGCTGGGCCGGGAGCGGCCTGGCCCAGGTCATCGGGCTGGGGCTCGGGGACGACCTCGAAAGTCCGGGCGGTGCCGTCCCGCCAGACTTCCAGGGTGAGCCGTTCCCCGATGGGGGTGGTCTCGATGCGGGTCTGGAGCATGGGGGTGCCCAGCACCGGCTGGCCGCCGACGGACAGGATGACGTCCCCGGGGCGGAGGCCGGCCCTGTGGGCGGGCCCGTCGGCCCGGACCGCACGGAGTCGGGCGCCGTCGGCCTTGCCGATCCGTTCGGCCAGGTCGGGGTCGATCCGGCCGACCTCGACGCCCAGGTAGGCGCGCCGGACCTGGCCGAATTCGGCCAGGTCGTTGGCGACGCGTCGGGCGCGAGAGGCGGGCACGGCGAAGCCGATCCCCTCGTAGCCGCCGCCCTGGGTCTTGATGGCGGTGTTGATTCCGACGATCTCGCCGCGGAGGTTCACCAGCGGGCCGCCCGAGTTCCCGGGGTTGATGGCGGCATCGGTCTGGATCAGGTCCTCGTAGAGGGCCAGGCCGATGCCGCGGCCCTTGCCGCTGACGATCCCGGCGGTGACGGTTCCCGAGAGGCCGAACGGCTGGCCGACGGCCAGCACCCAGTCGCCGACGTCCAGGCCGTCGGAGTCGCCCCAGGCGGCCGCGGAGAGGCCTTCGGGGGCGATCAGGGCCAGCGCCAGGTCGCTCTTGCGGTCGCGGCGGACCTCGCGGGCGGTCCGTTCGCGGCCGTCGTGCAGGGTGACGACCACCCGCCCCGGGCCGTTGACGACGTGCTCGTTGGTCAGCACCAGGCCGCGGGCCGCGTCGATGATCACGCCCGAGCCGCCGGTGTTCCCCGAGGCGAGGGCGGGGCCGGATTCGCGGTCGTCGCCGGGCCGGACCAGTCGGACGGTCACCACCGACGGCACGACCTTGCGGGCGGCCTCGCGGAAGGCGGCCGAGAGCTTCTGCGCCTCTTCCTGCTGGCCGAACGCCGGGGCCGGCCCGAACAGGGCGAGGAGCAAAGGCAGCAGGCTTGCTCGGCGGGTTGGCTTGGGGGGCCTCGGCCTCATGAAGTGCTTCCCGTCGGGTCGATCGCCTCGCCCCATGGCGTCGGAGCCGAATATACCCGGGGGCCGGGGGGGTGGTCCAGACCCGGTAATCCGGGCGATGGTCGCTGGCAACCGCCCGGCCGGCCCCTTAGGATGGGGGCGCGTCGGGCCGGAACCGGTCGCGTCGGCCCGGTTTCCGTCGCTCCCCGCCCTCTCCATCATACGGTCCCGATGAGCGCCACCAGCCCCGCCGAACCGTCGCCGAACGACGCCCTCCGCGAGCCGCCCCGGTCGCTCTGGACCGCCTTCCGCCAGATCGGCCCGGGCCTGATCCTGGCCGGTTCGATCGTCGGCACCGGCGAGCTGATCAACACGACCGGCCTGGGGGCCAAGGAGGGGTATACCCTCCTCTGGCTGATCCTCTTCAGTTGCGTGATCAAGGTGTTCGTGCAGGTCGAGCTGGGCCGGTACGCGATCACCCACGGCAAGACGACGCTGGCGGCGCTCGACAGCCTGCCCGGGCCCCGGCTGGGGACCTCCTGGCTGTCGTGGCTCTGGCTGTTCATGATGCTGGCCACGCAGGCGCAGATCGCGGCGATGGAGGGGCTCGTCGGCCAGGCGGCGGTGATGGCCTTCCCGGGCGCGACCGAGTCGGTCGCCTCGTCCTTCGGCTCGCTCCGGCCCGACTGGGGCGGCTACCTGCGCGAGCACGGCGAATATTTCTGGGCCGGGGTGACCGCCCTGGCCGCGATTTTGCTGCTGATCTCGGGCGGCTACAAGCGGCTGGAGCACGTCACCACGTTCCTGGTCGCGATGGTCACGGCGATCACGGTCGCCTGCGTCGTCGCCCTGCCCTGGACGGATTACCCGATCGACGCGGGCCAGATGGCGGACGGCCTCAGGTTCGCGCTGCCGGCCGGCGGCATGGCGCTGGCCTTCTCGACGTTCGGCATCACCGGCGTGGGGGCGAGCGAATTGTTCACCTATCCGTACTGGTGCATCGAGAAGGGCTACGCCCGGTACGTCGGGCCGCGGTCGCCCGACGAGGGCTGGGTCGATCGCGCCCGCGGCTGGCTGAAGGTGATGCAGCTCGACGCCTGGTTCAGCATGATCGTCTTCACCGTCGCCACGGTGGCGTTCTACATCCTGGGCGCGGCCGTCCTGAAGCCGCAGGGCCTGGTGCCGCAGGGCGCGGGGATGCTGGAAACGCTGTCCTTGATGTACGTCAAGCCGCTGGGCGAGTGGACCCGAATCGTCTTCCTGATCGGCGCCTGGGCAGTGCTGTTCAAGACCCTGTATGTCGCCACGGCCGGCAACAGCCGGCTGACCGCCGACTTCCTCCAGCAAGGGGGCTTCTGGAAGACCTCCGGCGAGGCCGGCCATGACCGGGTGGTCCGTTTCTTCTGCATCCTGTACCCCCTGCTGGCCTTCGTCCTGTACGTGCTGATCCGCGAGCCCAAGAACCTGGTGAAGGTAGGCGGATACGCGCAGGGGTTGATGCTCCCGCTGATCGCCGGGGCCTCGCTGTACCTGAGCCGTCGCGACCGCGACCCGCGGGTTGAGCCGTCGATCGTCACCAAGTTGCTCGTCCTGTTCGCGTTCCTGTCGATCACCGCCGTGGCCCTGTATAGCAGCGGCTCCGAGCTGGTCGACGCCGTCCGCGGGGGCAATCCGCCGGCCGCCGTGGCGCCGGCCGCTCCGGCGGAAGGCGAGGCGCGGGGGCCGGAGTCGTCGTGATCGATTTCCTGATCCGCGCCCGATTCGTCGGCCTGGGCCTGATCGTGGCGATCATGGCCGTGCTGCTGCTGATGGATCGGCATGTCCGTTACGAGCAGTCGATCCAGTCGTTCTTCGCGGAGGACGACCCGGCGGTGGTCTCCTACCGGGAGGCGGCCCGCCTGTTCGGCAACGATCAGCTCGTGTTTTTGGTCTATGAAGACCCCGAGCTGATCACCGCCGGCGGCATGGATCGGATCGCCGAGCTGGGCGCCGCGATCGGCCCCGACCGGATCGACGGCGTCGTCCGGGTCGAGTCGCTCGACGCGATGCCCGCCTTGTGGAAGGTCGAGGAGAATTTCCTGGCGCTCAACGGGGTCGATCAGCGGATCGAAAAGCTGGGCGACACGATGGCCGGCCGGCTCGCAAAATCGACGCGGGACCGCCTCTGGAGCGCCCTGAAAACCCGGGCCGCCTCGCCCAACGCGGTCGGCGGGTTGAGCGTCGCGGCGCAGGTCCGATCGGCCGACGAGGCCGGCCTCGCCGAGATCGCCGACAAGCTGGTGCGCAACCCGCTTTATTCGGGCACCGTGATCGGCAAGGACGCGAAAACGACGGCCCTGGTGGCCAATTTGAAGGCGCCGGACGACCACGACGTGAAGCGGACCGTCCGGGAACTGCGTACCATCTCGGCCGAATTCGCGCAGAAACATGGCCTGGGCCGGCCGGCCGTCGTCGGGCCGCCGGTGCTGCTGGCCGACGGCTTCGAGGCGATCGAGCTCGACGGGCAGCGGCTGGCCCTGGCCGGGATGATCCTGATCGGGTTGGTCATGCTGGTGGCGACGCGGAGCGTCTGGTGGGCGATGGTGCCGATGCTCGCCGGCTGGGCGGTCTGGCTGGCGACCGACACGACCCTGGCGCTCCTGGACGTCCGCCTGTCGCTCTCGGGCGGCCCCCTGGTGGCGCAGATCATCGTCCTGACGATGCCGGCCGCCAGCCACCTGGCGCTGCACTTCCTCGACGACCTCCGGCGCGCCGAAGGCCGTCGCGAGGCGGCGAGGGAGACGCTGGCGAGCGTCTCGCGGCCGATCCTCTGGTGCGCCCTGGCGGGGGCGATCGGCTATGGCGCGCTCATGACCAGCAACGTGGTCCCGGTCCGCCAGTTCGGCGCCGTGCTGGCGGCCTGCACGGCGATCGGCTCGCTCTTGACCCTGGCGATCTCGCCCAACGCGATGCTGCCGCTTTTCCCGATGGAATGGCCGATCCGCCGGGGATCGAAGTCGTACGCCGGGAGCTGGATGAACCACCTGACCGGCTGGGTCGTGGCGCATCCGGCGTGGGTCGTGCTGGGTTCGCTCGCGGCCGTCATCCCTCTGGCCTTGGGGATTTCGCGGCTGTCGTACGAATCGAACTACATCAACGCGTTCAAGCCGGGCGCCGCGGTCGTGCGCGACTACTTCGCCGCCGAGAGCAAACTGGGGGGGATCGGCCTCGTCTCGCTGCTGGTGCCTCTGAAGGGCCCGGTCGATCACGGCAAGCTCGCCGAACTGGCCGGCCTGGAGAAGGCGCTCCGCGAATTGCCCCCCCTGCCCGACGGCTCGCCGTCGATCTCGCAGGTCGTGTCGATGGCCACCGTCCTCGACCCCGACGGCGTCGTCGCCGGCCTCGACGAAGCGTCGCAGGACCGGATCCTGGCGGCCAAGCTCGAACTGATCGAGGCGTCGCCCCAATCCGAATTGCTCAAGGGCTTCTGGAACAAGCCGGAAGGCGCCGCCCGACTGCTCGTCCGCGTCCTGGAAGGTCAGCAGGCCCGGACCAAGGAGGCGACCTTCGACAGGGCCCAGGAAGAGGCCCGCAAGCGGTTCGGCCCCGAAGCGAAGCTGACCGGCCTGTCTCACCTGCTGACGAGGACCACCGCCGGCGTGATCGCGACGCAGTGGACCACGTTCTTCTGGTCGACCGCGAGCCTGCTGGTCGTCCTGACGATCGCCTTCCGGGGCCCCGGCCTGGCGGTCCTGGCGATGTTGCCGACGCTGCTCGCGGTGACGATGGTGCTGGGCCTGATGGGCTGGCTGGGGATCAAGCTGGACATCGCCACGGCGCTGGTCGGCAGCGTGGCGCTGGGCCTGTCGGTCGACGACACGTTCCACTGCCTGCTGCAATACGGCCGGCTCCGCAAGACGATGTCGTTCCGCGAGGCGCTGTTCTCCAGCTACTCGGTGAGCGGGCCGGGCGTCCTGCTGTCGAGCCTGGCGGTGGCGGTGGGTTTCAGCGTCCTGCGATTCAGCCAGTTCGTGCCGTTCTCGAACTTCGGCGGCATGGTGGCGATCGCCACGCTGGGCAGCTCACTGGGGAACGTGGCACTCTTGCCGGCCTGCCTGGCGCTGGGGCACCGGATCACCTCGCGGGATCGCTCCTGAACCGCCGGCCGCGATCTTCCGGGACGGTTTTTCGCCCCGCAGGGTATCCCCTTCCTTGCCACGACCGAGGCACGACGGCCCGGCCCCCGGTGAACGTCGTGAGCCACGATCGCATCCCCCGTGTAATCCTCGATGGTTAGGTATTGACCTAACCAAGAGGCGGTGTAGACTGGTCCACATGCCCGACCCGATGGCACCGCTGAACCAGGTGTTCCAGGCCCTGTCCGACCCGACCCGCAGGGCCGTGGTCGAGCGGCTGGCGCGCGGGCCGACCGCGACGACCGAGCTGGCGAGGCCGTTCCCGATGGCCTTGCCCTCATTCCTCCAGCACCTGGACGTGCTCCAGAAGTGCGGCCTGGTCCGGTCCCGGAAGTCCGGGCGGGTCCGCACCTTTGAGCTCGCCCCGGGCGCGCTGCGGGAGGCCGAAGGTTGGTTGGCCGCCCAACGCTCGCTCTGGGAACTCCGCCTCGATCGGCTCGATGCTTTCCTCGAAGGCCAGAAGGAGCGATCCGAATGACGACCGTGGATCCGAAGACCGATCTCGTGCTGGAACGGGTGGTTGATGTCGCGCCGGAGCTCGTGTGGAGGGCGTGGACATCGCCCGAGGACCTGAAGAAATGGTTCACGCCGGCCCCGTGGAAAACCGTCGGCTGCGAGATCGACCTGCGCCCCGGGGGCATCTTCCACACGGTCATGGAGTCGCCCGAGGGGCAGCGGCTCCCGAACACCGGGTGCATCCTCGAAGTCGTGCCCAACCGCAGGTTCGTCTGGACCGGGGCGCTGCTCCCCGGCTACCGCCCGAGGGACCTGCCCGCCGACGTGCCGTTCGTCTTCACGGCGATCATCGAGATGGAGCCGCACGGCGCCGGGGCGAAGTACACGGCGACCGTACTCCACAGCACCGAGGAGGGACGATCGAAGCACGAAACGATGGGCTTCCACCGGGGTTGGGGCGCGGCCCTGGAACAGCTCGTGGCCCTGGCCCGGACCTGGTAAGGGACGCCGTGGGGTGGAAGCCGCCGCGCACGACGCCATCCGCGCGGGGAGCGCCCATTCGCCCGAGGTAGGACCGGAGGTACTATCACCGGCACGCCGATTGCTAGATGGAGTGCGGGAAAGCTCGGCACGGAGCGGGAGGAAGCCCCGGGGCGACCGACGGGCGGGCATCGGGGCGGAGTTCGTCCCTGACCTGGGATCACGCCCCTCCCGGTAATGGGTCGGGGAATCCCCCACCCCTCGAAATCCTGGAGACCCGATGGACCTCCCCCCCTCCGATCCCCGGCCCGTCGATGCCTATGAGAAATCGCGGATCGACGAGATCGCCGCCTGGAAGGCTTCGCATGCCAACCCGTTCGGCGAGCTGGCGCGGGGCGCCACCTTGCCCCTGGCGAAGGCGGTGGAATTCCTGATCCCGGATCGATTCGCCCGGGCGGGGATCCTCGCCGTTTACTCGGCGGCCGAGAAGGCGGCGGATCCCAGCCCTGTCCTCCGACGAGCCGGCGTCGATCGCCTGGAAGCGCTTCGCGAGCTCCCGTTGGAGCGGTGCGACCGGCTCGCGGCGCGGGTCGCCGGCAATTCGCGGGCGGTCTCATTCGTCGAGGGGGCCGTCACGGGTGCCGGCGGGATGTACACGACCTTGCTCGACATCCCCCTGCTCTTCGGTGTCTGCCTGCGCACGATCTTGCAGGTCGGCCATTGCTACGGCTACCCGCTCGATCGGCCGACCGATCGGGCCTGGGTCCTGGGCGCCTTCGCGGTGGCGCTCTCGCCCAGCCGGTTGCGGCGGAACGAGTTGCTGGCCCGCCTCCGCGAGATCGAGGACCTGCTCCTGGAAGAAACCGAGGAGCAGCTGGTGATCGAGGAGATGGCCTCGCTGATTTCGCAGATCGAGGCGTTCGAGGCGCTCCCCATCTTCGCGACCGCCGCCGGCGCCGCGCTCAACCTGGCGATGTCGCGGAAGGTCGATCGCGCCGCCCGCTTCCTGTTCCGCGAGCGCTGGCTCCGCGACAACGGCCGGTTGGATTCGATCGCCCCGTCGTACCGCTCGGGATTCCTCCCCGAGCACGGCCCGGGATCCGGCGCCCTCGCGAGGGCCGGGCTTGCGACGGCCTATGCGATCGGCTTTGGCGTGGCCTTCCCGTCCTACCTGCTGGCCGCCGCCGGGTTCCCGCGGTTCGATCGGCTCATCCGGCGTCGTGGCCGTTCCGGTGAAAGCGCGGAGCACTCGCCGGTGGGCGTCGACCAAGGCCTCGCGGGCGCGATGGCCTGACCGATGGGACATCGCAGGGCCTGGCTGCCCCGCGCCTCAATCGCGGGGGCGATGGCGGGCACGCAGCCCGATCGCGGCGAGGCAGGCGATGCCCGAAGCCGTCAGCGCGAGCGAAGCCGGCTCCGGCACCACGCGGCCCTCGAACCGCACCTCGTCCGCGAAGATCCAGCGGTTGGCGTCGTTATCGGTCAGCGTGATGGTCAGGCTGGTGCCGGTGACGTTGGGGATGTTGAAGTTGAGGAAGCCCCGGGTGCCGTCGGCCAGCGCGTCGCCCGCGACGAGGTAGTTCGTGCCGGCGATGGTGACGGTGGGCGGCAGGTAGATGCCGGCTCCTTCCGCCCGGTTGAACCCGATCTGCACCAGCGAGACGACCACCGGCGCGGCGAACTGGAAGGTGATCGTGGGGTTGGCGACCTTCCATCCGACCCACTCGTAGGCCGGCCCGTTGCCCAGGTTGGCGTCCCAGGCGTTGGCACCCAGCACGCCGTCGATGAGCTGCCGGCCGGTGTCGTCGAAGTAGTTGTACGAGCCCCCCTGCGCGGTCCCCTCGCCCGGCGTGGCGGTATAGCCGGTCGGGATCAGGATGTCGCCCCGGGCCGGCCCCGCGATCGGGGAGAGGGCCAGGGCCAGCATCCAGGCCATCGGGCCGAAAGTCGGGAGATGCCTCACGTACCTCATCATCCGTGGCTCCGGGGGGCGGGTCTGCCGAAAGCGTTTCGGCCGGGGAAATCACCCGGGAGTGTGGTCCACGCCCGCCGCCCGCGTCAAGCCGCGGGCCGATCGATGATGCTTCGAAGCAACGCGGGCGACGTTGCGGGGCGAGATCGGGCGATCCCTCCTTGCCGGCGATCCTCCGCACGGCCCCATGTCC
>JAXMBD010000056.1:0-48152 GCA_046350035.1 Isosphaeraceae bacterium | reverse complement strand
CCACTGCCGGCCCGTCATCAGCCGCCCGGTGAACTCGTCGACGATGATGATCTCGCCGTCGGGCGAGACGATGTAGTCGCGGTCCTTGCGGTACAGGTGGTGGGCCTTCAGCGAGTTGTCGATCAGGTGGGGCCATTCCATGTTGCCGGGCGTGTAGAAGCTCTCGACGCCGGCGAGCTTCTCGGCCTCGCGGACCCCCTCGTCGTTGAGGTGGGCGGTCCGTTCCTTCTCCTTCACCTCGAAGTGGACGCCGACGCGGAGCATCCGGGCGATCCGGTCGGCCTCGGCGTACTTCCGCACGTCGTCGAACGCCGGGCCGGAGATGATCAGCGGCGTCCTCGCCTCGTCGACGAGGATGCTGTCGACCTCGTCGATGATCGCGTAATGCAGCACGCCCTGGGCCTGGAGCTGGCGGGACGGCTTCATGTTGTCGCGGAGGTAGTCGAAGCCGAACTCGTTGTTGGTGCCGTAGGCGATGTCGCGGCCGTAGATGTCCTGGCGCTCGGCCGAATCCATGTCCGACTGGATCGCGCCGATGGTCATGCCTAGCCCCTGGAAGAGCGGGCTCATCCATTCGGCGTCGCGGCGGGCGAGGTAATCGTTCACGGTGACGACGTGGACGCCCTTGCCCTCCAGGGCGTTGAGGTAGGCGGCCAGGGTGGCGACCAGCGTCTTCCCTTCGCCGGTGACCATCTCGGCGATGTTGCCGCCGTGGAGCACCATGCCGCCCAGGAGCTGGACGTCGTAGTGCCGCATCTTGAGGAACCGTCGGCCGCTCTCCCGGGCGGCGGCGAACGCCTCCGGCAGGAGGTCGTCGAGCGTCTCGCCCTGCGCCAGGCGGCCGCGGAACTCGGGCGTCTTCGCCTTGAGCTGCTCGTCCGAGAGGGCCATCATCCCCGGCTCGAGCTCATTGATCCGCGCCACGATCGGGCGGAGCCGGCGGATCTGGCGTTCGTTGGAATTGCCGAAAATGCGGATCAGGCCGTCCGAGAGCTTCTCGGTGGCCGCCGTCATCGCATCCGTCGTCTTGTCCCACAGCTCCGTCAGCATTTCCATCGCCGGTCCACCTTCCGCTGGGGCCCTCTGGCCCATTCGTAAATCGCGCAAGCCCGGTATTTTACGACCAAATCGGCGGCGCGGTCAAGCGTCGCGCGACGGCGGCCACCCGCCCTTCGTATTCAACAGGACAGTAGCACCCGGGCTTTTCGCCGGGGGCCTCATCCGGCCGGTTCGCCCTCCTGCCGACGGGTCCAGACCTCGATCGGCCCGAATGCGGCCGCCGGCTCGTAGAGCCGCCGGATGGTCGGGGCCAGGATCTCCAGGTCGAATCGCGTCCGGCGGCCGACCTCCTCGGGTGACCAGACGACCACCGAATCGGGCCGGCCCTCGAGCGCCCTGGCGAAATCGGCCTCGTCCTCGCTTCGGATCAGGATGCACCACGCGATCGACTCGGCGGGGAAGGCCGACAGGCGGCCGGTCGCGCCGGTCAAGGGGGGGTAGCCCCGCAGGACGTTGGCAACCCGGGTATCCGGGCCGATTTGGGTCCGCAGGTAGTTCAGGGTCTCCCGGTAATCTTCCCTTGGCAATCAGCGGCGCCCCTTGGCCCAGGGGCTCATCTCGAAGCCCAGCGGCTCGCGGATCGGTTCCACGCCCAGGCCAGCACGGCCGGCGCCGCCGAGGGTCGTTTCGAAGTTGCAGAACCGCGTCCGGCCGTTGACCTGGAGGCCGATCAGCAGCAGCAGGGCCACCGCCTGCATCGTGGCGGAAGCCCCCGGCAGGTTGCGGATCCGCTGGAACAGGATGCCGCCGAGGGCCGCCATGACCAGCGAAAGCGGCTGGATCAGGTAGGCGTGCGGCACCGGGCTCATCGGCTTGTACAGCAAGGTCGCCAGGAACGCCGCCAACCAGGGGACGCCGAACCGACGCTCGGCGCGGCCCGCGTTCCAGGACAGCAGGGCCGCCCCGCCGGCCACCGCCCCATAAGAGAATTCCTGGAATTCCCGCATCAACTCGACGCGAATGGTGCCCAGGCTGGTCTTGCTGTACTCCCCGCCGTACGCGACCAGCCGCAACCGCCCCAGGAAATCGCCGAGCAACCCATGCCAGGCCAGCGGGATCAAGGTGGCGGCCGTCGCGATGCCCAGCAAGGCCACCCATCCCAGCCGTTCGGCGAGCCGACGTTCCTTGCCATCGCCCCGGAGGGCCAGCCACCAGGCGGGCAGGAACAGGACCACCTGGGGCCGGACCGACGCCGCCAGGGCCAGCAGGACCGTCGAGGCCAGCCGCCCCCCCCGATTGGGCCAGGCCTGCGTCGCCATCAGGGCCATCACCGCCAGGCCCCCCGCGTGCCAGTCGCGCTGGGCGGTCAGGCTGTAGTCGAAATCGAGGTACATGCTCAACCAGATCGCAGAGGCGACCAGGCCGGCGGCGATCCCGCCCAGGCAGCGTTTCGACCAAGCCAGCAGCATCGCCCCGAACAGGAGCAGGAAGGCCACGTCGGCCGCATACAGGGCGGGGACGTTTCCCCACCCCGCCAGCTTGCCGAGCGCCCAGCAGAAATAGATCGTCCCGGGGAAGTTATTGGTGCGGAAGTCCCGGTAGGGGCGTTCCCCCGCGTCCCAGGATTGCGCCGCCGACCAGAAGACGTCGTGATCGGCGAACAGCGGCCAGGTCAGGTACTGCGGGATCCACTGGACGAGCTGGGATGCGACCAGGATCCCCAGCGCGATCGTCAACGGCCGGCCCATCGCCCGGCGGGCCATCGACTCCAAACCGCTCTCCCGGCTCGAACCGTCCGAAACCCGCTCCGGTCGATCGAGCCGCACCGGCGTCGCAATCCATGCTTGCATGGCGCGGATTCCTCCTTGGGGCGGCCCGATTGTAGCGGGGCGATGGAATCGATCCAGGCCGAAACAGGGGGAGGTGATGGGCGGGATGGGCGGTGACTGGGGAACGAGAGGAAGCCCTCCGTCGTACCCTGTGGGATTGCGTCCACTGTTCGGGATCAGGGGTCCGTCCTCGGTGGCATCCTCTACCGTGGCGACGGGGTCGGCCGTATCCTCGGTGGGCGTCGGGCGATTTTCTAGTCGTGGCATCGATGCCGGGCGATTCGAGGCACCGGGGACCGACTCGGGACGATGCGCACCCCTCGAAGATTCCTGATCGTCGACATGATGGGCCTCGTCGCCGCCGTGGCACTGGGCCTGGCGCTGGACCGCTGGAGGGCGACAGAACTGGGCCCCTTGCCCCCCGGCGTTCAGGGCAGCTCGATCGGCGCCAGCCATTGGCTGCACGTGCTGGGCAACGGCGGGCCTTCGTGCTACGTCGCGGCCCTGGCCCTGGCGTTGATCCCGTTGCGATGGAGGCCGCCCCGCCCTTCGGCGGCCCGACTCCTTCGGCAACCGGGGGCCGTCGCTTGCTTGGCGATCGTCGGGACGATGCTCGCGAACCTGGCGATCCTGGCGGTTTCGAGGGGCATCCGCGCCCGGCTTGATGGGCCGGAATCCCCGGCCACCATCTACAGCCACTGGTATTACTGGGGGCAGGCCGTCGAGTGGATTTCGATGGGGGTCCTGGGGGCTTGGGCAGCGCTGGCGCTGGGCGGTCGATGGTCGCCGGAGAAATCCTGGATCGACCGGCTGGGAATCGCTCTGGGCGCCTACTGGGTCGCGATCTACTTCCTTGGCTTCTTCTGGGCGATCATCGATCGCTGGCTGCCGTATCGATGAGGATGATCGCACCCGCATGAACGACCCGGCGTGGAAACGAACGTGGCTCGATTTGGCCCTGCTCGCGGTCGTCGCGGCCGGCACGGCGTTCGCCGTCGTCTCGTCCGACCGGGAGTTCCGGGCCGTGCGGGAGGGCGGCATCTGGATGGGTTCTACGGTCCCACCTCGGGAAATCTGGCCGCCCAGGCCGGACAGGGGGCCCTCGACGGTAGCAAGACGAGCGGCCCAGGATGCCACGGCCATCTTGTATGCGACCTCGCTGGGCTTGGCCCTCATGGCCTACCTGCCGGGGAGAGCTGCCCGCCTACGTCGTCGGGGGCCGGGGCACGTCGCGCTCGCGATCACGGGAGGATTCGTAGCGTATGGGCTGGTCGGCCTCATCTGGTGGTCCTCCGGCCCGGCTACATGGACGGGATTCGTGCCGATCACGACCCGAGCGGGCTCGCCGATCCACTGGCACAATCTGATCTACCAACTGCCCCGAGAATATACTTACGCAATCCTGGCCGGCTGGATCTACCTGGTCGCCATCGGCGGCTGGCGGAGGCCACGAGATCCCTTCGAACGGGCGGGGCGATGGGTGGGTTTGGCCTGGATCGTCAGCGCGGTCGCGGCCTGGGCACTCCGGTTCCTCCCGGAATGAATCTGCCGGTCTCGGCGAAAACCGGGGCCTTAACCGATCACTCCGCCCGCATCATCCAGATCTCTATCGCCCCAAATCGCCGGCTCGGCGCGAACTTCCGGCGGATCGCCTCGTCGAGGATCGGCAAACTGAAGTTCGGATCCGGGCCGGTCTCGCCGGGGATCCACACGACGACCGCATTGTCGCAGGCGTCGAGCGCCTCGGCGAAGGCCGCCTCGTCGTCGCGCCGAACCATCTTGAGCCAGGCGATCGATTCGGCCGGGAAGGCGGAGCGTCGGCCGAGCATGCCGGTCAGGGCTGGCACGTCGTACAGCGCGTTGGCGATCCGGGTCTCGGGCCCGGTGTGGTCGCGGATCCAGAGTATCGTTGCGCGGTAATCGGCCCAGGGATAGGCCGCCGCGGCGGGGAATCCCGGGATCGCTCGGTAGCCGATTGGGGCCTCGACCGGCCAATCGGGCTGCGGACGGAGGGCCTTCAGGCTGGCCATCGGGTCGCACGATCGGGGGCGGCCCTGGACCGACAGTCCCAGCAGCAGGGCGATCAGGGCCAGGCGCGTCGTCGTTCGATGGCCCGGGAGACCGAGGAGCAGGAGGGCGACGAGGCCGCAATCGATCGCCCAGACGACCTTGAGGGGGATTTCGAGGTAGGCGTGCGGGAACGGGCTGATGGGCTTGTAGAACAGCACGGCCAGGGTCAGCAGCAACCAGGGCCGGATGACGGGTCCGTGACCATTCGCCGAGTTGCGGAGCCAGAGCAAGGCCAGGAAGACCGCGACGATCGACGGCGTAAGCATCGGCCGGATCAGGTCCGATGCGACCCTGCCGACCGACCATCGGCCGTAGGACGAGCCGGGCGCCGCCAAACGGAGGCCGCGGATCAGGTCGGGCAGCAACCCCTGGGCGACGATCGGCAGATAGGCCAGGGCCAGGGCCGCGGCGAACTCCAGGCACCAGGCGACCGCGTTTCGGATGCGACGCCCCGGGGTCCCTTCGATCGAAGCCGCCTCGACCAGCAAAACCGGGAGGAAGACGATGGCCTGGGGGCGGATCGTCAGGGCGAGGGCCGCGGCGAGGGCCGAGCCCAGGCGCCCCCAACGCCCCGGCCAGGCCTGGGCGACCAGCAGTCCGCCGACGGCCAGGGCAGTCGCGTGCCAGTCGCGTTGCGCGGCCATGGCGTAGCCGAGATCCAGGTAATACGACAGGAAGGCCAGCACCGCCACCCAGCCGGGATGCGGTTGCCGAGCACCCGGCCGCTCCAGGCGACGACCAGGCCGCACCAGGCCATCACCAGGACGGCGTCGGCGGCGAAGAACGCCGAGGGTTCCCCCAGCCGAACAGCTTCCCCAGGATCCACGCAACAAAGATCGTGCCGGGAAGGTTGTTGCAGGCGTAGTCGCGATAGGGTCGGAGGCCGAGGTCCCAGCTCTGCGCGGCGGTGACGAACACGTCATGGTCGGCGTAGAGCGGCCAGGTCCGGTAGTGGGGCACCCAGCAGGCCAGCATCCCCAGGGCGATCAGGGCCAGGGCGATTTCGAGCGGGCGGAAGGTCCATCCCGGCCGCACGGAGGGATCGAGGCCGCCGGAGGGGTGGTCATTGGCCATGAAAGTAGCCCATCCCTGGGGTTTGGAGCGGGTGTCGGCGCGCGGGCTGCATTGTAGGGGGCTTCGGAGCGGGCCGGCAACGCCGGCGGAATGTCGCAAAGGCCGGGTCCGAAGCCTACAATGAACCCCGTCCCAGCGGCCCGATCCCTCCCAGGAGATCCGGAGTGTCGGAGTTCGATCCCGCCCCACCAAGCCCGAGGGCGCGTCGCCTGATCTTCCTCGGCACGGGCACGTCCGCCGGGGTACCCACGTTCGGCTGCGACTGCGCGGTCTGCACCTCGTCCGATCCGAGGAACCACCGGACCCGCTCCAGCGTGCTGATCGAACTCCCGGGCGGGAACGTCCTGATCGACACCGGCCCGGAGATGCGCCCTGCAGCTCCTCCGGGAGCGGATCAACAAGGTGCACGCCGTCCTGTACACGCACAACCATGCCGACCACCTGTTCGGCCTCGACGATATCCGCCTTTTCCCCGGGCCATCGGGGGCCGGTGCCGATCTACTGCGAGTTGGAGACCGAGGAGACGATCCGCCGGGTCTTCCATTATGCGTTCGACGAGCACGCCCGCGGGGTCCCGTCGGGCGGGATCCCCCAGATTCGATTCGAACGGATCGAGCCGGGGCGGCCGTTCGAAGTCCTGGGCCAGGCGATCGTGCCGATCCGGCTCGATCACGGCCGGTTCCAGGTCCTGGGCTTTCGGATCGGCGACCTGGCCTACTGCACCGACGTAAGCTCGATCCCCGAATCGTCGCTGGGCCTGCTGCAAGGGCTCGACACGTTCATCGTGGATGCACTGCGGCCGACGCCCCATCCCACGCACTTCTCGCTCTCGCAGGCCCTGGCCGCGATCGAGGTGCTGCGGCCGAAACACGCCTACTTAACCCATTTATCGCACACTTTTGACCATCCGATCGCCGAGGCGAACTTGCCCGAAACCGTGCGCCTGGCCTACGATGGCCTCGCGCTGACCTTCTAGCATCGGTTCGGTCCGACGCGACGAATCGCGCCCTTTTGAGGAGAGTCCGCGCATGCCCGCCCCACCGGAACTGGTCGAACTCCTGGCCCGACACGGGCAGGAGCATCTCCTCCAGGGCTGGGATTCGCTCAATCCGGGTCGCCGGGCCCGCCTGGAATCGGACCTGCGTTCGATCGACCTGCCGCTGATCGACGAGCTGGTGAGCGCCCTGGTCCGCGGCCAGGCCGAGGCCGACTTCGACCCGGCGCGGGTCGGCCCGGTGGCCGTCCGCCGCCTGCCCCGAACCGACGGCGAACGGGCGAGCCGCCGGCTGGCCACCGAGCGGGGTGAGGCGATGCTCCGCGACGGCGAGGTCGGCGTGATCCTGGTCGCGGGGGGGCAGGGGACCCGCCTCGGCTTCGACGCCCCCAAGGGGACCTACCCGATCGGCCCGGTCTCGGCCGCCAGCCTGTTCCAGATCCACGCCGAGAAGATCGTGGCCCTGGGGCGGCGGTACGGCAAGGCGATCCCCCTGTACGTGATGACCAGCCCCGAGAACCACGAGGCGACGGGCCGATTCTTCGCCGAGCACGGGAATTTCGGCCTGGAACACCTCCGCCTGTTCCAGCAAGGGACCATGCCGGCCGTCGATCGCGAGACCGGCAAGATCCTGCTCGCCGATGCCGACCGGGTGGCCCTCAGCCCCGACGGCCACGGCGGCACGCTGCGGGCCCTGGCCATGCCGGGGCCGTCGGGCGAGCCCTCTTGCCTGGAGGAGCTCCGCGAACGTGGGATCCGCACGCTGTTCTATTTCCAGGTCGATAACCCGATGGTACGGATCGCCGAGCCGACCTTCCTGGGCTTCCATCACGAGTCCGACGCCGAGGTTTCGTTCAAGGTGGACGAGAAGATCGAGCCCGAGGAGCGGGTCGGCGTGGTGGTGGAGGTGGACGGCGTGCCCCGGGTGATCGAATACTCCGACCTGCCGCCGGCCCTCGCCGAATTGCGCGAGCCCGACGGGTCGCTGAGCCTCTGGGCCGGAAGCATCGCCATCCACATCTTCGAGCGCGAGTTCATCGAACGGGCCGTGACCGGGGGCGCTCACCTGCCGTACCACCGTGCCCTCAAGAAGGTGCCGTTCGTGGGCGAGGGGGGCAAGGTCGTCACGCCCGGGGAGCCCAACGCGGTCAAGTTCGAGACGTTCATCTTCGACACCCTGCCGATGGCCCGGAAATTCGCCATCGTCGAGACCGACCGGGCGATCGAATTCGAGCCGCTCAAGAACGCCACCGGCCCCGACTCGCCCGCGACGGTCCGCCAGCGGATGAGCGACCTGTTCGGCGGCTGGCTCGAAGGGGCGGGCGTGACCGTACCCCGGCGGTCCGACGGCAGCATCCCGTTCGGCCTGGAGATCAGCCCTCTCTTCGCCCTCGACGCGGCCGAGCTCCAGGCCAAGCTGCCGCCCGACCTGGTCGTCGAGGAACCGCTTTACCTCCGATGATCACCGGCCTACCCGCATGATCCGCCCATTCGCCAGGCAACGCAGCCGCGTCGTCCTCGAGACGCCGATCTTCTCGCTCCGGGAAGACGACGCGACCCACCCCCGGACCGGCGTCGAGCGGACGTACTACGTCCTGCAATCGCCTACTTACGTGAACGTCGTGGCCCTGACGACCGGCGGCAAGCTCATCCTGGTCCGGCAGTGGCGTCACGGCATCCGCGACATTTGCCTGGAGTTGCCGGCGGGCCTGGCGGAGCCGGGCGAATCCCCCGAGCACGCCGCCGCCCGCGAACTCCTGGAAGAAACCGGGTACGAGGCGGGCCGGGTCACGCTACTCGGGCAGGTCCAACCCAACCCGGCGCACCAGGATAACCTGCTGTTCACGGTCCTGGCCGAGGACTGCCGGGAGGTCGAACAGGGGCCTGGCCCCGACGAGGGCGAAGACATCGAGGTCGAGCTGATCGAACCGGCCGACCTGGCCGGACTTTATCGATCCGGCGTCCTCCAGAACGCCATGGTGGTCTGCGGCCTGTTCCGATGGCTCGATTCCCGGGGACGGATCGCCTGGCCGACATCCGACGGGACGCCCCCGCCTTCGCATTAGGACGAACCATGCTCCACGCGATCATCATGGCCGGCGGCAGCGGCACCCGGTTCTGGCCCAAGAGCCGCCGCACCGCCCCCAAGCAGTTGCTCCGCCTGTTCGGCGACCTGAGCATGCTCCAGCAGACCGCGGCGCGGATCGCGCCGATGGTCCCGCCGGCGCGGCTCCATGTCATCACGGGGGCCGACCAGGCCGCGGCCGTCCGCGCCCAGTTGCCCGACGTGCCGGCCGCCAACGTCGTGGCCGAACCTTGCCCCCGCGACACCGGGCCGTGCGTCGGCCTGGCCGCGGCGATCGTCGCGAAGGCCGACCCCGCCGGCACGATGATCGTGATGCCGGCCGACCACGTGATCCGGCCCGACGCGGTCTTCCAGCGGACCGTCGCCGCCGCCGTCGAGCAGATCGACGCCGACCCGACCGCGTTCGTGACGTTCGGCATCAAGCCGACCCGACCGGAGACCGGCTACGGCTACATCGAACGGGGCGAGGAACTCGGCCGGCCGCACGGGATCCTGCTCAACAGGGTCGTCCGCTTCCGCGAGAAGCCCGACCTGGCCACCGCCGAGGAATTCCTGGCGACCGGCAACTTCTCCTGGAATTCGGGCATCTTCCTCTGGAGGGCGCGGGCGGTCCTCGACGCCCTCCGCAAATACCGGCCGGGCGTCGCCGAGGGGATCGACGAGATCGCACGCGACCTGGGGACGCCGAAAGAGGCCGAGACGATCGCCCGTGTCTTCCCCACGCTCGAGAAGGTGCCCATCGACAAGGCCGTGATGGAGCAATACCCGAACGTTCGCGTGCTGGAGGTGACCTACGACTGGAGCGACGTCGGCGACTGGCGGAGCCTGGCCGAACTGCTCGACCGGGACGCATCCGGCAACACCGCGCAGGGGCCCGCGTTGCTGGTGGAATCGAAGGGCACGGTCGTCATCAACGACGACGGCCGATTGATCGCCGCGCTAGGGGTCGAGGACCTGGTGATCGTCCAGTCCGGAGGCGCCACGCTGGTAGCCCGTCGGGGCGAGCTGGATCGCCTCAAGGGGCTGGTCGAGGGGCTCGGCAAGGCCGGCTACGAGGACCTGCTGTAAACGATGCCGAGGGTCCTGGGGCTCGATTTCGGCACCAAGCGCGTGGGCGCGGCGCTCAGCGACGCTTCCGGGCGGATCGCCACGCCCCTGGAGGTTTACCACCGCCAGGACGACCGGATCGACGGCCGCCATTATCGGGCGCTGGTCGAACGGGAAGGCGTGGAGCGCCTGGTCGTCGGCCTGCCCGTCCACACGTCGGGGAACGAAAGTCGGTCTGCCGAACTGGCCCGAAGTTGGGGACGTTGGCTGGCCGAGGCGACCGGCCTGCCGCTGGTCTTCCGGGACGAACGGTACACCTCGACCGAGGCCGAAATCCTGCTCCAGGGCGCCGGCCTGAAGGCCAGCCAGCGGAAGGGGAAGATCGACATGATCGCCGCGACCCTGCTGCTTCAGGCCTATCTCGACGCCGGCTGCCCCGAGCAATCCGAAGAAATCGCCCCGCTCGATGGGGAGGGCTGAGCGTGGCGGACCTCCTGATCCTGGGCTGCGGTTATCTCGGCCGACGCGTCGGGCGGCTCTGCCGAAGCCGGGGCATTCGGGCCTACGGCACCACCCGGTCCGCCGAGAAAGCCGAGCAGATCGCCCGCTGGGGGATCGAGCCGATCGTCTGCGACCTCCTCGATCCCGACGCCCCCGCGAAATGGCCGGCGGTTGATCGGGTCCTCTTCTGCATGGGCCATGGCAAGGAAGGCCGGCCCGATCACCGGATCGGCCTGGAGAACTCGCTGCGGGCGGCAAGGGAGGCGCGCTGGGTGTACGCCAGTTCGACGGGCGTTTACGGCCAGCAGGGCGGCGAATGGATCGACGAGGATTCGCCCGCGGAACCGAAGACCGCATCGGGCCGGGCCTGCCTGGAGGCCGAGGCAGCGGTCCGGAACTCCGGCCGGCCTGCGGCGATCGTCCGATTTGCGGGCCTGTATGGCCCCGGACGGGTGATCCGCCGCGCCTCCCTGGAGCGGGGCGAGCCGATCCCGGGCGATCCGACGCACCACCTCAACCTGATCCACATCGACGATGCGGCCGGGGCGGTCGTGGCGGCATTCGACCGGCCCGACGGCGACCTGGCGATCGCGGCCGATGACATGCCGGTGACCCGCCTCGAATACTATGAAGGGGCGGCCGAATTACTCGGCGCGGCCCCGCCCCGATTCTCGGGCGCCGGCGAGCGCGACGCCTCCAACAAGCGGGCGAGCAACCGCCGTCTCCGCCAGGAGTGGGGCGTACCGCTGGCCTACCCGACGATCCGTACCGGCCTGCCCCACGCCCTGGCCACGCCCGACCAACCCTGAGTTCGCCCACGAGAGGAACCCGACATGAGCGTCCAACCCCAGGCCGTGCCCCAACCGCCGATGGGCTACCGACCCGGCGTCATCAACCTGATCACGATCATCAGCTTCCTGATCTCGGGCCTGAACGTGCTCTGGCTGATCGTGGTCTCGATCCTGATCCTGGCCGCTTCGGCGATGACCTGGCTGGCGGGGCCGGCCGTGGGCGTGGTCGGCTCGCTGATCGGAGTTGTCATCGTCGGCCTGCTGCTGGCGCAGTTCGGACTGAGCGTCCTGCTCTTCTCGGCGGCCTGGGCCTCGCTCCACGGCGCCCCGGCGGGCTACTCGCGGCACAAGCTCTGGGCCTGGATCATCATCGCCCTCGACCTCGTGGCGCTGCTGTTTACCGGCGGGTTCGACTTCGCCGCCTGGATCCGGCTGGGTTACGCCGTCTTCCTGATCATCATGATCGATCGGCCCGAGGTCCGGGCCTATTTCGGCCTGCCCAACGCCGGTTAGTCCACGGGGAGATCGCAGGCGATGGGCCCCGCATACGTAGCGCCTCCCGGCGATGGACCCCTGGATCCGATCAACAAGGAGATCGATCCGGTGGCTTTTGCCCTGGAGCGTGTAGCCACGATGCTCGCCTGGATCGACGAGCATCGTGGTGATTTCGTGGCGAGGCGAACGTCCGACCCGGAAGTGGCCGAGGGTGAGCTTGACAACCTTGCCGATGCCATTCGGCAGGCTCGCGAGTATCACGCCCGGCTGGCGGAACTGTTGCTGGCCGGCTACGCAATCGATCCCAATAAGCGGTTGCCAAAGGGGGTAAAACGACGTGTTTGACTCCACGGCGAGGCGGCCGCGAAGTCGCCGCTCGCCCAGCGAGCCCATCTCGGCGGGACGGGCCTCCTTAGCCTTGCATCAATCTTAAGCCCGGCTGGAGAGCCACGCGGGCGTGGCCAGCCCGAGGACCCGACGGACCTCCGCGGGCGACGTCAACCCGGCCTCGACCGCCCGGCATCCCGCCTGCCAGCGGTCGACCTGGCCGTCGGCCCTCGCGGCGGCTTCCAGGGCGGGCACGTCCTCGCGGGCCTGGATCGCCAGGGCAAGGCGGGGCGACCCTGGGATCAGCATCTCGGCCAGGACGAGGCGGCCCCGATAGCCGGTCCCGTCGCACTCCGCACAACCGACCGGCTTGCGGGCCGACCCGACCGGCAGGCCGAGCCACTGGGCCGGGTCGTCGATCGGCTGCGAGCACGTGCAGAGTCGACGCGCCAGCCTCTGGAAGATCACCGCCAGCAAGCCGCTGCGGATCAGGTAGGGCTCGACGTCGAGATCGGCCAATCGGCCCAGGGCCCCCGCGGCGCCGCCGGCGTGGAACGTGGTGAGGACCAGGTGGCCCGAGAGCGCCGCCTGGAAGGCGACCTGTGCCACGGCCCGGTCGCGGATCTCGCCCACGGCGATCACTTCGGGATCCTGCCGGAGGAGCGATCTCAGGCCGGTTTCCAGGGTAAACCCGGCGGACGGGTTGACCTGCGTCTGCGAGACGCCGGGCACGGACACCTCGATCGGGTCTTCCAGCGTCGTCAAGTCCGCTTCGCCCTGGGTTGTGGACGACAGTTCGCGGAGGCAGGCGTAGAGCGTCGTCGTCTTGCCCGAGCCGGCCGGCCCGGCCAGGACGATCAGGCCGCCCGTTTCCGCCAGGAATTGCCTCAAGGCACCGGCGATTTCGCCCGGCAGCCCCAGGTCGTCGAGCCTGCCGAAGCGATCGGACGCGGCGAACATCCGCACGACCGCCCGCTCGCCGTGGAGGCTGGGGAAGGTGCTGATGCGGGTCTCGAGCGCGCCCGGTGCCGCGCGGATCCGGCCCTCCTGGGGCGTGTCCGACCGATAGGTCAGCAGCTCGGCCAGCACCTTGAGCCGGGCCACCACGTTGGGGGCCGCCGATCCCGGCAGCATCGCCACCCGATGCAAAACGCCGTCGATCCGCCAGCGGACCTCCTGGCCGGCGTCGGTCGGAGTCAGGTGGATGTCGCTGGCGCGGGCCTCCCGCGCCTCGTTCAGGAGGCGATCTACCAGTTCCGACGCATAGCGGGGCGACGCCGGATCCATCGCGGCGACCGCCCGGCGGAATGCCGCCCCGGGTTGTTCTTGCATGGCCGGCCCGCCCTGGGATGAGATCGATCCGGGCTTCATGGTAGCCGAACCGCGGGCCCGGTCGCACGTGGCCCCTCGGGTTCCACCACGTCGAGCGAGACCCGAATGCCGGGCGGGGCCTCGACCTCGAAACTCAGGCCGGCCGAATGGCCGGGCTCCACTTCGAGCACGTGAAAGGTCGTGCCGTGGGCCATCCAGGTTGATCCGGGTTCATCCACGCGAATCCGATCGGTCACCTCGGCATATCGACCCGCTTCGTCCCGGGCCCATCCGGCGAACAGACGATCCAGGGGCCGACCGGCCGCTTTTTCCAGGGACACCTCGCCGATTTCGGCGGAGCTGGCGAGCCTCGCGATCAAGTTGGGGCCGAATCGTCGCGTGCAATACTCCAGGAATCCAAAGGCGGCGCCCCGGTGCCCGGCGCTCCGGCAGGACCCCGAGGCATGGTAATCGGCGATCACCAGGCCGTAACGCTCGGGAGCCAGGCGGAAGGCCGCGACCCGATGGTCGAGGTTCGTCCGGGAAAGGCCCAGCCGGGCCTCGACACCATGGGCCACGGCCTCGTCGAGCCAGTCCTCCTCAGCAGTCCCGTCGCTGGAGCCGTCGGGCAGGAACCCCTTGCGCCCGGCGATCACGGCGTGCGCGTATTCATGCGCCAGGACCGTCCGGGCATGCGGGCCGGGTTCGAGGCGGGAGTCGAGCGTGATCAGGTCGCATCGGTTGCCGAACGGCTCGGGCATCCGATCCAGGAAATCGGCGGGCCGAACGCACCCCGAGACGGGTTCGCCGCCACCGCCGAGTTCGCCGACCCGCTTCGAGAGCAGGACCGTCAGCCGACCGTCACCATCCACATCGCGGGGGCAACCGATCCACGACTCGCACCGGGGGAGGATGACCCGCTCGTAGGTCTCGAGCAGGTCGTCGGCCAACGCCGGATCGGGCGGATCATCGGCGTCGCCGTAAACCTGGATCGCCCGCCCCCAGGCGACCAGCCGGCCCTCGACCCGCCGATAGTGGGCGGGATCGTTGGGATCGCTGCCCACCAGCAGGTGGAATGACCTTTCCCGGGTCGGCGGCACCTCGGTCGCTGGGAATCGGATCGGGGGGCGGGGGGGCGGGGAATCGGAGGATCGTCGGTCGGTCGCGTCGGCTCGATGGCCGCCGCGCTCCGCGCACGCAAGGTGATCGGCCAGGGCCCCGGCTCGCGGGCCAGCACCGAGATGACCACGCGGACCGGCTGCGTTCGCGGGGCCTGGGTGCCCTCCCCGTTGCCGGGCCGGCCGGCGATGGCGTCGGTCCCCGGATGGTCGGCCTCAACGATCGGGATCAGGAGGCTGGTACTCGCCAGCAGGCCGACGCCGAGACCGCTACGCCATCTTGCCTGGCCGCTCGCCACAGCCCGATCCCCCGTGACCTCGCCGTTGAACCGCAACGGAATGGGGATCGGCCTTCCAACAGCGAGGCTTGAACCGATCGCGACGATGGCATCGGTCGTGCGGGTCTGACCAATCGGGCTCAAGTTGGGGCGCGATTCGAACGATGGGGTATCCCCCGATCCGATTTGGCCCCTTGATTCCCGGCACCGCGGCGATCATGCTGGTATGATGTCCTGGACGGGGAAGTCGTCGGCAATGTGAGCCGGGTGCAAGCCCGGTGCCGGTCTCGACTCCTCGGGGAGCCCGGAGATCCCTCGATGTCGCACGCCAGACCCCGCCTGAGCCTGGAGACCATCGACGACGTCACCGTCGTCAGCTTTGTCGACACCAAGATCGTCACGGACGAGACCATCCAGGAGGTTGGGGACCAACTCTATAGCCTGGTGGAAGACGAGGGACACACCCAGCTCCTGCTGAACTTCAGCAATGTCCAGTACCTCTCGTCGGCCGCGCTCGGCAAGCTGATCAACCTCAAGAAGAAGGTGGGCGCGGTCAAGGGGCAGCTCAAGCTCTGCTGCATCCACCCCGACCTGCTCGAAGTGTTCAAGATCACCCGGCTCGACCAGGTGTTCGAGATCTACAGCGAAGAGCCCAAGGCCCTCGACCGATTCTGATCCGCCGCGCGTCCCACCCCTCGCCCCCAACCGAATCCTACGGCGCCGGCGATCGTCCCGGGCGAATCGGGGCCCGACCCGCATGCCCGATCGCCGGCTTTTTGCGACGATCTCCCGGGGAGACTGCCCGATGGAGGGTGAGCCGTTGATCGTCGAGGAATCCGACCGCGCGGTGCTGGTCCGGTTCCCGCACGAGCAGCTCCTGGAAGAGGACGACATCCTTGCGACCGGCGAGCAACTCCACCACCTCGCCGAGAACGGTGACGGCCGGCCGCTGGTCCTCGTCCTGGATTCGTTCCAGTATTACCGTTCGATGTTCCTGGCCACGTTGCTGAGGGTGCGGGACAAGCGGATCGCCGTCGGCGGCCGATTGCTGATCGTCCAGTCGGCCGAGAGCTTCTCCCAGCAGACGTTCGCGGTGACCGGGGTCACCCGACGGTTCGAGATCTTCCCCGACGAGGGGTCGGCCCTGGCCAGCGTCTGACCCCTCCCGGCGAAGACGACCGATGAGCAGTAGCAGCGACCCCTCCGCCTCCCTCACGCCCATGATGCGCCAGTATCGCGAGCTGAAGGCCCGCGATCCCGACGCCTTGCTCCTCTTCCGCATGGGCGATTTCTACGAGATGTTCGGCGACGATGCCGAACGCGCCGCCGATGTGCTCGGTTTGGCACTGACCAGCCGCGATAAGGGATCCGACAACCCCATGCCGATGGCCGGGTTCCCCCACCCGGCATTGGAAACTTACCTGGCGAAGATCGTCCAGGCCGGCATGAGGGCGGCCGTCTGCGAACAGGTCGAAGACCCGAGGACCGTGAAGGGGCGCCCCGTCGATCGCGACATCGTCCGGGTCGTCACGCCGGGCACTCTCACCGATGACGCGCTGCTCGACGCCCGATCGGCCAACTACCTCGCGGCGATCGTCGAGATCCGGGGCAAGCTGGGCCTGGCCTGGGTCGAGCTCTCGATCGGCGAGTTCCTCGCCTGCGAGGTCACCCGCCTGGAGTTGATCGACGAGCTGGCGAGGCTCCGCCCGGCCGAGATCCTCGTCTCCGAAACGGCCCTGGATGCCCCCTGGGTCCGATCGATCCGCGGCGCCGTTCCGTCGGCGATCACAGCCCGGCCGTCCTGGGATTTCGTCCCCGATCAAGCCCGCGACGCCCTCCACCGGCACTTCCAGACGACCACGATGGGCGGCTTCGGCCTGGACGACGACGCCATCGAGTTGACCGCCGCCGGGGCCGTCCTCGCCTATCTCCGCGACACCCAGCGCGGGGCCATCGGGCACATCCATCGGATCTCCCCGTATCGCAAGGGGTCGGTGCTGGCGCTCGACGAGATGACCCGCCGAAGCCTGGAACTGACCCGGACGCTCCGCGAAGGGAAGCGCGAGGGTTCCCTGCTGCACGCGATCGACCGGACGGTCACGCCGATGGGGGCACGCAAGCTGGCCGATTGGCTAACCTCGCCGCTCACCGACCTCGACGCGATCCACCGGCGCCATTCGGCCGTGGCCGAACTGGCGGCCGAGGGGGGATTCCGCCAGCAGCTCCGCGAGTTGCTGGGATCGGCCCTGGACCTGGAACGCCTGGCGGCGCGGGTGGGCACCGGCCGGGCCTCGCCGCGGGACCTCGCCGGCCTGGCCCGTACGCTCGCCATCCTGCCCCGGATCAAGGCCGCCCTGACGGGCCGTTCCAGCCCCAGGATCGTGGAACTGGAAGGAAAGCTGGAGCTTTGCGCCGAGGTCCGCTCGTCGATCGAATCGGCCCTGGTCGCCGAACCGCCCCTGGCCGTCAAGGAAGGGGGCCTGATCCGAGCGGGATATCATCCCAACCTGGACGAACTCCGCGAGGTGGCCAGCGGGGGCCGGACCTGGATCGACCGGTTCGAGTCCGAGCAGAAGCGAAAGTCCGGGATTCCCGGCCTGAAGGTCGGGTTCAACAAGGTCTTCGGGTACTACATCGAGATCACCCACGCCCAGGCCCAGGGACGTAGCCTTCCGGGCGATTACCTCCGCAAGCAAACCGTCAAGAACGCGGAGCGGTACATCACGCCCGAGCTTCGGGAATATGACGACAAGGTCCGCAACGCCGAGGACCGGGCGAACGCCCTGGAATACGAGCTATTCCTCACGCTCCGCGACCGCGTCGCGGCCGAGGCGCCGAGGCTGATCCAGGCCGGCGGCATCCTGGCCGAACTCGACACCCTGGCCGCCCTCGCCGAACTGGCCGCGCGCCAGGGCTACATCCGGCCCGAGATGGTCGGCGAGCCGGCGATCGAGATCGAAGCCGGCCGGCATCCCGTGCTGGACGCCCTCTTGCCCCACGGCGAGTTCGTCCCCAACGATACCCGGCTCGGCCCCGATTCGGGCTCGATCCTCTTGCTGACCGGCCCCAACATGGCCGGCAAGAGCACCTATATCCGCCAGGTCGCCCTGATTGCGATCCTCGCCCAGATCGGCAGCTTCGTGCCGGCGAGGAGGGCCCGGCTCGGCCAGATCGATCGGTTGTTCGCGCGGGTCGGTGCGACCGACGAGCTGGGCCGCGGGATGAGCACGTTCATGGTCGAGATGACCGAGACGGCCAACATCCTCAACAACGCGACGCCCAGCAGCCTGGTGATCCTGGACGAGATCGGCCGGGGGACCAGCACGTTCGACGGCGTCTCGCTCGCCTGGGCGATCACCGAGCACCTGCACGACGTGGTCGGCTGCCGGACCCTGTTCGCCACACACTATCACGAGCTGGTGGAGCTGGAGAAGACCAAGCCCCGGCTGCGGAACGCCAACGTCGCGGTGCGGGAGGAAGGCGGCGAGATCGTCTTCCTTCACCGGATCGTGCCCGGCGGGGCCGATCAGAGCTATGGGATCCACGTCGCCCGGCTCGCGGGGGTGCCCGCACCGGTGCTCGATCGGGCCCGGGAGATCCTGGGTTTCCTGGAGAAGCAGCACGTCCCGGAGGCGCCCGCCGCGTCGCCGATCCGCAAAGTGCGGAGCGGTCGATCGCTGCAAGGCAGCCTGTTCGCGAGCTTGCCCGACCCGATTTTGGCGGAACTCCGGGATTTCGACGTCCAGGCGATGACGGCCGAGGCCGCCCTGGAGCTGGTCCGTCGCCTCCGGGAACTGGCCTGACCGATCGATATGGCCGTCCGGGCGGGGGAAGTGGTAAGCTCCCACGGGCGCGGTCCCGCGGGCGTCGGGAGGCCCCGGGGCGTTATCCGTTGCAGGACGGGAACTTGGCGGCGAATCGACAAGCACGGCTGCGTGTCGGCGTAATCGGCCTGGGAAGGCTCTGGGAGGCCCGCCACAAACCGGCCCTGGCCAAGCTCCACGATCGGTTCCAGGTCACCGCCGTCTATGACCAGGTGCTCCGCCGGGCCCTGATCGAGGCCCGCTCGCTCGGTTGCCACGCCGCCGAGGGCCTTCATACCCTGATCGACCGGCCCGACGTCGACGCCGTCTACCTGCTCGGCCCCCAGTGGTTCGGCCTCCATCCGATCGAGGCCATCTGCCGCGCCGGCAAGCCTATCTATTGCGCCTTGCCGGTCGCGGGGGAATATGCCGAGCTGAAGCGACTGGAACCGATCGTCCGGGCATCGGGCGTGCCGTTCATGATCGAACTGGCTCGTCGGTTCTACCCGGCCAGCCTCCGCTTGCGGGAATTGCTGGCCACCCAGCTCGGCCGGCCCCGGATCGTCCTGGGGCAGAACCGCCTGTTCGGCTACGATCGCTACGCGCCGCCCGGCCCGGCCAACCAGTTGACTCCTTTGCCCTTGCGGATCGATCCCGGCAGCTACCTGCTGGACTGGTGCCGGTTCCTGTTCCAGGACGACCCCGCGTCGATCCAGGCCGACTCGGCCCTGGCCTACCCCGTCGCTGACCGTTCCGGGGCCGATTTCGAGACGTTTACCGCCCACTTCCCGGACGGCGGCATCGCCCAGATGGACTACTATCGATATCAGGCGGGTTCCTGGGGCGAGGCGAGCCGGTTCCTCCCCCAGCCGGGCTTCCAGGTCTTCGCCGAACGGGGTGCCGCCTGGCTGGAGATGCCCGACCGGATTCAGTGGACCGACGCCCAGGGGACTCACGAAGAACGGCTCCCCCTGGAGCCGAGCGTCGGCGAGACGCTCAACGACCACTTCTACCGCCTGGTCCGGGGCCAGCAATCGCTGGCGCCCTCGTTCCAGGACGCCCTGTCGCTCGCACGGTTGCTCGACCGATGCGGCTTGCCTTGATGAACCGCAGCGCTCCCGCGACCCCTTCTCGCGGCCCTTCGTTGAGGGACAAGGAGACCGACAGGCCGCGCCATGGACTCGACGCCCTCAACGCGGGTCTTCGGCGAGTCGATCGCCGACGATCGACCGGAACAAGGGCGAGGAGGGGGGCTGGCGCGGTCGACACCGGCGCTTCGTCCCCCGGGACCCGGGAAGATGAACGCACCCGAGATCAGGCGCTCTTCCCGCGATCCCGCCGCGGCAAAAGGCGGCGTCCCCGCCAGCGGCTTGCCACCAGCAGGCCCGCCCCCAGGGCATGGAGGGTCAGCGTGCTCGGCTCCGGCACGGCGTAGGCCGTGTTCGAGGCCACGATCAGGAAATTGTCCAGCGCCGCGTAGCCGCTGCCGAGGGTGTTCAACTCGTCGATCCGGATGGTGACATTTCCGTTCGTGGATCCGGTCCCGTTGAGGGCAACGGTGCGCTCCGCCCAGTTGAACACGTTGCGGGCCGAGGAGGCCACGCCCGTGATCCGCACGACGTCCAGGATGCGCCCGTTCCCCGACAACCCCGTCGCCCCGCTCGGGTTGTCGAACAGCGTGATCTCGAACACCGGGACGCTGCCGGCCGGGTTGAACGGCCCGCCGAACCGGTCCAGGTCGATGCTTGAGATGTCCAGTCGGAAGTTCAGGTAGGCCTGACCTTGCATGTTGAACGATAGCCCGAGGAGGTCATCCTGGACGGTCGAGAGCATGCCGAGGCAGTAGTTCCCGCCGATGTGCTGGGGGTCCGAGTAGCCGGTCCCGAACGCCTGGTTCCCGGTGATGTGCAGGGTTTCCACCGTGAAAGCCTGGGCGAAAGTGAATCCGGCCGGCTGGTTGGCGTAGAGCTGATTGACGGTTCGGTTGATGTTAATGTCCCCGCCATCGTTCACGAACCCGTTCGGGCTCTCGAAGTTCTGGTCCAGAAGGATGACGTCGGCCTCGACCGTCCCCGCCGAGAGTGCGACCACCAGGGCACCGAATCCGAATGCGGCACGGCAAGCAATCCTCATCGAAATCTCCCGGTTGAAAAATGCTGGTGCGAGATATGGGGCGGGTGCACCGGCGAAAGGATCGAGGAGGCAACCTTCGGTATTGCACGGGCCGCCCACCAGTAGTCCCGAATGAGCCGGATAGTTCCTGCTGCCCTCGACCTGGTTGAGGACTCCTCCGCCACGCCCCCATCTCCAAGAGAAGTACGATCGGCTTTAACTCACAGCCAGGGTCGAACAGCAATGGGGGGAGGCCGGGCAGAGAGATAACATGGGGGAACCCCATCCGCCCCGGAGGGAGGTCCTGACCCGAATCCCCTCTCCCGCGTGCAAATCCTGGAACCCGCCCTAGAGTTCCTCCGGCATGGGGAGGCGACTCGTTATGGGCGACGAGAAATACCGGCCAGGAATCCCTGACCTGATTTTTGGGATCGTGCTCACGCTCGCCCTGCTCGGCGGCCGTCGGGCCCTGCTGAACGACCCGGGCACGTTCTGGCACGTCCAACTGGGCCGGCAGATCCTGGAAACCGGCTCGTTGCCCCGGGTCGATACGTTCACCTTCACCCGGGCCGGCGATCCCTGGATTGACATGGCCTGGCTGGCCGACATCGGCATGGCCCGGATCGTCGCCCTCCTGGGATGGCCGGGCCTGGTGCTGGCCTCGGCCCTCATCCTGGCCTGGATCTATCGCTCCCTGTCCTGCTGGTTGATCGAGGAGGGGGCTAGCCCCTGGGCCGCCGGGCTGGCCACCTGCGTCGCGGCGGGTGTGGGGGCCTGCCACTTCCTGGCCCGGCCCCATTTGCTGACGATCGCCGGGGCACTGTACACGTTCCGGGCCTGCCGACGATTCCACCAAGGGAAAGGGCGATGGCCCCTGATCGCCCTGCCGGGAGTGGTCTGGGCCTGGTCGGCGATCCATGGCGCCTTCCTGATCGGGCCGCTGATCATCGCCGCGTCGACCCTGGGAGAGGCGGTTTCGGGCCCCTGGGACCGGGATCGGGCCCGACGCGTCGGGGCCTTCGTCGCGATCGGCTCGCTTTGCTTGCTGACGCCCCTCGCCGGGCCTTATGGATTCGAACTCTACCGCCACTTCGCCCGGGTGACCCTGACGAGCCGCATCACCGACCTGGTGGTCGAACACCAACCCGCCTCGTTCGCCGACCCGGACACCCGCCTGCTGGAAGGGCTGGTCCTGGCCCTCATCGCCCTGCCCAGCCTGACCGGCCGGCGGGTGGGCCGGTTCGATCTGGTCCTGGTCCTGATCTGGTTCCATCAGGGGATGGCCACGATCCGCAACGCCCCGATTTTCGCCATCGCGGCGGCGCCCGCCCTGGCCAACCTAATCGATGGCCTCCTGACCCCCGAGCCGATCCCCCCCTGGCTGGTCCGAAGCCGGACGATCGCGCCGGCCTGGATCACGGCCATCCTGCTGCTCGCGGCCTACCTGGGGGTCCCGTTCGGCTCCTACGATCGGTCGAGATGGCCCATGGACACCCTGCAGGTTCTCGATCGTCAGCCCAGGGACGCCCGGCTGTTCCATGACCTCGAGTGGGGCGGCTTGATCGAGGCCCGGAGCGAACCCCGTAGGCCCGCGTTCATCGACGACCGCTTCGAGCTGTTCGGCCGCGAGGCGGTCCTCGAATACATGGCCAGCTTGCAAGGCGGGCCGGCCTGGGACCGGCTCGACGGTAAGGAGCATTTCGACCTGGCCTGGCTCCGAATCGGGACGCCGCTGGCCGACCGATTGGCGCGGGACGGCTGGACCGAACTGGCCCGCGACGGCGCCGGGATCCTGCTCCGCCGGGGGCCCGCCTCCTGGAGCCTGGCGGAGAGGGCCGAGTAAGCTGGTGCGGAGATCGATCCCCGCCCCCGAGGACGGCCCGCTGCATGCCCGAACCGTCGTCGCTACTCCTGGGGATCGGCGGGATTGTCGGGCTCGGCCTGCTAATCGCCCGTCGTAACGCCGGCTGGTTGCCGGCCCTGGGCGCCTTCCTGGGCCCCCTCCTCCTGATGATCGTTGCCCTGATCGGGTGGGTCGCCCTGGACATCGAGCCGGCGATGGCCCCCTGGGATGGCGTCCGGCTGGCCCCCTCGATGGCGCTCCGGCTGGGCTGGTCGATCTACCCGCCGGCCGATCGGGGCGCGGTCCTGGGCTGGATTTACGGGCCGATCGCGGCCCTCTTCTATCTACCGGCGACCCTCGCGGGCGAGCCGTGGGCGATGATCCTGGCCGGCCGTTTCCTGAGCTGGGTCGGCTACTTCGGGCCGGTCGCCTGGCTCCTGGGGCGCGAGGCCCGCCGGGGCCGGATGCCCATGACGACGGCCGTGATCCTGTTCGGCAGCTTCGCGATCCTGACCGATCATTCACCCGCCTTGCGCTATGCTTCGACCGCCATCCTCGCCGATAACCCGGCGATCGGCCTGGGGGCGGTCGCCCTCGGTTCCCTGGGCCTGCCCGAAGGGGGGAAGCCAGGCCGTCGCCTGGCCCTGGCGATGTTCCTGGCGACCTTGGCGGCCTGGTCGAAGCAACTGGCCTGGCCGATCGTGGCCCTCGTCGGCGTCCGGGCCTGGATGATCCAGGGCGGCAAGGCGGCGGCCCGACTCGCCCTGATCCCGCTGGCGGTTTCGGTCGGCTTGCTCCTGATTTTCGGATGGCGAGAGATCGTCCTGAATCTGGTCACCATCCCGTCGCGGCACCCCTGGCACACGACAGGCGGGCGGCCGATGGCCGTGGCGCTGGGGGCGGCTTTCCGCGCCGATGCCTGGATCCTCGTCGTCCTGCTTGCGGGATGGTGGCTTCGGGATCGACGGATCCCGATCCTCCGGACGACCTGGAGCGGGTTCGCAATCGCCTCGATGTTGGCGCTGCCGATCGCCTCGGCCGGATTCTTGAAGGTAGGCGGGGACGTCAACTCGCTGGCCCATGCACTCTATCCCGGCGCGATCGCCGCCCTGCTGGTGGTCGGCGGCGCGATCCAAGGAAGACCGTTCCTGGGCTGGCTTCTGCTGGCGGGCGCCTCGATCCTGGCCTGGGGTCGTTCCGAAGGATTACCCGAATCGTTGGCGCGGCCAGGTCGCGACTGGCGGGACGAGTCCCGTCAGGTCTCGCGGGCCCTGCAGGGCAACCCCGGCTTGAACTACTTCCCTTGCCATCCTTTGGAACACCTGGCGATCGACCGTCGGCCATTCCACCAGGAATATGGCGTGTTCGACCGGGATCTGGCGGGCATCCCGCTCGACCCGGATCACCTGCGCTCGGGAATCCCGGCGGGCGCAAGGCGCCTGGTTTATCCGATGGGCCGGACCTATGCCGGCTACTTCATGCGGCGCGCCTTGCCCGAATTCCGCAAGGAAGACCCCGACCCTTCCCTCCCCGGCGCGGCCTGCTACGTTCGCGATTAGGGCCGGTCTTCGTCGAAGGAAACGGTTCGATCGCCCTCGACGACCTCGCCGATCACCCAGGCGGGCACGCCGGCGTCGCGGCGGATGTACCTTGCGATCGCCTCGGCATGATACTCGGCGACGATCAGGACCATGCCGATGCCCATGTTGAACACGCGGAACATCTCGGCGTCGGGCACGCCGCCCTGCCGCTGGAGCCAGGTGAAGACGGGCGGCACGTCCCAGGTCCGTTGCAGCCGGATCGCCAGGCCCTCGGGCAGGATTCGGGGCGGGTTGTCGATCAGGCCGCCGCCGGTGATGTGCGCGATCCCGTGGACGATCCGCTTGACCCGATATTGACGGTAGACCGATTTCAAGGCCCGGACGTAAATCCGGGTCGGCTCCAGGAACTCGTCGGCGACGGTCCTCCCCCATTCGGGGACCGTGTCGCCGGGCTGCAATCCGGCCCGCTCGAACGCGATCTTCCGGGCCAGGCTATAGCCGTTGGAATGCAGGCCCGACGACGCCAGGCCGATGACGCGATCCCCTTCGCGGATCTCCTGGCCGTTGAGGATCTGCTTGCGTTCGACCACGCCGACGCAGAAGCCCGCCAGATCGTACTCGCCGGCATGGTACATCTCGGGCAGGATGGCCGTCTCGCCGCCGAGCAGGGCGCATTCGGCCTCGACGCAGCCGTCGCTGATCCCCTGAACGATGTCGCGGGTCAGCGACGTATCGTCCTTGGGCAGGGCCACATAATCGAGGAAGAAGAGCGGCTCGGCGCCGGCGCAGAGGCAGTCGTTGACCGACATCGCTACCAGGTCGATGCCGACGGTCCGGTGCCGGCCGGTGGCGAACGCCAGTTTCAGCTTGGTGCCGACGCCGTCGGTCGAGGCGACGAGGACGGGGTCGCGGTACTTGCGGGTGAGGAGCCGGACGTTGTCGTCGAGCCGGAACAGCCCGGCAAAGCCGCCGGGCCAGTCGAGCACTCGGGGCGTATAGGTCCTGCGAAGCATGGGCGGGAGCGCCGCCATCGTGGCCTCGTAAGTGTCGAGGTCCACCCCCGCGGATTTGTAGTCGACCGGCTCGCCGGACATCGTCGGGGCCCGTACCAGGAAGGGGCGTGCCGGAATTCGAGCACCAGGGGCCCCGGCGCGACGGCCCCACGCCCGATTGTACACGATCGAAGGCCGCCCGGCCGGGTCGCTTGATCGCGGGCAGGCCGGCCCGTATCCTGAAACGCAATTGGCCTACCCTTTTGGGGGAACGGGAATCCCGGCCGAACCGAAGCCGACCCGGCCCGCCCCCTCCCGCCGACCCACCCGTGCCAATCCCGATCCGCGACGGAGAAATGACGCGATGAAGAGCAAATGGATGTTCCTGGTCGCCACCGTAATCGGGGCGTCCCTGGCCATCTCCAGCGCCAACGCCTGGACCGCCGAGAAGGGCGACGACAGCCCGCTCGCCAAGCTGATGGAGAAGGTCAACAAGAGCCACAACACGGTCCGCAACGCCGTCAAGACACCGGTCGCCTACAAGAAGGCCGACCCCAAGAAGCTGATCGAGGAGACCGAGGCCCAGATCAAGTGGGCCAAGGAGGCCCGCGACTTCACCGAGCCGGCCAAGACCCAGAAGAAGACGCAGAAGGAATGGACCGACGCCACCGACGCCTGGATCAAGGCATCCGAGGAGTTCCTCGGCGTCCTGAAGGCCGAAAATGGCCAGGCCGAGGCCAAGAAGGCCCACGCCCCGCTGGTCAAGAGTTGCACCGACTGCCACGCCATCTTCCGGGTCGATGGCGACGACTTCTGAACCCCGATGGCCGCGCGCATGGCCCAAATCGGGCCGATCACCCCGTCCAAAAAACCGGCGCCAGATGCGCCGGTTTTTCCGGAGGCGGAAGTTATTTCGGCCGAAAAGCCGCCACTCGGACTCGAACCGAGGACCTACGCTTTACGAAAGCGTCGCTCTACCGACTGAGCTATGGCGGCGGCTACGAACGGTCGGCGGCCGGCGGGTGCCGGGCTACCCTTGAGACTCTAGAAAATCCGGCCGAATAAGTCAACTCGGGTCGCGATCGGCGTCTGTTAGCGGGATGTGGCGGCCGATTCGGCCGCCGCGACCTGCCGACCGGGGAGGACGCGCGTCCGGTAGAACTGGTCCATGAACTCCTCGCCGGTGCCGACGACCGAGGCCTTCCAGCCGGTTGTCCGCTGGATTTCTTCCTTGGCCCGTTCCAGCGGCCACCGGCAGTAGATCGTCCGGTAGGCGATCTGCGTCATCGACGTCCGGTTCACGCCGTGGTGGCAGTGAAAATAGACGGGCTGGTTGGCCGGGTCGGCCAGGATGGCGGCCGCCTTTTCGAGGCGATCGCCGACGTCGGGCGAGGTGAGCGGCTCGCGGCTATCGTAGTAGATCGGGATGTGAATCCAGCGGATCCCCATCGACTCGACCAGCTCCTTCTCCCGGCGGGGTAGGGGTTCGTCGGGCATGTGCGCGAGGGCGACGACCGTCTTGATCTTGTAATCCCGCAAGAGGTTCCGCATCGGGAACGGCTTCTGCCAGGCGCCCCGATACAGCTTGCCCGGCTCAACGGTGCGGAACTTCTCGGGGAAGACGTAATCGTGGCCATGCCGCCAGGTTTGCTCGGCGGCGAGCCCCAGCAGGCCGATCGCCAGGCCCCATCGCACCACGCGGCGGATTTTCTCGCGATTCAAGGCGACAGCCCCCACGTTCCCGGAAAGGTCGGGCGATCGTAGCAAACCGGCCGATCCCGCCTAGCCCAGCCGTCGGCCGTCCTTGACCTGGCGGCCGCTAGCCTGGGATAATTCGTGGCTTCGGGATGGCCCCGCCCAGTGGCTGCGTCCCGACCCTCCACCTACCATCCCTCCATCCTCAATCGGGAAGTTCCGGACCTTTCATGAGCCCCCATCCGAAGGACGGCCAGCGGGAGGAGAAGGGGACCTACTCCTTCATTTCCCTGGGTTGCCCCAAGAACCTGGTCGATTCCGAGCGGATGCTCGGCCTGCTGGCGCAGGACGGCTACTCCCTCGTGCCCGATTCGCGCCCGTCCGACTTCGTCATCGTCAACACCTGCGGCTTCATCGATTCCGCCCGCGAGGAGTCGCTGGGCGTGATCCGGGAGTTGCTGGAACGGAAGAAGGCCGGCCAGATCAAGGGGGTGATCGTCGCCGGCTGCCTGGCCGAACGACAGCGGGAGATGCTCCTCGAAGAGGTGCCCGACGTCGACCAGATCGTCGGCGTCTTCGGCCGCGAGGAGATCACCGACGTCGCCGATCGCCTGATGAGCGGCCTCCAGGAGCAGCGCTCCCTCTTCCGCCCGGCCGCGGTGCGGGCCCAGGACGACCGGGCCCGCTTGCGCGTGACCCCCCGGCACCTCGCGTACCTGAAGGTCTCCGAGGGTTGCGACCGGCTTTGCACGTTCTGCGCGATCCCCTACATGCGGGGCAAGCACGTCACCAAGCCGATCGAGGCGGTCGTCGAGGAAGCCAACGAACTGGCCGCCGACGGCGTTCGCGAGTTGAACCTGGTCGCCCAGGACATGACCTATTACGGGATCGACCTCTACGGCCGGCCCCGCCTGGCCGACCTGATCCGCGAGCTGGACGGGGTCGAGGGGATCGACTGGATTCGGGTGCTGTACAACTACCCCCAGCACGTCAACGACGACCTGCTGGAGGCCCTGGCCGGCAGCAAGAAGGTGATCCCTTACCTCGACATGCCGCTCCAGCACATCGACGACGGCATGCTCAAGCGGATGAACCGCCGGCATACCCGGGCCGAGACGGAGGCGATCCTGGCGAGGCTCCGCGGGGCGATCCCGGGCCTGGTGATGCGGACCACCTTCATCGTCGGCTTCCCCGGCGAGACCGAGGCCGAGTTCGAGGCGTTGCTCCACTTCGTCGAGGAGGCGAAGTTTGAGCGGCTGGGGGCCTTCCCCTACTCGTTCGAGCCCGACACCCCCGCGGCGAAGCTGCCCAATCACCTGCCCGACGGGATCAAGAAGGAGCGCCAGGACCGCATCATGGCGGCTCAGCAGCCAATCGCCTTCGAGTTCAACCGCTCGCTCGTGGGCCGGACGCTGGACGTCCTGATCGACGGGCCCTCGTCGGAAGGGCCCGGAATCTGGACCGGGCGGACGTTCGCCGATGCCCCGGACGTCGACGGCGTCGTATTCTTGAAGGGGACGACGCTGGCAACGGGCGACCTGGTGCCCGCCGAAATCGTCGATGCGGTCGGTTACGACCTGGTTGCCCGGCCGGTCGGGGCGGCCTCGCCGAAGCGTCGGAAGGGAAGGCCCAGGCCCAAGAAGCGGCCGTCGTCGCCGTTCACCATCCTCGACTGATCCCCCGCCCGGTTCAGGACTCCGACCTTGGACGAGCCTTCGAAACGGCCCCGCCTCTGGAACGTGCCCAACACGTTGACGATCAGCCGCCTGGGCATGGGCGTCCTGATGCTGGCGGCCCTGACCTACGATCGGTACGTCCTGGCGCTCGTCCTGTTCCTCCTGGCGTCGATCACCGACGCGCTCGACGGCTACTTCGCCCGCCTGCTCAACCAGGCGACCGCGTTCGGCCGGCAGCTCGACCCGCTGGTCGACAAGGTGCTGATCGCCGGCGTGCTGGTGTACCTGGTGGCAATCCCCAACTCGGGCCTCGCCCCCTGGATGGCGGCCGTCATCATCGCCCGGGAACTGCTGATCCAGTGGCTCCGCAGCCTGCTGGAAGGCCAGGGCGAGGCGTTCGGGGCGAAGTGGTCGGGCAAGCTGAAGACGGTCCTGCAATGCTCGGCGATCGTCGCGAGCCTGCTGACCCTGGCCAGCACGCCGACCCCCGGCTGGATGACGATCGCGCGGGACATGATCGTCTGGTCGGCCATCGGCCTGACCCTCTACAGCGGCATCGCCTACGTCCTCTCGGCCCGTTCGCGGCTCCGGCTCGACCTGGCCTGAACCCCACGGGAATCGTCGATGGACTGGCTGGAATCGTTGGTCGCGGGCGTCGTTCAAGGCGTCACGGAGTTCCTCCCCGTCTCGAGCGACGGCCACCTCGCCGTCACGCAGCAGATCTTCGCCAGGCTCCGGGGCTACTCGCGGCCGGCCCAGGAAGACGTCTTCTTCGACGTGATGCTCCACCTGGGCACCTTGACGGCCATCCTCGTCGCCTATCGAAAGTCGATCGCCGAGGCCCTGCGGGGCTTGCAAGGCGCGGAAGGGGTAGCGAGCGGCTATCAGCGGCCGGACCTGGTTCACGTCGGCCTCCTGGCGTTCGTCGCCACCCTGCCGCTGGTTCCCGATGCCCTGTTCCTCAAGAAGTGGATCGACCGGGCGTTCCAGAGCCCGACGGCGACCGGCGTCGGCTTCCTGATCACGGCCGGCGTCCTGCTGCTGACGCTGCTCCAGAAGGGGGGCGACAAGGGCCCCGATCGGACGACCTGGCTCGATGCCCTGCTGGTCGGCCTGGCGCAGGCATTCGCCCCCTTGCCCGGGGTCAGCCGGAGCGGCCTGACGATCGCCGCGGCGCTCGGCCTGGGCTTCTCCCGCCCCTGGGCGGTCGGCTTCAGCCTGCTCATCGCCGTCCCCGCGATCCTGGGCGCCAGCGTTTTCGAGATCCGCAAGCTCGATCCGAGCACCCTGACCGGCGACCGCGTGGCCCAGATCGTGTCGGCGACGATCCTGGCCGGCCTGGTCGGCTTCCTGGCGATCTCCTGGCTGGTCCGGGTTGTGCGGGCGGGCCGCCTGTGGTATTTTTCTGTATATCTAGTGGCCCTCGCCATCGCGGTCCTGGCGACGGCCGGGACGGCGCCCCCAGCGAGGGATCCCGATGGCTCGGAGGTTCTGGCCGGGGGGGGTCGGGGTGGACCTGGCGGGGATGCTCCTGCCGAACCTGGCCCCCTTGACGAGATCCGGACCCGGGTTGTGGATGGCACCCAACCCTCGGGCCCGCAACCGGGTTCGCCGTGAGATCATCCTCCGCGGGATCGACCCCCTGCCGCATCGGGCCTGGTGCTGGGAAGACCTGCTCGACGACACGTACCCTGCGAACGGGCCGTCGAGGCTTTCGGAGTCGGCCGCGAGGGCGTTGCTGGTCGATCGGATCGACGAAGCCCGGACGGAAGGCCGGCTGACGGCCATCGGCACGGTAGCCGCGTCGGCCGGCTTCCGACGCCGGATGGCCGCCAAGATCGCCGCCTGGACCCGCCAGGGGCGTGACGAGACCTCCCCGCCTGGCGGCCTGGAAACCAGCCCGATCGCCCTGGCGGAATGGCGGCTCTTCCTGGATTACCGGGCCGCCCTGCGGGCGATCGACGCCCAGGATGCCGAGGGAGCCGCCTTGCTCGCGGCCCGAAGGCTGGCGACAAACCCGCCGTCCTGGCTCCAGGATTTGGCCTGGGTCGTACTCGCCGAGCCGCCCGACGACCAGCCGGCGGCCGCTTCGCTGATCCAGGTGATCGGCCGCCGGGTCGATTCGGTCGACGTCCTGCTCCGGTACGACGAGGATCGCCCCGAACTCTACCCGACCGCCGAGGAACGGATCACCGCCCTCCTGGGCTGGGACTTCGAGCCGGCCGCCGTACGGCCCGCGAGCCGACCGGCCGGCCTGAAGGGGTTGGGCCGGGGCCTCTTCCGGCCGGGAACCGCCCGGCCGATCGACCGGACCGATGGATTGACCGTGCTCTCGGCCCCGGAGGGCGAGCCGATGGCCCGCCGGATTGCCGGCCAGGTCCGTCAATGGATCGACGAGGGATTCCGGCCCGAGGAACTGGCCATCGTGGTATCCCGCCACAACGAAGCGAGCCGGGAGATCGCCAGGACGCTCGCCTCGTGGGGCATCGCCGCGTCGCCGCCGAAGCCCTCGAAGCTGGCCGCCGACCCCGGCGTGGCCGCCTTGCTGCTGGCGATGGCCATCCCCGCCGAGGACTGGGACGCCGTCCGGCTGGTCCGGCTCCTGAGGAACGGGCAGATCCGCCCTCGGGCCGGCCGGGGCGACGCCGACGACCCGCTCCGCATGGCCAAGGCGGCGTCGGCCGTCCGGGACCTCCGCATCTTCCGCGACCGGGACCGGATCCTGGAGGCGCTCCATCGTCAGGCCCACGACGATCCCGACCCGACCGATCCCGAGGACGCCCGTCGACGGGTCCGCATCGCGAGGGCCCGGGCCGCCTGGCCGATCGTCCGGGGCCTGGCCGACCTCCTGAACGCCGAGGCCCGCGCCGGGCGGTGGGACGAGCAGGCCGCCCGACTTGGCCGGATCGCCGACCGCCTCGGCATCGACCGCGATCGGCCGGCGGTCGACCTCCTGTTCGGGGCGATCGAGGACCACGGCGATGCCCTCGAGCGGCTCGGCGGGGGCGATCGGATCCGGTCCTGGATCCAGTTCACCCAGGAAATCCAGGCCCTGGCGAGGGACCTCGACGCGCCCGTGGCGACCGAGCCCCCCTCGGCCGTGCCGATCCAGGCCGTCGAAGAGGTGATCGGGCTGAAGCCGAGGTGCGTGATCCTGGCCGACCTGGTCGAGGGGTGCTTCCCCGACCGGGCCGTCGTCACCCTCGATCCCGAGCCCGACGCCGCTTATGCCCGCGAGATGGCCCGATACCTGGAAGCGCTCGGCCTTCCCTCGGAGCGATTGGTGCTCGCCTGCCCGTCGAGCGACGCCAAGGGTCAGGAGATCCTGCCCGCCGGCTTCCTGGACGAGTCCCGCCGCCTCTTCGGCGAGGCCGCCTGGCAGGCCGCCACGATCGGCCCAAGCCATGCCGACCCGGCCATCCTGGGCGATCGCAGCGACCACCCGGCCGAGGCCCGCGTGCGGGCCGTCGCCCTGGCGAGCCTCCGGCGCGAACCCGAGGAACTCGCCCGGATCGGCGGCGACCCCTCCCATCGGCCCGCACTCCTGGGCATCGCCGATGCCATCGAGATGGCCCACGCCCGATGGTCCGAGCCGACCTTCGGCATCCACGACGGCCGCCTGGGCGACCCGGTGGCCGTCGCCCTGTCCGACGACTTCGCCCCGGGCAAGCCGACCTTCAGCGCCAGCCAGATCGAGACCCTCGCCGCCTGCCCCTTCCAGTTCTTCCTCCGATACGCCTTGCGGCTGGACCCGATCGACCCCAACGACGAGCTCGACAGCGACGCCGCCGCGCGGGGGCGGCGGATCCATTCGGTCCTGGAGGAACTCCACCAGGTGCTCCGCGACGAGGGCGTCGCCGACGTCTCGGGGGAAGTCCGGCGGCGCCTGCCCGAGTTCATCGACAGGGCCATCCGGGAAGATGCCCGCGAGGTCGGCGGCCCGGCGAGGGGCCTGGGACGGATCGAGGAGGCCCGGTTGCAGCGGGAGGGGCGCCGCTATGCCCGCCAGTTCGACCGGTACTGGCAAGGCTCCGGCGGTTCCGCCCGGCCCTCGCTCTGCGAGTTCACCTTCGGCAAGGAGCCCGGCCAGCGTGCCGGCACCACCGAGGCCCTCCGCATCGGCGAGGGGGACGAGGCCGTGCTCTTCCAGGGGGTCATCGATCGGATCGACATCCTGGATTTGCCCGAAGGCCGCTTCTTCCGGGTGATCGACTACAAGTCGGGCGCCGGGCCGAGCAAGTCCGACGTCGAGCGGGGGCTGGCGTTGCAACTGCCCCTGTACGCGATGGCCGCCCAGCGGCTGGCGTTCGAGGGGCGTCCGGCCGCGCCTCTCGATGCCGGCTACTGGTCGCTGTCGAGGTCGGGCTTCTCGGCGGCGGTCGAGATGGGCAAGCTCAAGGACGGCCGGGTCTCGCCCGTCGATCGCTGGGAGGAGTTCCGGCCCTCGGTCGAGCGGTACGTGGTGGAGATGGTCGGTCGGCTGCGGTCGGGCGACGTGCCGGTGTCCCCCCGCCAGGCCGATTGCCAGAAGACCTGCGACTACCGCTCCTGCTGCCGGATCGGCCAGGTCCGGCTCGCCCGCAAGGCCTGGGCCGAGGCGCCGGCCCCGCCGGACTCGGGGCCCTGAATCATGAAGCGGCTCACCGACGAACAATCGAAAGTCCTGGAAGTGAGCTACGCGAGCGTCTCGCTCAACTCGGGTGCGGGTTGCGGCAAGACAACCGTGCTCACCGAGCGCTACCTCCGCGTCGCCTCGACCCACGAACGCGGACCGGCCGGCGTCGTCGCGCTCACCTTCACCGAGAAGGCCGCCCGCGAGTTGCGGGGCCGGGTCCGCGAGGCCTGCCGGCTGCTCGACGCCGACGACCCCGACCGGGCCCTGTTCCGCGGCCTGGAGGCGGCCCCGATCGGTACGTTCCACTCGTTCTGCCAGCGGCTCCTTTCCCGATATCCGATCGAGGCCGGCGTCGAGCCCGAGTTCGCCGTTCTCGACGAGCCGATCGCCCTCTCCTTCCGCGACCGGGCCCTCGACGCCGCCATCCGAGCATGGCTCTCCCGAACCGACGACTCGGCCGAGTCCGAGGACCTGGCCGCCCTGGCGGTCGAGTACGGCCTGGATCGGATCCGATCCGCGCTCTCCCGCCTGATCGTCCGGTACGACGCCGACGAGATCCGCCCCTGGGCCACCCGGACGCCGGAGGAGATCCTCGACCTCTGGGAAGCCCGGTGGCAGGACGAGGGCTGCGCCCGGCTCATGCGGGGTTTCGTCGCCGGTTGCCAGGAATCCGCCCGGGTGCTCGTCGCCTATCCGTGTTCCTCCGACAAGACGAGGGCTCGAATCGGCTCGGTGCTGGAGATCCTCGCCAACCTGGCCGACCATCCCGACCCGGCCATCCCCCTGGAAGAGCTGGGCCAACTGGCCCGCGTCCAGGGGGTGACGAAGCCGATCGAATGGCCCTCCGCGGAAGCCTACGAGCAGATCAAGGGGGCGATGAAATCGATTCGTGAAGGCTCCCAAAAGATCAAGGATCGCCTGAATTTCCGGCTCGATGCGGCCCTGGGCGCCGCCAACCTGTCGGCCCGATTCGCCCGCCTGGCGGTGGCCTGCCGCGACGCCTATGACGCCGAGAAGCGATCGGCCGGCCGGCTCGATTTCGACGACCTCCTGGCCGAGACCCGTCGCCTGCTCCGCGAAAACCCCGGAGGCATCTCGGGGTTGATCTTCCCCGACGACGATTGCCTGCTCGTCGACGAATTCCAGGACACCGACCCGATCCAGGCCGAGATCCTCGACCGATTGGCCCGCGACCGACGCCATCGGGGGGCCCTGTTCCTGGTCGGCGACGCGAAGCAGTCGATCTACCGATTCCGACGCGCCGAACCGAGGATCTTCGGCCGCTATCGGGAGGCCTTCCCGGACGAGGGCCGCAAGGACCTGACGGCCAATTTCCGGAGCGTGCCCGGCCTCCTCGACTTCGTGAACGCCCTGTTCGCCGGCACCTTCCCCGACGACCCGCCGCTCGTCCCCGGTCCGGGGTCGGCCGAGGACGACGGCGCGCCGCACGTCACATTCTTCTGGGCCCACGGCGATCCCGGCGCCAGGCATGTGCCGCAGGAAACGCTCCGCAACGAGGAGGCCCGAAGGCTCGCCGGCTGGCTGGCCGAGCGGCTCGGCCGGGGCTGGCCGATCCACGACCGGAAGACGGGCGGGCCCCGGATGGCCGGGCCGGGCGACGTGGTCCTCCTGTTCAAGACCCTGACCGATGCGGCCGCTTATGAGCGGGAGCTGGTGCGGGCGGGCCTCGATTTCCACGTCGTCGGCGGCGTGGCGTTCTTCGGCCAGCAGGAGGTGATCGACGTGATCAACCTCCTGGCCGTGCTCGACGACCCGCTCGACGGCCTCTCGCTCGCCTCGGTCCTGCGGAGCCCGTTCTTCTCCGTCAGCGACGAGGGCCTCTACTGGCTGGCCCGGCCGATGGACGACGGCGGCCTCGGCCGGCTCGTGGCCGGTTTCGAGCGGGACGGCCACCACCCGCAGCAGGCCGCGGCCGACCGCCGCAAGATCGACCGGGCCCGCCGATTGCTCCGATCGTGGCGGGAACTCCGCGACCGCCTGCCGATGGCCGACCTGCTCGATCAGGCGCTCGGCGATTCGGGATATGAGGCGGCCTTGATGGCCGAGCCATTGGCACCCCGCAAGCGGGCGAACGTCCGCAAGCTGGTGGGCAAGGCCCGGCAGTACGACCAGCAGGGGGGATTCACCCTGGGCGACCTGGCCGCCCGGCTCCGCGAAGACCTCCGCGAACCGCCCCGCGAGGGGGAAGCGGCCACCGCCGACGAGGCCGGCGATTGCGTCCGCCTCATGACGATCCACCAGGCCAAGGGGCTCGAATTCCCGATCGTGGTGCTGCCCGACCTGAACCGGGGCGTCGCCGGCAACCACGACTTCATCGCCTTCCACCGCGACCTCGGGATCGTCGTCCGGCCGTCGAGCGAGAATGACGTCGACCCCGAGAGCGACCGCAAGGGGGGCGAGAACCTGGGCTGGACCCTGTTCGACGCGATCGAGAAGGAGGAGGAATACCGGGAATCCCTCCGCCTCTTCTACGTCGCCACGACCCGGGCCGAAAGCCACCTGGTCCTCTCGGCCGGCCTGATGGCCGGCAAGCCGCCCGGCTCCCCCTCGCTCGGCCTGCTGGAGGAGCGGTTTAGCCTGGAGACCGGGGCCCTGCACGAGCCGGTATCCTGCGAAAAACCCCCTCGGATCGAGGTGGTCGCCGACGCCCAGCCGCGGGTCGAACCGGGCGAAGGGAAAGCGGGGGCGGCGTTCGATCGATTGGCCATGGTCGCCCTGATTCGAGGGGCGGAAGCGCGGCCGGCGATCGACCGGCCGATCCCCGAAAATCGACCCGGATTCCTGGAACTCGACCCGTCGGCGCTGCTGCCGCCGACCGCGGCCCGGCTCGATCGCCTGGTCCGCGCCTTGCTCTCCGACGCGAGGGGATGGAAGGATCCGAGCCGCCTCGATGACCTGGCCGCACGGATCGGGCAGCGGCAGTCTCCCTGCGCCCCCCGATCGCTGTGCGAACGGGCTGCAAATCGGGTCCGACTTCTGATGGACCGCGAACCCGGTTTGATGAAGGGACTCGCCCGGCCGGGGGTCGAGCGATCGGTGGGCTGGGACCTGGCCTGGCCGGCCGATTCGGCGCGGCCGACGGTCATCCGGGCGTCCACCGATTTCGTGGTGCCCGACCGGCAGGGGGGATGGGCGGTCGTCTTGATCGCCGACGCCCGGGTGCCCGAGGAGGCCGAACGGCTCCGACTGAAGCTGTCGGCGCTGGCCTTGCCGAAGATCGGGTTTTCGCCGATTGTCCGGGGGAGGATCGTCCGGTTCGAGGATGACCGGATACGCACCCTCGACGACATCGGGTTTGGCCCCGAATCGGTAGTTCGGGCCTGGGACGAATTCCTGGGGGACTCGGCGACGATCCGCCAGGTCCGCTGAAATCGTCGATCGGCGATTCTCCCCGGGTTGCTTCGACTTCTCGGGTTCGTCCGGCGCCGGGAGGAGGTGTGAACAGCCCATCCAGGGAGGCATGCACACGCCGGCCTGGGCGTAGGCCCGTCGCGCAGGGACGGCCGGGACGGAGTCGGCGGACGCTGCGCGACGCGAGTCGGCCCATGTTGGCTTGGTCGTGCCAACCGCCGTTTCTTCTGCCCTTGATCCGACGAGCACTTGCGCCGAATCCTCGGGTTCGTTCGGCGCCGGGACTTTGCCTTCTCGGGGCACCCCGATCGGCCGATCCCCGGGTTCGTTCGGCGCCTTCGAGCCGGGTTGCCCGACGGCCCGGAGCGATCCATTCTCGGGTTCGTTCGGCGCCGGCTCCTTGGTTGGCCGGCTCAACGTAAGCATTGCGTTCTCGGGTTCGTTCGGCGCCGGCGAATGAGATTGCAGGATCGCCCCCCTTGATGTCCCCGCGGCATGCTTGGAGGGGGGTGCGGCCGATTGCCATCGGTCGTCGCCGATCGACTCGAGTGCGAGGCGAACGGGATCGGACTTCCGACCTGGCTTTCGCCGATCCGAGGGCGTTCCGTTCTGTCTGCGCAACGCGGCTTCATCCGGGGCGAACCTGGTGCCAATTCATGGGTGGGTTCGGCAGGCCCCTCGGGGTTCGAGTCGCCTGCACCCCCACCCTATAGAATCGTTCCGAGTCGCCCCTTCTATAAGACCCGATGCCCGGGAAATCCTGGCGTAGGCCGGGCTCGGATCGGATTTTGGCGATCCGTCGACGGGATCGGATTGGAGGAATTCGCCCGAGCGATCCGCCCGGCGATCGCCCTGGCGTCGCCGGGCCCGGGGCCCCTGGGATCGGCCGCCCTCAGCCCACCAGGAGCAGGGCGAAGCTGAAGCCCAGCATCAGGATCGCCACCATCGACACGATGTTCAGGGTCAATCCGGCGATCGCCCAGCCGCCCGCTGCGCGGTGGCGAATGCTCTGGATCAGGCCGATGGTCGCTAGCACCATGACCGCCACCACATCCATCCCGCCGCCGACGATCAGGGGCATCTCGCTATTCATCACCAAGCAAAAGCCCCAAAGAATGGGCGGGGCCAGCAGGGCGAGCACCAGCGCGATGATCCCCAGCACGCCGCCGAGGCGGGCCTGCCGCGTCCCCTCCGATCGCCGCGCCGGTATGGTGCCCGCACGAGCAATCGGCCGGGAGGCCGGCATCGGCGTTGAAGGCATGCCGGTTTCGCCCGACTCGGGCAGATAGGCCTCGGGCGGATCGAGCCTGCCCAGGATCTCCAGGATATCCTCGCGCGACCAGTCTTCCCCCTGATGCTCGCCGAGCATCTCGTGGAGCTGTTCCTCGACCTGGCCGACGATCGCCATCCGCTCGCCACGGGGCAGCCGGCCCAGCAGCATCCGGTCGATCGTGTCCAGGCGGGCGTCGATCAGGCCCTGCAACGCCTCGGGCAGCCGCACCTCGGTCATCGTCGTCATGACGGAGCTCCTTCCAGCAGGGTATCCAGGGACCGGGAGACCTTCCTCCAGCTCGCCGACATCGCCGAGAGGCGTGCCTGCCCCCCCTCCGTCAGGCGGTAGTAGCGACGCGTCGGGCCCGACGGCGACGATTCCTCGCGGATCGCCAGCGAGCCGTCCCGCGCCAACCGCGTCAACACCGGATAGACCGTGCTCTCCGTGAATTCCAGGCCCTCGACCTTGCGCAAGTGCTCGACGATCCGATACCCGTAGGTCTCGCCCCCCGCGATCGACGCCAGCACCGCCAGCTCGACCACGCCCTTGCGCATCTGCGTTTCCCAGGAACTCATGGCGACCTCGTCCGGTTGGCTACTACGCATCACAGAGTACCGGACGGTGGGGCGAAGTCAAGGGAATTCCTTGGGAATTGGAGGGAGCCTTTCGAGTGGGACGAGTCGGCCGGCGGGGTGGCACGTCGGGGGGCACGGGGTTTCCCATCAGCGGAGCCGATGAAACCCGTGTGGGGGGCGTTCGCCGGCGGCTTCCGCCCTCAAGCGATGGCAATCAGGCACCGGCGTGGGTTGGCTGGTCGGCCTCGAGGAGGGCTTTCTCACGCGGGTTTCATCGGCTCGCTGATGGGAAACCCCTGCCACCCGGCCGCTTACTGGAACCCGACCGTAAACTTGGAGATCGAGAACGGGCGACCCGGCGGATCGTCATGGGAGAAGTAAACCTCAAAGTAAGTGTAATCATATTCGTGAGGGTCGTGATCTGCCGTGAAGTGGTACCGCAAGCAGAAGTCGGTTCCGTCCTCGGGCCATCGGGAGGACCTCGAGCCGAGGAAAGTCGAACTCGCCGCAATCCTTCATGAACGATCGGAGGAGGCGGATACCGTGGTCGGAAAGGGATTCGAGGTGGGCCACGATCAACTCGGCCAGTTGCCTGCGGGGCTCACCGCCTTCGATGACGTATTCAACCCCTGTCGCCACGTGATACCACATCGTCCGACCGCCATCCCGGCTTTGATTCACGATGAAACCGTCCACGACCTATCACTCAATCGCCCGCCCGCCGTTTTCGCCCGTAGATCTACGATCTTACCGGGAGGGCAAACAAGACACTGGGATTGTCATGGATGTGGGCATCGGGTGGCACAAGTTTCCCATCGGCGGAGCCGGCCGAAGCCGGTGTGGGGGCGTTCGCCGGTGGCTTCCGGCCGCACTTCGCCGGAGTTGATCGGGCGCCGGACCGGCCCCGGGCAGGCTTCGAGCTTCCTCACACGGGTTTCGTCGCTCCGCCGATGGGAAATCCGTGCCGCCCAGGGGCAATCGATTCACGTGTGAAAATCACACAAAAGTGCGTCAGCGTCGGGCGGGTGCGGCGGCGGGCTTGGCCGTCGTTCGGGCGGGATCCAAGAGTGATGCCAGGACGGCGTCGAGGTCGCCCCCGCGGAGGTCGAGGCGGATCACCTTGCCCTGGGGGTCGATCAGGAAGCTGGAGGGGAGGGCACCCACCTTGAACGCGGCGACGAGGTCGTCGCCCGACGTGGCCGAGTGGACCTGCCGCCAGGCGATCTTGCGGGCCTTGGCGTAATCGACGACTTCCTCGCGGGTCTCGTCGAGGCTGACGCCGACGATCTCGAAGCCGCGGTCCTTGAACTTGGCGTGGGCCGCCTGGAGTTTGGCGAGGTCGCCGACCCAGGGGGCGCAGAAGGTCGCCCAGAAGTCGACCAGCACATATTTGCCGCGGTAATCGGCCAGCTTCAGCGGCTTGCCCTGGATGTCGGAGGCGAGCGTCGGCGCGGGGGCCGACTGGCCGACGAGGTCGAGGCGGGCCCGGGCCGTCGGGGCCTTGCGGCCGACGATTTCGCTCCTGGGGAAACGGCCGATGAGGGCGTCGAGGGCCTTGCGGGCGGTGTCGTACTCGTTCGATTCGATGGCCAGCTTCACCAGGCTATCGGCCACCTGCAGGCGAACTCGTCCTGGTCGTCGCGGTCGAGGCCGCCGAGCAGTTCCTGGTAGCCGAGCAGGGCCTCGGCGAACTTGCCGGCCTGGGCGCGGGACAGCAGGCCGATCAGCTGCGCGACCGGGCGCGAGGGGCCGTCGGGGCGTTCGGCGAGGTATCGGCGGGCGATCGCCTCGGTCTCGGCGAACCAGTCGTGGTCGAGGGCCTTGTCGAAGAGCGTCAGGTAAGCCTGGTCGACGTCGTTGGCCTTCGGGTTGGTGCGGGCGTAGTCGTCGAGGGCCCGGATCAGGGCCCGGTCGTGGGCCTCCAGGATCGAGGCCACTCCCTTCGGGGCCGATTCGCCCTGGGGTTCCTGGAAGGCGAGGCCGATCGCAAAGGCGGCGATCCATCCGGCGATCATGAAGCGGCTCCGGTTGCGGGCTCGAAGGTGCGGGCGGCGACGGCGCGGGGTCGCGAGGGGATCCGGGGGCGTTGCCGAGCAGGTCGTGGAGTTCGTGGAACCAGGCCTGGCAGCAAGCGTCCTTCTCGTGCCGGTCCGGAAGTGGGCCCGGCCCAGGCTCCCAGGATCTCGCGGAGGTCCGCATCCTCGGCGAGGTTTTCGAGGGCGTTCACGAGGCCGTCGACATCCCCCTGGGCGATCGTCAGGCCGCAATCGGCCTCGCGGATCGTGTCGGCCGTCTCGCAGTGGTGCGGGCCGACGAACGGGCGAGGGCGTTCCGACGCCATCGCGCGTAGAGCTTGCCCGGCACGACGATGCCGGTCATCTCCGACCGCATCGAGATCAAGTGCACATCGGCGATCGACAGCGATGCGTGCAGTTGTTCGCGGGGAAGTAGTCGAGGAACCGGATGTTGGCCAGCCCCTCCTCCTCCTTCGCCCGCTTGACCGACTCGCGGCGGGGGCCGCCGCCGACGAACAGGAAGGTGATGTCGCGGCGGTCCCGCAGCCGTCGGGCCGCCTCCAGGAACTCGTCGAAGGTGTGGGCCAGGCCCATGTTCCCCGAGTACATGGCGACGAACTGGCCATCCAGCGAGTTCGGCCCGGAGCGGGTGGCCCTCGCGGGGATCGGGTAGACCTCGTCGCGGCGGCTCCAGACCGGTATCTCGGTCACCCGGCCGGGCCGGACCCCCTTCGCGACCAGGCGGTCGGCCATGTAGGGCCGAGCGCGACGACCATGTCGGACTGCTTGTAGACGAGATCGCTGAGCCACTGCAAGCCGCGGACGACCGGATCGCGGGGCGACATCCGGCCCAGCGCCACGCTGGCGTCGGGGTGCAGGTCCATGCTCCAGGAGACATGTCGGGCGCCCCGGAACCGCCGCCAAAGCGTGCCCAGCAGGCCGATGATCGGCGGGGTCGTGAGCGTGACGACCACGTCGAACCGCGGCAGGGTGGCGCAGCGGATCGCGGCGTTGGCGTAGAAGCTGAGGTAATCGGCCATCCGCCTCAGGGTGCTGCCGCGCCCCAGCGAGGTGGCGCCGGCGCGGTGGATCTTCACCCCTTGATGGACCTCGTCCGAGGGCAGGGGGGCACTCCCGGGCTTGTAGGCCCCCTTGCCGCAGAGGACGTGGCAGTCGAAGCCGCGGGCCGCGAGCGACTCGGCCAGGTCGGCCAGGTGCTGCGCGGTCGAGGCGTTGTCGGGCCAGTAGTACTGGTTGATGAACAGGATCCGGGGCGGGCTCGACGCGCCCCCGCGAGCGGCGGGGGGCCTGGAAACGGCGGCGGCCGGCGCCCGAGCGGGGCCGGCTGCGGCGCGTCGATCCTTCGAGAACCAAGGGCGATGCTTGCCGTCCATGCGGGGTGTCCTTCCCTGGAGTGTCGGGGCCCTGGCGCCCGGGAGCCCTCCTTCTGGCCTCGATCCTTCGGCCGATTCGCATCGAGCTAACTCACCACTTGGCGTCGGCCTCCGCCTTGTTGGCGCGGTACCAGCCGATCGTCTTCTTGAGGCCGTCCTTGAGGCTGGTCGGCGGGACCCAGCCGTCGAGGGCCGCCTTCATCCGGTTCACGTCGAGCACCTTGAAGGCGGCGCCGTCGGGCTTGTCGGTGTTCCAGTCGAGCCGGCCCTTGTAGCCGGTCACCTCGTTGATCGTCTCGACCAGCTCGCGGATCGACGTGCCGATGCCGGTGCCGATGTTGAGCGGCAGGGTGACGTCGTTGTACTTCTCGGCGGCCAGGACGATGGCGTCGGCGCAGTCCTCGACGTAGATGAACTCGCGGACCGGCTTGCCGGTGCCCCAGACCTCGATGCTGGGGGCCTTGGCCAGGTCGGCCTCGACCCACTTCCGCACCAGGGCGGCGACCACGTGCGACCGGTCGGGGTTGTAGCTATCGCCCGGCCCGTAGAGGTTCGTCAGGATCAGGTGGATCGAATCCAGGCCGTACTGCTTCTTGTACGCATGGCCCTGGACGGCCAGCATCTTCTTGGTCAGGCCGTAGTTCACGACGCTGGCATGGCAGGGGCCGGCCCAGAGATCTTCTTCCTTCAGGTGCCCTTCGAGATAGCCCGGATAGCTGCAGGCCGTGCCGATATTGATCACCTTGGAGACGCCCGCCAGCCGGGCGGCCTCCATCAGGTTGGCCCCCATCACCAGGTTGCGATAGTAGAGGTTGGCCGGCTCGTTGACGTTGATCCCGATCCCGCCATAGTAGGCGGCGGCGTGGAAGAGGCGGTCGCAGGGGTGCTCCAGCAAGCACCGCATGCAGCCGTCGAGGGTGGTCAGGTTGTAGTCCCGCTGCCGGGGGACGTAAACCTGGGCGCCGTAGGACTTCAGGCGCTTGACCAGGTGCTGACCCAGGAACCCCGCGCCCCCGGTGACCGTGACCCGCTTATCCGACCAGTAGCTCTTCATGGATGGCCCCTTGCCACTCGAGGACGGCTTGTCCCGGTAGCAGTCGCAAAGGGCCGGGCGGGGGCGTCAAGGTTGGGTGGTGGACCCAACAGGCCGGGTATATGGCGGATTTCGGGCTGTTCGGCCTGCCTTTTGTTATCCTGATTCGTCCACGTCGGGGGCGGGGTCGGAAGGGACCGGGGGGATCGATCATGACCGGGTTCTTCGCCGCGGCGATGGCCGCCGGGATGCTGGCAACGGCCGCCGATGGGCTGCCGGACGGTGCGGCTTCGCTCGATCCGGGCCGATCCGCTCGGGTCGAGATCCCGGCCCCCGGACGGGAGCGGACCCTGACCCTGGTCATCTCGCTCGAAAAACCCGGAAGCCTGCCGGCCGGGGTGCCGGTCCGCGTGACGGTCGCGTTCGGCGGGACGAGGCTGGCCAAGTCCCTGCACCTGGGCGACCCCGACGTCGTCTGGACCGTCCGCCAGCCTGCGGGCGTGCGGGGCTCGATCGAACTGGAACCGGCCCGAGAGGTGGCCGATCCGTTGCGATTCGCCTACCGGGTCGCCGAGGTCGGCGAACCGGCCGAGGACGGGGTTGATTTCGAATTCGAAGACAACGACACGCCCGTGCGGGCCAACCCGCTCCGGCTCGGCCGGACCGTCTACGGATGGGCCGACGACCGGCCTTACCTGCCCCTCGGCAACGAGACGACGGACGCCGAACGCGACGCCGGCCAGGATTGGTTCCGGTTCGAGGTCGCATCCGACGAGCCCATCCTGGCCTTCTTCGGCCTGGAGTTCATCGATCGCGACGTGCCGCCCGACGTCCGAGTCTATCGGCTCCAGGACAGCAAGCCCGTCGAGTACCTGGAGGGGATCGACCCGCAGGCCTCCCAGCGCGAGAAGCCGCCCCGACCCGGCGCGAACAAGTTCACGACCCGCGTGCTCACGAAGGGGACCTACTTCGTCCGCGTTGACTCCTGCCAGCCCGATTACCAGCTCCGGACCAAGGTCTTCCCCGTACCGAAACCCCCTTCGGACGCCGACCTGGAAGACTCGGCGAAGGTCGCCGAAGCGGCGAGGAGGGCCATCCGCACGGCGATGGATTTCCAGCTCGCCGCCGGGGATAGCTGGCACGCCAACACGCCGAGGAAGGGGCACCCGCTCGACCGCGTGTCGAATGTCCATCACGAGACCTCCACCTGCGTCGCCTGCCACCCGACCCACTTCACCACCCAGTCGGCCCTGACGGCGGTCCGCAACGGCTACAAGGTCGAAGAGCCGTTCGCCCTGCAGTTCCTCATCGAGCGGCTCTCCAACAACCCCGTCCCGTTGCACGGCGAGGACGAGGCGGTCTGGGCCCGGATGATCCCGGCCCCCGCCAACGTGCTGGGGCGTCTCTCGACGATCACGATGGATTTCGAACGGCTCATCGGCGGGCCCCCGCGCGACACGCTCCATCGCGAAATCGGCGCCTTCCTGAAGATCTATTACGACGGCCGGAAGACGATCCCGCCCGACGAGTCGAATGGCAACAACCCGGTCAGCCGCTACAAGGTCGCCGCCGATTCCTGGCGGCAGCTCAACGAACTCGCGAGGAGGACGTGGGAGGCCCGGTTCGCCGAGACCCGCGACACCGTCGCCTCTCTACTTCCGACCGGCGAGCCCTCGCACATGCGCGACCTCGCGGCCCAGACGATCGGCCTCTGCCAGGCCGGCCCCGATCGATTCGAACGCCAGATCCATGCCAACGTCAAACGCCTGCTCGACCTCCAGCGCCCCGACGGCCAATGGGCGATCCCGTTCGATCCGAAGGATCCCAAGGGCGGGCCATCGCAGATGCAAACGGGCGAGTGCCTCTACGCCCTGGCCCTCTCCGGCCTGACCGCCGACCACCCGGCCGTTCGGAAGGGGGTGGTCGCCCTGCTGAAGGAACAGAAGCCGTTCGGAGGCTGGCTCGACACGAACCCCTACGAGCAGTTCCGCACGCCGTTCCGGGAGACGCAATGGTCCCTGATGGCCCTGGCCCAACTCTATCCGGGGCCCGGCACGAGGGGTTGGGACGGGCCGCTCGGGCCGCAGCCGGAGTCGTTGCGAACCGACTCGGTTTCGAAATTGGTCGCCGACCTGGAACGGATCTGGGACCCGCCTTCAGCGGCTTTGCATGAACAAATTCAGTCACAACTCGTGCACGAGTCGCCCCTGGTCCGGCTCGCCGCTTGCTCGACCCTTGCCCGGATCGGTGCATCCGGCGACACGGCCGCCCTGGCGGCACGCCTGGGGGACGAGAGCAAGGCCGTCTCGCGGGCCGCGTCCGAGGCCCTACGGCTGATCGGTAACCGCCTCAATGGCCAACGCTGGTCCGAGGATGGGGCCGCCCACGCCGAGCACGCCGACGCAGAAAGCCGGGCCTTAGGCAATCCCGTCCAGGCAGAGCGTGAGATCACCAAAGGTCGCAACGTCGACCGCCGGTATGAAGGAGATGAGGCCCGCGCCGAGCATGCCAGGGCCCTGGTCAAGGCCTTGAACGATCCGAACGAGCGGGTCCGACGAGGGGCCACCCGGATCTTTGCCGCCCATTTCCGGGAACTTTCGGCCCAATCCACGATCGCCGACGCCCTCCTGGAAAAGCTGGACGACGCCGACCCGATCGTCCAGATGCAGGCGATCCGCGGCCTCTGGCGATGGTGGTACTGGCGGGCCGACGCCGATCGACGCGGGCGGATCGAGGACCGTTTCATCGCCAGGCTGGCCGAACCGACCCACCCCTGGGTCCGCCGGAACCTGACCGAGGCCCTGTACATCCTGGCCGACGAGAACGTCCGCTACCTGTTCGGCAACTGGGTCCCCTCGCTGGCCGACGAAGCGGTCAAGCGACGGATCACCGTCGCCCAGCACGCCACCGCCAATCGCCTGGCCGGGAAGTATGTGGCCGTCCTCACGGGCGGCAGCCCCTATCATCGCGAGGGGATCCTCCGGGCGATCGCCGAGTTCCGCGAACGGCCCGACGGCAAGGGGCGCGTCGGCAACGACATCGAGCCGCCCATCTTCTACGACGAGGCCCTGGGTACGCTGGCTAACGCCTTGATCGGCCAGTTGGACGACCCCGACCCCACGATTCGACGCCTGGCGCTCGAATCGCTCATCACCGTCCGGGGCCATCGAGACCCGGCCCTGTCGGCCGCCATCCTGGCCCGCAAGGGCGACGACGACGCCGAGGTCCGCGAATGGGCCGGGACGATGTCGGCCGAGTTCCCGCTGAAGATCCAGCGGGGCAAGCCGACCCCCTTCTTGCTGGAGACGGTCGACGCCCTGCTCGCCAGCAAGGTGCCCGGGGCCCGCGCCGCCGGCCTCGACGTCCTCGGCCAGGTCGGAGCCGAAGCGCCCGGAGTCGAGCGATCCGACCGGGTCGTCCAGGGCTTGAACGACCCCGATGCCCCGGTCCGCGCGGCGGCGCTGCGGGCCCTGACGGCATCGCCCAAACTCCTCGAACGGGGGGAAATCCGGGGCCAGGTCGTCGCCTCGCTCGCCGAGGTCGATCCCGACGCCCGGATCCAGGCCCTTCGGCTGATCCTGGATCGTAAATCGCCGGCCGACGAACGCGACCTTCGCCGAGCCCTCGACGACGACACCCCGTCGCACCGCCTGGCCCTGCTCGACGCGATCGTCGGCTCCAAGGCTTATGCGTCCGACCTCCGGCTGATCGGCGTGGTCGGGAACAGCGTGACCGACGACAATAGCGGCGTCCGCGAGAAGGCGCTCCAGGTAGTCCAGAAACATCCCGGCCTGGTCGAAAATCCGGCCGTGGAGGAGGGGCTGCGGGAATTGTCGAGGTCGGACAATGTCCGGCAGAAGGAAATCGCCACGTCCCTGCTGAAGACCAGGGGCCGCTCCAGCGGCGGCCTCGACGGCGCGGAGCTGCTCGACCTGGCGTTCTTCGAGTCCAAAATCCTGCCGATCCTCGACGCCCCCGGCGACGACGGCGAGAGCTGCATCGGCTGCCACCGATCGCACACGATCCTGCGGATCATCCCGCCCGGCCCGGACAAGGCCTGGAATCCGGCGGCGGTGCGGTCGAACTACCGGGCGGCCCTTCGTGTGGTGAACCTGACCGACCCATCGAGCAGCCTCCTGCTGGGCAAGCCGACCTGGGAAGCGGCCGAGGAGGCCGAAGCCCAGAGCGACCCCACCAAGAAGGCCCACGCCGGCGGCATCCGCTTCGAAAAGGGATCGCCCGAATACCAGGCGATCCTCGACTGGATCAACGGCGCCCGGCTTCGCCCCGAGGGCCAGGCGGGGGGATCGCGATGAGGTAGGATTGGACTTTCAAGGAATTGCTCCCGATCTGAACAAAACGAGGGGCCGTGTCCCAGGACACGGCCCCTCGCTCGAACAGTGCCGGAGACAGGACTTGAACCTGCACGGGCATGGTTAGCCCACTAGCCCCTCAAGCTAGAGGGACTGCCGACGGGCGGCGTCGGTAACAGGTTGGGGTGACGCTGGAATGGGAAAGATCGCAAGGCCTTGCGGCGGACCGCATGGCACACCCGCATGGTAGCGGGGTTGGGGCGGCGTGGCCAGCCCCGTTACCAATTTGTTACCAGCCGGGTCGACGCCGGGAGGCCGGGCAGGCGAGCTGCTCGGGCGGCGCCGGGGCGCGACCTCGGGCAGATTGCCTCCCCCGATCCGCCCCGATCCGCTATCCTGGCAGCCCACGGAGGAATCTGCCATGGACGCCCCTGTCCTCTCCCCCGCCGCGCTCGCCCTGTTCCGCCGCCACGTCGAGGCCCTGGGCGAGCTCGACGTCGCCGAGGCCGACCGCGGGCCCTACCGGGAGCTGGAGCGGGCCGGCCTGGTGCTCCTGGGCCGCCCCTTCGTCGGCGTGCCCCGCTACCACCTGACGCGCGCCGGGTACGACCTGCGGGTCGAGCTTTACGGTTGCGCGAGGGAAAGCGCGTGATAGGATGCGTGCGGGTTGCGGCGGCACGGTGCCGGGACAAGGTGGGGATGCCCACCGGGGCGTTCGACTCGCCGACCGATGCGTTGACCGGGGACACCCGGCCCGCAACCTACGTGATGTGGGGTGGAGCAGATGGGTAGCTCGCCAGGCTCATAACCTGGAGGTCGCGGGTTCAAGTCCCGCCCCCGCAACCTACCTCGCCATCGCCCTCAGGATCCGCCGCGCCCCGTCCGTGATCGGCAACGCCGTCCTGGCCCCGTGCCGGATCGCCGCCTCGTGGCTGCCCAGCCGGTCCTCCTCGAATTCGTGGGCGATGACCGCGTCGATC
>JAXMBD010000055.1:0-49717 GCA_046350035.1 Isosphaeraceae bacterium | reverse complement strand
GCGATCGACCGAGCTGCGGGACAGGCTCGAAGCCAGCACGCGGTGGTTCCGCCAGGTCATGACCGAACGCCGTTTCCGGATCATCCCGGGCGAGCACCCGATCACGCCCATCATGATCGGCGACGCGGCCCTGGCCGGCAAAATGGCCGACCGCCTGCTCGAGCTGGGCATCTACGCGATCGGCTTCTCCTACCCGGTGGTGCCGCACGGCAAGGCCCGGATCCGCACCCAGATCTCGGCCGCGCACAGCCGGGAAGACCTCGAAAGGGCCGTCGAGGCCTTCACCCAGGTCCGCGACGAACTGGCCCCGATTTGACCCGGGCCGGCGATACAAGCCCGGAGCGCAAGCGAGTGGACCAATCCCACCGGGAGATCCACTCGCTTGCGCTTCGAACTTGTACGGATTGAGGTATGCCGATCTCAAAAACAGGCACATGGTCGGCCGGCTTTCACTTCGAACGGACCAACCGCAACGACGGCAACGCCTGCTTCAGCTCGCGGATCCCCTCGTCGGTGACCCGCGTCCCTTCCAGGTAGAGCTCCTGAAGCTCCGCCAGCCCGGCCAGGTGGCGGAGGCCATCGTCGCCGATGGCCGTCCTCCTCAGGCTGAGGATGCGGAGCTTCCCGAGCTTCCCCACCGACTTCAAACCGTCGTCGGTGATCGGCGTGCCGTACAGGTAGAGTTCCTCGAGCCGATCCAGTCCTTCCAGGTGCTTCAAGCCCGCGTCGGTGATGCCCGTCTCGCGCAGCTCCAGCCGCTCCAGGTCGGGGCAACGGCGGATGTGGGTCAATCCGGCATCGGTGATGGGCGTGCCGTTCAGGTAGAGCCGTTGCAGGCCCTTGAGGCCCTCGAACGCCCGCAGGTCATCGTCGCGGACCGGCTTGCCGTCCAGGTTCGCGACCGTCAAGCCCTCGGCGAATTCCCGGCCGATCCAGGCCCGCAGCATCGAAGAGGCGATGCCGGGCGATGCGGGCGCCGGCCGCATCGGATCATGCTCATCGTCCCACTGGGCGTGCCCGCCGAGCGTGTGCACCGCCCGACCGGCCCGGCCCCGCCGGTGCGGCTGATCGGCCCACAGATACAGGCCGACGCCGATCGGCAGCAGGCCGATCAGCCACCATCGGAGCCGGATCGCGAACGGCCTGCGGGCCTTCATGACGGCCGGCCCTCCTCGACGAGATTGCCGGCCGCGGTCGCCGATCCCCCCGCAATTTCCAGGGCCCCCGACCTCCCCTTCCCCACGATGTTGTTCGTCGCCAGGTTCGCCGAGCCCGCACCGGTCCAGCGGATCGCCTGCTCCATCGACGGCCGGTCGCGGCGATCAACCACCGTGCAATCGCTCACCCGTGTCCGGCGTACATTCTTTAATTCGATCCCGCGATGGGCCGGGTCGAGCACCTGGCAGCCGACGATCGACACGTCCGACGAATCCGCGACCGAGATCGCCCCGCCCGATTCCGGCGACCCCGCGCGGCAACCCTCGACGATCAATCCCGACAGGTTGATGCCGCCCGACCCGACGACCTCGATCCCATCGACGTATTCCCCTTGGTAGTCGGGGTTGTGATCGAACGAATTCGAGCCGACGGCGATCACCCGGCAGCGATCGATCTTCAGGGCCCGCTCGAACCCGGTGGCGAACGAATTGCCCGTGACCGCCACGCCCCGGCAATTCCGCAGCAGCAGGTTGGTCTCCTGGCTCTGCAGGATGTTGCCGGCGATCGTCCAGAGCCCGGCCCCCCGCGAGTCGCCCAGTTCGGGCCCTTCGATCCGCACGTTCGCGCCGCCGGGGCTCTCCAGGGCCTGGATCGTGCACGAAGCGATCGTCACCTCGCGGACGGTATTCTCCCGGGCATCGATCCAGACATCGGCCGATTCCTGCGCGTTGACGTCGTGGTTGTATTCGATATCGCAGCCGGTGATCTGCAGGTTGCGGACCTCGCTGTTCTGCACCTTGATCCCGGCATGGGGCCAGTAGCTGATGTGCGAGCCGACGATGTTGGTCTGGTGCAGGTTGACCTCGTCGAATGAAACGCCGATGCCGCCGGGACGGCCGTGATACAGGTGGCAATCGGCGATCAGGACGTTCCGATTCCGCCGGGCTAGCCGGATTCCGATCTTTGTCCGGCGGATCAGGACCCCGGTGATCGTGGCCTGCATCGTGCCGATCAGCTCGATGCCGATCGACTCGTCGTGCTCGCCGTCGATGGCGATCCCGGCGACGGTCGGCATCCGCTCGCGGAGCCAGACCTCGGGCCGGAACGAGGCGGGGGCGGCGTTCTTGTCGTGCGTGCCCACGATCCGCAGGGCGGGGCCGGCGCCCCGCATGACCAGCTTCGCCAGGCCGCCCGATCCGGCGATCGCGCCGGGCCCGTGCCGGTCGAGCCGGAATTCGATCGGCTCGGTGACGATGTAGGTGCCGGGCGGGAAATGCACGAGGCCATCCCCCTGCTCGATGGCATGGCGGATGGCCTCGGTGTCGTCGGCATGACCGTCGCCTGCGGCGCCGAAGTCTCGGACGTCGGACATGGGGAGGGCCTCGGCGCACGAGGGGCGTGGTTGGTCACCCGCCCCACGGTATCGGGCCCTCCCCGGGTTGTCCATCAGCCTCCCCCAAGGTCGATCGCCTCGATCTCGGCCACGAGCCGCGCGGGCCCGCCTTCCAGGAACGAGGAGACGACGTGGAACACCGCGTCGCTGAACCCGCCGACGTTGAGGATCTCCGCGCGGTCGGGGGCCTGCGTGGTGGCGTACGGCTGGAGGTCGATGCAGACCAGCTTCGGATCGGCCACGCCCAGCTTGCGCTGCTTGTCGGCGAAGGCGTTCCACGCGGTCATCACGGCCGTCGAGCCGTGGCGTCCCTGGCCGACCCAGCTCTCCTGGTCGCTCACGAGGATGGCCGCCCCGAACTTGCGATCGGGGTGCCACATCGGGGCCGCCTGGAGCGGCAGGGCGCAGTTGGTGCCGCCCCCGCCGTAGGCCGCCAGGCGGTTCGCCAGCTCCACGACCTTGGTGTTCGGGCTGAAGTCGGCACGGTACGCCTCGGTGTCGAACGGGATGACGACGCTGCCGGGGTTCCGCCGCAGCAGGGCCGCCGCGAACAGGGCCGCGGCGTCGACGCAACGGACGGCGCTGGTGGCGCCGTGGCCCCGGTGGCCGGTGACGGGCGTCTGCATCGAACCGGACACGTCCAGGCCGATCAGCGCGGGCGTCGGCAGGGCCGGCACGTTGCCGCAAGCGGCCTCGGCGGCGTCCTCCAGGCCCATGCGGACCAGCTCCGGCACCCCCTCCTCGGCGTTCTTCGAGGCCGCCAGGTACTGGTAGGGGAACTGCCGGGACCGGCGGACCTCGTCCGCGTCGGCGATCCGCAGCGCCACCTCCTCGACCATGTTCGGGTCCTCGAAGACCCCGTGTCGGAGCAGCGTATTCAGGTTCATCCGCAGCGCCTGGTGGCCCATCTGCCGGGCGATCGCCTTCCAGACCGCCGGCCCCTTCGCGGCGTCGGCCAGCAGGTCCCAGCGGAACCGGGCCTTCTCCAGCACGGCGACCTGATCGGCCTCGGACGCGGCCTCCCGGTAGGCGACCAGCGACCAGACCTCGGGCGGCAGGTCGTCGGCCGAGGCCGGAGCCCAACGCCCGACGTCCTTGCCGGTCAGCCAGCCGAACAGGGCCCGGCGGGCGTTGTCGGCCGGCGTGGGCCGGGCCAGCCGGAGCACGTCGCGCAGGCTCGGGTTATTGCCGATCGACGCGGCCAGCAGCTTGCCGACGCTCGCCCGGTTGAGCCAGCGCTGGAACGCCCGCTGGAGCGACGCCGACAGCCCCTTGCGGCCGAACCGGCCCGAACGGACCATCTGGAGCATCGTCCGCAGCATCCGGCCGTTGTCCACGACGCGGTCGAACACCTGGTGGAAGATCGCCGGGTTCCGCTTGGCCAGGATCAGCAGCAGGGCCGCCGGCATGTCCTTCATGTAGGCCCGCTCGCGGGAGTAGACGGCGAGCTGGCCGAGGAACCGGTCGTCGACCTGCTCCTCGGCGGCGATCGCCAGCAAATCCTCGAGCTGCGAGGCGGCATTGGCGTAGAAGGTGTTATGCAGCGTGCCGGTGGTCACGATCTGGGCCAGCGCCTGCTTGGGCGGCAGGTTGTAGGCGCGGCCGCCCGCCTCGTTGAAGGCGTCGGCGCGGGGCAGGCCGGCGGTCGGGTTCCGGAAGAGCTGGGCGTTGGCCATCGGTGACCTCCTACGATTTTCTAGGGACAGTCCGCACGGGGCGGACGAAACAAAGCACCCCCGACGAGGCGTTGGGCGGAGTTCTCCGGCCCTCCGAAGAAGGCCGGGACAGGATTCGAACCTGTTGGGTGCCAGATGGACTCCGCACCGGCAGTCGGGCGTGGATGAAGCGGCGGGCGACGAGGGTTCGGACGGATGGGCCTTGCTCTACCCGTTGAGCTACGCCCCGATACGTTCCCCTCCGCGGGGAATCGAGGCGGCGGGACTCGAACCCGCAACCGAGGGATTCCGGCCGGCAGTCGCTCGCGCCGTGTTGAACCGCCCGGACATCCCGGGCGGGCTGGTTTTGTCGCGGTTGCCGCCAACGAAGGTGTGGATCGGAGAGCTTGGTACTTCTGGGTAAAGAAGATGGACTCCGAGCCGGCAGTTGGAGGCAGCGCCTTCCGGGGGCTCGAACCCCGAGGATTGCCCCCCTGTGGGGCGAAGGCCGGGCGGCGAATTCGGCCGGTTTTGCGGCCGTTTTCGCCGTCGAACGCCACCGTAGACGGCCGATCGGCCGCCGATGTTCGCGCGAATTCCGCTTTTTCTCCGGGCGTTCGAGGGTTCATGGATGGATCTCGAGGGGGTGGCCAATCCGCGGGTGAAGTCCGTAGCCCGATCGCCGCCCCCGTTTTTCGGGGGCCATTTGTGCCGACTTTGCCGGTCCTGAGCCGCCCCTTAGCGGGGCGATTCGGGCGTGTCGGGCGGCTTCGGGGCCCCCGGGGGCGGCATCAGCGAGCTTTCGCCGCCGATGATCCGCTTGCCGCCCTTGCCGTCGGAGTCGATCCCATTCCACGTCGCCGCCGTAATCGTTTCCGTCTCATAGAGTTTCGCCCGCGCGGCGTTCTCGCGGGCGGCGTTTCGGGAATTCGGGTCGTAGTACCGCTGCTCGCGCTGCAGGATGCGGACCATCGCGTCGAGCTGGTCGTACGGGCAGAGCCGGCTCAGTTGCGGGGGCAGGTGGATCCCCAGCGGGCCCACCTTGAACATCACGTCGTACTCCTTCTGGATGTTCCGCATCTGCCGGTCGTAGCCGGTCATCAGGCGGCCCCGGATCGCGTCGAACCCCTTCAGGTTGCGGTAGTACGACGACTCGTACTCGCGCTGGTACCGGCGGAACTTGCGGAAGTCGTCCGACTTCAGCGTCAGCACGTTCTTGTCCACCGGCATCGCGTCCGCCCGCGCCAGGTCGCGCCGGGCCTTCTCCAGGAGGTTCCGCAGGTTCATCACGTGCGACTGCACCCAGCCCATCAAATAGGTCTGGTCATCGATCATCGCGTCCCTCAGCATCAGGTATTCGCGGAAATCGGGCTCGTTGCGGTCGGCCGGCTCCTGGCGCGAATAGCGGCGGAACAGCTCCATCAGGCGGTCGTTCGCCAGCGCGTAGCCGTGCGCCATGGCGAACTCGCGGGCCTTGGAATCCCGCAGGTTCTTGACGCTCACCTCGGGGTCGAGGTCCTTCAGGAGGACCGGGTAGGCGTTGCCCAGCCCCCGGCCGAACTCGTGCTTGTGGGCCTGGGCCCGCTCCCAGAGGCGGAGCGACGACTCCAGGCGGGCGACCTGCGCCTCCAGCGGCTTCCGGCGTTCGGCCTTGTGCTCGTCGATGCAGGTGATCGCCAGCGACTGGATGGCGACGTCGCACTTCTCCCACATGAACATATCCTTGGAGGCCCGCTCGACGGCGCCAACCTCCTCGGGGATCTCGGGCGCCAGGCTGGCATGGTGGGCCGAGAGGACCTCCTGATACCGGCCCTCCTCGCGGGCGGTGCGTCCCTCGGCGGTGAGCCCGTGCTTGCGGGCGTTCCAGGCCGAATTCCAGGCGCCGCCGTCCCCGAGCTGGGCCAGGCTATCATGCGGCCGCGACACCTCCAGCACGGCCTCGACGCCGGCCACGACCGGATCCTCGGCCATCCCCACGTCGTTCGGCGTGGGCAGAGGATGATCGATCCGATTCAGGAACTGGCCGCGAGGCTGGTCATCGCCGCCGGGGGCGCCGGGGAGGGGATTGGGAAGGTTGGACATCGGAAGGAACCCTGTTCAGAGTGAAAGGAAGCAAGGGGGGTTCCTCCGACAACGGACTCCGGGCAAGGCGTGATGCATGGATGGGCCTCCCGATCAGGGAGGGATGGTCCCATCCTGGAGAGTATCGACCACGCAAAGACTGCGTGCCGGGGAAAATGTGCGGATCGCCCGGGGCCGGGGAGGGATTGCGCGGATCGTCGGGGTTGGGCAGGCCGGGTGGCACGGGTTTCCCATCGGCGGAGCCGATGAAACCCGTGTGAGGGGGCCTCTCTCGAAGCCCGTTCGATGGGCGAGGCCGAATCCGGACGGGCCTCGCATCCGGCCCGGAAAGCGCCGGCGAGCCCACTCCCACGGGTCCCGCTCCGCAGGGAACCCGCGCCACCCGTCGCAAGGGTCAAGCGGACGGATCGACCTTTGGGCTGGGCAGTATCTTGTGTGTTTTGTCGGTGAACAATCTGCCAGTGGCAGCCGCCCTGCGTGGTATGATGGGGTCAAGTGAGATCGTCGGCGATTTGCCCTGAGATAAGCGAACTAGATCACACCGGGTGCCCCTGAAATGCCCGATTTGAAGGAAGCCATCGCGCGATTCGGCCTCAGCGCCAGGGCGAAGTTAGCCAACCCGGGCGCCTACGGCGAGCCCGAGGATCAACTTCGCAACCCGTTGGAGACGCTGTTCAAGGACCTCGCGGAGCTTTGTGGCTTCCAGCGGGACTTGCTCGAGCCGGTCGGCGAGACGTCGCTCTCCTCGCTCAAGGTCCGCCCCGATTTCGCGATCACGCTGCGGAATGTGCTCGTCGGCCATGTGGAGGTGAAGGCCCCGGGCAAGGGTGCCGACCCCCGGCGTTACAAGGGCCATGACAAGGAGCAGTGGGAGAAGCTGCAATCCCTCCCCAACCTGCTCTACACCGACGGCAACGCGTTCAGCCTCTGGCAGAACGGCGAGCTTGTCGGCTCGATCGTCGCGCTCGTGGGCGATGTCGAGAAGTCGGGGGATAAGCTCCAGGCGCCGCCCGAACTCGTCGCGCGGTTCGACAACTTCCTCCGCTGGGATCCGATCCCGCCGAGGTCCGCGGCCGAGTTGGCCCGGATTTCGGCGCGACTTTGCCGATTGCTCCGCGACGAGGTCGCGGAGCAACTCGCCGAGAAGAGCCCGGCCCTCACCGCGCTGGCCGCCGATTGGCGGAAACTGCTCTTCCCCGAGGCGAACGACGAGCAATTCGCCGATGGATATGCGCAGGCCGTCACGTTCGGCCTGCTCATGGCCCGTTCGAGCGAAATCCGGCTCGCCGATGGGCTGGACCGGGTCGGCAAGCAACTGGGCAAGACCAACTCGCTCATCGGGGCGGCCTTGCGACTTCTCACCGACGAGGTTGAGAGCGAGTCGGCCTTGAAGACATCGCTGACAACGCTCGTCCGCGTCCTCGACTCCGTGAACTGGCAGGCGATCAGCAAGGGGAACTCCGACGCCTGGCTCTATTTCTACGAAGACTTCCTGGCGGTTTACGATAACGCCCTGCGCAAGCTCACCGGCTCGTACTACACCCCGCCGGAAGTTGTGGGGCCGATGATCCGCCTGGTGGACGACGCGCTCCGCGCCCATTTCACCTTCCACAACGGCGCCGGGTTAGCTTCACCGGACGTGAGGCTGGCCGACCCAGCCATGGGAACGGGCACTTTCCTGCTGGGCGTGCTGAGGCGGATTGCTTCCTCCGTCGAGGAGGAAGAGGGCGCCGGCGCCGTGCCCCAGGCCATCGAAGCGGCGATCGGCCGATTGGTGGGATTCGAGATGCAGCTTGGCCCGTTCGCCGTGGCGCAGCTCCGCATCCACGCCGAATTGATTCACTTGATGGGCAAGCCGCCGCGGGCCGCCCCAGGGTCTTCGTGGCCGATACGCTGGGCGACCCCCACGCCGTCCCGGAATCCTTCAGCTCGACGTTCGGCAAGATTTCCGAGTCGCGGCGGCAGGCCAACGAGATCAAGAGCCGGGAATGGATGCCGTGATCGGCAATCCCCTACAAGGAGAGGCCAAGGGGCGGGGTGGCTGGATCGAGGCGGGGACCTACGCGGGTGGCAAGGGTGCCCCCTCAATCGATGGATTCCGCCAGCCGAGTGGGGTGTGGGCGCCCATGCCAAGCACCTTCGCAACCTTTACATCTATTTCTGGCGATGGGCCACCTGGAAGGTCTTCGATCACGACCCGAAGCACGACGACGGCATCGTCTGCTTCATCACGGTCGCCGGCTTCCTCAACGGACCGGGTTTCCAGGGGATGCGCGACGACCTGCGCCGCAAGGCCGATCACATCTGGGTCATCGACTGTTCGCCCGAAGGCCACCAGCCCGACGTTCCGACCCGCATCTTCCAGGCCGTCCAGCAACCAGTCTGCATCGTGATGGTGGCGCGGTCGAAACGGAAGGATCCCGGCAAACCCGCCAAGGTCCATTACACCGTCCTGCCGGCCGGCAAGCGCGAGGAGAAATTCGCCGCCCTGGCGGGTCTTCAGTTGGATTCGAAGGTCTGGCAAGAATGCCCCACCGCTTGGCGGGAGCCGTTCCTACCTGGGGCGAGTGGCGATTGGGCGAGCTATCCGGCCTTGGACGAATTGTTCGCCTATAACGGGGCGGGTGTGCAGCCTAAACGAGTCTGGGTCATAGCTCCGGATGTCGAATCCCTGGAACATCGCTGGAGAATTCTCGTACAAGCCCCGACAGACCAGAAAGAAGGCCTCTTTCACGCGACTCTACGCGATGGGAAGCCTGCGGATCGACATATTCGCTCAATAGTTCGAATCCCATTGCCAGGATACGAACCCCGCTCTGTTCCGATCGTGGATGAGAAGGGACCTTGTCCAACCCCGGCTCGCTATGGATTTCGGAGTTTCAATCGGCAATGGATCATCCCTGACCCGCGAGTTATTACACAACCGAACGCCGAACTCTGGCGATCGTACTCCAATCGGCAGGTCTATGTCACAGCCTTGATGGCTCACTCGCCTACATCTGGGCCGGCATTAACATTCAGTGCTCTTGTCCCAGATTTGCATCACTATAAAGGTTCTTTCGGCGGTCGGGTGTTCCCTCTCTGGCGTGACTCCGCAGCGACAGAGCCCAACCTACCGCCGAAGCTGCTGGACGTCCTGGCGAAGAAGTACAAATTCGCCGTGAGTCCCGAGGATTTCCTGGCCTACCTGGCGGCCGTGGCGGCCAACCCGGCCTACACAGCGCGTTTCCAGGCCGATCTGGTCCAGCCCGGCCTGCGGATCCCGTTCACGTCCCGGGCCACCCTGTTTGCGCAGGCCGTCGAGCTGGGACGCCGCGTCATCTGGCTGCACACGTTCGGCGAGCGTTTTGCCGACGCGACGGCCGATCGGCCGCCGGGTCCGCCACGCTTACCGAAGGAGCGGGCACCGCGGATCCCGAAGGACGGGGCGATCCCCGGCGATCCCGATTCCATGCCCGACACCCTGGCCTACGACGCGAGCCAACGGCGGCTCCTCGTCGGTGCCGGCTATCGATTCTGTGCCGGAAGCCGTCTGGAAGTACGAGGTTTCCGGCAGCGCGTGTTGACCCAATGGTTCAGCTACCGAAAAAGAACCGAGAGCGGCCGATCATCGGCGACCGCCGACCACCGTCCAAGCTGGGCGACATCCAGCCCGAGCACTGGCTTGCCGAGTACACGACCGAACTGCTCAACGTGTTGCACGTGCTGGCCTTGCTTATCGACCTGGAACCGGCCCAGGCCACCCTGCTGGAGGCGATCTGTGCAGGACCCCTACTTGAATTCCGTCCTTGAAGCCCTCGCCAGCGAGGCAAACGCGGACGCGGACGGGCCGCATTTGATCTCCGCCGAGGAACTTCGCGCCGCCGGCGCGCTCGACGTGCCCGCGTCCTGGCGGAATTCGCTCCGCGTCGAGCGGGACCTCTTCTCCGGCCTCCTCGACGACGAGGACGAACCGAACCAGAATGGGGAGGACGACGAGCCGACGCAGGAGGATCAAGGAGATGACGAGACGATAGCCAACCTCTCGTGATCGGCATTGTGGACTGCAATCCCGGCTCCAGGGTTTCACGTCCCCTCTGTTCTCCAATCCCGGGTGTGGCCCCAGGACGAAGCGTCCGCATCACGGCCCCGATCAGCCTTCATCGAACCCGTCGGTAGCGGCGCGGGGACCCGGCGCCCGTATTCGCGGGATTCCTGGCCGAACAGGCGGATCCGCTGGATTTCTTCGATCGGGATCCCCACCGCCAGGTAGGGCGCCGCGAGGGACAGGAGCGGGCGGTCGGGCGAGGGGCTGGGATCGAGCAGGAACATCCCGAGCAGGCTGTTGTAAGCCGGGTGCCGGCCGCTTCCACGGATGCCGATCGAGCGCTGCCTGGGCGTGCCTCCCTCCGGGTCGAGGCCGGGCCGTCCGGCGGGGCCCGGTTGGGGAACTCAAAGAAACCAAGCCATACCCCCTTGTGCAGGATGATGGCGGCCGTCGCGGCGGAGCCGCCGCTGTCGAGGATTTCTCCGACCGCTTCGGGGGCGGGAAAGCCGGCGATTGCTTGGGGAAGACTCGCGGTCGCCCCTCTGTGAGTGTTCTGATTGCGTGGGTGGCCGATCCCATCCAGGTTCTCGGATCGACTTGACCTCGCAGTTATACAAATAGTCCCGGATACGGTTTCGGTGGGACGACCCCCCGGGAGGTCCCTTCGGGGGTTCGATCTGCGTCCCTCGTGGGGGACAGCCCTGCCCTTTCCACGGGCCGAACGACTCGCCATGTCGCCACGATTGGAATTCGACACCGAGGAGGCGAGATGACCGCGCAGCCGCCCGACCCGCCCGATCGGTTCACGCTCGTGGCCCGCTTTCGCGAGGTCCGCTCCCGCACCGAGCGGCTTTGCGAGGCCCTGGAGCCCGAGGATTATCTGCTCCAGTCGATGCCCGATTGCAGCCCGCCGAAGTGGCACCTGGCCCATTCGGCCTGGTTCTTCGAGACGTTCCTCCTGGCCCCGCACGCGTCGGGTTATCGGCCCTACGACCCGCATTTCGGCTACCTGTTCAACTCCTATTACGAGGCGGTCGGCGATCGATGGCCCCGCCCCCGCCGCGGGCTGCTTTCCCGCCCCACGATCGCCGAGGTCTACGCGTATCGGCGGGCGGTGGACGAGGGGATGCTGGCGCTGCTGGAGTCGGCCGATGAGGGCCTCCTGCGGGCGATCGGGCCGCTCGTGGAGATCGGCCTGAACCATGAGGAGCAGCATCAGGAATTGCTGCTCACCGACCTGAAGCATGCGTTCGGCTTGAATCCCCTGCGGCCGCAGTACGCCCCGACCATCGAGGAGCCCCCGATTGAGCCGGCACCGCTGGATTGGGAGCCGTACGCGGGCGGCGTCCGGCGGATCGGCCATGACGGCGCCGGGTTTGCATTCGACAACGAGGGCCCTCGGCACCGCGCCTACGTCGGGGCGTTCGCGATGGCGTCTCGCCCGGTGAACAACGGCGAATTCCTTCAATTTCTGGGGGATGATGGTTACGACCGGCCGGAATTCTGGCTGTCGGACGGCTGGGCCGCGAGGCAGGCCGGTGGGTGGTCCTCGCCCATGCACTGGCATCGCGACGGCGACGGCTTCGCCCTGTTCACGCTCCGCGGGATGCGGCCGCTCGATCCGGCCGGACCGGTCTGCCATGTCAGCTTTTATGAGGCCGATGCCTACGCCCGATGGGCCGGGGCCCGCCTGCCGACCGAGGCCGAATGGGAGACGGCGGCCGAACATCGGCCGGTGTCGGGCAACTTCCTCGACTCGGGCCGGCTGCACCCGTCGGGCGCCGGCGGTTCGATCTACGGCGATGCCTGGGCGTGGACCGCCAGCCCTTACACGGCGTACCCCGGCTATCGGCCGGCGGCCGGGGCTCTCGGGGAGTACAACGGCAAGTTCATGTGCAACCAGATGGTGCTCCGAGGCGGGTCGTGCGCACGCCGCCGGGGCATGTCCGCCCGACTTACCGCAACTTCTTCCCGCCGGACGCCCGCTGGCAGTTCTCCGGCGTGCGACTCGCGAAGGACCTGCCCGCATGATGCCGACGCGAATCGCGGCGTTCCCGGACCGCCGCTTCCGAATCGATGTGATCGAAGGCCTCTCGCTCCCGCAGAAGCGCCTGCCATCCAAGTATTTTTACGACGCCGCCGGATCCCGGCTGTTCGACCGGATCACGGAACTCCCCGAGTATTACCCGACCCGGACCGAGATGGGAGTGATGCAGGCCCACGCCGCCGCCATGGCCGCGCGTTGCGGCCCGCGGTGCCAGTTGATCGAACTGGGCGCCGGGGCCTTGACCAAGGTCCGGCTCCTGCTGGACCACCTGGAGGATCCGGCCGGGTTCGTCCCGGTGGACGTCTCCGGCACGCACCTGCGACGGGCCGCATCGGCCCTCGCCGCCGACTACCCGGACCTGGACATCGAACCCGTGGTCGCGGACTTCACGGCGCCGTTCGACGTGCCGGAAGTCGGCGCGTCGCGACGCGTGGCGTACTTCCCCGGCTCGACGATCGGCAACCTCGATCCGCCCGACGCCGACGACCTGCTGCGGCGGATCGCCCGGCTCGTCCGCCCCGGCGGCGGGCTCTTCCTGGGGGTCGACCTGCGCAAGGACGTCGGGATCCTGGAACGGGCCTACAACGATTCGGCCGGCGTGACGGCCGCGTTCAACCGCAACCTGCTGGCGAGGATCGACCGCGAGCTGGGCGGCGATTTCCGCGCCGCGTCGTTCCGCCACCATGCCTTCTACAACGCCGAACGCTCCCGGATCGAGATGCACCTCGTGAGCGACGTGCCGCGTCGGGTCCGGGTCGCGGGCGAGGCGTTCGACTTCCTCGCGGGCGAGTCGATCCACACCGAGAACTCCTACAAGTATGACGCGGACGAGCTGGCGGCCCGCGCGACGGGCTGCGGGCTCCGCCTGGATGAGCGTTGGACGGACGCCCGGGGTTACTTCGCGGTCCTCTACCTGACCGCGACCGGGCCGGCCGGATCGGAGGCGAGTCGATGAAGGCGACGTGGAATGGCGCGGTGCTGGCCGAGTCGGACCGGACGGTCACGGTCGAGGGGAATCACTACTTCCCGCCCGACTCGGTGCGCCAGGAATACTTCCAGCCGAGCGAGACGCACACGACCTGCCCCTGGAAGGGGGTGGCCAGCTACTACACGGTCGAGGTGGACGGCCGCCGGAACCCGGACGCCGCCTGGTTCTACCCGACGCCGAAAGAGGCCGCCTCGCAGATCGCCGGCTACGTCGCCTTCTGGAAGGGCGTGACGGTGGCCCCCTGATGTTCTCGATGCGCGACGTGGAGAAGTCTTACGCCGGCCGGACGGCGCTCGGGCCGATCACGCTGGAGATGCCCGCCGGCCGGACGACCGTGCTGATCGGCCCCAGCGGCTGCGGCAAGTCGACGCTGTTGCGCCTGCTCATCGGCCTGGCCGGCCCGCACGCGGGGGAGGTCCGCTTCGACGGCATGCCGGTCACGCCGGACTCCGCCCGCGGGATCCGGCTCCGCGTCGGCTACGTGATCCAGGACGGCGGCCTGTTCCCCAACCTCACGGCGAGGGCGAATGTCACCCTGATGGCCCGGCATCTGGGCCGCGATCCCAAGGCGATCGCCGCGCGGGTCGATGAGCTGGCCGCCCTGACTCGGTTCCCGGCGGACGGCCTCGACCGCTACCCGGGCGAGCTTTCCGGCGGCCAGCGCCAGCGGGTCGGCCTGATGCGGGCCCTGATGCTGGAGCCGGACGCGCTCCTGATGGACGAGCCCCTGGGCGCCCTCGACCCGCTCGTGCGTTCCGAACTCCAGGACGAGCTCCGCGACATCTTCCGAAGCCTGGGGAAGACGGTCGTGCTGGTGACGCACGACCTGGGCGAGGCGATGTTCTTCGCCGACCGGATCGTCCTGCTGCTCGACGGCCGGATCGTCCAGCAAGGGACCTCGTCCGACCTCTGGCATCGCCCGGCGGACCCGTTCGTCAGCCGCTTCATCCAGGCCCAGCGCGGGCCGGAGGTGCCCGCTTGATCCGGCGGCTTGCGAGGCCCATTTCCTCTTGCTTGTACCTGTTGATAGCATCGGGGTGGCACTGGTGGCTTGCCCACCAGTGCGCGACCCGGGGCCCCTCGGGAACACTGGTGGGCAAGCCACCCCCCTTTTGCCACCCGGCACGCTCAAATGGAAATCGCTCTAGGGCTTCCGCGTGCGGCCTGCTGGCCGCGATCCTGGCCGCGATCGCCGGGTGCGCCGCCGCGGAGAAGCCGGTGGTGATCGGGGCGAAGAAGTTCACCGAGTCGGTCATCCTCGCGGAGATGGGCGTGGCCCTGGCGCGGGATGCGGGTGCGGAGGCCCGCCGGGACGACCTCGGCGGCACGCCGGCGCTCTGGCTGGCGCTCACGCAGGGGGATATCGACGCCTACGTCGAGTACACCGGTACGATCACGCGGCAGATCCTCAAGGCCGAGCCGGCGGACCTCGCCGAGGCGCTGGCCGGGAGCGGCGTGCGGATGAGCCGGCCCCTGGGCTTCCGCAACAACTATGCGCTCGGCATGCGGAAGGACGTGGCGGCGGCGTACGGGATCACGAAGACCTCCGACCTGCGCAACCACCCCGAGCTGCGCTGCGGCTTCATCCACGAATTCCTCGACCGGCCCGACGGCTGGCCCGGCGTGAAGGCCCACTACGGCCTTCCGCAGACCAACGTGCAGGGGATGAACCACACGCTCGCCTACCGCGCGGTGGTCGAGAAGGCGCTCGACGTCACCGAGGTCTACACCACCGACGGCGAGATCGCCCAGTACGACCTGCTGGTCTTGCCGGATGACGGCGAATTCTTCCCCAAATATGAAGCGGTCTGGCTCTATCGCGCCGACCTGGAAACGCGGCGGCCCCGCGTGGTGGAGTCCCTGCGGAAGCTGGAAGGGCAGATCACCGAGCCCCGGATGCAGAAGCTGAACGCCGCCGTCCAGGTGGACAAGCGGAGCGAAGGCGAGGTGGCCGCCGGATTCCTGAAGTCCTCGCTGGGGCTGGACGCGGGTTCGACCGAAGGGAGCCTCGTCGGCCGGGTGCTGGCGACCACCGGCGAGCACCTGCTGCTCGTCGTCCCGTCCCTGCTGGCGGCGATCTTGATCGGGATTCCGCTGGGGATCGTGGCCGCGCGGCGGCCGGCCCCGGGCCGGTTCATCCTGGGGGCCGTCGGCCTGCTCCAGACGATCCCGTCGCTGGCGTTGCTGCTGTTCATGATCCCGGTGATGATGGCGATGATCGGCCGGGGGACGGGCGCCCCGCCGGCGATCGCGGCGTTGACGCTGTACAGCCTGCTGCCGATCGTGCGGAACACGCACGCCGGCCTGATCGGCATCCCGCCATCGCTCCGCGAATCGGCCGAGGCCCTCGGCCTGCCGCCCTGGGCCGTGTTGGGGCGGGTGGAACTCCCCCTGGCGGCCCCGACGATCCTCGCCGGGGTGCGGACCGCCGCGGTGATCAACGTCGGCACGGCCACCCTCGGCGGCTTCATCGGCGCCGGCGGCTACGGCCGGCCGATCCTCCGGGGCATCGACAAGTTCGACGTCCCCCTCATGCTCGAAGGCGCCATCCCCGCCGCCCTCCTGGCCGTGGCGATCGAGGCCGCGTTCGGGCTGATCGAACGCGGCATCGCGTCTCGAAGATAGCGATGGTCCCGGGTGCGTTGCGGGGTAAAAGGGACAGGCAACGCCCTACGGGGCGGGGCCAGCCCCCTTGGGCGTACCACCCGCCGAGCACCGGCTTTTTGGGCTCATTCCGCCGGGGCGGACGGCCTCCTCGCCGCGGACCATCGGGCGGCGCCGATCAGGCCCGTTAGGCCGAGGCCGAGGAGCAGGATGCTGCCGGGCTCGGGGACGAAGACCGCGCCGTTGAGGCGGAGGATCCGGTCCGTTTGCGTGATGAGCAAGGTGTTGTTGGTGGCGTCGACCGTCACGAAATCGCCCCGGGAGCCGCCGGTCGCGATCACCGTCTGCGCCTTGGTCGTCAGATTGACCTGGATCAGTCGGCCATCGGTCAGGTTGGCGAAGAGCAAATTCGAGAAAGAGCCGGCGCCCGCGGCCGTGCCGTCGATGTCGCCCACGAAGCCGGAGTCGAACACCTGGGCCCCGGTCGTGGTGTTGTAGCCGAGGATATGCCCCGTCCCCGTCTCGGCGGCGTACAGCGTGCTACCGTCCGGGGAAACCGACAGGCCGTCGGGGTTCGCCAGGGTCTTGAACAGGGTCTTGGTCTTGGCGATGGGATCGATGTCAAAAATCTGATTGTTGCCGCGGGTCGACAGGAACAGGTGGTTGTTCAGCGGATTGACCGCGAGGCCGACCGCGCCGGAGACCCCCGTCACGATCAGCTGATTGAATGTGCCGTTGTCGTTGATCTGGACGACTTGCCCCAGCCCGTACTGGGCCATGTAGATGCTATTGCCTACGCGGGCCAACCCCGCGGAATTGTTGCCTCCGTAGTTCTGCCCGATCGGCGCCGATGCCGCGTTTTGCCCGTCGGTATCCGTGGCGAAACGCCGGACGTTACCCAGCTGGTCGCTCACGAGGACGCCGCCGCCGGCCGGGAAGGCGATCCCGAGCGGCCCGACCCCGCCCGAGGAGGGGAATCCGGTGGCGAATGTCGTGAGGCTCAGCCCTTGCGCCTGCCCCGCCGCGGTCAGGACCATGTCGGCACCCGTCCTGTGGGGCAGGATCGCGATGCTGGCCAGGGCCAGGGAAAAGAGCACGGGGCGGATCTGCTTCTTATGCCGCATTTTTGACCTCAAATGGGAAAGGCGGTCCATTTCAGACCGCCGGAACGCCATCGACCGAGGGCGAGCAACCGGGATTCCCCCGACCTTCGCTCGTCCGCGTGAATTCCGCCGTACGCTAGCCCAAACCCCGGTCACACCCGGTGTCGCAGGAGGCTTCCATCGAGGCCTCGTCCGCCTCCAGGAAGGCGGACATGCCGACCAGCTCTTGCCCAAACCGCGATCGCCCCTGGAGTGGCTACGGCGGTACGCTTAAGGCATCGCCAGACTAATTGCCCTCCATCGGGAAGTCCAAGAAAAATTCGGTGGTGATCGGGATTCCCGCGAAAAGGTGCAGTCCGTCCCGGATCCCGGGCGGCTTCGCGGGAAAGAGAGGGTCGGAAGAACGACACGCTCGCTCTCCGGGGATCCGGGAGGAATCAGGCCCATCGTTCAGGGCCTCCGGTGCATCTAGCCGATGGATCGCCATCGATCTCGGTACATTGCACGCGCACCGCCCACCACGCCCATTCGGGTCGATCGGATGGGGCCAGGGCAAGCCCTTCCGGCCATTCCCATGCCGATTCCAACCAGGCCGCCCGCCGGCTCAGCGCGACAGGATGCCGACGCGATTCATCGCGCGGTCGGGCAGGAAGCTGCCGATGGTGGCGAGGTCGTTCCCTTCGCCCACCTGCGTCCAGGCGGCGAACTTGTAGTTCGATGCGGGGACGCCCCGCGTGTTCGTCGGCAGCCAGGAGGCGGGCAGGATCACCTGGAGCGTGGAGGCCCGGATTTTGACGGCCGAGCTGGCGATTTCGCGGGCCTGGCCGGTGACGAGGTCGCGCACCGTGCCGCCGTCGATCCGGCCGTAGGGGCCGACCCGGATCGTGACCAGGGCATCGGGGGTGATGCCGGGGCGTTCGGCGAAGGTCGGGCCGAGGCGCTTGCCCTGGCCGCGGTCGATCGCAAAGACGAACTGCGAGGATTCGTGGCTGCGGAACGGCCCTCGGGAGATCGTGCCGAGCTCGATCCGGTTGCCCCTGAGCAGGCCCACCCCCGCCAGGTTGAGCCCGAGCTGGTCGAACGGGGCGCCCCGGAAGGTCGGCAGGATCGACGGGGCCCGGACCGCGATCCCGGGGGTGGAGTAGGTGTAGTTCTTCTGCGAGGCGAGGCCGGCGATCACGCCGAGGTAGTTCGGGACCTGGCGGCGGATCAGGTCGGTCCACTCGTGGCCCGGGCCGCCGCCGAACGCCGACAGGATCGCGGCCGCGGCGTCGGGATCGTAGGCCCGGACGCCGACCCGCAACGCCGCCGGGATGCCGGCCGGTTTCAACCCGCCGGCGACGCTCATCAAGGCGCGCCCTTCCAGGGGCTCGACGCCGGCCCGCCATTGCCGCGCGCGACGATCCATGGTTCACCTCGGTCGTGGGAAGCCTGCTCCCGATCCAGCCTAGCACGACTTCGGCGAAACGGAAGGACGTCGCGGGCTGGCCGGCCTCCCTGCCGGGCCGGCCCCCCGATCGATCAGGGCCGGACCTTGCGGGTCAGGGTGATCGGGGCGGGCGCCATGCCGGCGGATGGCTGGGACATGTTGCCCTGGATCGTGCTGCCCTGGAGCGTGCCGGTGATCTGCCAGCCATGATCGCTGCGGAAGGTGACCGTCGCGCCCGAACGGCTCCAGGTGCCGACCCGGCCGCCGCCGAACGAGCCCGAGGACCAGCCGTCGACCGTGAAATCCGGGTTGAAGCGGTACGACCAACTGCCGTCGTCGTACCAGACACCCTCCAGGCCGGCATGGGCCGCCGGCGCGGGGCCCGGTTGCGTCCTTTGCCGGACCGCGAACCCGGCCCCCGCCGCGAGGGCGGCGGTGATCGCCAGGTAGATGGCGATGGTGAAGACTCGGGGGAAGGATCGGCCGGCGAAGGCCCGGACCGACAGGATGAGGCTGCCGACGGCGAGAGACGCCCCGGCCATGGCCAGGGTCGCCCCTTCGGCCATCATCCGGCCGGTGTCGTCGATCCGGGTGAGGTCCGGCTGGGAGATGCCGGCGATCGCGCGAAGCACCGTCCCGCCGGCCAGGTACAGCCCGCCCGGGAGGACGAGCAGGAGGAGTGCCGCCACGACGGCGGCCAGCCAGAGGAAGCCCTGGGCCAGCCGCCAGGCATCGGGGCCCCGGCGCTTCGCCGGATCCGGTTTGCCCGGGTCGATCGATGGAATCGGATTCGTCCGCATGGGGGGGCCCGTCCGGGGGTGCTCGACGAGGAGGCTCCCCGGTTCATGCGGAAACGGGCCGAGGGCGTGCCATCGGCCCCGGATTTTTCGACGGCCAGCCGCATCGATCGCCGCCGGCCGGGAGGTCACGATCCCAGCGCCTGCGCCGCCTTCAACGCCTGGAGCGCGGCCGGCAACATCATCGCCGCCATGAAGCCGACGAGGGCCAGCGCGATCAGCAATTCCAGCAGGGATTTCCCCGCCCGCCCGGGGCCGTCCTGTCGCATCGCTCGCCCTCCCCGTCGCCCGGTAACGAACCCCTCGGCCACCGATCGTGGCCCAGTATGACAACTGTCGGTGGTTCGTACCAGGTCTTGTCGGGGGGATTCCGGGGCGGCCGGGGGACCGGTCGGCCTACGGGTGCGCCGGGGCGGCCTCGGACGTGCGGGCGGGGCCGGCTTCGAGGTAGGCGTCCATCTGCTGGCCGACGTAGACGGGGATCGGCCGGTCGGAGGGCAGTCGGTAGATGACCTCCAGGACCCTCGTATCGACGCGTTCGGAGTTGTCGCCGGTGAGGCTTTTCTTGGGGATGACGTAGGGCTCGACGCGGACGAATTCGAGGTCGAACCGCCGGTCGGAGAAGCCGCGGAGGAAGCCGACGGCGCGGGCGCCGGGGCGGAACCGGGGCAGGTCGTGCTCGTCGATGTCGACGCGGACGTGCAGGACCTCGTCGTTGCCGAGGACCACCAGCGGCTCCTTCCAGATCATCGCCGCGTACTGGCCGGGGCGGACGTTGACCTGCAGGACGGTGCCCGGCACGAGGGCGCGGACCTTCAGGCGTTCGATGTCCGACTCGGTGCTGGACAGTTGCGCGCGGGCCTGCTCGACCTTGGCGCGGGCGATGTCGATCTCTTCCTTCCAGGTGCCCCGCTTGAGCTTCAGCAATTCGGCGGAGGACTTGGCCAGGGCGGCCTGGCGGCCTGGTGCTGGAAGCCAGGCGGTGTCGAAGTCGGTCTGGGTGCCGGCGCTCCTCTGGAAGGTGGCCTGGCGCGGTTGAGGACGACCTCGGCGTTGCTGAGCCATGGGCGCATTCTCCTCGACGGCGGCCTCGGCGATCGGCAGGTCCTCGGGCCGGGGTGCGTTCTCGAGGCGGTGCAGGTCGGCCTCGGCGGCGTCGAGGGCCGCCTGCCGGACCTTCAGCTCGGCGCGATAGGGGGTCTCGTCGATGCGGAAGAGGATCGTGCCGGCCTCGATCTTCTTGCCGAGCAGGGCCCGGGCCGGGACCTCGACCACCACGCCCGGCAGGTTGGTGCCGATCGGCACGTTCTCGTCGCGGGCCTCGACCAGGCCGCGCCGGCGACCTCGTCGTCGAAGACGACCGACGGGCGGCGGGGCGGCTCCTGGATCGGGGTCGAGGGGACCTCGGGCGGCCGGGCCAGGACCAGGTAGGCCGCGAACGCCAGGCCGAAGGCGGAGATCATCGGCAGGATCCAACGGACGAACATGATCGGCTCCTGTCCTGATTGGGGGCGTCGGCTTCAGGCGGCCTCGGGGCGGCCGGAGACCTCGACGACGTGGCCGTCGTCCATGCGGACCATCTGATCGGCGAATTGATAAACACGGGGATCATGCGTGACGACGATGACGGCGCGGTCGGGCTTCACGGCGGCCTCGCGGAGGAGTTCCATGACGGTCAGGCCGGTCTCGTGGTCGAGCGCGGCGGTGGGCTCGTCGCAGACGAGCAGCTTGGGGTCGTGGACGAGCGAACGGGCGATCGCCACCCGCTGCTGCTGGCCGCCGGAGAGCTGCGAGGGGAGGCTTTCGGACTTCGGGCCCATGCCGACCTTGCGGAGGACCTCGCGCGCCCGGTCGACGGCCGGGGCCTTGGACCACCCGGCGATCACCAGCGGGATCGCCGCGTTCTCGGCGGCGGTGAGGGCCGGCAGGAGGTTGTATTGCTGGAAGATGAAGCCGATCATCTTGGCGCGGAACTTCGTCCGGCGGGCGTCGCCGAAGTCGGTGACGCGGTCGCCGAAGATGTCGACCGAGCCGTCGTCGGCGTCGAGGATGCCGGCGATCACCGAGAGCAGGGTCGTCTTGCCGCAGCCCGAGGGGCCGACGACCATCGTCATCCCCCCCGCCGCGACATCGAGGTCGACGCCGCGCAGGGCCATCACCTTCTGCTCGCCCGCGCCGAACTGCTTGACCAGCCCGCGGACCACCACCGCCGATTCGCCCTTCATGGCCGGATCACCTCATCCCCGGAAGACCACGGCCGGTTCGAGCACCAGCACGCGCCGGACGCTCAGCACGCTCGATAAGATGCAGATCAGCACGACCGCCCCGCCGGTGATCGGCAGGAGTTCCCAGGGCGTATAGAAGGCGAGTTCGCCCCCCTTGGTGGCCTCGCCGAAGAACGCGGCCAGGCCGACGCCCATGCCGTAGCCGAGCAGGCCGACGACCAGGGCCTGGAGCAGGATCATCCCCACGATCCGCGGGTTGGTGGCGCCCATCGCCTTGAGGGCGCCGAACTGGCGGATGTTGTCGAGCGTGAAGTTGTAGAACGTCTGGCCGGCGATCGCCGTGCCGACCAGGAATCCCAGCATCGCGGTGATGCCGAAGTTGATCGGGATGCCGGTGTATTTCATGTAATACTGGATCGTGTCGCGGACGAATTCGACGCGGGTCACCGACTTCAGGCCGGTCCGGGCCCGGATCGATTCGGCCACCGCCCTCGGCCGGTAGCCCGGCTCGACCTTCGCCAGGACGTACGAGAGCATCTTCCGCTCCTTGGGCACGAACCGCTTGGTCCTCGAGAAGGTCGTGTAGACGACGGCGTTGGACTGGAACGTCCGGGTCGCCTCGCAGACGCCGACGATCACGGCGCGGGTGTCGTTCATCTCCAGCTCTCGGCCCAGGAACCGGGCGAAGAACTCGCGGTTGAGGGCGGCCCGCTTCGCCCGCCAGCCGGGTTCGGACGCCGGCATCAGGCCGAGGCGTCTCCGGGCCCATTCGACGCCGTCGCGGACGAACGCGAATTTGACCTCGGAGACCGGCTTCGAGGCCACGTCGCCCTCCTTCCAGCCCTCCCCGGGGTAGAGCTTCTGGAGGCGGGCGTAGTCGACGATCACGGAGTCGGGCTTGCGGAGGTCGGCCAGCTCGCCCGCCAGGATCGTCGTGGGGGCGCCGACCATCGAGGCGTCGTCGAGGCCCAGCAGGATGACCTGCTCGATCACCTCGTGCTTCTTGCGGACGACCGGGACCGTGAGGGACGGGTCGGCCAGCGATTCCAGCGGGATCGCGGCGGGTCCGTCGATCCCGCTCGGGTCCGACGCGGCGAAGCGGTACAGGGGCGGGTCGGGCAACTCGGGGCGGTCGGTGAGCAGCGGCCGGCCGGCGTCGTCAAGCCGGGGACGCCGGCTTCGTCGGCCGCCTCGACGAATCGGCGGGGCTTCGGCTCGCTGTCGGTCGTGAGCGTGCGGAAGTCGAGCGACCGGGGCGACTCGCCGCGATCCCCCTCGGGGAGGACCTCGACGAACACGGGCCTGCCGGCCGCGTCGACGGCGAACGAGTTCAGCTTGGCCCGGGCGTTCCCCTTGTAGAGCGGCACCGCCCAGGCGACTCCGTCGACGCTGCGGACCCGATAAAGGTTGTTCTCGATCATCGGCTTGACGTCATCGACATACCGCACGTTGGCGTCCATGACCCACAGGTCGGCGCCCCGGATGTCGTAGACCTGGCCGGCGGTCCGGCACATCAGGCCGCAGAAGATCGACCCTTGCTGGTTGATCAACAGCGCGGCGAACGTCAGGCCCAGGACGATGCCGAAGAACTTGGCGCGGTCGCCGACCAGCATCTTCAGAGCGATCCAGGACATGGCTCCCCCCTGCCGCCGCCGGCGATCCGCATCCGCTCGTCGCGGACGGCCGCCATGGTCACGCGGACGATGTGGTCGGTGAGGTAATCGACGTCGAGGCGGGCCAACTCTTCCCGGCCCGATCAGGCGGACGGCGAACGTCCGGCCGACCTTGTAGAAGAGGCACTGGCCGATCACGCTGAACGCCAGGGCGTTCCGCCGCCGCTCGGGCATCCCCGGGCAGAGCTCGTCCAGGATGCCGCGGAGCCGGTCGAACCGGGGCCGGATCGCCTCGCGGACGAGCACGTCGGAGGCGGGCGTCGGGTCGACGATTTCGCGGAAGATCAGGCGATGTCGCCAGTCGATCGAGCCGGCCAGGGCCAGGATCCGGCCGACGAAGTCGCGGACGAAGGGCCAGGCGGCCTTCCGGGTCGCCCGACGGGTCCGCCTCCTGCTCCATCCGGCCGACGCTGTCCATGTGGGCGTGCAGGACCACGTCCCGGTAGAGCTGATCCTTGCCGCCGAAGTGGTAATGGATCGCCCCCACGTTGCCCACCCCCGCCCGCTTGACGATCGCCCGGACGGTCGCCTGCTCGAACCCGCGCAGGGCGAACTCCTCCCCCGCCGCGTCCAGCAGGCGTTGCCGGGTCGAATCGTCGTCCCCCATCGTATCGGCCTCGAACGGCTGTTTGAAACAGTTGTTTTAGGCGAATCGTACCCGGGACGGGCGGGGTGTCAAGGGGGGATTTTTCCGTGCGACGGCGGCGGGCGTCGCGAAACCTCGTCGGGTGAGGCCCGCGCGGCGGTCGGGCGTGATTTCGTTTCGAGGATCGGGGGTGGCGTATGAATCGATGGGCCTTCGGGCTGTGGCTGGGCTTTTTCCCCCTGGCGACGTTCGCCCAGGAGTCGCGCGACCTCAAGAAGCAGGGCCTCTTCGGCTTCCCGCAGGCGGAGGCGAAGGTCCTGTGCGACACGAAGGATCTTCGCGTTTCGTCCTGGAACGATGCGGCCCATCTTTATGTGCAGGCGATCGTCTGGGGGGATGGCGACGACGCGCTCGGCGAGACGTCGGACGGACGGCCGATCGGCGACAGCGGGAGCCTGATCGTGGACGCCGACGCCGACGGCCAGGTGATGCCGAAGGTCGATCGGACCTACACCCTGAACCCCTGGCCGAAGCTGCCGGGCCTGCGGTACTCGGTCTCCCTCGGGGGCGGCGCCAGCACGGCGCTCCTGGCCGACTCGGAGGGCCGGGGCTCGATCCATTACCAGCCCCCCGCCGTCGGCAAGGGCAACGTGCGGGTCGATAGCTTCGTGATCCCGCTGGCCGAGTTGAACAGGAAGGCGGGCGACAAGGTCCGAATCGCCTACTACGCCAGCTCGACCAGCCCCAAGCTCACGCTCAACTCGGTCGGCTTCGAGAAGGACGGGCCATACTACCCGCACAACCTGCCGTTCGGGTCGTTCCACGAACTGACGCTGGCCGACCGGCCCGTCTCGCTCGACATCCAGCCGATCCCGGACGGCCGGGAAACCGAGGTGCCCCTGGAAAAGGCGGCGATCAAGCCGATGCCCGAAAAGGGTTCGATTCCGCCCGAAATCGCCGCGAAGGACTGGATCAACGCGGACCGGCCCCAAACCCTGGCGGCCCTGAAGGGCAAGGTGGTCGTGATCGACTTCTGGGCGACCTGGTGCGGCCCTTGCGTCGCCGGCATCCCCCTCCTGAATGCCCTGCACGACGAATACGGCCCGAAGGGGCTGGTGATCGTGAGCCTCACCGATCAGAGCAAGACCGGCATCGAGAACTTCCGCAAGGGCACGCCGATGAAGTATATCCTAGGCACCGGCAGCGAATCGGCGGCCGAGTACGGCGTGACGACGATCCCGCACGTCTTCCTGGTGGGGCGGGACGGGAAGCTCGCCTGGCACGGGAATCCGAACGATCAGGAATTCGATCCGCAGTTGAAGGCGGCGATGGATGCCCGGTAGTAGCCCGGGCCGGTGACGCGAGGGCCTTGTCCCTGCGGGAAGCCGCGTTCATTTCCGGCATTCCAGGAACACCACCGGTGCGATGTCGAGGAACGCGCCCCAGCCATTGACCTCGCCCCGGGCCGGCGACAATCGGGGCCGATGCCAGGCGACCTCGCGGAAGCCGGCCGCTCGCAGGGCTTCGTCGTGGGCCTTTGCGTCGAGATAAAAGTTCTCGACGTGGAGCGGGCCGTCGTCCAGCAGGAATGTCCAGGTGATCGGCGTGCCTTCCCGCAAGGGGCCCTCGGCCCGGACCGAAACGCCGTACTTTTCCAGCTCCGGGGTGCGGGCATAGTCCACGAAGGGGCTGGTGTTGGCCGCGACGAACCGGCCGCCGGGGCGGAGGCAGTTCGCCACGCCCCGGCACATCGCTTCGAGTTCCTCGCGGCTCCTCGCGTAGTTGAGCAGGTAGGCGGCGAACGCCAGGTCGAACGGGCCGATCGAGGGCAATGCGAGGGCGTCGCCGACGAGGTACTCGATCCCGAGCGGTTCGGCTTCCTCGCGTTCCTTCGCCAGGCCGATCATGCCGGCGGACAGGTCGACGCCGACGGTGCGGGCCGCCCCCTTCTGCTTCAAGGGGCGGGTGTAGTGCCCCTCGCCGCAGGCCAGGTCGACGACCTCCAGGCCGGATACGTCGCCCGCGAGGTCGAGGAGGGTGAATGCCTCGACGGCCGAACGCCAGGGCTGCTGCTTGGCCTTCCGGTAGCGTTCCGCGATCGTGTCGTAATCGGTGGGCATGGGATGGGGCTCCTTCGCGGTTCCTGATACCCCGGTCGTCGGGGCATTGCATGCAGGATATTAGCCCCAGATAGATCGCTCGGGAGCCCACCGATGTTGCGCGAGGCCCTCGGGAGGTGGCCTAGGAATTCCAACCGGGCAGCGCGGCGGCCTGCTTCACCCAGGCCGCGAACTGCTCCTCATCGAACGGTTCGCCCTCGTGGACGTGGAAGTAACGCGTCTCGTCGTTCTTGCTGGCGACGGGCGGGATCGGTTGCAGGGACGAGCCGCGGAAGAAGGCCACCTTGAGGTATCGGGCGAAGGTGTGGAACGACACGAACCAGCCGAGGCCCTCGATGCCGTAGAACGGCGAGTTCCACTTGATGGCCTTGCGTACGCCGGGCACTTCCCGCGTGATGATCGCGTCGAGGCGTTCGCCTACCCCTCGCTTCCACGTCGGCATTGCGGCGATGTAGGCCTGCACGGGGGCGTCGCCGTCCCCCTTGGCGATTTGCGGGTTGCCGCCCGAGAGGAGGACGGCCTCCCCGGCCTTCGGGGTGGAAGACTTCGCGGCCTTCATCGGGCCCGGGGCGGCCTTCTTTTCGGCCGGGGCATTGATGGCCACCGCCGCCTGGATGAGGGTACGGAAGGCGCGGGCGTTGATCGTTTCGCCTTCGCGGATGTCGATGGCCCGGCGGGTGTTGCCTTCGAGGCTGGCGTTGAACAGGCCCGAAGGATCCGGGAGGGCGGCCCCCTTCGCGAACGTGAGCTTCACGGCCTTCGCATAGGTTTCGCCGGTGCAGATGATGCCGTGGCGGGACCAGACCGGGACGCCGACCATCCCGTTCGAGGGCTTCCGCCACTTCACCTCCTCGACGATCTCGGGGTCGGCTTCCAGGATCAGGACGCGTATCCGGTCGAGGGTCTCCGCCCGCCAGTCGCCCGGGTCGCGGCCCTTCTCGGCCTGCGACGAGTCGTTGGCGCGGGGCGACCGCCTGGGCTTCGGCTTTTCCATGCCGTCGGTCCTTGTTCTTCCGTGGGTTGGTTCGTCACGGCGTCTCGAAATACTCCCGGACCGGCGCCGACATCAGGTAGGTGAAGACGACGCCCTCGATCATCAGGATCACCAGGCCCATCGCCAGGCTCTTGGTGTCGACGTCGTAGGACGGGAGGATGTCCTCGTCGGCGCCGGGGGCCGGGTCGATGGCGATCGGGTTCGGTTCCGCGGCGGGGTCGCTGCCGATCCCCTTGAGGAATTCGTTGTGGTTCTGCGGGGCGGCCGGGATCGTGCCGGCGTTGACGACCGGCAGGATGATCAGGCCGGCGACGTTCACCACCGCCGCCAGGGCCAGCGCCGCCAGCATCGGCCGGTGCGATCGGGCCTGGAGCATTTGCGCCGAGGCGAATGCCAGGAACAGCGCCAGCATCCCCAGGAATCCGGCGCCCAGCAACGCCAGCCCGCCGCCGCCCACCATCGTCACGACCGCCATGACCGCCACCGCGCCCGCGGCCAGCAGGCCGGCGATCCCCACCACCTGCAGGCCCGGCGGGGCCGTCCGGGTGGGCGCATAGACGATGTCGTCCTCCGGCAGGAGGTCTTCCTCGCCGGCCTCGGCCCGAAGGCCGGTGTCCTGGTCCAGGCCGCAACGGCCGCAGAGCGAAAGCCCGGCCGGGACCATCGAGCCGCAATCGGCGCAGATCCTCGGCTGCGCCCGGCCCGACGCCCCCTCGGCCCGCCGGCGGTCCCTCGGCGGCGCGTCGTCCTCGAAGAGGGCGGCGACGTCGCCCCGCGCATCGCCCGATCCCCACGTCGGCAGGTCGAACGCCTCGCGGAGGCTCCCCGGCGCCGCCAGGGGGATGTCATCCTTCTCCCGCGGCGATGGCCAGGATGCCGACGCCGGCCCCGCCTCCATCATCCCCGGGGCCTGGCTTGGCGGCCGGCTCTCCGCCGTCCCCGCATGGAACTTCCCCATGCACGACGGGCACTTGAGCCGACGCCCCAGGCCCTCGGGCGGGATCGTCAGCACGAGCCGACAGTGCGGACACTGCGTCGTTGCCATCGCTCCAACCACGCTCGCTCGCATCGGTTTAGGCCCAACTCGGTGGCACGTTCCACCGGATGATCGCACGCCATTGTAAAACGACGAACAACCGTCGACTCGATCAGCCGGGGCCGAATCTCCATCGGTCCATCCATGCAATTATACGTCCGCCGTCCCCAGATTGTTCGGCGAAGGTGGATTCGGGACGCGGGCCGGGGGTTCCGGGCGGGTTCGGCCCCTCGGGTAGGAAGGATCGGCCGACGCGCGGGCCGGGCATGATCCGGAAGGAATGAATTCGGACACCTGGCGGGTTGGGGCGGTCGTCAGCCGCGCCGGAGCCCCCGGCCTGGGGTGGCTCCGGTCGGTTCGCCGTCGAGGAGGGCGAAGGTACCGTTGACGAGGACGTGCCGCATGCCGACCGCCTCGGCCCGGCCGTTGTCGTAGGTCGATCGGTCGCGGATCTCGGCCGGGTCGAAGATGGCGAGATCGGCCGCCAACCCGGGTCGGACCAGGCCGCGGTCGGTCAACCGGTAGCGTCGGGCGGCATGCGAGGCGAGATGGATGGCCGCTTCGCCCCAGGTGTAGTCGCCGAGGTCGCGGGTATGGTGTCCCAGGTACCGGGCGAAGGCTCCCCAGCCCCTCGGGTGCGGGAAGCCGCCGCGGAAGATGCCGTCGGAACCGGCCATGTGGGCCGGATGCTTGAGGATGGAGCGGACATCGGACTCGGTCCGGTCGCCGGGCCGGAAGCCGAAGATGCCGACCGCCATGTCGTTGGCGACCAGGACCTCGCGGACGAAATCGCCGGGCGAGAGTTTGGCCTTCTCGGCCGCCTCGGGGACCTTGAGGCCCTCGGCCCATCGCCAATCCGGGTGGCCGATGAAGGCCAGGGTGATCAACTCCAGCGGGTAGGGCGTTTCCTTCGAGAACCACTCCGCATTGAGCCGGTCGCGGATCTCGGGGCGTTGCAGGCGCCGGACGGTCGCGTCGATGCCGCCTTCCTGGACCCAGGGGGGTAACGCCACCATCCCCAGGATCGTGCTGCCGGCGAGGTAGGGGTAGGTGTCATAGGTCAGGTCGTAGCCGAGGGCCCTGCCCTTCTCGATCAGCGGGATCATCACGTCGGCGGCGCCGTTGTAGTGGGAGATGTGCGAGGCGACCCCGGATCGCCGGGCGATCTCGAAGACCTCGTCCATCGCGCCGGGGGCCCTGGGGCCGTACCCTCGCATGTGGGTGACGTAGACGCCGTCGTAAGGGACGATCGCCTCGCAGAGGGCGGCGATCTCGGCGGCGTCGGCGTAGAGGCTGGGGATGTACTCCAGGCCGGTGGAAAGGCCAACGGCCCCCTGCTCCATCCCCTCGGCGGCCATCCGTTGCATTTGCCGGATTTCGTCGGGCGTGGCGGGACGCGGGTCGAGGCCCATCACGTCCATGCGGAGGTTGCCGTTGGGGATCAGGGTGGCGACGTTGATGGCGGTGGTGCCGTCGAACCGGGAGAGGTACTCGTCGACGGTCCGCCACGAATAATCGGGGCCTTCCGGGTTGCCGTTGAAGCCGGCGGTGTACTGCCGCATGTAGGCGAGCGTGGCGGGCGACGCGGGGGCGAACGCGACGCCGTCCTGGCCGTTGAGGTAGGTCGTGACCCCCTGCTTCAGGGCCGGGCGGTGGATCGGGTCGGCCAGGAGCATCAAATCGCCGTGGACGTGGGCGTCGATGAACCCGGGCATGACGAACAGCCCGCCGACGTCGATGACCTCCTCGGCCCGGCCGTGGTAGTCGCCCAGATGGCCGATCGCCGCGATTTTGTCCCCCTCGACGGCCACGTCGCCCCGGAACGGCGGGGCGCCGGTGCCATCCACGATCCATCCGCCTGGAGCAGCTTCGCGGGCATCGATACGGGTTCCTTTCGCGGGCCGGGATCGCGGCCCCTGGGCCGTCGGGGGGATTTTACCAGGATCCGTGCGGCCGAACCGTCCGGGGGCGGAATCCGCGCTTCGATTCCGGGGGCTCGCCCGGCTAGATGCCTCGGGGCCGAGCGGGCCTCGCCGGGTCGGCGCGGGGGCGGGAGCCCGCGGCGACGGGCGGGCCAGCGGGGGTGATGCTGATGAACGCAGGACATGGGCATGTGGGACGCCTGGTGCGGTCGGCCCCGGGCCGGGTCGCCCTGGGCATGGTGCTGGGCGGGCTGGCGGGGTTCGCCGTGGGGCCCCGGGATCCATGGGATCGGCGAGGTCGGCGGCGTGGTGATCGGCCTGATCAAGATGCTGGCCGCCCCTATCTTCTGCTCGATCCTCGACGCGTTCCTGCGGTCGTCGGTCCGGGTTCGCGGCGGGCTCGCGATGGTGAGCCTCTCGGCGATCAACGGGGCCTTCGCCCTGGCGATCGCCCTGGCTGGCCCATGCAGCTTTCGAGCCGGAGCGTCGATGGCCGTTCGAGGCGGATCCGGCGGCGGCCCGCCGGGAGGTCCGGCCGATGAATGCCAGGAGATCGCGATCGGCTTCCTGCCGGCCAACCTGGTGGATCCGTTCCGCAACGGCTCGGTGATCCCGATCGTGCTGCTGGCCCTGCTCGCCGGCGCCGCCCTGAGGGCGAACCAGCATGCCCAGGTCGCCGAGGGTCGGGGCGCCGATCGGGCCGTCGAGGGGCTCGTTTCGGAGGCCCTGAAGGCCCTGGAGCGGATGCTGGGCTGGCTGGTGGGCCTGGTGCCGGTCGCGGTGTTCGCCGCCACGGCCGAGGCGGTCGGCGATGCAGGGGGCGGCTTGCCCGTTCCGGGGCCTGTTCCTGTACATGGTGGCGGTGATCCTGGGCCTGGCCCTCCAGGTGGGCGTCGTCTACTTCGGCTGGCTGGCCCTGGTCGCGGGGGTGCCGATCGGGGCGTTCGGGCGGGCGCTTCGCGCCCCGCTGGCCTGCGCCGCGGGCGCCAGCAGCAGCCTGGCGACGGTGCCGCTGACCTTGAAGGCCCTCAAGGAGTTGGGGGTTTCCGACGGATCGGCCCGGATGTCGGCCTGCGTGGCGACGAACCTGAACAACGACGGCATCCTGCTGTACGAGGCCCTGGCCGAGCTGATCGGCGCCCAGGCCTACGGGATTCCCCTCGGCTTCGGCGAGCGGCTGATGATCGCGGCATTCAGCGTGGTGGCCAGCATCGGCATCGCCGGCGTCCCCGAGGCGGGCCTGATCTCGCTGGCGGTGGTCCTGACGACCGCCGGCCTGCCGCTCGACCTCCTGCCGATCCTGCTCTCGGTCGACTGGATCCTGGGCCGCTGCCGGGCGATGACCAACGTCGCGGGCGATATGCTCGGCGCCGTCTTGCTCGACCGATTCGCGCCGCCGGAAGATATCGGGAAGGTCGAGCCGTAGTATCAGGCCGGGTCCCGGGGGGCTCGCCTGGCCGTGGATAGGGCACGGGCCGTTGCCATGACCGGATCGCCGACAACCGAGGACCTCGGGGCCTACCGCGACTACCTGCTGGCGGTCGCCCGCGCCCAGGTGCCCTGGGACCTCCGGGGGCGGGTCGACCCGTCCGACGTCGTCCAGGAGACCCTGTTCGAGGCGGTCCGCGATCGCGACGGCTTCCGGGGCCGGTCCGGGCCCGAGCTGATGGGTTGGCTGCGGAGCCTGCTCCGGTTCAACCTGATCGACCGCCTCCGCCGGCAGAAGCTGGAAAATCGGGTCGTTTCCCTGGACGATGCGATCGACCGGACTTCCCGCGGCATGGGCCGATTCGCGATCGACCCGGGCACATCGGCCGGGGGGCGGGCCGAGCGCGCGGAGGCCGCCTTGCATCTGGCGACCTTGCTCGGCCGGCTCCCCGAGGCGCAGGCGGACGCGATCGTGTTGAAGCACTGCCTGGGCATGTCGGTGGCCGAGATCGGCCGTCACATGAACCGGACCCCCTGCGCGGTCGGCGGCCTGCTCCGCCACGGCATGCGCCGGCTCCGCGAAGCCCTGAAGGAATGACCGATGGAAGAAGGGCCTCCGGGGTTCCATGGCGATGGCGCGCCGGGCGATCGCGAATCGACCATCAACCTCGCCATCTTCGACTACCACGCGGCGATCGACCGGGGCGAGTCGCCCGACCCCGAGGCCTGGGCCCGTCGGCACCCCGAGATCGCCGGGGAACTGCTCGCGTACTTCGAAGACCTGGCGAGCCTGGGCTTCCTCGCCCCATCCGCGCAGGAAGCCGATCGGGAGGCGACCATCGCCTGGCCGGCCGCCCCCAGCCCGGCGATGCCTTCCCTGCGCGAGGGCGACATCCTGGGGGACTATGCCCTGCTGGAGAAGCTGGGCGAGGGGGGCCAGGGCGTCGTCTGGAAAGCCCGCCCCCGCCGTGAGGGGGCGATCGTGGTTGCCCTGAAGGTCCTCCCGAGCGACCCGTCCGGCGATTCGGCGCTGCTGGATCGATTCCGCGACGAGGTCCGGGCGATCGCGAGGCTGGGCCACGATCACATCATCCGCACGTTCTACGTCGGCGAGGACGGGGGCTCGTGGTTCTTCGCGATGGAGTGGATGGAGGGCGGCACGCTGGCCGACCGGATCCGATCGGGCCCGGTCGATCGCCGTTGGGCCGTCGAGCGGCTGGAAAAGATCGCGCGGGCGATCCACCATGCCCACACCCGCAACCCGGGCATCCTGCACCTCGACCTCAAGCCGGCGAACATCCTGCTGACGGCCGACGGCGAGCCCAAGGTCTCGGATTTCGGCCTGTCGACCAGGCTGCCCACGGCCGATCCCGGCCCGGAGGGGGCCGGGGACGACGGCGGCATCCCGGCCGATCTCGCCCGGGTCGGGATCGTGGGGACCTTACCCTACATGTCGCCCGAGATGGCCGAGGGGGCGATGGTCGGACATCTCGACGGCCTCCGACGTCTACGGCCTGGGGGCGATCCTGTACGCCTTGCTGGCCCGCCGCCCGCCGTTCCGGGGCCGGGGGGCGATGGACACCCGCGACCTGGTCATCCGGGGGGCCCTGGTCCCTCCCCGGGAGATCGACCGCGCCATCGACCGCGAACTCCAGGCCGTCTGCCTGAAATGCTTGAACCGCGACCCCGCCGGGCGGTACGGCTCGGCCGACGCCCTCGCGAACGACCTCCGCCGGTGGCTCGACCGGCGGCCGACCCAGGCCGGCGGGAAGCCCTCGGCCGCCCGGGAGGCGGCCTTCTGGATCCGCCGGCACCCGGCCGCCCCCGGCTGGCGGGGGTCGCGGCCGTCCTGCTCTGGGTCGCCTGGCTGCTGGCGGCTTCGGCGTCGATCCGCGAGGCGAACGCGCGCCGGGACGCCGACCGGCTGGCCGTGCAGGTCGACCGCGCCCGCCTGATCCGCGGCGCCCACCCGGATCCTGGCGGACGACCCCCGGCTGAGGGCGGCCTTCGCCGAGTTCCCCGTGCCGGAACGGGCCGGGGACGCCGACAGCGATCGAGGAGTTCCTCAAGACCCGGATCGAAGGCGAGAACCTGTTCGGGATCGCCGAGGAGAACCCGCTCGTCAACGCGTTCGTCCTGGAGGCGGACGGGATCCTGGGCCGACACCTTGCCCGGGAGCACCTCGGTCAAGGAATTTCCGGGTCCGCGACTACTACCGATCGTCGATCGGCGACCCGCCGGGGGCCCTGAAGGTCGCGCCGTCTCGCGGTCCTACCGGTCGATCAAGGACGGCCGCGACAAGATCGCCGTGACTTCGCGGATCCGGGGCGAAGGCGGCGGGCGGCTCGGCCTGCTCGTCGCCAACTTCCCGATCGGGCGCACCTGATCGGCGTGGACCTCGGCGGGGCCGGCGCCGACGTCGCGGTCCTCTGCCCGCTCGACCGCTCCGACCCGGCCCGCGGCATCGGCGACCCGGACCCCCCCTGGCCCTACATCGTCGTCCTCGACCGCCGCTACGCGGGCCGATCCGAGGACGAGCCCGTCCGCATCGACCCGGCCGGGCTCCCCGACTTCCAGCGCGATCGGGAGCTCAAGCGGGCCGACGTCGGCCCGAGGGGCGGCCGGTTCGCGGCCTACCGGCGGTCAGCGAAACCCACCTCATCGTCGAGTCCGACGGCGGCGCGCCTGGCCGCTCGCCTGGCTACCGGGCGGCCTTGAGGGCGGGCCGGCTGTGGCCGGGCGGATCGAAATCGGGGGGACAGAGCGGCCCCGGGGGGAAAAGGCACTCCGGCGCCCCGTCCCGGCGCCTCGTCCCCAGTTCCCCCGGGACACGCTGCGGCCTCCCGCGCCGTCGTTCTCCTCTTCCTGAAGGAGATGTTTGATCCGTAGCCCGACGCACCCTCCCCGCACCGACCGGCCGACTCGCGGGTGTCGCCTTTACTCCTGGGCGGTTCCCCGGCTGATCCGAAAGACATGGCCGTCCGGATGCCGGACGTGCAGCTCGCGGACGCCCCAGGGCATGTCGGTCGGCGGGAAGGCCACCTCGATCCCCCGGTCCAGGCAATGCCGGTGGATGGCGTCCACGTCCTCGACCCACACCGACATCCAGACGCCCCGATCCGCCGTCTCGCTGCCGCCCGGCCCGAAGGTGGACGGGACCCCGCCGTGGCCCCGACTTCCCTGCGCCCCCCGGCAGAGGAAGATCTGGCAACTCCCCGAACCGACCGCGCCGAACGTGGGCGGATCGCCCCAATCCCAGCGCTTCTTCCAGCCGAGCTTCTCGAACCAGGCGAAGCTCTCGGGCAGGTCCGAAACGTTCAGGATCGGCGTCAACGCCTTCGCATCCATGGCCTACCTCCACCGGGAACGCATGAGCACGGGGTCGAGGGGATTCTTAACCGATAGATCGGCCTGAAGTCAACGTTTGTACAGAGATTTTCCGGGGCCTTCCCCGGGGGCGGGGCTTCAAGGCCCGGTGCCCGGTCGATTAAAATCGGGGCCGATCCCCCGCCCCCGAAAGCGCAGGCATCGGCCTGCGAGGTCCGAGCGTTTCCCCGTCGTCGATCTCCTCCACGGCCGGGCTGCCTCCCTCGTCCGAGGATCGCCTCGATGGCCCCGCCTCCCCGACCCTGGCAGTACGACGTTTGCGTGATCGGCGGGTGCGGCCATGTCGGCCTGCCGCTGGCGATCACGTTCGCCCGCAAGGGGTTGCGGACCTCGATCTACGACATCAACGCGCGGACCATCGCCGAGGTCCGCGAGGGGCGGATGCCGTTTTTGGAGAAGGGGGCCGAGCCGGTCCTCCGCGAGGTCATCGGCAAGAACCTCGACGTGGCCGATGACCCGACGATGGTCGAGCGGTCCGAGTTCGTCGTGGTGGTGATCGGCACGCCGGTCGATGAGCACCTGAACCCGACGTTCCACACGATCCGGCGGTTCTTCCAGCGGATCATCCCCCACCTCCGCGACGGCCAGTGCCTGGTGCTCCGCAGCACGGTCTATCCCGGGACGACCGAGAAGATCCACGCGATGGTGCGCAAGGCCGGCCTGGATGTCCGCGTGGCCTTCTGCCCCGAGCGGGTCGCCGAGGGGAAGGCGATGGAGGAACTGACCGAGCTGCCCCAGATCGTCTCGGGCACCGACCCCGAGGCCGAGGATCGGGCCGCGTCGCTGTTCGGCCGGATCGCCAAGTCGATCATCCGCCTGGATCCCGCCGAGGCCGAGTTCACCAAGATCTTCGCCAACGTCTGGCGGTACATCCAGTTCGCGACGGCCAACCAGTTCTTCATGATCGCGACCGACCACGGCCTCGACTTCTACCGGATCTACGACGCGCTCACCCGCGACTACCCCCGGATGGCCGGCCTGCCCCGCAGCGGCTTCGCCGCCGGGCCTTGCTTGTTCAAGGATACGATGCAGCTCGCGGCGGCCACCGACAACACGTTCGCGCTGGGCCATGCGGCCATGCTGATCAACGAGGGGCTGCCCAACTTCGTCGTCCGCCAGTTGAAGCGCAAGCACCCGCTGGCCGCCATGACGGTGGGCATCCTGGGGATGGCCTTCAAGGGGGACAGCGACGACCCACGCGAATCGCTGTCGTACAAGCTCCGCAAGGTCCTGGAGGCGGAGGCGGGCGAGGTGCTCTGCACCGACGTCTACATCCGCGACCCGGCCTTCCTCCCGCTCGACGAGGTGATCGAACGGGCCGAGATCCTGGTCCTCGCCGCGCCCCATCGCGAATACCGGGCGCTCACCTTCCCCGAATCCAGGATCGTGGTCGACATCTGGAACATCTACGGCCGGGGGGCCTCCTTGACGTGAAGATCCTCGTGACTGGCTCGTCGGGCTTCATCGCCGGGTACCTCGTCCAGGAGTTGCTGGACCACGGCCACGAGGTCGTCGGCCTCGACAACTTCTCGAAGTACGGCCCGATCGAGCATTCGTTCGGCTCGAACCCGAGGTTCCGGCAGACCGTCGGCGATGCCAAGGATGCCGCCCTCGTCCGCCGATTGCTCGACGGCTGCGACCACTTCGTCGCCGGCGCCGCGATCATCGGCGGGATTACCCTGTTCCATGAGCGGGCCTACGACCTGATCGCCGAGAACGAGCGGATCACCGCCGCCGCGTTCGACGCCGCCATCGAGGCCCACAAGGCCGGCACGCTGCAACGAATCACCGTCGTCTCGTCGTCGATGGTGTTCGAGAGCACCAGCACCTTCCCGACCCCCGAAGGGGCCGAGAAGACCAGCCCGCCGCCGCTGTCGACCTATGGCTTCCAGAAGCTCGCCACCGAGTACTTCGCCAAGGGGGCGCACGAGCAGTACGGCCTGCCCTACACGATCGTCCGGCCGTTCAACTGCGTCGGCATCGGCGAGAAGCGGGCCCTGTCCGATACCGAGGTGCTCTCGGGGAACGTCCGCCTGGCGATGAGCCACGTCGTGCCCGACATCGTGCAGAAGGTGCTCAAGGGGCAGGATCCGCTCCACATCCTGGGCGACGGCAACCAGGTCCGCTGCTACACCTACGGCGGCGACCTGGCCCGCGGCATCCGCATGGCCCTGGAGTCGCCGAAGGCGGTCAACGAGGACTTCAACCTGTCGGTCGCCACGCCGACGACGGTGCTCGAACTGGCCGAATTGATCTGGAAGAAGATCCGGGGCAACGAGCCGTTCCGGTACGTCTCCGACAAGCCGTTCACCTACGACGTGCAGCGGCGGATCCCGTCGGTCGAGAAGGCCCGCAAGGTCCTCGGCTTCGAGGCGACCACGACCTTGAGCGAGGCGCTCGACGAGATCATCCCGTGGGTGAGGGCCCAGATCGAGGCCGGGGGCATCTGATGGCGACCCCCCCGCCGGCCGGCGCCAGCCTCGACGACGAACTGATCCGCCTGTACGCCCAGCGATTCCCCGAGAGAGAACGCCTGGCCAAGGCGAAGCTCTGGCGGACGCTTTGCGCGTCGTTCTTCTCGAGGTATGTGCCGAAAGACGGGATTGTCGTCGATATCGGCGCCGGCTATTGCGATTTCCTGAATGCGATCGAGGCCCGGCGGAGGATCGCGGTCGACCTCAACCCCGACACGGCCCGCTACGCGGATCCGGGGATCGAGGTGATCGCGGCGCCGGTCGAGCAGCTCGACGCCGTCCTGCCGGCGGATTCGGTCGATTTCGCGTTCGCCAGCAACGTCTTCGAGCACCTGCGGAGCCCCGACCACCTGCTGCGGGCCCTGGTCGCGGTGCGGGCGATCCTCCGGCCGGGCGGGCGTTTGATGATCATGCAGCCGAACGCCCGGATCCTGGGCGGGAAGTTCTGGGACTTCTTCGACCACACGCTGCCGCTGTCCGAGAAGGGGATGGCCGAGGCCCTGTCGCTGGCCGGCCTGCCGGTGATCGAGGCCCGAGCCCGGTTCCTGCCGTACACGACCAAGGGCCGGCTGCCGAAATGGCCCTGGCTGGTGAAACTCTACCTGGCGATGCCGCCGGCGCACTGGCTCTTCGGCGGCCAGATGCTCGTGGTGGCCCGCAAGCCCGCGCGACCATGAACCCAGCCCCGATCGACTTCGTGATGCCCGTCTACAACGAGGGGCCCAACATCGCCCGCGCCCTGGCGGAGATCGACGAGCACGTCGCCCTGCCCAAGCGGGTGCTAATCGTCTACGACTTCGACGAGGACAACACGTTGCCGGCCCTCCGGGAGCTGGCGCCGCGCTATCCCTGGGCGATCCCGGTCCGCAACCGGATCGGCCGGGGCGTGCTGAATGCCGTCCGCGCGGGGATCGAGGCGACCGAGTCGGACGTGGTGATCGTGACGATGGCCGACCTGTCGGACGACCTGACGGTGGTGCCGTCGATGGTCCGCCGGATCCGGGAGGATGGTTATGACGTGGTATGCGCCTCGCGGTACATGAAGGGGGGCCGCCAGATCGGCGGGCCGATCTTCAAGAAGTTCCTCTCAAGGACGGCGGGCCTGACGCTCCACTGGTTCGCCGGCCTGCCGACGCACGACGCCACCAACGCGTTCGGGGCCTATCGCCGCGAGGTCCTGCTGGAATCGCCGATCGAGAGCGTCGGCGGCTTCGAGTATTCGCTGGAGATCACCGCCAAGGCGTTCGCCAAGGGCCGGAAGATCGCCGAGGTGCCCTCGACCTGGCGGGACCGTTCGGCGGGCGAATCGCGGTTCCTGTTGAGAAAGTGGCTTCCGCACTATTTGAAATGGTATTTCTATACCCTGTCGCATTCGCCCCGGTTCCGCCTCCCGGATCGGCGGGGCGGCTGAATCGGATCGGCCCGGGCCGCGGCCGGGCCGCCGGGCGCCCTGGATGAGATCTTAGGAAATTCGGCGAATTTGCTGGAGGCGGCCCCGGGGATGGGGTACGGTGAGGGTGCGAAATGCCGGATTAAGCCGCATCGAATGCAGGGGGCAGCCGCGAGGGCCTACGGGAAGGGAGCCTTTCGAGATCCAGTCGCCGCGATCGGGCCGGGGCCGTCGGCCCGCGGCCGGGCCGCAGTGCTGACAACCCGCGAGCGGAATCCGCCGGCGTGGCCCGCGGTCCCTCGCCCGGGCCGCGAAGGCCCCGACAATCCTCCTCGACAGAAAGTCCGGGGGCGGGCCGCCCCGCCCGCCCCCGTCGGACATTCCCCCCTCGGAGCATCCATGACCATTCGGCGATCGGCCGGCGAAGGCCGACGGCGGGGCAGGTGGAAGAAGATCCGTACCACGCGGCAACCCGGGGGCGTCGTCCGCCCGGCCCGGGGGCGCGATGGCCGGGGGGAAGGATGAACCCGTCGGACGGAGCCGGGTCCTCGGGGAGGGCATTTCTTGACGGAACGATTTCGGTCGATCGTCGCCGGCGCCGACGAAGGCGTGATGATCCTCGAGCCCGACGGTACGATCAGCTACGCCAATGCCGCCTCGGAATTCCTCCTGGGCTGCCCGGGTAGCGAACTGGTCGGCGAGATGTTCGGCCTGCCGCTGGTCGCCGACGGGCGGCGGACGGTGGTCAACGTCGTCCCCGGCGACGGCATGCCGCGGGTCGTCGAGCTGAAGATCGAGCCGCTGCCCAACTTCCGCGGCCTGGTCCTGCGGCTCCGCGACGTCACCTCCTACCACCGCGACATGGCCAGCGCCCGTAACGAGGCCCGGCGCAAGGCCGAGTTCCTGGCGATGCTATCGCACGAGTTGCGGAACCCGCTGGCGGCCATCCGCAGCGCCGCGTACCTGCTCGCCCGCGAGGACGCCGGGCCGTCGGCCCGTCGGGGGGCCTCGGGGATCCTGGAGGGGCAGTTCCAGCACCTGATGCGGATCCTCGACGACCTGCTGGACATCTCGCGGATCAGCCTCGGCAAGCTGGAGATCCGCATGGGGCGGGTGGACCTGAACCGGGTCGTGCTCGATGCGGTGGCGGAGGCCAACCCGCTGGTCTCCGCCCGCCGCCAGGCGCTCCGGCCGGGGGTGCCCCCCGGGCGGCTCTGGGTCTGGGCCGACCCGACACGGCTGGGGCAGGTGGTGGCGAACCTGCTGACCAACGCCTCGAAGTTCACGCCCCCCGGGGGCCGCATCGAGGTGAGCGTCCGGGCCTCGGGCAATCAGGCCGAGGTCCGCGTGCGGGACGACGGCCCGGGGATCCCGGCGGAGCTGATGCCGCACATCTTCGAGCCGTTCGTCCAGGGGCCCCAGGCGGTCGATCGGGGCCAGGGCGGGCTGGGGATCGGCCTGGCCCTGGCCCAGACGATCGTGAACATCCACGGCGGGTCGCTCGCCGCCAGCCCGAACGAGGACGGTCAGGGGGTGACCTTCGCCTTCCGGCTGCCCGTGCTGGAGGTCGAGGCCGCGCCGGCCGAGCCGATCGCGGCCGCCCCGGGCGCCGCCCCCGCCCGGAGCCTGCGCATCGTGCTGGTCGAGGACAACGGCGACTCGCGCCGGATGCTGCGCGACATCCTGCGCCTGGACGGGCACGAGGTGACCGAGGCGGAGGACGGCCCGGGCGGCCTGATCGCCCTGCTCGAGGGGCGGCCGGACGTCGCCCTGGTGGACGTCGGCCTGCCCGGGATCGACGGCTACGAGCTGGCCCGGCTCGCGCGGCTCGACCCGCGGGGCCGCGACGTCCTGATGATCGCCGTGACCGGCTATGGCACGCCGGAGGACGTCGCGCGGGCCCGTGCCGCGGGGTTCGACAACCACATCGTCAAGCCGCTACACTATCCCAACCTCTGCGAACTCCTCTGGGGCGAGCGGGCGGACCGGTCGGCGAATTCCGGCGCGATCGACGGTTGATGGGCCGCGAACCGGGCGGGGCACCGATGGGAGAATACTGCTTCACGCTCTACGTGGCGGGGGATAGCGAGCTGGGCTCCCGCGCGCTGTCGAATTTCGAGCGCCTCGTCCGCGGCCGGCTGAGGGACCGGTGCACGCTGACGACGGTCGACATCCTCAAGGAACCGGGCCTGGCCCGCCGGAACCGGGTCGTCGCGACCCCGCTCCTGGTCCGCGAGCGCCCCGCGCCGGTCGTCAAGGTCCTCGGCGACCTGTCGCAGGAGGCCAAGATCCTGATCCAACTCGGGCTCGACGAGGACGCCGAGCCGCCGAGCGATCCGGCCTGATCGAGAAGCACACCATGAGCAAAGCCATGCCGGGAACCGCCCCCATCGAGCCGCTCAACCGCGTCGCCACCGGGATCCGCGGCTTCGAGCACATCAGCCTGGGGGGCCTGGTCGAGGGCCGGACGACGCTGGTCGTCGGCACGTCGGGCTCGGGCAAGACCCTCTTCGCCACCGAGTTGCTGTACCGCTCGATCACCGAGCTCGGCCGGAACGCGGTCTTCGTCACCTTCGAGGAGAAGCCGGGCGACATCATGCGGAATGTCCACCGGCTGGGGTGGGACCTCCGGGCCCTGGAGCGCGACGGCCGGCTGGTGATCCTCGACGGCTCGATGGACCGCGCCCTGCTCGAGGAGGCCGGCGACTACGATCTCTCGGGGATCATCAGCCAGGTCCGCCACGCGGTCGGCGAGGTCGGCGCCCGGCTCGTCGTCGTCGACTCGCTGGGGGCGCTGTTCCACCAGTTCCAGAACCCCGCCATCCTCCGCCGCGAGATCGCGCGGCTCGGCGACATCCTGCAGGATATGGGCGTGACCTCGCTGCTGACCGCCGAGCGGCTGGAGGAGTACGGGCCGATCTCGCGGTTCGGGTTCGAGGAGTTCGTCTCGGATTGCTGCATCGTCCTGCGGCACCAGCTCCAGGAGGAGAAGGTCCGGCGGACCATCCAGATCTACAAGCTCCGCGGCGACCGCCATCACAAGGACGAGTTCCCGTTCACGATCGAGCGCGAGGGGGTCTGCATCCTGCCGCTGGCCGCCGCCGAGCTGACCCAGGCGTCGTCGATGGACCGGATCAGCTTCGGCAGCCCGGCGCTGGACGCGATGGCCGGCGGCGGCCTCTTCCAGGACTCGGTGATCCTGGTCAGCGGGCCGACCGGCAGCGGCAAGACCCTGCTGGGCACCACCTTCGCCGCCGACGCCTGCCGTCGGGGCGAGCGCGTCCTGCTCCTGGGCTACGAGGAGTCGCGCCCGCAGCTGGTCCGCAACGCCCGCTCCTGGGGCGTCGATTTCGAGGCCTGGGAGCGGCAGGGGTGCCTGCGGATGGCCTGCCAGTACCCCGAGACTCAGGGCCTGGAAGGGCACCTCTACGCCATCCAGCGCGAGATCGACGTCTTCCGGCCGACGCGGCTGGTCATCGACAGCGTCTCGGCCCTGGAGCGGGTCGGCAACGTGCGGAACTTCCGCGAGTTCGTCATCGGCCTGACCGGCCTGGTCAAGCGGCGGCAGATGTGCAGCCTGCTGACGAGCTCGTCGACGAGGCTCTCGGGCGGCGACTCGATCACCGACGCCCACATCTCGACGATCACCGATGCGATCCTGCTGCTCCGCTACGTCGAGCGGGCGGGGGCGCTGGACCGCGGCATCATCATCATCAAGATGCGCGGATCGCAGCACGACAAGCGGTTCCACGAGTTCACGATCGACAACGAGGGCCTGCACATCGGCGAGCCGTTCTCGCACGTCCCCAGCGGCCTGCTGGGCGTCCCCAGCGCCGAGGACTGGCGGCCGGATGGCGGGATCGGCCGCTGATCGGGCGGCCCGCGCCCGGCCCGGCGGATGATCCGCGGGCCCATCCCCGGCCGGGTCGACGTCGCCACGCCCGACTTGCCGCGGGCGCGACGGGATCCTCGGTCGCGGGTGTGCGGGGCGATGGCCGCGAATCCCCCCGACCAACCCCTCCCCCGATCCCGCACGAGGCCCGGGCCTGACACCCCCGATCCCCGCATCCCTCGCCCTGGTCGCCCTGGGCTTTCCCGCCTGGGTCGCCGTCGCGGCGCCCGACGATTGGAAGGGCGCGGGCGACGAGGTGGCCGCGATCGTACGCCAGCACTTCCTCGACCCGGCCGCGCGGGAAGCCTGGGCCCGTCGGCACGATGGCTACGGGGCCTCGGTACGCTCGCGGGACGAGTTCGTCGAGGCGACCCGCCGCGCCCTGGCGGAGCTGCAAACTTCGCACACCGCCTATTACACGGAGGACGATCCGCAGTATTACGGCCTGCTGTCGATCTTCCGCGAGGCCCTGGGCGTCGAGTCCGTCGAATACGATTCGATCGGGGTCGACGTGGATCCCGGGAATTTCGTCAGGGTCGTCTTCGCCGGTTCGCCCGCCGGGGATTCGGGCATCCTGCGGGGCGACCGGATCCTCTCGGCCGACGGCCGGCCGTTCCGCCCTTTGGCGTCGCTGCGAGGGCGGGCCGGGGAGCGGGTGATCCTGCAAATCCGGCGGGATCGCGACGAGCCGCCGCGGGAAGTCCCGGTCGTGCCGAGGCGGATCGACGTCGCCGACGAGTGGCGGGAGCACCAGGAAAAAGGCTCCCGGATCGTCGAGGCGAACGGCAAGAAGGTCGCCTACATGCCGCTGTTCTCGGCCGCGGGCGAGGGGCCCGAGGGGGTGCTCCGCGACGCGATCGGCGGCCAGTTCGCCGGGGCCGATGCGCTGGTCCTCGACTTCCGGTTCGGCTGGGGCGGGGCCAGCCCTTCGTTCCTCAACCTGTTCAATCGGACGCCGCCGGTCCTGGAATCGATCCGGCCCGACGGCACGATCCTGCGGGTGGATTCGCAGTGGCGGAAGCCGCTGTACGTCCTGATCAACGGCGGGTCGACCAGCGGCAAGGAGGCGGTGGCCCACGCGATCCAGCGGCACAAAATCGGCACGCTTGTCGGCGAACGGACGGCGGGCGCCGTGGCGGCCGGCCGGGCCTTCCGCCTCTCCGACGGCTCTCTGCTCTACCTCGCGGTGTCCGGCGTGCGCGTCGACGGCGAGCGCCTGGAAGGCGTGGGCGTGCCCCCCGATGCGGAGGTGGCCGATTCGTTGCCGTTCGCCGCCGGCCGGGATCGCCAGCTGGAACGGGCCCTGGAACTCGCCGGAACCTGAATCCACGGGCCGGGTTCCCGACCCGGCCTCGGGTGGGGATGGCCAATATCCCGCGGCGGCCCCGTCGGAAAATCTGGCGATCGGCCGGTTTTTTCCTTGAATTGCCGGGGCTCGAATCGTTACTTTGCCCCTGCACGGTGTGCACCTCTCGCCGCAGAATCGACGACGATTTCTTTTTCATCTCGACTCGACCGCATCGAACCGCAGCGTTCCGCCCCACGGGCGGCGTGGGCGGCCCGGGATGGGCTGTTCGCGAGGTGGGCCCGCAAGGATTTGACGGGCCCCTGGGAAGGACTCCGACCGACGATCAAGCACGGAGGATGCGCCATGATGGTCCAGTTGAAGGATCGCCCGCTGATCGGGATCAACACCGACTACCACGCCCCCAAGGGCAAGACGCCCTACAGCCTGGTGGCCAGCGGCTACTATGACAGCATCCTGACCTGCGGCGGGATCCCCGTGATCGTGCCGCCGATGGTCAAGGAAACCGACGTGAACCTGATCCTGGACAAGCTCGACGGCTTCGTCCTGGTCGGCGGCGACGACCTCGACCCTCGCAAGCAAGCCCTGGGCCCGCACCCGACCATCAAGGCGATGCCCGAGCGCCGCGAGAGCAGCGACCGGATGCTGATCAAGCTGCTGCAGGAGCGGAAGCTGCCCACGCTGGGGATCGGCGTCGGCATGCAGTTGCTCAACGTGATGATGGGCGGCGGCCTCTACCAGCACCTGCCCGAGGACCTGCCCCGCTGCATCCCGCACCGCGACCCGCAGGGCGGGGCGCACCGCCACATCGTGGTGATGGAGGCGGGCACCCGCATGGAGCAGATCTACGGCGAGGGCGAGATCCGCGTCAACAGCTACCACCACCAGGGGATCCGCAAGCTCGCCCCCTGCTTCCGCGTCGGGGCGCTCGCGCCGGACGGCCTGATCGAGGCGTTCGAGGGCAAGGACCCGAGCTGGTGGGTCGTCGGCGTCCAGTGGCACCCCGAGAACGAAGGCAACATCTCGCTCGACACGCAATTGATCGAGACGTTCGTGATGGCCTCGTCCAAGTACCGGGGCGGCGTGCACCTCGCGAAGGTCGGCTAATCGCCCGCGAACCAATCCAGGGGTCGGGAACCGCCCTCCGGCCGGGCGGCTCCCGGCCATTTCGTTTCGGCCCTACTTCTCCGCCTGCTGCCACTGGTCGGGCGTGAGTACCGCACACCGGCTGATCGCCATCGAGAAGCGTTCGGCCGCGGCGAAATCGAGCGACGAGCCGAAATCGAGCGCCAGATCCTTCTCCATGTGGAGCGGCTTCCCGAGCCAGACCCGCTCGACCGGGCAGGTCGCCCTCGCGACGCCGAGGAGCCGGCCGTTGGGCCCAAGGATCGCCGCCGACCTCGTAATCGACCCGGTCGAACGTGGTCACGGAACCCTTCAACGCCGCCGTCAATCGACCGGCCTCGCGGTCGAACGCGAACCGGATCTGCTCGAGCTGGAGCAAGTGATAGGTCGAGCCCCGCCATTCCACCCCGGCCGATTGCATCGACAGCGGGATTGGCCTGTCGAACTCCATCGGCCGCGATTGGAGGCCCTGCGTATCCTCCTGAGCGAGGACGCGGGGCCCATCGAATGCAACCGTCCCGAGCAAGGCCCCCGAGGCGGCGATCCGCTTGCCGAAGAGGCGACGGTCCATGGCGGGCTCCGATCCGGCCCGTCAAAGCTCGGGCCCGGCTTGCTCGCCGACGCCCGCATCCTTGACGCTCGGGGGCGCAGAAAATTAGGCGGAATCGGTGCTTTCCGCCTCATTCAGGAGGTAGAACACGTCCACGGTGATCTTGCTCGGGTCGTCGTTCCAGGCCTCCTCCCAGTGGCCATAGACTTCCCAGCGGGGCCCGGCCATCCGGTGCCCATTGTCCTGGCACCAGGCGCGGATCGCCTGGTGGGCCTCGCGGAGGCCGCCATACGGGCCGCGGTGAATCGTCGCGGCGACCGGGCCGGATGGCGTAGCGGAATCGATGACCTCGCCGTGACCCCCGAACGGCGCATCCAACTCCACCCCGATTTCGAGGGTGAGGCGATCGTCGAGATAGACCGCGACGTGACGGCCCGCGCCCGGGATTTGCCGCGAGCGGACGACACCCCAGACCAGCCCGCAGGCGTCCGGGATGACCCTGGGTAGTTCATCCGGGGTTGCGATGCGACGGACCACCGCCAGGGGCTCGCCGGAGCACTGATCGAGGCGGATGTCATATTTCATGGGAGTATCCCGCGTGGTCAGCCCTTGTTCTTCTCCACGAGCGTGATGTGCAGGATCGACGTGACCGGGTAGAACGTCTGCCGCTTGTTCTGCAGCAGCAGGATTCCGCCGTCCCCGACCTCGGTCAGGGAGCCTTGCTGGACGACGGCGCCGGCCAATCCGCCGATGCGTAACGTGACCAGGACCTGGTTGCCGACCCAGTGAGCGATTAACTTCTCCATCCGGCGACCCTCCACCCGAAGGCCGGCCCGGGGGATCGCCCTACGGCCCGGCCCTCGAATTCGGTTCAGCCCAATCATAACGCGCCGGCAGGGCCCGGAACGCCGATCCGAGTGGGCATCCCCCCGCCCCGATGGGCGTGGAATCGGCATGGCCAACCGGATTCCTTGCCGTCCGGATCGATCCCGACCGATCATTGGACCGCCGGCAGGATCGCGACGATCGCGGCGAAACCGAGCGCGGCCTCGATGCCGATCAGGATGAATCGTTTCCCCGCGGGAAGCACGGCCCGTCGCGAGGCGATGAGGACGGAAATCGGGAAGCCGAGGAGGACCGGATAAAAGGCTATGGCGGCGAATGCTTCGCCCCAGAATCGTGCCCAGGACGGCAGCAAGTCACCGCGCGCCGCGATCCCGATGAAGGTGATGCTGGCAACCTGGGCCGCGAGGAGCGTCCGCAAGAGCGTGGCGTTCCTCATCTCGGGGGCCCTTGCGGGCGATTCGGGGCCGAAGGATCGGCCGGTTCGGCCACGAGGATGTACGGTTGGGCCGAGAGCCGATCGCGAAGCTCCTCGGCCCGTTCGGTCTCGGACGGTAGGTGGATCGTCACTGCGCGGGCCGGCGGACCTTCCGCGATCGTTTGCTGGACGAGTTGCAGCCCCTCCGGCAAAGGGAGTTGCGACCAGGATCGCGCCGATCGCTCCAGGTCGGTCACGACGATGTGCGGCCAGGTCGGCCATCGGCAGGAGGCGACGTCGGTGCCGCCCAGGAAGTCGCAGAGGTGGAAGATCGCAGCCCGCCTGAAGTCGCAGTCGCGCACCTCCGCGTCGTGATCCTCCTCCTCATTGCCGAAGCGGCAGCCGATGTACTTGCCCTCGAACGCGCAGCCCCGGAGGTTCATGCCGGTCAGCCGCAGGTTCATCATCGGGCGGCCGGGGAGGAATCTGCAGCGCTCGAATGTCGACCCGAACAGGTTGACATGCGAGGCGCCGCAGCGGATGCGGATGTCGCACCCGACCAGGGTGCAATCGACGAGGAAATCCTGGCGCTTCGCTCGGCCGATCTCGACGCGCATCCCCTCGATCCGCTCGCCCCGCCTCTGGTGGGATCCTTCGGCAGTATTGGGCGGCAGGAGATCGGGCAGCGGTGGCCTCGCCAAGGTGGGTTCCCCCGACTTCCCGGCAACTTCGGGCCGGATCTCCCGCGAGCAGGGTCGGCCCGCCCCGGTTCGTTCGCCCGGATCAGGCCTCGGGCGTCAGCCCCAGGACGATGTTGAACTGCGCCGCGAGTTCGCCGAACTTCGAGCCTTCCAGCGGCCGGAACGGGACGGTGATCGACTCGCGTTCCTTGGGGTCGCGGACGGCTTTGTAGATGCCGTCCTTCTCGTTCTGCTCGTGGCCGGCGATGTAGCACTGGGTGGTGAGCAGTTCCTTGCCGCCGCGCTTGATCTTCACGTGGATGTGCGGGGTCCGGCCCGGGTAGGGCACGGGCTTGATCGTGCGGAAATAGTACTCGCCGGTCGAGCCGGTGGTGAACCGGCCGAAGCCCTGGAAATTGCCGTCGCGGTTGGCCTTGTTGTCGGTGCCCGAGTGCAGGTAGGCCCCGTGCTGGTCGCACTGCCAGATCTCGATGACGGCGTTGCGGAGCGGCTTGCCCGAGGAATCGACGATCTTGCCGGTGAGGTGCGTGATCTCGCCTACGGCGGGGGTGAGGTTGTCGTTGAGGATGAGCAGGTCGTTGTCGGTGTCGAGCGGCAGCTTGTCGGGGTAGAACGGGCCCTCGGTTTGCCGCGGAGTCCGGGTGAGGTCGTCGGCGAAGGCGCCCGGCGTGAGGTACCACGACGCGACCGTGCTTGCCGCGGCCATGCCCAGGAAACGTCGGCGATCGAACCGGCGGATGTCGAGCCCGTGCAGGTCCATAGGCGAGTCTCCTCGAAGCGAAGTGGAGAGGGAGGAAAGAGCGTTCGGATCGGCGACCATCCCGGGGGATCGGGACATGATAGCACGGAAGGGATCGCGCCGCGATGCGACCGCCGGATCGCCGGCCGATCAGGCGCCGATATCTTCGTTCCAGAGCCCCGGATTCTCGGCGATGAACCGCCGCATCAACCCGATGCAGGCCGGGTCCTGGAGCACCTCGACGGCCACGCCGCGGCTCCTCAGCAAATCCTCGTCGCCCAGGAACGTCATGTTCTCGCCGATGACGACCCGGGGGATCTTGTACAGCAGGATCGCGCCGGTGCACATCGGGCAGGGGGACAACGTCGTGTAGAGGACGCTTTGGGCGTACACCGAGGCGGGCAACCGGCCGGCGTTTTCGAGGGCGTCCATCTCGCCATGGAGGATCGCGCTACCCTTCTGGACGCGGCGGTTATGGCCCCGGCCGATGATCCGGCCGTCGTGGACGAGAACCGAGCCGATCGGGATCCCGCCCTCGGCGAGCCCCAGGTCGGCCTCCTCGATCGCCGCTTTCAGGAAGGGGTCCATCGATCTTTCTCCGAGTTGTGCTGCTTCCTGGCGTGGACTTCGATCAGGAGTTGAACGCAATTTTGGGGCGGGTTACGAATTGGACGCTTCCGAAAACCCGTCCGATTCCCGTACACGGGCCCCAGGGCTGGGCCCCTGGCGATTCGCCCTGAACTTCGCGGGCGGCATCAAGTCAGAGCCGGCAATCGCGACGGGTAGACATAAACATCATCCACGCCCATGCCGCCGAAAATCCCCTCGCCGAGGCGGGTCGGCATTCGGCCGGGGAAACGGCCCTGGATCTCCGCGGCGGCCTGGGCAAGCGGGTCGTCGGCGGGGATGAGCTTGATCCGGAACGGGTTGAGAGCGGGCGATCGCATCTCGCCCACGATCCTCAGCACCTCCCCGTAAGCGGCGGCAAGGTCCCCGGCATCGATCCGCTCCGGCGCGATGTAGAGGAACCGATGTGGCGAGCCACTTCCCTTGAGCCAGAAGGCCGCCTTGACCGGCTCAAGTTGATCGAATCGGCGAGCTAGCTCGGCGCCGGCATCGATTTCCTCGCTCACCAACGGGCCCTGATCCATGGAAGTACCCCATCGGTCGGACTGGTGATGGCCTCAAAAAGCTTGCGAGCCTGGAGTTCGGTCCATTGAGAGTAGCGCGAGCCTTCGTCCCAATCCTTCACCACCATCCAATTTACTCCCAGGACCGGGTTCGCGGATATATCGAGCCCACGGTCGCGTTCGAGCCCGGCGAGCTTCACCAATTCCTCGACATCATGAGTCCAGCACTTGTCCGAGAATCTCCTATCCTGGAAGATCACGCCGGTATCCTCGATATAAGCCAGGACGCATGCCTTCAACCCGCATTCCACGGCATAGCCGGCCAGGTAGTAGGCTCCAGCCCAAAATCCGGCGTCCAGGAGTGCCTGCGCCTCGAGCACCCGGCCTTCGGCGAGCATTCGCAATCGAGATCGGTTCATCGTGCAAATCCACGCCGAGGACGGTTGAGGAATCGGAACCCACAAATCCGACCCATCACGCCGGCTTCGATGACGA
>JAXMBD010000054.1:0-49795 GCA_046350035.1 Isosphaeraceae bacterium | reverse complement strand
GCCCGACGCCGTTTTTTTGAAGAACGGTTCCAGGGCCCGGGCCAGTTCCTCGGGCTCCTGGAACCGCAACGAGGGATCCTTGGCCATCATCTTGGCGACCAGGGCCGCCAACGAGGCCGGGACGTCCGGGCGGATCAGGTGCAATGGGTCGGCATCCCGCGAGATGTGGGCCTGGTACAGGTCGTATTGCGACCTGGCCAGGAACGGCGGGCGCGCGGTCAGGAGGTAGAACAGGGTCCCGCCGAGGCTGTAGATGTCGGCGCGGATGTCGGCCTTCTGGGCGTCCAGGATCTGCTCGGGGGCGATGTAATCGGGCGTGCCCAGGGCCTGGCCCTCGTGCGTTATGGCCGAATCCAGCTTCTCCTCGCGGGTGGCCTGGGCCAGGCCGAAGTCGAGCACCTTGACGACCGACTTGCCGCCCGATTGCGCCAGCATCAGGTTGCCCGGCTTGATGTCGCGGTGGACCAGGCCCGCCACGTGGGCATGCTGGAGGCCCAGGGCCGCCTGGTATGCGAAGGCACAGGCCTGCGGGACGGTCAGGGGGCCCCTCCGCTTTACCACCTTCGAGAGGTCCAGGCCGCGGACATATTCCATCGAGAACAGGATGCTCGCGCCCAGCCGGGACGCCGAGTAGGCCGTGACGATGTTCGGGTGGTGCAGCCGGGCGACCGCGCGGATCTCCCTCAGGAAGCGGTCGAGCACGCCGGGGCGGCTGGCGATGGCGCTGCTCATCACCTTCAGGACCTCATCCCGGTCCATCAGCTTGTTGTGGGCCAGGTAGACGACCCCCATCCCGCCCTGGCCCAATTCCTTGAGGATCTCGTAATCCGGGTGGTCGGCCAGTCCCGGCGGCATCGTCCCGGCGGCCGGCGGGTTTCCGATCGGCTTGCCGTCGAGGCTGATATAGCTATTCGTCCGCGAGTCGCCGGCCCGCCGGCGGGCGTCCCGGATCCTGCCCAGGAAGCTATCGGCTGACGTGCCGGCGACCCGCTGTCGGCAGGCGTTGCAGGTTTCGAGGTGGCGGTTGACCTCCTCGGCCGTGCCGTCGTCCAGCTTTCCCAGGCCGTAGAAGTGCAGGGTCTGGTCGGTCGGGTGCAGGGTCGGGGCGGCGTCCATCGGGCGTCCTCCGGGCCTGGCCTCGGCGCAAAATTCAAACGCGACACAGTAGGGAAAGGCGCGTCCCGGCTCGGACCTGACGCGATTCCGGGAAAGATCTTAGCCGGGTCGGTCGCCTCCGGGAATCATCGCGGGAGGTCGGGCAGACCTTCCCAGAGGGTCGTGCCGTCGGGCGACGTGACCTTCAATCGGCGGAAGCCGGCCTGCGTGCCCCATGTCGCCAGCCCGATCAGTCCTCCGGTGAAGCGGGCGTCGTCTCCCTCGAAGAGGGATACGCCGTCGAGGAAGCACCGGACCCGGCTGCCGCGGACCTCGACCCGGATGGGATACCATCGCCCGGGTACCAGGCTCCCCCTGCGGAAGTTCCGATTATCCCGCCCCCAGGCCCCGTTGAGCACATGGCTCAGGTCGTGCCCGGTATTGCCGTAGCTCCCCGCGCCGAACGTCTGGAAGTCCCGGGGCCCGGACCAGTGCAGGATGACCTTGAACCCGTGGTCGCCGCCGATCACCTTGGCTTCCAGGTCGAAGTTGTAATCGGACAGGTCGGTGTCCTTGAGCAGGATGTGGGCCGGCACGATGCCGCCGGATACGAGGCTGGTTTGGACCAGCGTGTCCCCGTCGATCGACCATTGTCCTTTCATGGCATCGACTTGAGGGCGTGGCCCGGCGCGTTCGGGCGTCGGCGGGGCTCGATCCGCCACCTCGCGGGCCGGGGTCGTCCCCGGGGCGGGGCCGGGGCCGCCGCTGTCCTTCCGGTTTCCGTCGATCTCGGGGGGTGGTTCGATCCGTACCCGGCAGGTTTGCTCGCCCGTCGCCTTGAATTCGACCACCTCGCTGACGAGCTTGACGTCGTCGCGGGTGACCTCCAGCATGCGCCGGCCAGGCAAGGACCGCACTTCCGCTTCCTTGCCGGACCTGTCGTAGGCGAACGAGACGCGGTTCCCCTCGACCGTCACCACGGCATCCTTCGGCAAGTTCTCGATCACGATCACGCCGTCGGGCGTCTTGACGCGGACGATTACCTGCCACAGCAGGGCGCCCAGCAACAAGGCGCCGATCCCCGCCGCAGGCCACGCCCAGGCCGGTCCCCGAGGTGGCCGTCCCCGGTCGGACAACTTCGGGTCGGCGGCATCGACGGGGTGGATCGCGGCCGCGACCGCGGGGGCAGGGACCATGGCGGGCAGGGGCGGGGGAATGAGGGGCCGATTCGCGGCCGACCGGCCCGGGTAGGCCCCGGGGGATGGAGTTTGCACCGGGCCCGACGCCGTTTTTTTGAAGAACGGTTCCAGGGCCCGGGCCAGTTCCTCGGGCTCCTGGAACCGCAACGAGGGATCCTTGGCCATCATCTTGGCGACCAGGGCCGCCAACGAGGCCGGGACGTCCGGGCGGATCAGGTGCAATGGGTCGGCATCCCGCGGAGATGTGGGCCTGGTACAGGTCGTATTGCGACCTGGCCAGGAACGGCAGGCGCGCGGTCAGGAGGTAGAACAGGGTCCGCCGAGGCTGTAGATGTCGGCGCGGATGTCGGCCTTCTGGGCGTCCAGGATCTGCTCGGGGGCGATGTAATCGGGCGTGCCCGAGGCCTGGCCCTCGTGCGTTATGGCCGGAAATCCAGCTTCTCCTCGCGGGTGGCCTTGGCCGAGCCGAAGTCGACACCTTGACGACGACTTGCCGCCGATTGCGCAGCATCAGGTTGCCAGCTTGATGTCGCGGTGGACCAGGCCCGCCACGTGGGCATGCTGGAGGCCCAGGGCCGCCTGGTATGCGAAGGCACAGGCCTGCAGGGACGTTGGGGAGCCCCTCCTTTACCACCTTCGAGAGGTCCAGGCCGCGGACATATTCCATCGAGAACAGGATGCTCGCGCCCAGCCGGGACGCCGAGTAGGCCGTGACGATGTTCGGGTGGTGCAGCCGGGCGACCGCGCGCGGATCTCCTCGAGGAAGCGGTAGAGCACGCCAGGGCGGCTGGCGATGGCGCTGCTCATCACCTTCAGGACCTCATCCCAGTCCATCAGCTTGTTGTGGGCCAGGTAGACGTATCCCGCCCTGGCCCAATTCCTTGAGGATCTCGTAATCCGGGTGGTCAGCCCAGTCCGGCATCGTCCACGGCGGCCGGCGGGTTTCCGATCGGCTTGCCGTCGAGGCTGATATAGCTATTCGTCCGCGAGTCGCCGGCCCGCCGGCGGGCGTCCCGGATCCTGCCCAGGAAGCTATCGGCTGACGTGCCGGCGACCCGCTGTCGGCAGGCGTTGCAGGTTTCGAGGTGGCGGTTGACCTCCTCGGCCGTGCCGTCGTCCAGCTTTCCCAGGCCGTAGAGTGCAGGGTCTGGTCGGTCGGGTGCAGGGTCAGGCGGCGTCCATCGGGCGTCCTCCGGGCCTGGCCTCGGCGCAAAATTCAAACGCGACACACTGGAAATGCGAGTCCCGAATCGGACCTGACGCAAATCCGGAAAAAATCTTAGCCGAGTAAATCGCCGGCTTCCTGCCTCATTCTTCGCAGGATCCGGGATTTGGCCTGCAGGACGGCGTTCTCGGTCATCCCGAGTTCATCCGCAACCCGTTTGGCCGGGGTGCCTTCGAGCGCGAACTTGCGGAAGGCCTCCCAGGTCTTCGACTCGAAGTCGGGCCGGACCGTCGCGAGCAGGCGGTCGATGACGAACTGGTCGTGCTCCCGGTCCCAGTCGCGGGCGAGGTCGCTGCCCGGGTCGGCCAGGCGGTCGAGGAAGCCGTCGGTGGCGTCCATCGCCACGGCGGGACGACGCCGGCGATTCCTCCACTCGGCCCGGATCTGGTTGGTCGTCACCTGCCGCAGCCAGGCCCGGAACGAACCCTCGCGGCGGCGGTCGAAGGTGGGGATCGCGCGGCAGACGATCGCCAGGATGTCCTGGGCGAGGTCGTCGGCCTCGCTGCCCACGCCCGGGACGCGGGCGATCCAGGCGCGGATCAAGGGTCGGTAGATCCCCTGGAGCCGTTCCCAGTCGGAAGCGTCCGGGCGGGCCATGCGGAGGCGGTCCAGGAGGCTGATCGAGGTGGGCTTCAAGGGGGGGGAGCCCCCGGATCGTCGCCTCCCCGTTCGCGGGCCAGGATCCGGCGCAGGGCCTCGAATTCGACCGGCTTGACCAGGTGGTCGTCGAACCCGGCCTCGCGGCTGAGGCGTCGGTCGGCCTCGCTGCCGTAGCCGGTCAGGGCGACGAGCTGCATGCCGGCCCGGGCGCGGTCGCCCCGGAACCGGCGTGCCACCTCGTAGCCGTCCATCCCGGGCAGGCCGATGTCGAGCAGGGCCAGGTCGGGGGCCGAGGCCGAGGCCGCCTCGATCGCCGACGGCCCGTCGTGGGCGAGCGTGACCTGGTGCCCCAGGCGGCCCAGGAGGCAGGCGAGCGTCTCGGCCGAGTCCACGTTGTCGTCCACCAGCAGGATCCGCCGGGGGCGGTCCCCTTCAGCCGGGGGGGCCGGCCCGGGGCGGTCGGCCTCGGCCCCGGGGCGGGTGGCGACGAGGGGGAGCTTGACGCGGAACTCGCTGCCCCGCCCGGGGCCTTCGCTGCGGGCCTCGACCGTGCCGCCGTGCATCTCGACGAGCCGCTTCACCAGCGTCAGGCCGATGCCGAGCCCGCCCCCGGAGCGGTCGATCGAGCGGTCGGCCTGGGCGAAGAGCTCGAAGACGCGGGGCAGCATCTCGGGCGTGATCCCCTCGCCGTCGTCGACGACGAGGATCGCGACGCGGCCCCCATCCCGGCGGGCGGAGAGGCGGATGTGCCCGCCCGCCGGTGTGTACTTGGCGGCGTTGTTCAGCAGGTTCGTGACCACCTGGGCCAGGCGGGTCGCGTCCCCGTCGACGCGCAGGGGCCCTTCGCCGATGTCGACCTGCAGGTGGTGGCCCCGGGCCGAGATCAACGGGCGGCTCGATTCCACGGCGGCGTGGACGAACGCCGAGACGTCGAGGGGTGACCGATGGAGGGTGATCTTTCCCTGGGTGATCCGGCTGACGTCGAGCAGGTCGTCGACCAGGCTGGTGAGGTGCCGGACCTGGCGGTCGATCACCTCGCAGGCCCACTGGCGCGACTCCTCGTCGCCCTCGGCCATCTCCAAAACCTCGATGCCGTTGCGGATCGGCGCCAGGGGGTTGCGGAGTTCGTGGGCCAGCATGGCGAGGAACTCGTCCTTGCGGCGGTCGGCGTCGCGGAGCTCGCGCTCGACCTGCTTGATCCGGGTCATGTCCTGCACGAAGCAGACCCAGGTCGGTACGGCATGGTCGATGAGGGCGCCGCCGATCAGGATCGGCACGCGGCCGCCGTCGGGCAGGCGAAGCTCCATCTGGAAAGGGGTGCAGGCCCCCCGGTCGAGCAGCTCGCTGCGAGCCTTCTCGGCCGAAGGCCGGTGTTCGGCCGGCGTGAGGTCGTGCCAGTCCAGCCGGCCGGCTTCGAGGTCGGCCCGCGCGCGGCCGATCGTGGCCAGGAAGGCGTCGTTGGCGCCGGTGATCCGGTCGCCGTCGGCGAACAGCACGCCGATGATGTTCGAGTCGACGAGCCGGCCGATCTTGGCGTTCTGGATGCGGAGCGATTCCTCGGCGGCCCGGCGCTGCGAGATGTCCTGGACGATCGCCAGGCCGCCCTGCTGGGTGCCATCGTCGTCGCGCAGCGCGGTGGCGGTGATGGAGGCCCAGAGGGTGGTGCCGTCCTTGCGACGGAGTTCGGCCTCGTAGGTGTCGCGATCGAATCCGCGGGCGATCCCCGGTGCGGCCGGCCCCGTCCCCCCGCTCGGGATGACGTCGGCCAGGCCGATCGAGGCGATCTCGCCCGGTTCCCGGCCGATCATCCGGCAGAATCCGGGGTTGGCGAAGGTCAGGGCGCCGTCGGGCCGGCAGGTGACGATGCCGACCTCCGCCTGGTCGTAGATCCGTCGGAGCCGCTCCTCGCTGGCCTTCAGGTCGCGTTCGAGCCGGAGCCGCTCGGTGAGGTCGACCACGGCGATGCCGATGCCGACGATGCCCCGCCCCTCGATTCGCACGGGGAAGGTGTGGGTCTGCAGGGTGTGCGGCCCGCCCGCGCCCGGGCCCGATTCGAGGGTGATCTCGCGGCCCAGGTCGGGCTCGCCCGTCCCGAGCACCCGCCGGTAGATCGGCCCGAGGTCCCGCCAGGCCCACGGCGCGACCTCGGAGGCCGCCCTGCCGAGATGGTCGGCCACCGGCCGGCCATGGAGCCGGGCCAGGGCCTCGTTGATCGAGATGTATCGGCAATCGCGGTCGAGGTAGCCCATGCCGATCGGCGCCGAGCCGAGCAGGGCATTGAGCAGGCCGGTGGCCTCCTCGTCGCGTCGGCGGGCACGCCGCTGGGCCTCGGTGACGAGGATGCTCATCGCCCCGACGAACAGGTACAGGAGCATGCCGACGACGTGGGGCAGGTCGGGCACCCCGGCCTGGGCGAACGGGGGCAGGAAGAGGAAGACCCCGGCCAGGGTCCCCAGGACCAGGGCCATCACCGAGGGTCCCGGCCCGCACGCCCAGAGGGTCAGCAGCAGGGTGATGAAGTAGGTCGCGAAGACGTAATAGTTGCCCAGGACCGGGTTCAGCAGCGATCGGGCCGTGGTGGCCACGACCACGCCGGCGATGGCGGCGAGGTAGGCACGGAAGCCCGAGAGCGGCAATCGGATCATGATCGGCCCTCGACAAATCCGGGTCGGGACGGGGCGAATCGGCATAGTCCCCCCGACGGCGGCCGGCGGCTTCGGCCCGGACCCCGAGGCCGCGGCCTCGGTGTCCGGGCGCGGATCAGCCCCGATTCGGCTCGGCTCGGCCAGCAGCTTCATGAGTGCCGACGTGTCCACCGGCTTGATCAGATGATAATCGAATCCGTTGTCCTGGGTCTTGCGGCGGTCCTCCTCCTGGCCCCATCCGGTCTGGGCGATGATCACCATCCCCCGGCCCCAGGGCTGCGCCCGCATCCGGCGGCACGCCTCGTAGCCGTTGATCCCGGGCAGGCCGATGTCGAGCAGCACGACATCCGGCCGGAATTCGCCGGCGGCCGAGACCGCCTCCTCGCCGTCGTAGGCCGACCGCGTCTCGTTGCCGAGGATCCGCAGCATCATCGCCAGGCTGTTGGCCCCGTCGCGGTTGTCGTCGACGATCAGGATCTTAAGCGACGACCGCCAGTCGGCCGGATCCTCGACCTCGCCCGCCGCGTCCGACCCGGCCGGGTCGGACGCGGGCAGGCGGACGACGAACTCGCTGCCCCGCCCGTGGCCCTCGCTGCGGGCCTCGACCGTGCCGCCGTGCAGCTCGACCAGGCCCCGGACCAGCGACAGGCCGATGCCCAGGCCGCCCAGGGCCCGGTCCAGCGCCGGGGTCGCCTGCGAGAAGAGCTCGAAGACGTGCGGCAGGTCGGCCGGGTCGATGCCGATCCCCTCGTCGCGGACGATCACCGCCGCTTCCGGGCCCCTTCGCTCGGCCGCCAGCCAGATCCGCCCCCCCCGGTCGCTGTACTTGGCCGCGTTGTTGAGCAGGTTCGAGAAGACCTGCGCCAAACGGGCCTCGTCGGCATCCAGGGCGATCGGCTCGTCCGGCATCTCGACCGCGAGGGCATGGCCCATCTGCTCGATCAGGGGCCGGCTGGTCTCGACGGCCTTCTCCAGGACTGTCGCCAGCGGGACCCGCTCCCGGCGCAGCTCCAGGGTGTTCCGGCTGATCCTGGAGATGTCCAGCAGGTCGTCGAGCAGGCGCGCCATCTGGCCGACCTGGCGGTCGATCACGTCGCGGCTCCAGACGAGGTCCGGGTCGGTAAATCCCTTGGCCTTGACCACCTGCACGGCGCTGCGGATCGGCGCCAGGGGGTTGCGGAGTTCGTGGGCCAGCGTCGCCAGGAACTCGTCCTTGCGGCGGTCGGCCTCGCGGAGTTCCTGCTGGGCCAGTCGGAGTTCGTGGATGTCGGTGCAGGTGCCGAACCATCGGACGATCGCGCCGCGATCGTCCCGGATCGGGACGCCCTCGGCCAGCCACCATCGATACTCGCCGTCCCTGGCCCGCCTCACGCGGTATTCGGCGCGGTACGGTTCGCCGGTGCGCACGGAGTGGGCCCACAACTCGACCGCCCCCGGCAGGTCCTCGGGGTGGATCACGCATCGCCAGTCCTGGGCGATCTCCCCCTGGCGCGAGAGCCCGGTGTACTCGTACCATCGATCGCTCTGGAAATCGGTCGAGCCGTCGGGCCGGCTGCTCCAGACCACGCCGGGGACCGCGTTGACGAGCCGTCGATAGCGCTCTTCGCCCTCCCGCAGGGCGGCCTCGATCCGCCTCCGCTCGGTGACGTCGCGGAGGTAGAACGACAGGCCGCCCCCCTCGATCGGCAGGGCATCGACCTCGAACCATCGGCCGAGCGGCTCGTAGAATCCCTCGGCCCGCATCGGCTCTTGCCGCTCCATCGCACGCCGATACGGGGCCTCGAACGGCCCGCCGACGATGCCGGGGAAGGCCTCCCAGAACGACCGGCCCAGGACATCCTCGCGGCGGATGCCGTAGATCCGCTCGGCCTGGCCGTTCGCGTAGGTGAACTTCCACTGGGCGTCGACCGCCAGGAAGGCATCGCCGATGCTCTCCAGCACGGTCCGGGATTGCCGCTCCGCCTGCCTGAGCCCCTCGGCCGCCATCTTAAAATCGGTCCGATCGCGCATGATCTTGGCGAAGCCGCGGACGTCCCCGCCTTCGTCCTTGAGCGCCGACAGGGCGCCGCTGCACCAGAAGCGAACGCCCCCCTTGCGGATCAGCCAGCGATCGTCCGACGCCCGCCCGGTCGCCCTTGCCTGCTGGAGCTCGCGCTCGGGGATGCCGGCGCGGCGATCCTCGGGCGTGAAGAACAGGGCCAGGGGCTGCCCGGTAATCTCGTCGTCGGTGTAGCCGAGCAACCCTTCGGCGCCCGCGTTCCACGTCTGCACCCGGCCCGAGGGGTCGAGGATGAAGATGGCGTGGTCGTGGACGTTCTCGAGGAGCAGGCGGAACAACTCGCCATCGCTCGGGAGTGTGGGGCTGGGCGACACTGTGGACATCGGTCGCGGTGCTTCCGCCGGGGAAAGGACGAGGCGTCGGTGCCCGGGTACCGTGCGCGTGTCTACCATCTTAACCGAACAGGAAGACACAAGCACATCAACAAAGTGGCCGGTCGGGAAGGCCCACGATCGCCGGGCCCGCCGGCCCGCGGCGAAAAACGGACCGTTTTACTGTACGGCCGTTGACAAAAAGCCGATACCTCGTTGCAATCGCCTGTCCCCGGGCGATCCTGTTCGCGTGAACACGATCGTCCGGGCCTATCGCGAGGAGGTTCGAGGCATGGGCCACCCGATTCCCGAGGGGCATCACACGATCACCCCGCACCTGGTCGTCGACGGGGCCGCCGAGGCGATCGAGTTCTACAAGAAGGCCTTCGGCGCCGAGGAAGTCTCGCGGATGCCGTTCCCCGGCGAGGACGGCACGACGAAGCTGGGCCACGCCGAGGTCCGCATCGGCGATTCCCTCGTATACCTGGCCGACGAATTCCCGTCGTATGGCTCGGTAGGCCCGGCCGGCGGGACCTCCCCGGTGGTCATCCACCTGAAGGTGACCGACGCCGACGCGGCCTACCGGAGGGCGGTCGATGCGGGGGCAACCGGCGTCGCCCCGCCGGCCGACATGTTCTGGGGGGACCGCTACGCCAAGCTGATCGACCCGTTCGGCCACCACTGGTCGATCGCCGAGCACCTGGAGGACGTCTCCATCGAGGAGATGCAGCGGCGGATGGCCGCCTTCGCCGGCCAGGAGTGCGGGTGACGGGGATCGCGGCGAAGGCCCCCGCGAATGGCGCGGGGGCCCACTTCCACCGATCCGGGAGGCGGTCATGCCCCGTCAGGTCCTGACGCAGTTGATGTTCACCGGCGATGCGGCCCAGGCCATCGCCCTGTACACTTCCCTGTTCGCCGATTCCGAGGTCGTCCAGATCGACCGCTACGGGCCGGGCGAGCACGGCGCCGAGGGGACGGTGAAGCGGGCCGTCTTCACGATCGGCGGCCGGGAATTCGCCTGCATCGACAGCCCGCCCGTGCACGCCTTCGGCTTCACGCCGTCGATTTCGATCTTCGTCGAGTGCGAGACCGAGGACGAGCAGGCGAAGGCTTATGAGCGGCTATCCGAGGGGGGCAAGGCCCTGATGCCCCTGGGCGAATACGGCTTCAGCCGGCGGTTCGGCTGGGTCGAGGACCGCTTCGGCGTCTCCTGGCAGCTCAACCTGGCCTGAAGGGCTCGCTCAGGCTTCCAGCTCCGCCGCCAGGGCTCCCGTATCGCGGAGGTGGCCACGAAGGTGGGCCGTCTGTTCCCCGGAGTTATCCATCCGGGGGACCTTGTTCTGCCCGCCGAACTTGCCCCGGGCCTTCATCCACGAATCGAAGCCGCCCGGGCGGGCGACCGAGACGGCGGGCAACGGCATGCCGACGCCCTCCGCCCGGTGCGCCCGGTAATCGGCGTTCCGCTCGCAGAGGTCGGCGTCGAGCCGTCGCCGGAACGCTTCGAGGTCGGCCGGAGGTTCCAGGAACTCGATCACGTACCGGTGGTAGCCCAGGCTCCCCCGGAAGACCGGGCCGACGTGCCAGTCCCGCACCGAGGCGCCGCAGGCCGCGGAAGCCGAGGCCATCGCCGCCTCGACCTCTTCGCTGATCAGGTGCTCGCCGAACGCCGAGAGCGTGTACTTGGTCCGACCGGTGAAGGTCAGAAGTGGCGGGTCCAGCGACTCGAACCGGACCGTGTCGCCGATGATATGCGACCACATGCCGGCGCAGGTGGAGACCAGGATCGCATAGTTGATGCCGACCTGAGCCGTGCCCAGCCAGTGCCGAGTGGGCCGCCCGGATCCCAGCTCGTCGACCGGGATGAACTCGTAGAAGATCCCGTGGTGGAGGACCGGCCGGAGCAGCCCCGTCGCCGGGTCGCCGAAGGCGATGAACCCTTCCGAGCAGGGGTAAGTCTCCTGCAGCCGCACCGATTCGTCGCCGATGGCGCGGCGGAATGAGTCGCGGTAGGGGTCGAACTTCACGCCCCCGTGGACGACCAGCTCGAGCGACGGCCAGGCCTGCTTGAGCGTCGGCTTGCCGCTCAACTCCTTGATCCGGTCGAACAGCATCAGCATCCAGCTCGGCACGCCGCCGACCAGGGTGATCGGCTCGCGGAGGCCCCGCTCGGCCAGCATCGACAGCTTCCGGTCCCAGTCGGGTTCGAGCGCCAGGTCGACCGGCGGGAACGTGTAGGGCCGCAGCCAGTCGCCGACCTCCAGGGCCGCGATCGCCGACAGGTCCCCCTGGCGGACGCCCGGCGCCGGCTCCTCCAGGGCGGTCGAGCCGCCCAGGAAGAACATCCGGCCGTGGAACAGCCGGGATTGGGGCCTCTCCCTGAGGTACGCCGCGACCATCGCCTTGGCCCCGGCCTGGTTCGAGGCGATCATTTCGCGGCTGACCGGGATGTACTTGGTGGCGCCCTGCGTCGTGCCGCTGGTCAGCGCCAGGAACGGGATCAGGCCCGGCCACGTGAGATCGCGGAAGACGGGATACTGGTCGCGAAGATACTCGTTCCAGAGTTGCTCATACGTCCGGGGCGGGACGGCTTTCTGGAAATCCTCGACCGACCGGATCGCGTCGAACCGATGGTCGCGGCCGAACCGGGTCCGCCGGGCCTTGCGGAGCAGGCCGAACAGCTGGCCGCGCTGGAGGGCGGCCGGGTCGCGGCGGTCGAGGTCGCGGAGCAGGGCGCCCGAGTAGGCGTGGAATCCGCGATTGACCAGCGACCGGGCGGGCCCCGATCCGGCGATCCGGGCGGCGATGGACGTGCGAGGCATGGCTTGGGCTATGCGGGTTCGACCGGCCTGGGACCCCGGCAGATGTACGCCCCGGCCGGCGGGAAGTTGCGGGGCTCGAACGAGAACCGGACCTCGTCGAAGAATTTCCGATAAAGCCCCATGTACACCCAGGGGATCTCGGTGATCTGGTTATACGTCCCCTCCGAGGAGAGCACGGCGCGGACCGCCCGGAAGAGGTCGCGCTGGAGGTCCTTCGGGAACGAGGGCACGGGCAGGCCGGAGATCACGTAATCGGCCCGCGCGATCCCGCGGTCGGCCAGCATGGCGGCCAGGTCGCGGACATCCCCCTCGATGATCTCCATGTTGGGCTGGGCTTGGAACCGCTCGCGGAGCAGGCGGGCGAAGTCGGGGTCGCGTTCCAGGGCCAGGACCCGGCAATCCGGGTGGGCCCTCGCGGCGATCTCGCGGGTGATCGGGCCGGTGCCGGCGCCCAGCTCGACCACGACCCGGGCGTTGGGCCAATCCACGTTCTGCACCGTGGCCCTCGACAGCCAGGGGCTGCTGGGCGCGAGGCTGGCGATCTTCGTGCCGTGGCGGAGGAACTTGCCGAGGAACAGGGCGAAATCGCTCATGGAGGTCCGCGGGGCTCGTCGGGTCAGGGCTTGCCGGCTGGCCAGAACGGCGGCCGCTTCGGCGGGTTGAGCAGCCGGGCCGGCTCCAGGGCGGGCGGGATCGACCGCAGCGTGTCGCGGAGGAAGTGCAGCACCAGCTTGTTCACCAGCCCCGCCTTCTCGATCTGCGGGGCATGGCCGCACTTGGGGATCACCACCTGCCGGACGTGAGCCATCCGGTCGGCGGCACGGATCGACCCGGCCACGTCGGAGATGATCCGGTCGTTGGCGCCCCAGATGATCAGGGTCGGGTTCTTGACGCGGTCGAGCAGGTCGGCCACCGAGTGCCCGACCGTGCCGCGGAGCGTCCTCAACACGCCCTTTTTCCACTTCCGATCCTGGAACTTCTCGGCGATCGCCTCGACCAGCTCGTCGGTCGCGAAGTGGGCCTTCTGGAAGACCGACTTCACCAGCATGTCGTACTGGCTGCGGCGGACCCCCTCCATCACCGGCAGGTTCTCGTCCCCGTGCAGGCCGGAAGGGGCGATCAGGACCAGCCGGCGGACCTTACCCGGGTGCCGGCTGGCGTATTTCAGGAGCACCTGGCCGCCCAGGCTGGAGCCGACCAGGTGATACGGCGGGTTCTGCGCGTACTCGTCGAGGAACGTCTCCAGCCGATCCGTCAGGTAATCGACGGTCACCTCGCCGCCGCCGTCGATGTGCCGGTGCAGCGAATCGCCGTCGTAGACCAGCAACTCGGGCACCTTCAGGTCGAAGTGGCGATGCCAGGAGCCCCGGTTGGCGAACCAGCTATACGACTGCTCGGCCAGCCCGTTGACCAGGATGAGCGGCTCGTGCTTGCGGTAGCTGCGCAGCAAGTTGAGCGGGAAAAATGGCTTCGATTCGGGCTTGGCCTTCGGGGTCTTCATGGGAAACCGAGGCTCCTGCGCGGATCATCGACCCGGATGGGAGGAGGAAACGGCGGGCGACCGGGGGATCACCCGACGGAAGTGGCCGGGCCAGACCTTGAAGATAACACCCGGACGGCCCGGCTTCCAATCGGGGCGCGGGAACGCGCCCCGAATCGGGCTTACCAGCCGCCGGAATTGGGGTCCTCCTGGCCGCCGCCCCAGTCCCCACCGCCGCCTCCATCACCTCCCTGATCCGGGCCCCAGTCGCCGCCGCCTCCGCCGGCGTCCTGCTGGCCGCCCCAATCGCCGCCTCCGCCGGCGTCCTGCCCGGCCCCCCAATCTCCCTGGCCGGGCGCGGCCGGCGGAGGGCCCCAGTCGCCCTGGGCCCCGGCTTCTTCCGGCGTGCCCCAGTCGCCCCCGCCTTGATTGGCGCCGGAGTTGTCCCAGCCGCCCTCGGCGCCCGCATTCCCGCCCCATTCGTCGGCCGGGGCCGCGGGGGCGTCCCAGCCGCCGACGGCGGCGTTCTCGCTGTGGTAGCCCTCGCCGACGCCGCCAGCCTGGCCGGGCATCTGCGGCGGGACATGGCCCTGGCCGGGGTGGATTTCGCTGGCGTGGGCGGGGTGGGGCCGGCCGAACTGGTCGTAGATCATGTTGCCGACGACCGCGCCGGCGGCGCCTCCGAGGGCGCCCTTGACGAAGCTGCCCATGCCGCCTCCCTGGGGCGGGGGCGGGGCGTAGCCCGGCGGATAGCCGCCGGGAGGCGGGGGGCCGTAGCCGGGGCCGTAGCCGGGCTGGCCGCCGACCATGCCGCCGGGGTTGCCCCCCATCGGCTGGCCGCCGACGGCCGGGCCGAAGCCGGGCGCCGGGTTATTGGCGCGGGGAGCATTCGCCGGCACGAAGCTCGGCTGCTGCGGGGCCGACCCGCCGCCGAACATCTTGCGGACCAGGAAGATCCCCAGGACGACCGCACCGGCCAGCAGCAGGAAGATCAGGGGGCGGGGGATGCCGCCGGCCGGCTTCCCCGCGTTCGCCGGGGTCGTCTTCGGCTCCTGCGTCGGGGCCGATTCGGGCCGCGAGGGCGCCGTCTTCGCCTCCGACCTGGCCGGCTTCGAGGCCGATTCGCCCGGCCCGGGCAGGATCGGCTTGTCGGACGGATTCGGTACAGGGGCCGGCGCCGCGTCCTTGGCGACCTCGGGCCTGGGCGGGGCCGGTGCCGGCTTCGCCGTCGGGCGGGCGGCCGGGGCGGCCGCGATCAGCTTGGAATCGACCGACTTGCGGATCTCGGCGACGGCCGACTTCAGGCCCTCGTCGAAGTCGCCCGCCTTGAAGCTGTCGCCCAGGACCTGGGTGATCGCGTCGATCCTCGGCTGGGTGAAGACCGAGGCCGCCGAGTTGCTCCGGTCGACCCGAAACTTCTTGTCATCGCGCGAGATCAAGACGTAAATGCCCCGGATTTCCTTGGCCTTGGCGTGCTCGGCGAGCACCTCCTTGATGTCGCGGCCGTCCAGCGAGGGGACCGTCTCGACGACCGCCTCCCACTTGCCTTCGTGCTTCTCCAGCTCCTTCAGGAGCCTGTCGGCTTCCTGGGCCGCCTCGTTGGTGAAGACGCGGGCGTGGTCGTACACGCCGGCCGGGTCGGAAGCGGCCAGGCCCGGGAAGTTGGGCCGGCCCGGGGACGCCACCGAGGCGCCCGTATCCCGGATGATCGCCGCCACGGCGTTGGACAGCCCCTCGTCGGCCTTGTCGGCGCGGAGGCCGTCGGCGAACGCCTTGACGATCGCCTCGCACCGGGCCGAGGTGAACACGTTCCTGGTCTGATCGCTCGGCTCCGCGGCGATCTTGTGCTCCTTCTTGGCCAGCAGCACGTACAGGCCGTGGACCTTGAGCGCCTTGGCGTTGGAGGTCGCCAGGGCCTGGGCCGTCTTGCCGTCGAGCGAGTCGACCGTCTCGATGGCGACCTGCATCTTGGTCTGGTCGTAGACCTTCTTCAGCCTGTCGTGGGCTTCCGAGATCGCCCCCTTCGAGAACAGGTTGGCGCGATCGCGGACCCCGATCGCCTGGGGTGCCTGGGCGATCGCCGTTGTCGCCGCGGACAGGCCTCCGGCGGCGAGGATCAGGAGGACTGGGAATCGGCCCGCGCGAATCATGGGTGTTCTCCCCGAGCCAGGGTATGCCAAAGCCGTCTGCTGGCTGGTCTCGTTGTCTAGGCAAATGCGGCCGCAAGAGGCCCCGGGATGTCTTCGTCGGGGGGGGCCGAAGATTGGGCGAACGCGTCCCCCGAGGCTAAACCCGCCGCCCGCAATTCGCAAGCCAGCCCCGCCTCGCTTGACCCCAATCCCCGGCCGACCCCTAAGATGATCCGGGCCGGCGACTTGCCGACGAACGGTTCCGACCGGCCCGGGGACCCAACCCGATGCGCGTGTTTCTCACCGGCGGCACCGGCCTGGTCGGCCGGCATTTGGTCCGCGACCTGATCCGCCGGGGCGACCGGCCTGTCGTGCTCACCCGGAGCGAGGCGAAGGCCCGGTCGGAACCGTCCCTGAACGGCGCCGAGTTCGTCCAGGGCGACCCGGGCAAGCCGGGCGATTGGCAGCGATCGATCGACGGCTGCGACGGGGTGATCAACCTCGTCGGTCACGGCGTCTTCGACGACCGGTGGACGCCCGAGGTCCGCAAGAAGATCCGCGACAGCCGGGTCGATTCGACCGCGAACGTCGTGCAGGCGATCCGGGACGCGGGGCAGAAACCCGGGGTGCTCGTCTCGGCCTCGGCCATCGGCTACTACGGCCCGTCCGACGACCGCGAACTCGACGAGTCGAGCCCGCCCGGCGACGGCTTCCTGCCGGACATCTGCAAGGACTGGGAGGCCGCCGCCCGCGCCGCCGAGGGGCTCGGCACGCGGGTGGCCATCGTCCGGGTCGGCATCGTGCTCGACCCCTCGTCCGGCGCCCTGAAGACGATGCTCCCGATCTTCCGCTACCTGCCCGGTGGCGCGGCGCCCGTCGGCGGCGCGAGCAATCCGTTCCTGCCGGCCAACGGCTCGCAATGGATGAGCTGGATTCACATCCAGGACATCGTCGGCATCTTTTTAGCGGCCCTCGACAAGTCCGAGGCGACCGGCCCGTTCAACGGCACCGCGCCCGAGCCGGCCCGCAACGCCGAGTTCTCCCGCGAGCTGGCGAGGGCGGTACGTAAGGGGATCTGGCCGCCGTTCCTGCCCTTCGGCCCGCCCGATTTCCTGCTCCGCGCGGTCCTGGGCGAGATGTCCGAGGTCGTCACCCAGGGGCAGCGGGTGATCCCCCGCCGGACGATCGAGCTGGGATATGCGTTCCGATTCCCGACCCTCCGCGGCGCCCTGGCCGACCTTTTCGGCGTCGGCCGGGGAGATAGCAATTGCTAATGTTGAATATGTTGCTTTTGGATACTTTCCGAATAAGATTGGGCATAATTGCTTGATTGTTTCTGAATAAATAATTCAAAATTATTTAAGGAATTGTCAAGGTGATTATGTTGAAAATTGGCGTTCTTGAAGATTGTGCGAAAGTTCCTTCGTGCGCGGCTAATCCATTCCATGATTTCGTCGCGTCGGCTATGCCACTGTTCAATATCCCGCTCGGTCCAATGCAAATTGCCGTCGGCGCCATAACCGCAAGCCGGTTCGCAGTTCGCGGCACGTACGACCGCTCTTAACTCTCCTTCGTTGTGTGGCTGGCGGAATATGAACTCCTGGCCATCCTCGGTGATCAGGACATTGCTGGGAGCGCTCAGCGGGCCCCCGAGGCATGTGTCCGTCTCCGCGCAATAGAAAGGCCCCGGCGTGTTAAGCCAGCATCTTTCCTCCCATATGCCTCCAAAATCTTGAAGTTCTTCGCGGCTCAATAGGCATAATGGATTTTGAAAAATTTTATACATCATTTCGCCCTTTCGGCGATGGCTATTGCCACTCTTGGCTGGTTCGATGGTCATGAAAGCGTAGTAATTAAGGCATGGCTATTCAATAGAGTCAGGCGGGTCGCATGCCCTCGTCCTCGTGGGCCTGCGCGCCCGGCCCTCGGCGCCGGCCCGGCGCGGTGGGCCTTCGCATGCCCACGAGGACGAGGGCATGCCACCAAGGGCGCCCCGATTCGGGCGGGGCCTGCTGCAATTCCGCATTAGGAAAGTGCTCCTCGTTTTTTCGGTTCGCCCATCTCCGCGGGTGGCATGCCCTCGTCCTCGTGTGCATGCGCGCCCGGCCCTCGGCGCCGGCCCTGCGCGATGGGCCCTTCGCGTGCCCACGAGGACGAGGGGCATGCCACCCAAGGGCCCCGATTCGGGCGGGGTCTATCGCAAGTCCGAATTGGGAAAGAGCTTCTCGTTTGTTCCGATCGGCGGGTGGCATGCCCTCGTCCTCGTGGGCATGCGCGCCCCGGCCCTCGGCGGCGGCCCGGCCTGATGGGCCCGCGCCATGCCTGAGGACGAGGGCATGCCACCCGGGGTTTACCCGGGTGTCGATGCAAGTCCGAATTGGGAAGAGCTTCTCGTTTGTTCCGTTCGCCCATCTCGGGCCGATCCGTCCTTCCGGGCCGGGCTCCGGGAGGGGCCTTTCGGCCGCCCGTTCAAAGCCGGAGGCCCGCGTTTCGGCCGATTTTAACGATTTTCGCGATCAAATAGGGGGCCGTTCTTTCCGGTATCATCCCCATCACAAACGTCGATCGGTAGGTGGCATGCCCTCGTCCTTGTGGGCATGCCGCAGGCCAGTCGCCGCGGGGCCGCGCAGCCGAGGGGCCGGGCGCGCATGCCCGAGGACGAGGGCATGCCACCCGTGCCACCCCGATATGTGGCAGATCCATAGGCCAGGGGAAGATCGCCCTAGCGTCGGCGCTTGCGGGCGGCCTTCTCGGCCAGCCGCTTTTCGCGACGGTCCTGCTCCAACCGCTTGCGGGCCTCCTTCGACAGCCGCGCCGCCTCCTGGCCGTTCGGGCGACGTGCCTCGTTCGGCGTGGCAGCCTGGGCCAGGGCCCGCGCCGGCGGGTCGTCCTTGGCGCGGTCGACGATGATCCGGCCGGCGGCGCGGTCGACCATCCCCATGGCCCCTCGCAGGGCCGTCGCCTCGTCGAGGTCGATCCCCTCGTACTTCAGCCACGAGGCCATCCAAATGCGGAGCGAATCGCCGGTCGGGGGCAGTTTGGCGGGGTCGGTCGCGGCGATGTTGGCCGGGTCGGTGATCCTCGCCAGGTATTCGGCGTGCGTCCATCGGCCCATGAACGGCGCCCGGAACGGCGGGCCGGCCGGCTCGATGTAGGCCACGCCCACCGACGCCGGCGGGATCGGCGAGGGGATCGGGCCGTCGTCGCCCAGCAAGGCCATCCGCCGGTTGATCCGCGACCGCATCGAGCGGGGGGAGCCGGCGGCCAACTTCTCGCGGGCCGATTGGTTCGCCGCCTCGCGGGCCTCCAGCCTTTCCCGCAGGTCGCGGATGGCGTTCTCGTGCAGGCGGAGGGCACGTCGGCCATACAGGTTCATGCGATCAAAGGTGGGGTCGAGGTGCATCCCGCGGCCTTCGATCGTCTGCTGACGCTCGATCGCGTCGCGGCGGGTCACTTCCGGGTCGGCGATCCGGCCTTGCAGCTCGGCGAGCTGCGATTCGACCAGCGCCAGCCGTTCCTCCTTCGACCCGCCCATCGCCCGGTGCAGGTCGAGGTGCCGGTGCATTTTGGGCACGCCGGCGAGGTCCTGGGCGCGTTCGCGCTGCTTGACGGTCCACTCGCCGGTCTTCTCCAGGGCGATCCGCAGGATCTCCCACTCGGCCCGGAGGAAGCGCAGGCCGCCCAAATGGATCTTCAACTCATTCACGACAGGATCGGGCCGACGGGCCAGGGCCCGGGCCTTCTCGTGGGCGTCGAGGAGGCTGAGCAGCTCCCAATCGCCGACCGCCTGCTCGGCGCGGAGGGCCTGGCGGTCGTGCAGGGCCGCCTGGATCGACTCGAACCGGACGAGTCCCAGGGCGGCGCGATAGACGAGGTCGCGGTCGTCCTGGTTGCGGGGCTGGTAGAGTTTGGTATAAGAGGCCATCAAGTCTTGCAACTGCCCCCGGATGCTGCCGGGCAGGACGACGCCCGCGCCGGTGAAGCCGTGGCGCACGGCGTTCTCGCGCGATTTGGAAGGGGTTTCGGCTTCTTCCGAGATTTCCGGTGGTGCGAGGATCATGGGAGGTTTCCTGTCGCGGTGCGCGGGGGCTCGGCGCAAGATTTCGGGGGCCTCTGTAGGTAGAATCGTTCCGAGGGGCCCGAACTATAAGAGTCGCGGGCGGTGGATCGGCCGGAAATTCGCCGGACGCCGTTACGACCGAAAATGGCTTTCAATCGGTCGCGTCGAGGGCCACCCGCTCGACGCCCCGACGGGGCGCAACGCGATGAAATTCCGGTTGGTGGCATCGTGCGGGTTGCTCGCTTGGCTGGCGGCTTTCCCCACCCTGGCGCAGGAGGACGGCCGCCGGCTCGATCGCATCCGGCCCTCGCCGGACGGTTCGCATTTCGTCCGAGAGGGGACCGGCGAGCGGTTCGTCGTTTGGGGCGTGAATTACGACCACGACGACGCGGGCCGGCTGCTGGAAGACTACTGGGCCGACGAGTGGGAGACGGTGGCCGAGGATTTCCGGGAGATCCGCGACCTGGGGGCCAACCTGGTGCGGATCCACCTGCAACTCGGCAAGTTCCTGGACGGCCCCGATCGCCCGAACCGGGCCAACCTGGATCGGTTGGCGAAGCTCGTGAAGCTGGCCGATGACACCGGCCTGTATCTGGATATCACGGGGTTGGGTTGCTATCACAAGCAGGACACGCCGGCCTGGTATGATGCCCTGGATGAGTCGGCTCGATGGGACGCACAGGCCCGGTTCTGGAAGGCGGTGGCGGCGGTTGGCAAGGGTCATGCGGCGGTTTTCTGCTACGACCTGATGAACGAGCCCCTGCTGGGCGGCGGCGAGGAGCCGAAGAACTGGACGCCCGGCAAGCCGCTGGGCGGCAAGTATTTCGTCCAGCGGATCACGAACGACGTCCGCGGCCGCGATGATCGTCAGATCGCGAAGGCCTGGGTTTCGAAGCTCTGCGGGGCGATCCGATCGGAAGACGATCGGGCGATGATCACGGTGGGAGTGATCCCCTGGGCCCAGGTCTTCCCCGGGGCGAAGGACCCGTTCCACTCGCCCGAGGCGGGCGGGCCGCTCGATTTCGTCAGCATCCACGTTTATCCGCGCAAGGACAAACTGGACGAGGATCTGAAGGTATTGAAGGGGTTTGAAGCCGGGAAGCCGATCCTGATCGAGGAGATCTTCCCGCTCTCGGCCGGGATCGAGGCGACCGAGGAGTTCATCGAGAAGTCGCGCGAGGTTGCCGACGGTTGGGTGAGCTTCTACTGGGGCAGGACGATCGAGGAGTGCGAGGCGAAGAAGGACCTGCAAGGAGCGATCGTGGCGGCCTGGTTGCGGCGGTTCCGCGAGCTGTCGAAGAAGGTTCCGGGGGGGGAGTGACCGGGTTTTTCCCAGCCCCGAAGGGGCGGTCGCGAATAGCCAGGCGGCGTAAGCCCCTGGAGACGGCCAACCCTATCAAACAGGCCCCGGCACGGCGCCGGAAGTCCCTGAAAACAGGGACTTCCGGCGCGTCTGCCGGGCCGAATTCGTGGCGGTTGCGGAATCCAGGGGTTCCGCTGCGCTCCACCCCTGGCTATTGACGGCCGCCCCTTCGGGGCTGGAAGACCGAACGATCCGGGGCGATCCCGAGGTGAGTCGGTCTGCCGAAGGCCGCGCGAATCTCCTGGGCCTGGCGTCCTTCCCTCCGGTTTCCCCCGAACGATGGGCCGGGAACCGGATCGGCCGTCATCTCATCGATCCACCAGTCGGTCGGCCTCCGGCGTGTATCGATGCCCGGCGGCGACGCCGAGGGGGAAGGCGGCGTCCAGCCGGGCGATTTCGTCGGCGTTCAGTTCCAGGTCGGCCGCCGATGCGTTCTCGTCCAGGTGCGATCGACGCTTCATCCCCGGGATCGGGATCACCGCCTCTCCCTTCGACAGGACCCAGGCCAGCGCCACCCGCGAAGGCGCGACGCCCCGGGACCGGGCGATCGCTTCGAGCGGCCCTAACAGGGCGAGGTTCTTCTCGAAATTCTCGCCCAGGAACCGGGGATTGTTGGCCCGCCAGTCGTTCGGGCCGATCGACGTGCGATCCTTCAACGTTCCCGCGAAGAAGCCCCGGCCCAGCGGGCTGAACGGGACGAACGCGATCCCGAGTTGCCGGCAGGCCGGCATTACGTCGGCCTCGGGCCCTCGGGTCCAGAGGGAGTATTCCGATTGAAGCGCGGCGATCGGATGGACGGCATGGGCCCTTCGCAACGTCGCCTCGCTCGCCTCCGAGAGGCCCAGGAATCGGGCCTTGCCCGCGTCGACCAGCTTGGCCATCGCGCCGACCGATTCCTCGATCGGCACGTTTGGGTCGATCCGGTGCAAGTAATAAAGGTCGATCATATCGACCTGGAGTCGCTTCAGGCTGCCGTCGCAGGCGGCGCGGATCCGTTCGGGGCGGCCGTCGGCGACGACCGTTTCGGTTCCGTCGGGGTTCTTGCGCTTGACGACCCCGGTCTTGCTGGCCAGGAAGCCGTCGCGGCGGCGTCCCTCGATGGCGCGGCCGATCAGTTCCTCGTTGTGGCCTTCGCCGTACGACTCGGCCGTGTCCAGGAGGTCGATGCCGAGGTCGAGGGCCCGGCGGATCGTCGCGATCGACTCGGCGTCGTCGGCCGCCCCGTACGAGCCGGACATGCCCCAGCATCCCAGGCCGATCGCCGAGACCTCGGCGCCCGTGTTTCCCAGCCTCCTGCGTCGGATCATCGGCAAATCCCCTCGAAAAGGAACCCGGGGCTGGGCTATCTTGTCCTACAGACAATCTCAGGGGAAAGACCCAACTCGGCAATCGGGCCGGGAGAAAGTGCTCGACGAAGATGACGACGTATTATTGCTCCGATCCGCACGCCTTCCACGGCAACATCCTGAAGTACTGCCGGCGGGTCGCCTTCATGACCGACGCCGATCGCGAGGCGTTCCTGGAGCGGGAGGCGTCCGGGGGCGATCTTTCGTCGCTGCGTATCAGCGACGAGTCGGTCGATCGGATGAACCGGGCGCTGGCCGAGAACATCAACGCGCGGGTCGGGCCCAACGATACGCTCTGGTGCCTGGGCGACTGGGCCTTCGGCCGGGGCGCCGATTATTTGCGCAACGCGCGATGGTTCCGCGACCGGATCGCCTGCCGGGCGATCCACCTGGTCTGGGGCAACCACGACGAACCGAAGATCCGCGACCTGTTCGCCTCGACGCACCACCAGGTCGAGATCCGCGACTCCGGGGCGAAGATCACGCTCAATCATTACCCGATGGTGACCTGGAACGGCCAGCACCGGACTTCGGTGGACGAGCCCAACATCCACCTGTATGGGCACGTGCACGCGCTCTATCAGAAGCAGCCGGGGGCCAACCCGATCAAGGACGCCGACGCCTGGGCGGCGCTCGACGTCGGCTTCGACGGGCACGACTACCAGGTCTGGTCGCTCGACGAGATCCTCCGCGAGCTGCGGCCGAAGCTGGAGGCGTTCGAGGCCCTCAAGCAGGACCGGGGCCAGTTCGACCCGTTCCGGGGCCGGGGGCATCGCGCGGCGCCGGCCTGAGCCGCCGGCGGTCGGCCCGCCCCCATGGCGGGCCGGCCGAAATGGCGTAATCTGGTGGGAAAGGTCCGGGACCGGGCGACGAGGCCGGCCGGCCCGAACCCTGGATTGGCGTGGCTCGCATGAAAAGGCTCGGACTGCTGGCGTTCATCCCCCTGGCGATCGGCCTGCACCTGGCGGGCGTCAGCCCGATCGTCGTGTTCGCGGCCTCGGCGCTGGCCCTGGTCCCGCTGGCGTCTTTCACCGAGCAGGCCACCGAGTCGCTGGCGGAGGACCTCGGTCCGACCTGGGGCGGCCTGCTGAGCGCCTCGCTGGGGAATGCGCCGGAGATCATCATCGGCTTCTTCGCGCTCCGGCAGGGTCTGGTGGACGTGGTGAAGTCGTCGCTGATCGGCTCGATCGTGGGGAATCTGCTGTTCGCGCTGGGGCTGTCGATGTTCGTGGGCGGCCTCCGCAACGGTGCCCAGCATTTCGACCGGAAGGTCGCCGGGATGAACTGCGCCTTGCTGACCCTGGCCGGCGCCGGGATGATCATCCCGGCCGTCTTCCACCATTCGTCGCGGGTGATCACGCAGGAGATCAGCCTGCAGATCGCGGGGATGCTGTTCGTGGTCTACCTGGGCAGCCTGGTGTTCACCCTGGCCGCCGGCCGGACGGCGATCGTGCAGGCGACGGCCCAGCCGGTGGAGGAAGGCCACGAGTCCGAACCGCGTTGGGGCCGGAACAGGTCGATCGGCATCCTGGCGGCCGTGACGATCGGCCTGGCGATCATGAGCGAGATCCTGACCGACGCCCTGGAACCGGCCTCGGAGATGATGGGCCTGACGCCGATCTTCTCGGGGGTGTTCCTGCTGGCCGTGGTCGGCAACGTGGCCCAGATCTTCAACGCGGTGAGCTTCGCGAGGTCGAACCGGATGGACCTGGCGCTGGGCGTGACCGTCGGCTCGTCGATCCAGGTGGCGCTGGTGGTGGCGCCCGTCCTGATGTTCGCGAGCCTGATGCTGGGCCAGCCGATGGACCTGGTGTTCAGCCGGTTCGAGATCGTGGCCCTGGCCCTCTCGGTGCTGGTCGTCCGCCAGTTGATCGACGACGGCCAGTCGAACTGGCTGGAGGGCCTGATGCTGATGGCGGTCTACTTCATGCTGGGCGTCGGCTTCTACTTCCTGCGGCCGGGGCCGATCGCGGGGAATTGAAGGGCCGGGCGGTCAGCGGTCGGCCGGTTCGGCGGGCGGTTCGATGTCCATCATCAGGCGTTGGAACTCGGGGCGGTCGCGGAGCGGGTTGAGGGCCTTCTCCCTCCGGTAAAGCCTGGGCACCCGGAAGCCTCCGTCGAACGCCTTGCGCGCGCATTCCAGGGTTTGTTGCGCCTCGGGCCCGGCCGCATCGGCCTCGACGCCCGAGCCCTCCTGGCCGGCCAGGGCGGATCGCTGGGCGTGCGCGCAGGCGGATTCGAACCATTCGGACGCGTCCTTGGCGGGCTGGCCGTCCCAGATCTCCACGACCTTGCCGATGTCGGCCGAGGCGCCGGCGATGTCGCCCTGCTCGCGGCGGACGAGGGCCCGGCGCCGGAGGCTCCAGGCGAGGTGGCTGCGATACAAGGCAGTGCTCGGCTCCTCCTCGACGAGCCGCTCGCGGATGGCGACGGCCCGCTCGTAGCCATCGAGCGCCTCGGACGCCCGGCCCTGCTCGCGGAGGATGTCGCCGAGGTTGTTCTCCATGGTGGCGATGTCGTTGCGGACCCAGGGGGCGTCGGGGGTCTCCTCCGCCTGGCGGCGGAAGCCGGCCATCGCCTCCTGATACTGGGCCTCCGCCTCCGGCAACCGGCCCGCCAGGGCCAGCATTTCCGCGAAGTGGCGGTGGCATCCCGAGAGCCGGATGCGATAGATCGCCAGGGCGGGGTGTTCCCGGCTGATCCTCTCCAGGATCGCGATCGCCGCCAGGAATTCCCGTTCCGACTCGCCCATCCGCCCTTCGGACATCGTCAGGCGGCCGAGGTTGAGGTGGGTGATCGCGATGCTGTCGAGCAGGTCGTGATTCTCGGGCTCTTCGGCGGAGAGCCCCTCCTGGGCCTCGAGGACCGCGCGGAACTCGGCCTCCGCCTCGGCCTTCCGGTTCAACCCCTGCAGGGCGAACGCCAGGGCGTTGCGATAGTCGGTCCGGCCCTGGCGAAGCTTGCGGTCCCCGGGTTGCTCCTCGGCCAGCCCGTCCAGGATCGCGGTCGCCTCGCGATAGCGGGGTTCCGCCTGGGCGGGGCGGCCGGACTGCATCAGGGCCTGGGCGAGCCCGTAGAGGCTGCTCGCCAGGTTGTGGCGGTGGCCGGGGACGGCCGGCTGTTCCGCCACGATCTCCCGCCAGGACGCCACCGCCGCCGTCGCGGGCTCGATCGCCTCCACGTACCGGCGGGCCGAGTTGTACCAGCCGGCGCTCGTGCCTAACGCGGCGATGAGCTTGATCCGCTTCGACACGTCCTTGGGGTCGCGATCCACGTCCTGCTGGGCCATCTCCACGACCGGCCGGTAAAGCCGGATCGCCTCGTCGTACTTGCCGTCGTCGACCCTCAGGAAGCTCAAGTACGCGTGGGCGTTCGCCAGGCCCGCGGCATACTTCGGCTCGTCCGGATGGCTGCGGGTCAGTTCTTCCCAGATGGCAAGGCCGCGCCGGAAATACTCCTCGGCCTCCTTCGGCCGCTCGTCGACGTTCTTGAACTGGTCGCCGACGAGCAGGAACATCGACGCCAGGGCGTCTTGCACGCCCGGATCGCCCGGGAATTCGGCGGCGAGCCGTTCGTGGTAGGCGAGCGCCTTCTCCTGGAGGGGCGGGACCTCGTCCTTCTTGCCGACCTCCTTCAGGAGCGAGATCACTTCCCGGAGGCTGCGGGCGGCATCGAGCTTCGCCTCCGGGGGGGCGCCCGGCTCGGCCGCGAGCGCCTCGCGGCCTTCCAGCACCCGCCGGTGCAGGGCCAGCGCGTCCTCGCGGCGGCCGAGTTTCTTCTCCAACCCGGCCAGCTCGAAATTCGAGGCATAGAGGGCCTGGAGCGACGCCGCGTCCTGGCTTCCTTCCATCGCGCGGCCGAGCTTGTCGTAGAACTCGCCGGCCGAGTTCAGCAGCTTCTCGCGGAGCGACCGGAACGCCGGCTCCTTGAGCAGGAAATCCTCGCTCACGCCCTTGTGGAACGTCTTGATCGCGTCCATCGCCAGGTTGTACCGCTGCTGGACGCGCTCGTTGGCCTCCGCCTCGCGGCCGTAGGCGAGGCCCAGTTCCTTGTTCTTCTCCAGGAGGGCCCGGTTGGCCCGGAGCTGCACCGCGATCGTCGCCGCGGTTCCGCCGACGATCGCCGTGGCGACGGCCGCCGCCAGGGCGGCCACGGCCGGTCGCCGCTTGCACCAGAGCCAGGCCCGCTCGGCCGGCCCGACCCGCCGGGCGGCGATCGGCCGCGAGTCGAGCCAGGCGCGGAGGTCGTCGGCCAGGGCCTGGGCCGAGGCGTATCGTCGGCGAGGGTCTTTTTCCAGGCATTTCAGGCAGATCGTCTCCAGGTCGCCGGGTACCCGGATGTTGATCAGCATCGGCGGGGCGGGGGGCATCGTCCGTAAAGCGTCGAGCGTCTCGATCACCGTATCGCCGGCGAACGGGGCCCGGCCGGTCAGGAGGGCGTACAGGACGGCGCCCAGGCCATAGATGTCGGTCGCGGTGGTGATGCCGCCTCGGCGGCCGGTCGCCTGCTCGGGCGCCATGTAGGCGGGGGTGCCCAGGATCGCCCCGCTGGCGGTCATCTCGATGTCGGATTCGAGCCGCTTGGCCAGGCCGAAGTCGGTGATGTGCGGGTGCCCGTCGGCATCCACGAGGATGTTGGCCGGCTTGAGGTCGCGGTGCAGGATGCCGCGGGAATGGGCATGGGCGACCGCCTCGGCGGCCTCGGCCACGAGCGAGGCGGCGGCCCTGGGGTCGTCGCGGTATTTCGCCAGCGACGACGACAGGCTATCGCCGCGGATCAGCTTCATCGCCAGGTATTGCTGGCCGTCGTGCTCGCCCACCTCGTAGGCCGAGACGATGCCGGGGTGGTCGAGGAGGGCGACGGCCTCGGCCTCGTTCTGGAACCGGAGCAGCTCGGCGTCGTCGGCCAGCAGGCCGGCCTTGATCAGCTTCAGGGCGACCGGCCGATTGAGGCTGACCTGGCGGGCCTCATAAACGACGCCCATGCCGCCGCGGCCCAGCTCGCGGACGACCTCATAGTCGCCGAAATAGCGCACGGCGGTGCCGCGGGCCAGGGGCGACGGGGGGATGGGCGTCTCGGGGGTGCGGGTGGGCACGTCCGACCATTCGCCGGTGGCCTCGCCCGCGGGGTTGCTCGGGGTGTGGTCCAGGGTCGCCAGCGGGTCGCCCGGCGCCCCGTCGCCGTCGGCGGGCGTGTCGGGCGTCCGGCAGGCGGGGCAGGGGCCTTCGGGGTCGCCCGCACGGAGCTCGGTCCCACAGATCGGGCAACTCTTCGCGCCAGCCATCGACGCCCCCTCCCTCGGTCTCGGGCGGTCCAGCGTCGCATCGCGGCGACGCATCCCGGGGGCCCATTCTATGGCAGGCGGCGACGATTTCCGAGCCTCCGGACGAGGCGTCCGGCGGGGAACGGGACGGGCCCGGACCGGCGTGCCGACCCCGATCGAGGGCCGGATCGATACGCCGGAGCCGGGCCGCGACCCGCGGGGCGGCGGATGCCCCGGGGATTCAGAATCGGCCCCGCAAATCCTCGACGGTATCCCCCTTGCGGGGGACCAGGTCGAAGCGTTCGTCCGGGACGGCGTTGAGATCGATGCGATCGACACGGATCTCCTCGACGATGGCCGGCTTATTCCCCCAATCTGCCGGCGCATCGGCGCCGAACCGCTCATGCCGGACCTCCATCGGCAGCCAGAGGCCGGGCAGGACCTCGCGGAACGCGGAGTTCTCCCAACGCGTGTGGACCTTGCCATCCTTCGACATCTCCCGACGTCGGACGGCCATCCCATGGTCGCGGTCGAGCCAGATCCGGTCGGCGACTTCGCCCGAGATCAGGGCCGGGTTCAGGAGGGAGTTGAGGTTCGCCTTCAGGACAACGCAGGTGGAAGAGTCGATCATCTCGGTCTTTTCGAGCGTGTAGGGATTGTCCCGGAACCACTCGACCAGGCGGTACATCTTCTGGATCGACTGGGATTCATGCCCCTTCGAGGTCGGGTCGGCCGGCTGGAGGCCCGTTGCCATCAGGTAGGCCGAGGGCCCGAACCAGTGCAGCGGCTTCTTGCCCGCCGGCCAGACTTGCACCTCCCGGGACTTGTCATCGATCGGCCTCCGCATCCAGAGGGTCCGGCCGTTGAACGCCCGGGTGATGTCGCGTTCCATCGGGCCGAGCGTGCCCGGTGGCTTGCGGGCCGTTTCCCGGCCGGTCCTCGCCTGCTGTTCCTTCAGGGTGGCCGTCGCCCGGTTGTACTGGTCCTTCAGGGATTGCTGGTGCTTGCGGACCCATCCGGGGGCCCTGGGGTCGGGCGGCCGGGGCGGGACCAGGCCGAACTCGTCGGGCTCGGAGAGATATTGGATCTGCTCGGGGAGCAACTGGTGGGTGAACCGCCTCTCACCCCGGATCGCGACCGTCCAGCGTTCCCGGGGCAGGAACAACTGGTTGTGGAATTCGGATAGCGACAGGAGTTGCTCGGGGGCGAGTTCGGAAGTCGTATCGAGCCGGTATTCCAGCTCCAGCGACTCGATCCTCGAGGCCTGGCGGGCGAACTGCCCCTTGATTTCGCGGACGTCCTGCGGGTCGGTCGACGCCAGGCCCGCCCAGGCCGCCGACCCGACCGCCGCCAGGGCCGCGATCGGTAGCAGGGGCTTCCATCGGATTCGCTTCATCGGCCGTCTCCTCGGTTCGGGGTGGATACCTTGCGCCCTTCGGAATAGAGCTGCCGGCCCAGTTCGGGGTCGTTGACTTCCAGGAGGGCATCCCGGGGCATCGCGAACGCCAGCAGGTCGTCGGCCACGGCGTCGGCCGGGGGGTAGTCGATCGTCGTGTCGATCACGGTGCCGTCGATCGATCCGGTCCGCTGGCGGATCGGCCGGAGGGAGTCGGGATCGAACCAGGCGGTGTCGCCCCGGTCCCCGTTGGCCCCGGGCCATCGCAGCCGGAGCTTCAGGGCCTTGCGGCCGCCGATGGTGTCGCCCTCGACGGCGACCCGGGCGCGTTGCGATCGGGCCCATCGCTCGAAGTCCTCGCGGTCGAGGATCAGGCCCTCGTCGTCGGGGTCGCGATGCGACGGGGCCAGGTCGGCCGACCAGGCGGCGACCGTCTTGCCGGGGATGTCGTGGCGGAATTCCCACCGGGGATTGCGGACGATGACGCCGATCAACTCGCCATCGCGGCGAATCTCCTTGCGGAACCCCCGGCCGCGGACCGCCCAGGTCTCCTCGACACGCGAGCCGCCGGGCCCTTCGATGCGGACGACGCGGTGCGACGCCGGGACCGAGACCCACGCGGCGCGGGCCGCCTGCAGGACGCCGGCCGCATCGGCCTTCCGCGAGCGTTCGGCCATCGCCAACGCCGCGATCACCAGCGCGGCGGCCGCAGCCCAACGGGCCGCCTCGGGAATCCTCCGGGCCCACCCTCGCGGCTCCCTCGTGACAGGGAGGGTCGCCAGGCAGGAGGCCCGCAGGCCCTCGGGGACGGGGGATCGGGGATCGCCCGCAGGGCGGCGTCGATCGCCGTCGTCGGCGGTTCGTCGGGTTCAAGATTCGCGGGTTCGAGCACGGGGTCCTCCGGGATCTCGCCCCGATCGGGGTCGGGGTTCCAGGCGTCCAGGGCCCGATGCAGGCGTTGCCGGGCCGCGAAGTACCGCCAGCGGGCCAGGGCCGGGGAGATGCCCTGGATCGCGCCGATCTGGTCAAAGCCGAATTCGCCCCAGAAGCGGAGGGTGAACGCTTCCCGGAGGTCGGCCGGCAGCCGCGCCACCTCGTCGGCGGCCGCCCGTGCGAATTCCCGGTCCTGCGCCGCTCGATCGGCCGGCCGATCCCGGGCGGGGAGCCGGTCGAGGTCGCCGGTGCCGGACGGCTTGCGGTCGCGGAGCCGCTTCCGCCAGAGATTCCGGCCGATCGCATACAGCCAGGTCGCCTGCGAGACGCCCGGGCCCCGGCGCCGTGCCGATCGCCAGAACGCCGCGTAGGTTTCCTGGGTGAGGTCGGCGGCCTGGTCGGGCGAGGCCGTCAGGCGATGGAACCATCGGTAGAGGCCCGCATAGGTGGCGAGCACGAAGGCCTCGCCATCCGCTTCCGGGTCCCCTCCGTCGCTCGGCCGTCGGACCAAGGTTCGTGCTCCGCGGGAATCCTCTCACGCCCTGGAGAGTACCGCGGGCCTCGATTCCGTTGGCGATCGTCCCCGAATTTCTTCGTCGGGGGCGAGGCCGGCTTCACGGCCCTTTCCGGCCCGCCCCGATCGCCTTCACGATCGGGCCGATCACGTGGCGATCCAGGCCCGCCTCGAAGGCGAGCGAGGGGTCCAGGTCCTGGCCGTTGCGGACGATGATCAGGTCGAGCGACGGCACGACGAACAGGAGCTGCTGGCCCGCCCCCGCGCCGCCGAACGCGTCCTCGGGGGCCGATCCCCAGATCTTGCCGTACCGGCCGCCGTTCACCCACCAGCCCAGGCCGGAATGGCCCGGGACGGTCCCCGGCTTGAGGGCGGCTTCCACGACCCGGGCGGAGAGGAGTTGGCGGCCCTCCCAGTCCCCCTTGCGGAGCATCAGCCGGCCGACCCTGGCGACCGCATCGGCGCTATACGCGCCGCCGCCCCAGGTCGCGACCAGCGGCAGGCGGTCCACCTCGGTGGTCGTCCCGTAGCCGATCGACCACTCGCGTTCGGGGACGCCGATCGGTTCCAGGATCCGGTGCTTCAGGAGGGCGCGGAGGTCCCCGTCGGGGCCTTCGCGGAGGCCGGCCGTCAGGGCATAGGCGAGCATCGCCATGCCCGGGTTGCTGTAACGGAACCGGCGGCCCGGCTCGTCGAGCACCGGGGCCCGATCGCGGGCGGTCGTGAACGGGTCGAGCGGCGGGGGGAGGCGCTTCCAGAAATCGCCCTTCCAGCCTTCGAGCCTGTCGTGCGGCTTGCCGCCTTCCTCGGCGTCCTCGATCCCCGACGTGTGCGTGGCCAGGTGGCGGATGGTGATGGAACGGTGCGACGGGTCGTCGGCCCATCCCGGGATCCATCGGCCGGCCGGGTCGTCGGGTTGGAGCCGGCCATCGTCCATCGCCAGCATCAGGCCGAGCCCGCCCACCAGGGCCTTGGCCGTCGAGGCGGTCGAGTGCGTCCAGTGCCGGTCGCGATCCGGCCCGTACCGCTCGAAGATCAGGCGGTCGCGGTGGACAATGACCAGGGCGACGGTCTGCCGACGCTCCAGGTCGGACCAGATCGCATCCAGGTCGGCCGAACGGATTCCGTGGGCTTCGGGCTCGGCCGACTTCCATTCGAAGGGCGGCGGATCGTCGGCGCGGGCGGTCGCCGGGGGCAGCAAGAGGACGGCCGCGGTGAGTGCTCGTCGGATCATCGTTGGCCCCAATCCCGGGTTCGTCACCCATCGGGCGGGGGCTCGGCCCCGCGCAGCGCCTTGCGGAGCTGCATGAGGACGGCTCCCAGGCGATTCAGGCCCGTTCCGTCGCCCCCGTCGCCCCAGTAGCGGTCGTTCTCGGTGTGCTCGATCAGGGTGGCGTCGCCGGTGCTCAGCAAGAGGTCGCGGAGCGTCGGGTGTTGCGTGAACTTGGCCAGGACGGCCTCGTACATGATCGCATCCTTCACCCCCTCCCAATCGGGTCGGAGCGGCCGGGACCGACTCCGGCCCATCCGGGCGGCGATCATGGGCGACCCGGCCCGCCGGACCTCCTCCTCGTGCGGCGTGCCGGCGAATTTCTGGGCCTGGAAGTAGTGCTCGGTGGTCGGCCATTCCTTCCCGCCCAGCACGATCGGGTGCGGCGAGAAATTCGAGAAGGCCCCGTATTCGTCCCGGGTCCGGTAGAAACGGATTTCATCCATCGCGGCGGCCTCGCTTCACAACCGGATGAAGGCTCCCTGCTTTTCGAGGGACCGTACGAATGTATAGCTGATCGCGTAGAAGACGGCCAGCCCCAGCAGGCACGCCCAGAGCGGCGAATCCCCGGGGACGACCGCGTGGACCTGCTCCTCCACCAGGTGATGGAGCCCGTAGGCGGCCAGCGGGTTCGTGCCGAACGTGCGGAAGAGGCCGACACGGAACCCCTCCCCGTCCACCAGCAGGACGAACGCCCCGTACAGCAGCGAGGCGAAGCCGATCCCGACCAGGACGAACGGGGGCGTGACGATCCGCTTGTTCATCATCCAGTAATTGTTGGGCCGTTGCTTCGTGTCCGGCGGCTGCACGAACAGCGGTTCGGCGAGTCGCCGGATCGGTCGGCCCTCGGCGGCGCGTCCGAACGGGGGCAGCACGGGCGAGGCGGCGACGTCGCCCTTGCCCTCGGCGGGGAAGCCTGGCCGTCGTACAGCATCGAAAGGCAGGAAAGGGCGTAGGCCAGCAGCATCATGGCCGCGCCCAGGCGATCAAGCGGCCGCCCGACCGGCCCAGGGCCACTTCGCCCGAGACGTCGGCGGCGAGCGAGCCGACCAGGAGGTCGCCGGCCCTGCGTCAGCCCGAACAGGCCGCCGTCCCAGGCGGCGCAGGCCGTTGGTGCCCAGCCAGGCATCGAGCGGGTTGGGCCGTCCATGACGAAGTCGAAGTTGAACCAGGCTGTTAGCGCGCGTGCAGGCCCAGCAAGGCGGCGATCGCCAGCAGCCGAACCCGACCCGACCGGTCGATGAACGGCGAGGCGATGAGCTGGGCGACGGCGATGATCGACAGCACCTCCCAGGGTCGGCTTGATCAGCTTCGCCAGGAACAGGCGGATGGCGTCGGGCGTGGTCGGCCCTTGCCGAACTTGTGCCCGGCGCCCGAAGAGGGCCAGCGAGCAGGATCAGGCCGAAGCTCCGGCCCAGGTAGTGGCGGAACGGCGCTCCCCGGCCGTCCCGCGCGATCCGTCAGGGAGACGCTGAGGCGATACGAGAAGCCGCAGCAGAACAGGAAGCTGGGCATGGTGACCTCGTATCGGCATAGCTGAAGTAGTTATTATTGTGCTTCCAGAAGGGGCGACCGCGGCGTAGTGGCCCAGGAAGTTCGACCAGCATGCCGGCGACGAATTGTAGCCGCGGAACTGGTCCATCGATTCGATCCGGCCGTCGGCCCGGGCGGTTTCCAGGGGCGGTCTCGCTGGGCAGGGTCGGGATCGGCGAAACGGCGCTCGCGGGGCCGGTGCAATGGTTCCAGGACGGCGTTGCGTTCATCGTCGGAGCTGATGACTTCGAGTTGTTGCGGGTCGAGAGGGCCTGGTAGACGCCGTAGCTCTGGCCGTTGAAGTTGTAGGTGCTCGGCGAAGGTGAACTGGACGGCCAGCCAGTTCCGGGGTTGATCTGAGTTCTTGATGAACTTGACCGAGCCGTCGCAAGAAGGCGAAGTTGCAGCCGCCGGGGTGCATGCTGGCGGCGGTCATCGGGAAGTTGTCGCCGCGGCGGAACTTGGCGGGTATGGCGGCGCCGGCGACGTTGTTGACGAAGTAGTTGGGCGCGAAGAAGGTGGCGAAGGTGGTGTCGCCGTAATCGCCCGAGGTCCACGGTTGATCCCGTAGAAGTCGTCCGGGTGCTGCTCGAGGATCCGCGAGTGGGCGTGCTCGCCGTAGAGCATGGTATTGCTGGTGCCGTCGGTGATCTGGGCCAGCGACACGGGGGGTACGCTGGGGCGGCCGTCGTTGCAGCAGCCGCCGATGTAGGAGAACAGCCCCTGCATCTGGGACATGTTGCTTGCTTGGTGCGTTCTCGTAGTAGGCGATCGGCCGGGTTGCCGGCGTAGCTGGCGTAGGTCATCGGCACAGGCAGGCCTTCCCAGCCGTCGCCCGGCTGGCCGGGGTAGCGGAGGCCGACGATCTTGCCGTCGCTGGGGCACCACAGGAAGCCCAGGCCGAAGCCGTTGGTGGTGCTGTTGGCCCAGATGTAGCACTGGAGGCTGGAGTTGAACGAGTTGAAGACGTTCCCCTGCTCGATGAACTGGGTGATCGCCAGGAACGGGCCGAAGTTCTGGCGGATCGTGCTGCCGTTGGAGGCGCGGCCCCGGTGGTCGCCCATCGGGAAGCTGCCGTACGACGATTCGTAATTCATCGTCGCCAGGGCGAGCTGCTTCAGGTTGTTGGTGCACTGGATCCGGCGGGCGGCCTCGCGGGCCTGCTGCACGGCCGGCAGGAGCAGCGCGATCAGCACGCCGATGATGGCGATGACGACGAGCAGTTCGATCAGGGTGAACCCGCGAGATGCGCGCGCAAGCTTCCTCATGGGATGAGCTCTCTTCCGCGAATGGGGATGGGACGGGAAAGACCGAAGCGGCCTCGCACGCGGCCGCGTCAGGGGCTGGAGACGGGCTTGGTCCGGTTCTTGGCCCGGCGTTCCTTCAGGTCGTCGAACTCCTCGACGCCCTTCGGCACCGCCTTGCGGGCCTTGCCCTGCTGGAGCTCCCCGCCGGCCGAGGGCACGGCCGGCGCGGGGGTCGGTATCGGCGGCGGGCCGCCGTCGCAACCCATCGGCAGCATCGCCAGGAGGCACGGGAATGCCAGGCGCAAACGCTCCCGGATCGTCGAAACAACCACGGCGCGAGTTCCCGGGGGGGAGTCGATTTGAGCGGCGAAGGGTCCGTCCCGGAGTCGGGACCGGGTGACATTGTGGGGGTGAGTCTACGCCAACGGGGCCGGGGCCGCCAGCCGTCGGGCCGTGAAAATTTCGGGTCGATTTCGTGTCTCGGGAAGACACGCTACTGGATACGCGAATCGGCGGTTTGTGATCGCTTCGCGGGCCGCGGGCGGGGGGCCGGCGCGGGGCATCGACGGCCCGGCCGGCTTCAGGATTCGCGGCGTTTCCGCCGGCGTTCGATCGCCGGGGCGCAGTATTCGAGCAGCTCCAGGTCGGCCAGTTCTTCCTCGATCGCGTCCAGGGTCGGCTCGGGGAGCGACCGCGCGATTTCCTCGATCAGCAGGTCGATGAACTTGTCGCGGGCCCGGAGCAGGGTCTGGCGGAACCAGCCGTCGTCGAGGGCCCGCCCCAGCTTCTCGGAGACCAGGGCGGCCAGCTCTCGGGAGGGGGTCTTGGGGTGCAGTTCGCGGGCCCGCAGGACGGTGAAATAGGGCTTGGCGGTGTCGGCCTCGAACTGCTTGAGGGCGGCCCGGGCCCGGCCGATCACCTCCTCGCGCCAGATCCGGCCGAAGTCCTTGTCGAACGCGTCGCCGGAAGGGTCCTCGGGGTCGGGCAGGTCGTCGCCGGCGTTCCTGGGCAGGCGCTTCCGCTTCCGCTGGTAATCGATCATGAGGTTGCGGAGCGACCGGCGGACGAAATCGCGGAAGCGGCCCCGGGCGGGGTCGGCGCGGTGGAAGTCGCCGCGGATGAACCGCAGGGCGAATTCCTGGTCGAGCTCCTCGGCGGCGTGGTAGTCGCGGAGCGAGCCGAGCAGGTAGCGGTGGATCGCGTTGCTGTAGCGGTCCATCAGCTCGATCTGGGCCCTGGCCATCTCCTCGGGGCTACCCTGGTGGGCCTGGATGACCATGGTCCATTGGGTCGAGATCCGGCTCAGGCGATCGTCGTATTCCTCAAGGTCATCCACGGAGACCCCCTGGATGGATCGAAAGGCGCCCGGGTTTCGGCCCGCCCGCCCGGGGCAACCGGGGGGGCGGGCGCCGATTCCGTTGGATGATAACCGAACCGGGGGGCGGAAAAGAACTCGGCGGGCGGGGCGGGATGTCACGCGGGGCGGGTGCCGCCGTAGGGGTAGATGCGGATCGATGAACCCTCGAACGTGCGACGACGGGGCGACGATACGGTCGATCCCCGAAGGCGGCCGGGATGGCCGCCCGTGCCGCGGGATCCGCCGACCGACGAACGGGGCCGGGCCGCCGGCCGTGGATCCGATTTTGTACCCATACGCGAGGGCCGATCCGGTGCCCCAGATGCCACCCCATGCGCCGGAGGGATGGGAGCAGGCCGACGACGAGGAAGGCTGCGGATACTACCGGACGGTGCTCTCCGATGCCGACGACATGATCTTCCTCGGCCTGTTCACCCGGCTGGGCTTCGGCCGGCCGACGGCCTCCTCGGCCTGGTCGCTGGTCCGCGGCCGGCCCTGCGGGGAGACCCTCGTGCCGCCGCACGAACGGGCCCACCTGTTCGAGTTCGTCACCAACGACTCGCACGCGAGGCGCGACCCGCTGGGCGTGCTCACGGTCCGCTGGAGGCGGCTGCCCACCTCGCCCCGGCTGATCGACCTGGAGATCGTCAACCGTCCGCCCGAGGACGAGGCCGGGTCCGACGAGTGGCCGGCCGACGCGTCGATGCGCGCCTGAACGAACGGCGAAGGTCGCCCCCGGCGTTGCCGACCGATGGACGGCCCCGACGGCCGCCGGTATCCTGGTCGGCTCCGCCCCCGATCGACCCCCCGACGACCCGGGACGCCGCCGGCTGATGAATGCGCTCGACCTGGCCGTGATCCTCGCCTACCTGGCCGCCTGCACGGCGCTCGGGGCGGGCATCGGCGCGCGGTCGTCTGGCGTCCGCGACTACTTCCTGGGCGAGCGGAACGTGCCCGCCTGGGCCGTGATGATCTCGATCGTCGCCACCGAGACCAGCGCCGTCACCTTCCTGAGCATCCCGGGCAAGGGGTTCTCGGGCGACCTGACGTTCCTGCAACTGGCGATGGGCTACATCCTCGCCCGGTTCGTCATCGCGATCTTCTTCCTGCCGCTCTATTTTCGGGGCGAGGTCGAGACGGCCTACCAGGTGTTGCAGAACCGGTTCGGCTCGGCCACCCGCCGGGCCGCGTCGGTCCTCTTCTTGGTGACGCGCACGCTCGCCTCGGGCCTCCGCCTGTTCCTGGCGGCGGCCGTGCTGGTCGAATTGTTCCGACGGATTCAGGGCCGGTCGGCCGCCGAAGGCTGGGAATTGCCGGCCGCGATCGCGGTGATCGGCTTCCTGACCCTGATCTACACCTACCTCGGCGGCCTGAAGGCGGTGATCTGGATCGACGTCGTCCAGTTCGCCATCTACATCGGCGCCGGGTTGGTGGCGCTGTTCGTGCTCGGCCGGGAGGTCCCGGGCGGGTGGTCGTCGATCGTCGACCAGGCGCAGGCCGCCGGCAAGTTGCGGATCTTCGACTTCGACAATTCGCTGTTTAAGGTCCAGACCTTCTGGGCCGGCGTGATTGGCGCGATGGTGCTGGATACCGGGTCGCACGGGGTCGAGCACCTCATGGTCCAGCGGTATTTATCGGCCCGTTCGCAGGGGCAGGCGGCCGCGGCCTTGATCGCCAGCGGGTTCGTGGTGTTCGCCCAGTTCGCCCTGTTCCTGATGATCGGCGTGGGCATCTGGGCCCTCTATCAGGCGTTCCCGCCCGACTCGCCGCCGCTCAAGGACCAGGAATTCGCGTCGTTCATCGTCCGCTACCTGCCGCACGGGATCCTGGGCCTGGTGATCGCGGCGATTTTGTCGGTCACGATGTCGACCGTCTCGGGGGCGCTCACGGCGACCGCCTCGTCGAGCGTGAGCGACCTGTACAGGCCTCTGTTCCCCGACAAGGACGACCGCCACCTGATGCGCGTCTCCCGCGTCATGACGGCCTTCTGGGGCCTGGCGCAGGTGGGCGTGGCCCTGGCCGCGATCTCGCTCCAAGGGCGGGTGATCGACAACGCCCTGGCGATCGCCGGGTTCGTCACCGGGATCTTGCTGGGCTTGTTCCTGCTGGGCATGGTCTCGAAGAAGGCCGGCCAGGCGGCGGCGTTCGTCGGCATGGCCTGCGGGCTGGTCGCGGTGGCCCTGGTGGCGTTCTGGGCCCAGGTCGCTTACCCGTGGTACGCCCTGGTGGGGGCGACCACGGTCGTGTCGGTCGGGCTGCTGGTGTCGATGATCGCGGGACAGGGGCGGGCCAGGCCGCCTGTCGTTGAGGAGGTCGCATGATGGGCCGAACCGGGATGTTCGCGTTGCTGGTGATCGGCCTGCCTGTCGCCTTGATGGCGCAGGAAAACACCCCGATACCCCGGGCCAACCCGGCCGACGTCGGCATGGATCCGGCCCTGGGACGCCGGCTGTACTCGATGCTCGGCGGGGCCCGATACCGGGGCGGTGATATCGGCAGCCTTAAGGGCGTGGTGGTCGCCGTCGGCCGGAACGGGTTCCTGGTCTGCGAATCCGCGGCCGGCAACCGGACGCTTGGCGACAATCCCGAGCCGATGACCGCCGACACGATCTTCGACATGGCCTCGCTGACCAAGCCGATCGCCACGGCCACCTGCGTGATGAAGCTGATCGAGCGGGGCGACGTCCGCCTGGAAGACCCGATCACGAAATACCTGCCCGAGCTCGACCGCCACGGCAAAAGGGGCATCACCGTCGAGATGCTGCTGCGGCACCGGACCGGCCTGATCCCCGACAACCCGATCGGCGACTACGCTGATGGCCCGGAAAAAGCCTGGGAGAAGATCGCCGACCTCCGCCTAACCGCCCCGCCGGGCGACCGGTTCGTCTACAGCGACGTCAATTTCCTCATCCTGGGCAAGCTCGTCGAGAAGGTCTCGGGCCTGACGCTCGACAAGGCGGCCTCGGCCTGGATCTTCGAGCCGCTGGGGATGAACGACACCGGCTTCCTGCCCAAGGACAAAACGCGGGTCGCCCCCACGGAGCCGTTCGAGGGCGAGATGCTCCGCGGCGTCGTCCATGACCCGAGGGCCCGGGCGCTGGGCGGCGTCGCCGGCCACGCCGGCCTGTTCTCGACCGCCGGCGACCTGGCGAAGTATGCCCAGATGATCCTGAACGAGGGGCTCGGGGCCAACGGCAAGCGGGTTCTCAGCCCGTTGGCGGTCCGCCTGATGACCGACCCCGGCGATACCCCCCCGAAGCAAAGGCGGGGCCTCGGCTGGGATCTCGAGTCGAGCTACAGCGCCCCGCGGGGCGAGCTGTTCGGCCCCCGCAGCTTCGGCCACACCGGCTTCACCGGCACGTCGATCTGGATTGATCCCGATACCAAAACCTACGTCATCGTGCTGTCCAGCCGCCTGTATCCGGACGGCAAGGGCGGCTCGCCCACGGCCCTGCGTAATAAGGTGGCGACCGCCGTGGCCGCCTCAATCCTCGACCCGTCGCCGGCCGTCGCGGCCGCGAAACCGGCGCCCGCCCCAACCGTGGCGCAGGCGATTTCCCCCGTGAAATGCGGGATCGATGTGCTGATCGAACGCAAGTTCGATGTTTTGCAGGGCAAGTCCGTGGGCCTGGTCACCAATCACACCGGACTGACCCGCGATGGCAAGCCGACGATCGATGTGCTGGCGAAGGCCGAAGGGGTCAAGCTGGTCGCCCTGTTCAGCCCCGAGCATGGTATTCGGGGCGCCGTCGATCGCGAGGTCGGCGACGACAAGGATGAGGCCACCGGCCTGCCGATCTACAGCCTCTACGGCAAGACCCGCAAGCCGACGCCAGAAAGCCTGCAAGGCGTGGACGTGCTGGTCTATGACATCCAGGACATCGGCTGCCGGTTCTACACGTACATCAGCACGCTCGGCCTGGTCCTGGAAGCGGCGGGCGCGGCGAAGATCCCGGTGATCGTGCTCGATCGGCCCAACCCGATCGGCGGCCTGGCGATGGCCGGCCCGATGACCGACCCGGGCAAGGAATCGTTCGTCGCCTTCCACAAGTTGCCGGTCCGCCACGGGATGACGATCGGCGAACTCGCCCGGATGTTTAACGCCGACCGGAAAAGCGGCGCCGACCTGACCGTCATCCCTTGCGAAGGCTGGCGACGCGGCGACCTGTTCGACCGGACTGACCTGGTCTGGACGAATCCCTCGCCCAACATGCGGAGCCTCACCGAGGCTTTGCTCTACCCGGGCGTCGGTCTCCTGGAAGCGACCAACCTGGCCACCGGCCGGGGTACCGATACCCCGTTCGAACGGGTCGGGGCCCCCTATATCGCCGATCCTGCCAGGTTCGCCGCGATGCTGAATTCGCTCGGCTTGAAGGGTGTCCGGTTCGTGCCCACCCGGTTTCAGCCGTCGGAACGCCAGTTCGCGGGGGAAACCTGCGGCGGGGTGTACATCGCGATCACGGACTGGTTGCAGTTCGACCCGCTCGACGTGGGGATCGGCCTGGCGGTGACGCTCCGCCAACTCTATCCCGACGACTGGAAGCCCGAGAAGCTGATGACGTTGATGGTCCACCGGGAGAGTTACGACGCCATCGTTTCGGGCAAATCCCTGCCGGCGATCAAGGCCCTCTGGCTCGATGGCCTCGACGATTTCGGCAAGGCCCGGGCCCCGTTCCTGCTCTACCCCTGAAGCCGGGTCCGATTGACAGGCCCCGGGGCCTCGCTAGAATCAGGGACTTGCCCGGCGTGCGACGAGGACGGTGCGCCGCCGCGTCCCGCGGCCGCGTTTTACGGATGGGACGGGACCCCCTGAACGAACGCCGATCCCGTCCGGCGGCCCCAGGAGGACGCACCATGCCCCGCTTCGGCCGCCCCTGGATCGCGGCCCTCTGGATCGGGATCGTCGTCGGCCTCGCCTCCCCGCCGGCCCACGGGCGCCAGGACGAGCCCCCGTCGGACGACGTACCGGCCTCGAAAACGGCGAAGGCCGCCCCCAAGGCGAAGGCGAAGGCCAAGGCTGTTCCCAAGGCCGAGGAAGGGGGGAATGACTCGGGCGTGGGGAAGCAGAGCGTCGTCGGGCTCCTGAAGACGGCCAACCCGATGGTCTGGCCGCTCGGGCTTTGCTCGGTGGTGGCGCTGGGGTTCGCGCTCGAACGGCTGGTGGCGCTCCGCCGATCCCGGGTGATCCCCCGCGACTTCGTCGACCGATTCCTCGACCGCCTCTCGGGCGGCAAGCTCGACCGGGACCGGGCCCTGGAGTTGTGCCGGGCCGACGACAGCCCGATGGCCCGCGTCTTCGCCGTGGTCGTGGGCAACTGGGGCCAGCCGCCCGCCCAGATCCGCCAGGCCGCCGCGCACGAGACGGCCGTCGAGGTGCTCGACCTCCGCAAGAACATCCGGGTGCTCAACGCCACGGCCACGCTCGCCCCGCTGCTGGGCCTACTGGGTACGGTCATCGGCATGATCGAGGCGTTCGAGGCCCTCGGCGGCGCGGCCCAGGCGGGCGTCACCAAGGGGGAACGCCTGGCCCACGGCATCAGCCTGGCCCTGATGGCGACCGCCGCCGGCCTGGCGATCGCCATCGTGTCGGTGGCGGTCTATTACTTCCTGCTCAACAAGGTGGACGGGCTCGTCCGCGACATGGACGACAACGCCCGCAAGGCGATCGACCTGGTCGCGATCGACAATGTCCCGCCGATCGGGCGGAACCCGGCCGACCGCCGGGGGCCGTCGCACCACGACCTCACCCGCGCCGAGACGCGAACCCTCGGCCGTTCCGAACCCCTCTGACCCGAACGTATCCGCTCCGACCGGAACGGGAACCCGGATGCTGTCCCACCTCAGCCCGCCCGACGAGCTTCCTTTTATCAACATGACGCCCATGGTGGACGTCGTGCTTTGCCTCCTGATCTTCTTCATGGCGGCCACCCGGCTCTATGATTGGGATGAGGACCAGTTCGTCGTCCGGGTCCCCGAGGTGGCCGACGCCGCCCCCCTGACCAACGCCCCGCAGGACCTGAACCTGGTCGTTAAGGCGCCCGGGGAAGTCGTCGTCAACCAGCAGAGCTACGACCTCGACGCCCTGACCGCCTTCCTCCAGCAAGCCCGCGACGCCTACCCCGACCAGGGCGTCCTGATCCGCGGCGACGCCGGCTTGAGCTACCAGGACCTCGCCGACGTCCTGGCCGCCTGCGAGGCCGCCGAGATCCGCAACGTCCGGCTGCCGGTCCGGCCCCGCCAGCCGGCCGAAGGCCGCTGAATCACCGAGCCGAGACGAACCCGCGCCACGGAACGGCGAAACCCGCCCCCATCAACCCCAGGACCACCGGATGGAATTCCTCCAGGACGTCTTCCAGTCGCTCATCGTCAACCTCAGCGCCGATTCGATCGCCCACCTGGCCGAACGGATGGACGGCTGGCTCTACCTGCTTTTGTTCGCGGTGATCTTCGCCGAGACCGGGTTGGTCGCCACCCCGTTCCTGCCGGGCGACTCGCTGCTGTTCGCCATCGGCGCCGTGGCGGCGATCCCCTCGGCCGGGCTCAGCCTGCCGATCCTGGCCGTCCTGCTGATCGCCGCGGCGATCCTGGGCGACGCCGTGAATTATGCGGTCGGCTACTACCTCGGCCCCAAGGTCTTCCGCAGCGAAAGCTCGTGGTTCCTGAACCGGAAGCACCTGCTCGCGGCCCAGGGTTTCTACGAGCGCCACGGCGCCAAGACGATCATCATCGCCCGGTTCGTGCCGATCGTCCGCACCTTCGCCCCGTTCGTCGCCGGCATCGGCAAGATGAGCTACTGGCGGTTCGCCGCGTTCAACGTCATCGGCGGCGTCGCCTGGGTCTTGATGTTCCTCCTGGCCGGCTGGTGGTTCGGCGGCCTGGAATCGGTCCAGAAGAACTTCAAGCTGGTAATCCTGGGGATCATCGCCATCTCGCTGCTGCCGCCGGCCATCGAGTTCATCCGGGCGCGACGCAAGGGCGAAACCGCGATCGAACCGGCCCCGGCCCTGGCGGTCCCCGCCGACGAGCCGGCCTGATTCGGCGGCACCCGGTTGCAAAAAAGGTGTCGGGTGTCGTTTGCTTCATGAAAAACGGGTCCCGACACCTGATTTAGGATGGAAAGCTACCCTTTCGCAGGTGGCCCTGGAGCGGGTCCTGTCGAAGGGCGATGCGGTGATCCTGATCCCGGACAGAGACCTTCGGTCGCACCTGGACCAGACCCCGCCGGCGGGAAATCCTGGTCTCAACGCCGATGAAGTAGCGAGGTTGAGTGCCGCCAGCCCGCGCGGCGTCGGGCGATCGGTATTCGCCGGAGGACGCCCGCCCGCTGGATCGCGGATAATCTGTTTGCTCGGTTTCCTCAAGTAGAGGGGGGGGTATTATGCGTATTCGGCCGATTCGACTCACCGTCCGGCGGCTGATGATACTGGTCGCGATCCTCGCCCTGATCCTGGCATTCGAATCACAACGGCGCCGTTGGGTGGCATTAGCCGAGTTCCGACTCGAAAAGGCGACGTTCCACCAGGCCAAGGCGGCCGGGGCGAGAGCGAAGTATATCGACGCTTTCGACCCCCCTCCCCGCGGCTTCGGCAGGGATGAGAACTTTGGCAGGTACGAACCTAGCGCCAGGTATCATGACGCGATGGAACGCAAGTGGCAGAGGGCCGCTCGTTTCCCGTGGCTCTCGGTCGAGCCGGATACGCAGACGGGCCCCGAGGCTTGGCGTTGGGGGACGGGTTGGCTTGCTTGCCGTTGCGCCTGGTGTATATCGTGGGCCGAAGCGGGTGGAGTCACACCTGATCTGGCATTCGGTTCTTCCATGCCGAGCCAGTTTGCTCCTTGAAGCCGAGGGCCCCGGCGTCGGCTGGTGTATCCTTCGATCGAACCCGGTTCAGCCCTTGAGCTCGGTCGGCACCCCTGAAGGCTTCATGAACTCGTAGCTACGGCCGAGCTGCATCCGGGTCATCGCCAGGATTTCCTGGGCGTGGCCGTGCAGGTGGGCCAGGATCTGGATAACCAGCCCGATCACCGTTTGCTCGGTCGACCCGTCCAGCCGGTCGTATCGGTGGATTTCGGCGAGGCGTTCGGCCGAGAGGCTTGCGATCACGGCGTCGGCCTGGCGGAGGGCTTCGTCGAAGCGGGCCAGGAGGTCCCCCTTGGGTATTGGCCCGCGTTCGGTGAATTCGGATGGGCGGTCGCGGGTGTCGGGCTCGCCGCCGATGAAGGAAACGATCCGCTGCCGGAGGTTCCCGGCCAGGTGGAGCAGCAGGTTGCCGATGCTGTTCATCCCCTCATTCGGCCGCCACCAGACCTGATCGTCGTCGAGTTGCCGGAGGCAATGGTGGATCAGGGAGCCGGCTTCGCCGAATTGCTGGCGCACATCGGCCACGAAGGGGGTGGCCAGGTTGGGTCGGGGTGCGGTCGCGTCGGTTTCCGTCATCGATGCACTTCCTCGATCATGTTCAGCCGGAAGGCCCGGGGCGTTCGCACATCGTACCCGCTGGTCATGGCGGGTACGATGTGCCGGGCTGATCAGCATTCAATCCGCGGCCTGGCGCTCGAGCAGGGCGACCACATCCGCATGCCCTCCTTCGAAAGCCAAATCGACCGGTGCCTTGCCGGCCCCGTCGACCATCGATCGAGCAGCCCCGCGCCCCAGGAGCAGGCGGACGACGCCCGGGTGTCCCGATCGGGCCGCCTCGTGCAGGGCGCTGGTCCGGCCGTCGATGAAGTTGGCCAGCGAAGGGTCCTCGTCGAGCCGGGCCCGGACCAGGAATTCGAGCCCCCATTGGGCCGGCACGAGGATGCCGAAGCCCCGGGGTGTGCAGCCCAGCGTGTCATCCCGGGACGACGGGTCGGCGCCGGCCTCTTCGAGCCTTCGGATGGCTTCGCGAGAGCCGCCGAAGTGGGCCCAGTGCAGGGGAGTTGCCCCCAGGTAGGCTCGGAACGAGAGGTCGGGCTGCCGGTCCAGCAGGAATTCAACGACCTCAACCTGGCCGTTCCGGCAGGCGAATGCCAGGGCGTCGGAGATTCGCTCTCGGGGCGTTTCCGGCGGGCAGGGGAGCCGCGAGCCATCCGGCCCGAATCGGCTGCTGCCGGTGGTTGAGGCGCCTTCGATCAGGTTGCCGGACCCGTCGAAGCAGGCCCGGACCGATTCCAGGTCGCCCAGCCCGGCGGCCGTGAACAGGTCGGCCTGGGCCCCCAGGCGGACGAGCGCCCGGGCGCACTCGAATGCCTGGCAGGTGACGGCCCAGGAGACGGCCGTATGGCCCGAGTCACCGTATCGGGCCTCGGGATCGGCCCCGTAGGCCACGAGGAGCGCGGCCAGGCGGGGGTCGTTCCTCTGGGCGGCGACGTGGATCGGGGCGCGGCCGTCCGGTCCCTTTGCATTGGCGAGGGCCGGCCTTCTCGCGAGCCGATCGGCGACGGCCTGGGAGGCGCCGGCATCGACGTCCGCGAGGAGTTGCATCAGGTCCGGATCATCGGGCCCGACCCGGTCGTGGGCGGCGGCGCGGAGCAAATCGGGCGAGACCAGGGCGTCGAGCCGTTCTCGTTGCTGATCGACGTGGGCCTTGAGCTGTCGCCAGCTCGCGAAGCCGTATTCCCGGGCCACTTCGAGCTGCGAATCGCTCAGGGTCGCATCGGGCTTCTCGGAGCGGCGTGCCTTCTGGCGATCCCTGGCGAGCTTGCGGAGCCAGTCGAGGCTAGCGCGGAGGGGGAGCGATCGGGGCATGGGGGCACCTTCTTTCCCGAAGCCCGGCGTCCGCGTCTCTCGGGCAGGAAGAAGGTCATCGGGATTTTGCGGGCCTGGCGGGTGGGTTCGACCCTGCACGCGGACCGTGGGCCGCCCGCCGACGGCCCGGCTGGAAAGTAGCCGATCCCGGGCCGTCGGGCAAGTCGATCGTTTCAGGCGTCCGACAGCCGCAGATCGACGCGGGGCTGGCCGAGCACTTCGGCCCGCGGCACGAATCCCAGGCCGGGCCGGTCGGGGGCCGCCATCCGGCCGTTCTGGCGTTGGGGGGCGCCCTCGGCCGTGCTGACCGTGACGTAGCTGTTGAAGTCGGTCGAGGTGAACAGCAATTCGGGCGGCGTGCTGTGGGCCAGGTGGGCGATGGCGGCCGTGGCGATGTCGCCGCCCCAGCTATCTTCCAGGGTCATCGCGATCCCCATCGCCACGCAGAAGTCGCGGGCCTGGCGGGTCCGGGTCAGGCCGCCGAGCTTGCTGATCTTGAGGTTCACCACGTCCATCGCGTCGTCGGCGTGGGCCTTCATGAGCATGTCGAGGCCGTCGATCACCTCGTCGAGGACGAACGGCAGCGGCGTCCGACGGCGGATCGACCGGCATTCGTCGTAGCGGGCGCAGGGCTGCTCGATGGAGACGTCCACGTCGCGGACGGCGTGGGCGACCCGGGCCGCCTGGTGCATCAGCCAGCCGGTGTTGGCGTCGGCGATCAGGGTGTCGCCCGGCTGGAGGACGGCCGAGACGGCCCGGATCCGGTCGATGTCGGTGTTGGGGTCGCCGCCCACCTTGAGCTGGAACTTGCGGTAGCCCTCGGCCCGGTAGCCGGCGACCTTCGCCGCCATCGCCTCGGGCGGCTCCTGCGAGATGGCCCGGTAGAGGGCGAAATCGTCGCCGTAACGGCCGCCCAGCAGGGTGCAGACCGGCAGGCCGGTCGCCTGGCCGAGGATGTCCCAGCAGGCGATGTCGATGCCCGACTTGGCGTAGGGGTGGCCCTTCAGCGCGGCGTCCATCCGGCGGTTCAGGCGTTCCAGTTGCGTCGGATCCTCGCCCAGCAAGTGCGGGCCCAGCTCGGCGATCCCGGCGCGGACGCCTTCGGCGTAGGCCGGTAGATAGGCCGGCCCGAGCGGGCAGACCTCGCCGTGGCCGGCGAGCCCGGCGTCGGTCTCGACCCGGACGATCGTGCTGTCGAAGACCGACACCGACTTGCCGCCCGACCAGTTGTAGTTCCCCTCGTGCAGGGGCAATCCCACCCGATAGGCGGCGATCCTGGTGATCTTCATGCGGGGGACGTTCCGAAAAGGGCCGCGAGGCCGGCCATCGACGGCGACGGCCGGGGACCCCATCGTAAACCGGCGGGGCTTCCGGCTCGATACCTCGGCGTCGATGCCGGGCGGCCCGCCTGGTACAATCCGGTCCCGCGTTTCGAGGGCCCTGGGGGCAGTTGCCGTGGCGGAGCGTCGCGCCGAGATCGTGAGGACCACCCGGGAGACCGACATCCGGCTCGCCCTCGACCTGGACGGGACCGGCCGGACGTCGCTGAGCACGGGCGTCGGCTTCCTCGACCACATGCTCGACCTGTTCGGCCGGCATTCCCTGATCGACCTGGAAGTGACCTGCCGGGGCGACGTGCAGATCGACGACCACCACTCGACCGAGGATATCGGCATCGCCCTGGGGCAGGCCCTCGACCGGGCGCTCGGCGATCGGGCCGGCATCCGGCGCTACGGGTCGATCGTCCTGCCGATGGACGAGGCCCTGGTGACTTGCGCCGTCGACCTGGGCGGCCGGCCGTTCTGGTCGGGGGCGATCGCCTTCCCTTCGCCGAAGATCGGCACGTTCGACACCGAGCTGGTGGCCGAGTTCTGGCAGGCGTTCACGATCCACGGCCGGCTGAACCTGCACGTCGTGCAGCACGCCGGCAAGAACTCGCACCACATCAGCGAGGCGATCTTCAAGGGGGTGGCGCGGGCCGTCCGCGAGGCCTGCGAGCGCGACCCGAGGAACCCGGGCATCCCTTCCACCAAGGGCTCGCTCTGACCCGGTACGAAGGCGGATCGGATCCCCGCCGTGCGACGACGACGGCCACATTCCTGGGAGGGCGTACACGCCGATGAGCCAAGAACTCAGCCCCAGCGGCCCGGCCGAAGGGGCCAGGCCCGGGCGAAAGGCCCGATCCTGGGTCGTGAACCTGATCCTCTGCCTGGTGGCGTTCGCCCTGCTGGGCTGGACCGTCTACTCGAACCGGGCCAAGCTGGCCGACGTCCTGCACCGGGAGATCGACTGGAAGCTGTTCGCCGCCGCGTTCTTGATCTACCTGTCGGGCCTGATGCTCACGTTCGTCCGATGGTTCGTGCTGCTGAAGACGGTGGACGTGCACCTGCGGCTGGTCGACGTGTTCCGCCTGGGCTTCATCGGCAACGTCTTCAACCTGGTGATCCCGGGCGCCGTGGGCGGCGACGTGGTGAAGGCCGGCTTCCTGTACGGCCGGGTGCCGCCCGATCGCCGGGCGAAGGGGATGGCGTCGATGGTGATCGACCGGATGGTCGGCCTGATCGGCCTGTTCCTGCTGGCCGCGGCGATGGGCGGCGTGGCCTGGCCCCGCGCCTCGGCGGAGGTCCACCGGCTGACGTGGATCGCGCTGGGGGCCTCGGCCTGCGGCCTGTTCGGCCTGGGCCTGCTGTTCACTCCGGCTTTGTACCGGCCGGCCGAGAAGCTGCTGCATTTCCGGCCCCGGCTGGAGCATGTGCTGGAGCAACTCGTGGGGATGGCGTCGGCGTTCCGGGCCCGGAAGGGGGTGGTGGGGTTCACGATCGGGATGTCGATGGCCAACCACACGATGAACGTGGTTGCCTTCTACCTCGTCGGCCGGGCCCTGTTCGGGGCGGTGCCGTCGCTGTTCGACCACTTCGTGATCGTGCCCCTGGTCCTGTTCACCACGGCGGTCCCGCTGCCGTTCGGGGCCCTGGGGCTCTCGGAGCAGGTTTCGGAGCAGCTCTTCGACCTGGTCGAACACCCCGGGGGCGCCATCGCGATGATGGGGTTCCGGCTGGTGATGTACGCGGCGGCGGCGGTCAGCGTGGTGGTCTACCTGGCGAACATGAGCCAGGTCCGCGAGTACGAGAAGACGATCGAACAGGCCCGCGAGCAGGGGGCCGAGATGGGGGGGTAGGACGCCGCCAGAGGCCGTCCGGGGATCGTCTTGCGATTCCCCCGCCCGGTCGTCATAAAGAGGGGAGATGCCCCGGAGGAGCCGCGGGCGAGGGGGGCCGGAAGAACCGGCCCGATTCTCTTGGGAACCGCCCGGCCGTATCGTAGCGTAGGATGGGGCTGTGTCGGGGCCGGAGGGGGCGGGAAGGATGAGGAAGGTCTTGCGGGCCCTTTCGGGGCCGATCCCCAGCTATGCCCTGGCCGTGGCCTGCTCGACCTCGGCCTTCCTGGCCACCCGGCTTACCTGGCCCGCGCTACGGCCGACGCCCTGGGTCCTCTTCTTCGCCGCGGTGATGGCCGCGGCCTGGCACGGCGGATTGGGGCCGGGACTCGTCGCGGTCGGCCTGTCCGCGGCCCTGGGCGCCTTGGCCTTGCCGGGCCTATCCGGGACGATCCTCGAGGGGCCCGGCGGTTGGGTTGTGATCGCGTCGTTCCTGGTCGTCTCGCTCTTCATCGTGGCGCTCGCCGCCTCGCGGAGGCGGGCCGCGACGCTCGAACGGGCCGAGCGCGAGCGGTTCCAGGCCGCGATGGTCAGCATCGGCGATGCCGTGATCGCGACCGACATGGCGGGGCGGGTCCGGTTCATGAACGGCGCCGCCGAGGAGTTGACCGGCTGGTCCTCGAGCGACGCGGCGGGGAGGCGGCTGGACGAGGTGTTCGTCATCCTGGACGAGGTCAGCCGCCACCCGTCCCCCAGCCCGGTCGCGAAGGTCCTGGCAACCGGGACGGTCCAGGGCCTGGCGAATCATACGGTGCTCGTCGCGCGGGACGGCTCCGAGAGGCCGATCGACGACAGCGCCGCCCCGATCCGCGACGTCGGCGGCCGGCTTTCGGGCGTCGTCCTGGTGTTCCGGGACGTCGGCGCCCGGCGGGAGGCCGAGGTGACCCGCGCCCGGCTGGCGGCCATCGTCGAGTCGTCGGACGACGCCATCGTCAGCAAGACCCTCGAGGGCGTGATCCGCACGTGGAACACGGGCGCCGAGCGGCTCTTCGGCTACCCGGCCG
>JAXMBD010000053.1:0-51507 GCA_046350035.1 Isosphaeraceae bacterium | reverse complement strand
GGCGGTGTGCCCGCAGAGGCCGGGGGGATGCCCGGCGGGATGGGTATGATGTCCGGTCCGGCAGCAACCATGGGTGGCCGGGCCGAGCCCTCTGGAATGATGCCGGGGATGGGGGGTATGGGTCCCGGCGGTATGGGGTCGGGCGGTGGCGCCCCGCCCATGGCGGGCGAATCCGGTGGCAAGGGCGGTATGCCGGGCATGGCAGGGATGGCGGGCGGCTATGGGATGATGATGGGCGGGAGAGGCGAGGGTGGGGCAATGCCCGGGATGATGGGTATGGGTGGCGGGATGCTGGGCGGGGGAATGGGAGGTCCTGGCGGAATGTCGGCGATGATGGGTGGCATTGGCGATAAAGCGCCCCGGCACTATCGGGTCTTCAACCATTGGCTGCTGGTCATTTCACCGTCGGGCGACCGTGCCACGATGTACGAGCCCAACACCGGCAGGACCAGGCCGATCCAGTTGGGGGAGGAGAATCAGGCACCAATCCAGGTGCAACCCGTCGTCGCAGCCGGCCTGCTCGTGCTCAACCAGAACGGCCCGGGGATCATCCGGACCGCGGTCTTCGTGGAGTCGGAGGCGACCTGGTACCCCTCGGATTTGAAGGCCCCGGTCGAATCGACCTCGCCCACCATCGTCGATGGAAAAACCGCCCTGATCGAGACGGCCGATCACCTCTATCTCTGGAACGGCGACGCGAAGCGATGGGATCCCCAGGCCCTCCCCCGCGGCACCTCCCGGCCGGGCTTCGCGCCGGGTTCGAGCATCTCGACCGTGGCCTACGAAACCGAGGGGCACATTTACAAGTACGACTTCGAGAAGGGCAAGTGGGTAGACATCGACACCCGCCAACTCCTGAGCCGGGGGGAGAATGAAGGGGAGCGGCCGGCCCGGGACGCTGAGCCGAAATAGAGGCCCGCACGAACCTGAACCCGACGCCATGCCGCGGGCTGAGCATCCCCTTGCCGGGCCGTGGCGTGGCGTTTATACTGGTCCATCTGACATCCGGGCGGCTAACTCAGCGGTTAGAGTGCCATCCTCACACGGTGGAAGTCGCTGGTTCGAATCCAGCGCCGCCCATTTCCAAGCGTATCATCCCCGGAAGTTCAGCGATCGATCCGGCAAGCCCGCTGGGCTTGCCGGATCGCGTTGTTTCCTGGCGCTTCCGACCTTTCAGACATCCTGCTCCGCTTCCCGGTCGGTCGTCACGCGGACTTCCATCCGGCTCATCATCGACTTGAGCCGGCGTTCCTTGTCGTCGATCCAGAGGACGCTTTCGAGCACGAAGGCGCGGTTCTCCGACGGGACGTGCATCACCAGGCGGCCGGCGCCCAGGATCAGGTATTCGAGGACGTCGGGGATCTCCTTGTCGAACTTGAGGTTCATGGTCGGGAACCGCTCAAGGTCGCTGAGCGGCCCGTGGTGGTGGAGGATCTCGTTGGGCCGGATCTCCCAGTAGTCGAGCCAACGGGTTACCCAGATCACCACGAAGCCGATGCCGATGATGATCGCGATCATGAAATAAAACATGTTGTTGGCCGCGACAAAGATGCCGTCCAGGGCCCGGATGATCGGCTCGAAGATCGACAGGTTGAACGCGGCGCTGAGCCAGCCCAGGGCGCAAACCGCCGCCACGGCCAGGAAAACGCCGGCTACCAGCGTGAAGCGGGGGAAGTCGAGCGCCAGCACGATGATGTTGAAAGCGAAGACGCCCAGGAAGAACAGCGCCATCAAGTTCGACGGCGAGTTGAACCGCCGGGGGATCCTCACGATCACGTCATCACCTTCGACGGCGGCGGTCGGTTCGTTCGCTGCGCCCGACTGGGCGGGCGCGGGGGGGATGGCCCCGGCTGGGGACTCCGGCGTAGGCGCCGCCGACTTGGCGGGTGCCTTCACGACGACCTCGGCGGGCTGCTTCTTGGGGTCGAGGGTATTATTATTGTAGATGGTCATGCCGATCCCGCAGACCAGGGCGGCCACGAACGTCGGCCAGAGGAAGATGATCTTCGGGAAGGTGAAGATCCGCACGCAGTGGTGGTGCTCGTCCAGCGTTTTCTTCCGCGCGGTTGGCGCGGGGGCCTTGGCCACGGGGGGGACGTCGCCGGGGCCGTCGGCGGGCAATCGGGGATCGGTCGACATGGGCCGAATCCTCGGATCGACCCGGGCCCCTCGTCGCAGGGGCCCGGGGCGGTTCGGTTTGCGGAAAGGACCGGGCCAAGGTGCCCATCGTATACCGGCACCGTGGGCCGGTAAAGCGGCGAACGTACGGCCCATGGCTTCCCGCGCGTGCCCGCGACGGACAGGGCGCCAATCCGATGCCATGGCGACACGATTGCGTGGGCGCCTGGGCCCGCCTCAGGGCTCCCGGGGGATAGCCTTGTCGAGGATCCGGGCCAGTTCCTCGGGCCGCTGGCTACCGATTAACAGCCGGGAACCATCCCCCAGCGTAAGGCGGACGCCCCGATCCCCGCGGGCGCTCAGCACGTATTCGCCGTCGCGGCCTCGCCGGACCCCCCAGAAGCCGTAATCGTGGATCGCCCGGTAGCGGACCACCTCGACGCTTCGGATCTGGGCCAGGGGTAACTCCTGGCGATACGTTGGCAGCCAGCCGAACCAGACCCGCAGCTCGGTCGCGGTGACTTCGGTCGTCATTCGCAGGACACCGACGATTAGCAGGACGGGCAGGGCGATGCCGATCAGCGTCACGGCCAGGCCCATGCCTGTCAGGCCCGATCGGATGTGCAGCACTTCTCGGAAGAATGCCGGCGCCAGCGAAGACGCGATCGCCCACATGCCCATGAACACATAGGTCCACCAGGCGAAGAACTGCTCCTCGCGGAAGATGGAACAGGGCCGGGGGATCGTGGTGGCGACGCTGCTCACTCGGGGGCCTCCGGCTCGGCGCCCGTGGCATGATTGCCAAGCGCCCGCAACAGGGCTTGCAGGGCGATCGGGGCGACCCGATCGGCGGCGATCTCCCAGAGAGAGGGGTTGAGCACTTCGAGCGAGGCCGGGCCGTCGTAGCGGACAGCCGCCAGTTGGTCGAGGATCGGGCCGACCTGGAAATCGCCCTCCCCGGGGAGGATTCGGTCGCCATCCCGGGCCATCTCGCGGGGGGTGCCGCCGAGGTCGCAAAGCTGGAGCCAGGACAGGTTGCGCGGATTCAGGTAGGACAGGTCCTCGAACTTGCTCGGGCCGGTGTAAAAATGGAACAGGTCGAGGCAAACGCCCAGGTTGGGCTGATCCGCCTGCGCGATCAGTGCAAGCGTCGTGTCGAGGCTGGCGGCGAATCGGTTGCTCGACTGGAACTCCAGCGCGATCTTCAAGCCCCGGGCCTTGGCCAGGGAGGCGACCTCCGCAAGCCGTTCGATCGACGGACCCAAAGACCCTTCGTCGGGCATCGTCGGGAAATCGGCGGCCACTACGAGCGTGCCGATCCCGAGCACCGACAGCTCGTCGAGCCGGCGGCGATACTGCTCGAGGGCGGCCCGGTGCGCCTCGCCCCGCAGCGACAGCAGGCCGGTCTGGCCCGCCGCCGCGGGGGCTTCCAGGCCGTGATCGACGATCAGGGCGCGGGCCTCCTCCAGCGATTTCTCGCGGCGGAAAGCCTCGAGTTTGGGCAGCCAGATCTCGACGAGTTCCCAACCCGACTGGGACAGCGCCGGCAGGTCGACCTCGTAGGGGGTTGTAAGCGTCGTCGCCTGGCTGATGCAGGGTTTCATGATCGGCCCCTCGCTTAGTCGGCGGCCGATGTGCCGGATTCGGGGGAGGTGCCGCGGAGCAGGTCGTCGAGGGCCTGGGCGATCCCCGACGAAGGGACCCGCCACTGCCTGCAGGTATCGCGGTCGCGGATGGTGACGGTGCCGTCCTGCAAGGTCTGGCCGTCGACGGTGATGCCGAAGGGGGTGCCGGCCTCGTCCTGCCGGCGGTAGCGGCGGCCGATGGCGCCCTTCTCGTCGTAGAAGACGTTGAACCGCCTCTTCAGGTCCTTGTAGATCGCCTCGGCCCGCTCGGGCATGCCGTCCTTGCGGACGAGCGGGAAGACGGCCGCCTTGATCGGGGCGAATCGCGGGTGGAACTTGAGCACGGTGCGGGCTTCGCCGCCCACCTCGTCCTCGACGTACGCCTCGCAAAGGAAGGCCAGGGTGGCCCGGTCGGCGCCGGCCGAGGGCTCGATGACGTGCGGGACGTACTGGTAGGGATAGCCCGGGTCGGGCTGCCCCTCGCGGCCCTTGAGGTATTCCTTGAACGCGTTGAGCTTGAGGCCGGCCTTGTCGCGTTCCCAGCGATCCTCGTCGAAGTAGCTCAGGTCCTTGCCGCTGAATTTCATGTGCTGCTTCAGGTCATAATCGCTCCGGTGGGCGATCCCTTCCAGTTCGCTGATGCCGAACGGGAACTCGTACTCGATGTCGGCCGTGGCGCGGGAGTAGAAGGCCAGCTCATCGGGGTCGTGGTCGCGGAGGCGGAGCTTGGTGGAGGTCAGCCCGTGGTCGATGTACCACTGGAAACGGGCCTTCCGCCAGTAGGCGTACCATTCGTCCGATTCCTCGGGGTGGCAGAAGAATTCGAGCTCCATCTGCTCGAATTCGCGGGAGCGGAACGTGAAGTTCCGGGGGTTGATCTCGTTTCGGAAGCTCTTGCCAACCTGGGCGATGCCGAAGGGGAGCTTCACACGGCCCGTATCCACGACGTTCGAGAAGTTCGCGAAGATCCCTTGCGCCGTCTCCGGGCGCAGGTAAGCCTTGGCGGAATCATCGACGACGGCGCCGACGTTGGTCTCGAACATCAGGTTGAAGGCACGGGCGTCGGTGAGGGTACCGGGCGATTCTGCGGTCGGGCCGTAGACCAGGTCGCGGAAGCCCGGATCGACGCCCTGGAACGGGATCACTTCGGGTGCTAACGCCGCGAGTTCCTTGAGCGGAAATGGGAGTTTACCCTTGCGGGCAAGGCCCTTCAGGCGCTCTTCCAGGCCGGACATGGCGTCCGCTTCGGAGCCGCCGCCCAGGGCGAAGCCGATCCGCCCCGGCGCTCCTTCCTTCGCCTTCAGTCCGGCCGTCTCAAAGGCGAAGATGTACAGTTGGTCTGCTCGGTATCGCCCCTTGGTCTCGCGGCAGTCGACCATCGGGTCGCTGAACCCGCCGACGTGGCCCGAAGCCTCCCAGACCCTGGGATGCATGATGATTGAGCTATCCAGGCCCACGACGTCGTCCCGCGAGTGAATCGTATCGTGCCACCAGGCGTCCTTGATGTTCCGCTTCAGTTCGACGCCCAGCGGGCCATAGTCCCAGAAGCCGTTGATGCCCCCGTAGATCTCGCTGGACGGGAAGATGAAGCCGCGGCGTTTGCAGAGCGAGACCAACTTGTCCATGTCCATCGGGGGAACCTCGGTCGGGGCGGTGCGTGATTCGGTCGCGGGTTTCAAGGGGCCAGGATCAGGCGCGTGGGCGAATCGGCCAACTCGGGGAGAATTCTCGGAAACCTATCGATCTTACTGGCGGCGGCGATATCGGGAGCGCAGCCGATCTCGACGAGCCGACGTCCACCCTTCCCTTTGCGGAGTGCTGGTTCGAGGTGGGCTGATTTTTCGAGGTCGGGCCTCCATGCCTTCATCGCGAGCCGTGCCAGATCATCGGGCCTCCGACCGGGCATCAGGCCCCAGGCGATTGAGCCGGCTAACCAGGAGTCCTCAAGGGAGGGTTCCCCTTCGGTACCTGCGCAAACCAGGTGGATCGGGCGGGATTCGTTAGCCAGGGCAGAGAGCACGGCCGATCGATTGGTGAACGCGGCGACAAGGACCCTGTCGGCATCCCGGCAGGCCAGGAGGGCCTTCGTGCCATTGGTGGTGGTCATCACGAGCGTTCGCCCGCCGCAGCGATCCCTCGTAAACTCACGCGGCGAATTCCCTACGTCGAACCCTGGGATCGGCAGGGCTTCACGCTCGCCAGCAACCAAGGCCGATCCTTCGGGCAATCCTGCGGCCAGGTCTCGGGCCTGGTCTACCTCCAGGCATGGCCTGATTTCCCGGCAGCCCTGGGCGAACGCCTGGACCATGACGGTGGTCGCGCGGAGCACGTCGATCACCACCGCCACCCCGCCGCGCAACCGGCCGGGCGGGATCCAGGCCGGCAAGAGGTGGACGGAGAGGTTGCCGGTTCCGGTCATGGGCGCGTCAACGGACTCGGTTTCCATCGGGGTTGCAAGGCCCCCGATTATCGCACGGGGGACTCCATTCGGAAACCCTCCAAAGACTCGCAACGCTCGCCTTCCCCAATCGGCCGTCCTGTTGTAAGGTGACCCCGCGCCCGAATCCCGAGGCCCGTCGAATGAATCGGCGGGGAGGGAACCGGGTCACGTGGGCGGTTTCGCGTCTTCCGACGCCCCGAGGTGCATGGATGCACGAGCCGAAGGGACGTATCCTGCCGATTCCGGCTCCGCGACGCTTCATCATCGATCTGGTTCACTTCGCGAGCCAGATCCCGACGGTGCCGGTCAGCCGGGGCATGGACGTCAGCCCGTTATTCGACGCCCGCGAACGGCACCCCGGCCGGCCGTCCTGGGTCGTGATCTTCATGAAGGCGTACAGCATGGTGGCGGCCTCGCACCCGCCCCTGCGCCGCGCCCTGCTGCGATTCCCCTGGTCGAGGCTCTACGAGCACCCGCAATCGACCTGCGCCATGGCGGTCGAGCGGCGCTACCGGGGCGAGGACGGCATCTTCGTCGGCCTGTTCCGGGCCCCGGAGATGCAGAGCCTCCAGCAACTCCAGAAGGCGCTCGATTTTTACAAGCTGGCTCCGCTGGAGCGGGTCGGCTTCTTCCGGCAGGCGTTGCGGGTCAGCTCGACCCCCACGCCGATCCGCCACCTGCTCTGGTGGTCGACGCTGAACATCTCCGGTTTCAAGCGGGCGAAGCGGTTCGGCACGTTCGGGCTTTCGAGTTACGGGTCCCTGGGGGCCGAGTCGCTGCACCCAATCTCGCCGCTGACGACGACCCTCACCTACGGGCCGATCGGCGAGGACGGATCCGTTAACGTAAAGATCACGTATGACCATCGTGTGCTCGACGGGGCTTACGTCGCCAGACGCCTGCGCGACGTCGAGGATACGCTGTACGGGCCCATCCTCGAGGAGCTGCACCGGGCCGGCTCCGGCTCGCATGGCAGTAGCGCGGCCGTCGCCTGAACCCACCCAAATCGTCCCATCGGGACCGAACCGGGGTATCCCGAAGGGAGCCGGGGAAGTTGACGCCGCGCGCGAGGTTGCTGGCGATCTGCTGGCTGCTGCCGGCCGTGGGCGGGCTGGCCTCCGGCCAGGAGCCGTCGCGCGACCCCGATCCGCTGCCGCCGGCGCTGGTCGTGCCCGAGGCGCCCCGCGCGCCGTCCGCCGTGCCACGGGGATTGCCCCGGTACGAGATCGATTTCCGGCTCGACCTCGACCGTCGGCTCGTCCGGGCCCATGAATCGGTCATCTACACCAACCGCACCGGCCGGGCAGCGCAGTCGCTCGTCTTCCACGTCTACCCCCGCTACAAGATCCCCGACGGCCAGGAGGCGCTGTTCGCCAAGACCCTGGAGGTGCTCCGCCTCAGCCCCGAGGAGGCGATGGACCGCAAGGGGCGGCGGCTGGAGGTCCAGGCGGCCAGGGTGGCGGGCGAAGCGATCCGGCCGGACTTCGACGACGGCGACGGCACCCTGATGACCCTGGCGTTGCCCCGGCCGCTCCCGCCGGGCGAATCGGTCGCCGTCGAAATCGACTTCACCCTGGAATTGCCCGACTTCTGGGGCCGATGGGGCCACCATAACGGGATCACTTACCTGATGAACTGGTACCCGGTGCTCGCGTACCCGGGACCGGAGGGCTGGGAGAGGACGCCGTTCGTGCCGTGGCATCAGCCCTGGCACCAGGAGGCGGCCAGTTATGTCGTAAGGGCCGACCTACCCGAGGACCAGGTGATCGCCTCAACCGGCTCGATCACCGAGCTGGCGGCCGCCGGGGCCGGCCGCCAGCTCGTGACGATCTCCGCGGACCCGGCCCGCGACTTCGCCCTGGTTTGCTCGAACAGGTTCCGGGCCTGGGAGCGCCGGGTGGATGGGATCCTGGTGCGAGTGACGGCCTTCCCCGAGCATGAGGCCAACGCCAGGGCGGCCCTCGACTATGCCTGCGAAGTCATCCCGCTTTACCAGCAATGGTTTGGCCCGTATCCCTACGACGAGTTCGACATCGCCGCGTCGTATTTCGGCTGGAACGGCAACGAGTGCTCCGGCCTGATCCTGATCGACGACCGCGTCTGGAAGATGCCGCAGGTTGGCCAGCGATACATCGATCACCTGGTGACTCACGAGACCTGCCACCAGTGGTTCTGGAACGTTGTCGGCAGCGACGGGTACGCCGAGACGTTCATGGACGAAGGGCTGGTGAATTCGTTCACCGCCTGGCGGCTCGACGTGAAGTATGGCCGCAACGCGCCCTTAATTGTCTGGCCCAACGCGCTCCGGTGGCTGCCCACGATCGGCCGCGAGGATCTTCGCCTGTCCGGCTACTATGGCTGGCGGGCCCGCGGCAACAACGGCCCGGTCATCCAGGACCTGGGCCAGATGAAAAACCTGAACAACCTTTTCAGCCTGGCGTACGATCGGGGCGGCAAGGTCGTCGAGATGGTCCGCAATCGGCTGGGCGAGGATCGGTTCCTCGATTTCTTCCGCCACATCTACCTCACGTATGCCTGGAGGACGTTCCGTTACGACGACCTCCGCCGGGAGCTGGCCGCGTTCGATCCCGACGGGGACTGGCCGGCGTTCCTGGACGGCTGGCTAATCGACCACAAGGACACCGATTGGGCCGTCCACCAGGTCCGCGTCGGTCCGGTCGGCTCGGTCGGGGCCGATGGCCGGACGGTTTCGGTCGAGATCCGCCAAAAGGGTGCGATGATCGAGCCGACGGTCCTGCTGTGCCGGACCGACGAGGGCGAGATCCGCGTGCCGATCTGGCCCGATCGGGGCGATTACGAGGTCGACGGCGCGCGGGTCCATCGCGGCGACGAGGGGTCCTGGTTGATCCACCTCAATGCGCCGGGGAGGGTCCGGCAGGTCGAGGTCGACCCGGACCATGCCCTGCTCGATGCCGTGCCCGACAACAACCGATGGAAACCCCAGATCGCCTGGCGATTGACGCCGATGATGACGTCGATGGACACGTCTTCGCAATTCCAGGCCTTCGACCGACCGTCGCTGGTGGCCGGCCCGTTCATCGACCAGTATGCCCGAGGCGGGCTCAAGGTCGCCCTGCAGCGGCTGGAAAAGTGGCAGATTTCCGGATGGGTCGGCACCGAGCCGGCGCTCCGCGAGGCGATCTTCGGGGGCGAGGCGGCCCTGCTCCATTTCCCCTGGCCGATGGCGTCGGTGGGGTTCTTCTACGAAGAGGGGCTGTTCAATTTCTACAACGACGTCCGACACTCGGGAGGGCGGTTCTTCCTCCGGCACCGATTCCTGGAGACCTCAAGCTTCCTGGTCGATGACCAGGGGTTCGTCGAACTTTACTATGGCCTGGGCAACGAATTCTGGCAGGGCGATGACGGCCGGCCGGTTACGCAATACCTCGGCGCGGTCGGCGCCCGATATCGCCTTAGCACGCTTTTTCCGTACTGGGATCCGGTCTCGGGTTTCCTGATCGACCTGACGGCCGAGTACGGCAACACGCTCATCGGATCGGGCTTCAATTATGCCCGGACCACGGCCGAATTCGGGATCGTCCGGGGCCTGCCCGAGGGCCTGGGCTGGTTCTCGGCCACGAAGGTCGCGGCGAGGATCTACGGCGGTTACGCGACGCCCAGCGATCAGCCGCTCTTCCGGCTCGGCGGCGGCCGGCGGCTCCGCTCGCTCGACCTGAACACCGACCTGGGAAATGCCGTCTGGGTCGGAACCCTGGAGTGGCGGATGCCGATCTGGCGGGCGATCGACCGCTCGGTGCTGGATTCGTCGTTGAGCCTGAGGAACCTCCTGGGCACGATCTTTTACGACTTCGGCCAGTCGTACTTGAACGGCTCGGCCTACCCGTTCGCGCAGGGCATCGGCGTCGGCCTGAGGGTCGACGTGGCCCTGTTCGCCTTCCTGGAACGGGCCAACCTCCGCGTCGACATCGCCCAGCCGATTACCGGCGCCCCGAAGAACAGCAGCCGGGGGCCTGTGATCTGGTTCGGGCTGAATCAGGTTTTCTAGCGACGAAGCCGATTCGGCTGGGTAGGCCTACCCTGGGATTCGCACAGAACTCCCATAGATTCGAAGAATCGAGCCCGGTTCATATCCCCCGCCGGACGGGTTTCCCGAGGGCGTAGTCTACCGCCCACTTCTCATCCTTCCCCGACCGCCCGTCGGTCGCCACGCACGAATCAGGGGGCGTCGGGTTGAACGATCTCGCCGCCGCTCCTCGTGGCGATAGCCCGCCAGGTAGAGGTTGCAATTCCATCCCGGACGAAGGAGGCGTGACCATCGCAGAACAGCACATTCACGCCGCCGGGATGGAGGCTCCGGGCTGCTTTCCACCCGGGGTTGTGGGAGGTGATGCAGTCGGGGCGGGCGGAGTTGGGCGGCTCGTGGTGGTTGTAGAGCGTGTTGAGGTAGTTCCCGTCCCACCAGCCCGATCCCTTGTTCAGCAGCCAGCCGGACGGCGCCCCGGCGCAGGATTCATCCGTCAGGGGGCCCGCCGCCACCCTGGCCATCGCCCTCGAGGGTGGCGAGGGGACCGGATCGGGCGTCGTTTGGCTGTAGGTCCCTGCGATGCCGAGCCGTTGCTCCGAAGCCGCCGCGGTCTGGCTGGCGCCGTCGGTGATCCCGGCCAGCGAGATCGCCGGGCCCAGGACGAACGCCCCGTCCGCACCGGCGGCCTCGCCGCCTCCGACGCCCGAGCCGGCGCAGAAGGCGTAACTCACCGGCCCTGAGCCGGGCATCGGCGGGGGTGCGCCATCGCTCGGGCAGAGAAAGGAGGCGACGGTGGTCGCCATCGCCGTGGTATTGGCCGGGTAGAACGGCCAGAACGGCGACGGCCCGCCCGTCGGCCTGGATCCCACTGGGAACTGGAAATTCAAGGCGTTGAAGAGGCCGGCCTGTTCGAGGTAAGGGGCCATCTGCGTGAGTGCAGACCAACGATATTGCAAGGGCGAGGTGGTCGCCGGCACCGGGGCCGTCGGATAGAGGAAGCCGACCGGGAAGCTGCCGCCGGCGGCGTGATAGTTGTGGAGGGCAATACCGACCTGCCTCAGGTTGTTGGAACACAGGCTCCGGCGAGCCGCCTCCCGGGCCGACTGCACACCCGGCAGGAGCAACGCGAGGAGCATGCCGATGATGGCGATGACCACGAGCAACTCGATCAGGGTGAAGCCGCCGGTCCTGGCGTGCCATCGGGATTCTCTCGGACTCATCTCATTTTTTCCCCATATACGCCACCCGCCAAACCGTCCCCGAGCCGTCGTCCGTAACCATCAGGGAGCCGTCCCTGGCCACGGCCACGCCCGCCGGGCGACCCCAGACGTCGCCCTCCCTGGTGACGAATCCGACGAGAAAATCCTCGTACTCGCCGGTCGCCTTGCCGTCCTTCATCGGCACGCGGATGACCTTGTAGCCGACGCGTCTGGCCCGGTTCCACGAGCCATGCTCGGAGGCGAAGGCGTCGTGCTTGAACTCCTCCGGGAATTGACCGCCGTCGTAGAAGGTCAAGTCGATCGACGCCATGTGCGATTGCAGGAGCACGTCGGGGACGATGACCTTCCCCTTCAATTCGGGGTGTTTCCCCTCGTGGCGCGGGTCTTGATTCGGGCCGAGGTAGTACCAGGGCCACCCGTAGAAGCCGCCCTCCTCGACATGCGTGATGTAATCGGGCACCAGGTTGTCGCCCAGGGCATCCCGCTCGTTCACCGAAGCCCAGAGCTGCCCGGTCTTCGGGTGGGTGGCCAGGCCGACCGGATTGCGGATGCCCCGGGCGAAGACGCGCTCGTTCTTGCCGTCAGGGTCGAACGCCAGGATCATCGCGCGGCGCTCCTCGCGATCGTCGTCATCGGCGTTGGACCGCGAGCCGACCGAGACATACAGGGTCTTGCCGTCGGGCGAGAACTCCAGGTCCCTGGTCCAATGCCCCCCGCCCCCGACACTCTCGTTGCCGCTGGGGATGTCCTTGACGATCGTCTCCTTTTCCCCGGGGGCCTTCGTGTCGCCATCCTTGTAGGGGAAGCGGACCACCGAGTCGGTGTTGCCGACATAGAGGTATTTCGGATTGGGCCCGACCGGGTAGAAGGCGATCCCGAACGGCCGGTTCAGGCCGGTCGCGAATACTTCGTTGACTTCAGGCTTGCCGTCACCGTCGGCGTCCCGAAAGACGCGGATCCGGTTGGTGCGGCTCTCGGCCAGGAACATGTCGCCGTTAGGGGCGCGGACGATGACGCGGGGCTCGGTCAGGCCCGTGGCGAACTCGGTGACCTCGAAGCCCTCCGGGGCCTTGGGCCAGGCCCCTTCCGGCCGCGGGACGACGCGGGGGAAGTTGTTGGCCGAGGGCGTGTCGTAGGGCGTGGCCAGGTCGTCGACCGTGATCTTGCGACGCACACCCGGCGCATCGGTTGTCCAGTCGCCCAGGGCGTCCTTGCCCTTGAGCGTTCCGTCGACGGGTTTCGGGTCGTCGCCCCGGGCGATCGAACTCGCCAGGGCGAGGGGCAGCAGGGCGAGTCGAAGGCGATAGTTCATCAGGCGATTCTCCTCGGATTCCTCGGACGTCTACAGGCCGGGTCTGGGATGGATTTCGGGAAGTCCCCGCGAGTTACGTGCCGTAATCCGCGTGGCCCGGAGAATCCCCTGGGGCTGCCTGCGGCAGTCGTTCCCGCGCCTCGCTGGACTTCGGTTCGCCTGTCCTGACATCCTTTATGGGCCGTTTCCTCGCGGCCTACCCTCGAAAGTCCTGGGGGAGTCGCGGTGAGGATTGATTCCCATACCCCGTCTTGCATCGGGACCGCCCCGGTGAACGGCGCCCCGACGGGTGCCGAGTTCGGGCCCGCAGCGGCCCATCGGGCGGCTCTCCAACCGCCACCTGCCCGACCACCCTGGGGACTGTGCAGTCGGTTGAACGGAAGAGGAGCTATCGACCCTCTTGCTTCACGTAGACTTCCGACACCACAGAGGGGTTGGTTACCTGCTTGACGACGGCCACCAGTCGAATCCGGCCGAGGACGGTGGCGGTCGTGCCGATCTTCTTCGCCGGCGCCTCCTTGTTGTCCGCCTTCCTGGACTGGAGGCGCCCGCTCTTGAGGACTTCGAGCTCCTGGTCCCGAATCATCGAACCGCTCATGTTGACGAACAAGGACTCTTGGTGGAAAAGGTAGTGCAGGGAGTCGGTTGCGCTCTCCTCCTGCCAGAGTCTCTCGGTCGGGATGGCCCCAGGCCTTACCGTTTCGACGCCCGGATGCCTGAAGCATCCTTCGTGGCGGGCGGCGCCGGCCTGCTGGCTTCCTGGCCACCTTGCGGATTCACCAGGGCGACCGCGAACCCCATCGATAACCATAACTTTTTCATAATAAATAAAATATAGTGACAAATTTGGTTTATTATAACATTCCATATTTATGCATTTGTTCAATCCCAGGAGGATCGGCGGCCCCGATTCCTTCATGCTCGATCCCGGTGCGACATCGGCGCCAGGAGGCATCCGGTCGTGTGCGTCGATGCCATGCGAGCGAGCTATCCGGCAAGCGATCCCAAGTCCTTCGGGTTGGCAGGGAACTCGGTATCGGCGTGCACCCCCCCGGATAAGATCGGTCCCCCATTCGCCTCGAAGCATGCAGGATTCTCCCCAAGCCGGGCGGGTCCTCGCCTCGCATCAAGGCGAATCGCCAGTGTACGCTTGCATCCAGCCGGGCGGCCGCTTAGCATCGAAGCCCAACCATGTTTCACCCCGGGGAGACCGTCACGTCCAGGGCCACCGCAGCAGGAAAATCGACGGGGGGCACCGGGACAGGGGAGCTCCCCTGGCTCGACGCGGGCAAGGGCTATGGTCTGAGTATCGAGGCCGGCAAGCTCGTGTGCCGCAACCCGGCGGGCAAGAAGCTGGCCACGGTCCCGAAGGAGCTCAAGGACTCGGAACTGGCCGAGCAGCTTGGTGCGATGTGCGAGTGGCTCGTCGATCACCGGACGGAATGCCTCCGGCGGATCGAGACCTGGATGCTGCGGTCCTTGCCGGTGCCGTGCTCGGTCGTCATGGCGGTCTGGCCAGATCCGGACTGGAGCGGCATATTGCGCAACCTCGTCGTATCCGCCGCCGGATCGGGCGGCGAGGCCGACTCGACGCGGACCGGCCTGCTGCGCGACATCGACGAGAAGAAGGGGATCGGCGTGGTCGATCGGGACGGCGAGACCCGCTGGATCGCGACCGAGCAATTGATCATCCCCCACCCGATCTTGATCGATGGTCTCGACGACCTCCGCGAGATCGCCGCGGATCTTGGCTTCTCCCAGGCGATCGAGCAGCTCTTCCGGCCGACCTTCGCGGCCACGACGGAGCAGCGGGAATCGACCCGGATCGCCGACTTCAGCGGCGGGCGATTCGAACAGCTGAATTTCGCCAACGGGGCCTGCCGGCAACTCGGCTACCCGGTCCGAGGCGGATACGCCTGCAGCAAGATCTGGGAGCGAGGCACCGCCCTGGAGGCCCGTTACTGGATCGGCTCCGACTATCCGGAGGGGGAAACGTACACCGGGGAGTTGATCTTCGTTGGGGGCGACCAGAAGCCCCGGAAAATCGCCGAGGTCGGTCGCGTCACGTTCAGCGAGGGCGTGCGGATGGCCTCGCAAATCTACGCCAGGCGCAAGGTTGAGAAGGCAGAAGCAGGGGGCGAAGAATGAGCGACGCGAACGCCCAGCTCGATGCCGGCGGGCTGCTGCTCCCGGGAACCCGGGTGGACGAAGGCGCCTCCGAACCGGTCGTGGCGCGGACCTATCGCCACCCCGCACTCGGGGACCGGCCGGTGATCCGGCTGGCCTCGGAGCGGCTGGGTCAGGCCGAGGACCTGGCGATGGAATTCCTCGGCTTCGGGCCGCCATCGATCTCGACGCCGATCGCCCTCCAGCAAAGGCGCAGCCTGGGGTTCGCCGAATGGGCCCTGATCAACGACCCGGGGAATGCCCGATTCGCGCTCGACCTGGTCAAACGCATGAAGGCCGCGGCCCGCTTGGCCCGTTCCAAGCCCGGCCACGCCTGGGACGCCTACAGCGAGATGGCCAAGGAACTCGGCCGGTCCGCCCGCCACTTCCTCCCGCCGTTCTGGGAGGAGGCCGGCCGGGCATTCAAGGACCTCGGTAACCCCACCTACGCGGGCCGGTCGCTCAACAAATCGCTGGAGGCCGAGCGGGTCCATGCGCTGGCCTCCGACCGGGCGCGTCGGCGCGATGTGGTCCTGGAATTCGTCCTCTCGGGCTGCCTCTCGGGCAATGCGCTGTCCGACTACGGCAACGACCTCCTGAACCACTCCGAGGCCGGGGATGCGTTCGCAATCTTCCGGGATCTCTGCGTGCGGCGGACCCGGGGCGGGATGGCCCCGTGGGCCTCGATGCCCAAGGACTTCGCCAAGCTGGCCAAGGCGGCGGGCCTGGATGCCGATCGGGAACTGGAGGCCTGGCTGGAGGAGGTGGTCGACGCGCCCGCGATGGGCCGGCCACCCATCCAGTTCTGGAAGGCCTGCGGGGCCCATTGCAAGCGGATCGTCGCCCGCAGCCCGGAATTCGCGATGGCCCTGCTGCGGCACACCCGCCCCGAGCCCCGCTACTGGGGCGGAAGCACCCAGGGGCCCTGGCTCGAATCGCTGGAGGAGTGGGGCGTCCTCGAATTCCTCTGGGAAGACGCCCTCCGGGGAGCCCCGCCCCTGGGCGAACCGGTCGCCGTGTGGTTCGGCCGGATCGTCCGCGATGCGGTCCCCGCGCTAACCTACACCCTGCGAATGCTGGAGAATCTGGCGCCCCGTCTGAAACGCGAAGGCGTGCCGATCCCCCTCTCGGTCGCCGAACGGTATCGGTCCACGCCGATCGACATCGACGTCCTGGAGACCTGCTTCGCCCTGGGGATCCCGGTCGCCGACCCGCCGAAGAACTTCTCGGTCACGTTCTCGGCCTGGATGCTCTCGGAAATCGACCATCCGTTCCGAAATCGGGACGTCGTGGAATCGGCCAGGGACGAGCGTTTCCAGCCCGCGATCGCGGCGGCCCTGGACGAGGCGCTGACATGCAAGGGCGGTACACTGGACCTGGGCTACCGGCAGGTCGGGCTCTCGCAGCGGGCGTTCCCCGCGGCGGCGGGCGACCGGCCGGGGATCCTGGCCCTGTGGCATCGCCAGGCACTGGGCCTCGTTGAGGCGCTGGAAGGGAGCGGACTGGCCAGCTTCGAGATAGCCCTGGAGAGATTCAAGGCCACGTTCTGGCCGGAAACGGTGCGACTCTTCCCGGATGTCGCGGAACGGCTTCGCAACGTCGACCTGACCGAGATGGCCCGGCGGACCCTCCGGGCCGGCGTCTTCGACGAGTACGGGCTGCCCGCCCTCGAGGGGGTCGTCGAATCCAGGGCCATCCAGGTCCGCCGGAATTACAACGATACCAGCCTCTATCTGACCTTCCCGACGATCACCCTGTGCGACAAGGCCCACGCCTACGTCATCGGCGGCGATGGCGGGGTCAAGCGGCACGAATTGCGCCTGCCCAAGAAGTGCGACCTGATGGGCCTGGTCGCGCTGGGCGACGACCTGGCCGTTTCCTATCGCGACGATAAATACAAGGGCCACCTTTTCTGGACCAGCAACCGGGCCGAGGTGCACGAGGCCGAGTCCTATAGCTACCACCTCTCGGCCGTGAAGGCGGCAACACCCCTGGGCGACGGCAGCTACTTCATGGGCCGGCAGGCCGTGAGGCCCGGCGACAAGGTCATCCCCGCGTCCCAAGCGTACCTGGGCGACGGGGTCCGTTTCTGGCGGGTCGATTCCGAGTACGATGGATCGGCCTCCGAGCATCGATGGAAGGTCGTGGAAGTGGACCCGAGGACGGGGAAAGAGGGCCGCGAGAGCGTCCCGCCCTGGTTCGAGGAGGTCGAAGGCGGCGATCTCGTCCCGAACGCCTGCGAACTGATGCTCGCACCGACGGGGGTCGAGGATTCGCCCCTGGGCTCGAAGGACGGGATGCTCGGCTGGAAGGCCATCCGGCGCCGCGACGGCTGCCCCGTCGGGGTCGGCATCGACGGCCGGCGCTGGGACAAGCCGCTGAGGAAGCCGGACGGCTCGTACGCAACCCCGGTCGGCCTGCTCCGGCAACCGTCGACGGGGGAGTATCTCCCCATCACGTGCGAAGGTGGTCGCGGCGACGACTACTGGCTCTGGGATCCGGAAGGTTCGACGATCGTCGCCACCCTCACGAGCTTCGACCAGGAGAATGCGGAGGGCCAACCGACCATCCTGCCGATCGTCTTCTGGCACCTGCTCAAGGTCCGGGACGAGGTGTCCTCGGGAAAACTGAGGGCGATCTCCCGGGAAGAATGCAGCGAATTGTTCCGGGCGGCGGCCGAAGACCGGCAACGCGAGAGGCCCGCCCAGGCCCCCGGCAAGGAACCCACGCCCAGTCCCCTGGATAGCCTCCTGCCGGCCGTGAAGAAGCTCCTGCCCAAGGCCCCCGAGCGGTTGGCGATCGGCGTCGCTCGCGTGATCGAACGGGCCGAGGCGCGGGCGTCGGAATACTCCGCACTCGTCGATAAGGCGGCCGAAGATCCGGCGGGCCGCTCGATCGTCGAGGACCGGAGGGCCGACCTGGCCGCGAAGCACTGGGGTTTACGGGCCTACCATATCTATGGGCATGAGGGAACGGTATCCGTTGGCGCGAACATGGGCGCCGCGGCAGCCTTCCTGAAGGGCGAGGCCAAGGCGGGCCCGCTGCCGAGGACGGACTGCCTCTGGTTCCCGATGCTCGAGAACCTGCCGACGCGCGCCTGGGGGACGTACTGGCGTGTCCAGGCGGCGAAGCTGTCCAAGCCCGGCGCCGGTGATGTCCCATGGCTGGAGTTCCTCGAACTGTGGCATGGCCTCGGGATCGCCGAATTGCCGGGGCGCCTTGACCTCATGGAAGGCTATCCCGAAGGGGCCAAGAAGAGGAGTTGGGGCGGTTACGACGTGGACGTCGCGGGAGGGAAGTCGTTCGCGATCCAGAACGGCGAGGATCGGTTCATCGTCGTGGAGAACGAGTCGTACAACCAGGAAGATCTCCCCTACCAGTTCCTCCGCCATTCGACGGCCGAGAAACCGGGTGCGCCGCCGGGGTATCAGGTCAAGAATGTCCGCGCCATTCGGGCCAAGACCGACCCGGCCGAGATCGTCGCGTTCCTCGAAGCGGCCGGCGCCTGCACCAGGCCGCCCCTCCCATCGCGGGCCGAGCTCGAGCGAACGGCCGCGAACCTCTCCGTCTCCCCGGCCGAGGTCGGCCTCGTCTGGCTGGCTGGCCTGAATCTGGACGCCTACGAGAACAACTTCCTGCCCTCCGAGCTCCGCAAGGAGCTGGGGTTGAAGGCGTCGGAGGCCAGCGTGGCTCGCCAGGCCCTGCTCAACCTGGAGAAGCCGGTCCTCGAGAGCCTCTTCGCGTCGGTCGTCTCCGGCGGGTGCGCGGCCCCGTTCTCGGACGATCGGGCGCCGGTGTTCCGCCGCATCGAGGAAGCCTGGCGATCGAGGATGCCCAGGCGATTGCACCTCGACGCCGAGCTCCAGGCCCGACTCTCCGTGCTGGGCCGATCCTCTCGATGGCACCGCGTCGAGCACGGGGACTTGCTCGCCGCCGCCGCCGACCCCTCGAAACACGCCCTGCTTCAACCGAGGGTCATCGAGGTCGGGTTGGAGAAGGACCGGACCCGCTCGAACCTGGGATTGCTCGTCAAGGGCGGGAAGGGGGAGCCGACCGACAACGCCTTCCTGCCGTCGATCGTCCAACTGGTAGCCATCATCCACGCCGAGACGCCCGCCGGGCACCCCGCCCGGGCCCAGATGCCGGCCCTGATCGATCAGGCCGCCAGGCTGCTCGACAACCCGGGTTTGCTGCTCCCGTTGCGTGAGATCCACCTGTACGAGTCCGATTCCAAGAAGTCGCTCAAGCCGAGCGAATGGCTCGAGAAGCACGTCGGCAAGACTAAGGATGATGCGAAGGCCGGCATTGCCTCCCTCGACGACGGCCTGGTCGCCGCTGCGGCGCTCGACGGCCATCACACCGCCTTCCTGGCGTTCCGGCCCGCCAACCTCAAGGATCCGGCGGACCTGGCGCGGCTCGACGGCCTGATGGCGATCGACACCGGCGATGGCTACGAAGTGCCGAGTGGGGCGGTCCCCACGGCGATCGCACTCAGGAGCCCCGGCTTCCGCAAGCTCGCCGCGGCAATCCTCGCCGAGGGGGTGCCGCCGGGCGGATGGCCCCAGAACCCCCTCCACACGGCGCCGGCCGTGGTGAAAGCGATCCGCTCGAAGTTCCCGATCGGCGAGGATGCGGCCGTCCTCTACGCCCAGTTGCTCGCCTTGCCCGATCCCACCGCCGCGAACCTCTCCACCTGGAACGGCTGGACATCCGCCCGGCTGAAGAAGGCGTCGGCCGAGCTGGCCGCATGCAAACTGGTCCTGGAGGCGTCCAGGGCCCGGGCGGGCCGCGGCTTCTTCCTGCCGGGCGAATGGGTCGAACTGAAGGCGCCCTGGCTGCCGATCGAACGTTGGAAACTCGCCCACCTGGTCGACCTGGATGTAGGCCCGGCCGATCCCTGCCCGGCGGGCGGCCCGCTGGTCCTCAGGCCGTTCGAGGATCTCTTCGCCGCCGCCTGGCAACGCGTCGTCGACGGCGACGAGCCGGGCTATGAGCAAGTCAAACGCAAGAAGAAGACGAAATAATCATGGCCAGGAAGAAAACCAGCGAAGTGTCCGCCGACCGTGGCCCCCGGCCGTCGGCCCCGGTCCAGCAGCCGCCGGCCGAGGAGCGTTATGCCGATCAACTGGCCTTCCTGCGGGCGATCTATGAATCGTCGCCGCGCCCGCAAGGTTGGCTCCTGTCGCCCGCCCGAGTCGTCGATTTCGTCTGCGGCAGCGGAGGCGAATCGATTCGGGCCCCGAGCTCCGCCCCGCTGCCGCCGGACTCGCCGAAGTCGATGGTCATCGAGCCCAAGTTCGTCGGCTCGAGGGCGCTCGTCGAACGATGCGTCGTGACCCTCGCCGGCGAGCGCGGCCTGCTGCTCGTCGGGCAGCCTGGAACGGCCAAGAGCATGATCGGCGAGCTGCTGGCCGCGGCGATCAGCGGCACGAGTGCCCTGGCCGTCCAGGGCACCGCCGGCGCCAACGAGGACCACCTGCGGTACGGCTGGAACTATGCCATGCTGCTCGACCGAGGGCCTCGCCCCGAGGCCCTGGTCCCGTCGCCTGTCCTGGCCGCCATGAGGGCCGGGAAGCTGGTCCGGATCGAGGAGATCACGCGTTGCCTGCCCGAGGTCCAGGACGCGTTGATCAGCGTGCTGAGCGAACGGCGGATGATGATCCCGGAGCTGGAAGGCCCGGACGGCAGCACCTTCGCCGCGCCGGGGTTCAACGTCATCGCCACCGCCAACCTGCGCGACCGCGGCGTGTCGGAGATGTCGGCCGCCCTGAAGCGCCGATTCAACTTCGAGACCGTCCCGCCGATCGCCGACGCCAGCCAGGAAATGGACCTGGTGAGGGACCGCGCCAGGGCGGTCCTGAACGAGTCCGGAACTTCGGCCGAGGTCGATGCCCGCCTGCTGGAAATCCTGGTGCGGACCTTCCGCGACCTGCGCGAGGGGCGGACCGAGGAGGGATGGAATGTCGAACGGCCCGCGGCCGTCATGAGCACGGCCGAGGCCGTTACGGTCGCGACGGCCATCACCCGGCAGGGCAGCTTCTTCCCCGCGAGGAAGGACCCGGTCTCGCTGCTGCCGGGTTACCTCCTGGGCGTCGTGCTCAAGGACAATCAGGAGGATCGAGCCCGGCTGCTTGCCTACTGGGACGGCCCGATCCGCCGCCGAGGCGAGGGCGATCCGCTCTGGCAGCGGATGTACTCGCTTCGAGAAATCCTCGAAGACCAGGAACGCGAATGAGCGAGACGGCGCGATCGGATCCATCCGAGGAGGACGTGCCCGGGCGGCTGGCCGATTGCCGAACCCCCCACCTGATCGGGGTTCGCCATCACTCCTCGGCCCTCGCGCGGGCCATCCCCCGGCTGCTCGGCGACTTCCGGCCGGATGCCGTTCTGGTCGAAATGCCCCCCGACTTCCAACCCTGGATCGAATTCCTGGGCAAGATCGACCTGGAAGCGCTGCATCGCCCTGGCCGCCTGCGACGACGCCCGACTGATCTCGTTCTACCCGCTCGCCGACTTCTCCCCCGAGCTGGCGGCGATTCGATGGGCGGCCGCGAACGGGGTCCCCGTGGTCGCTTGCGACCTCAACCTGGCCGAGTTGAACCGCCTGGAGCGGGGCATCGGCGAGGATGACCATGATCCCCAAGTGCCGACGGCGCTCGGCCGGTTGCTCAGCCGACAAGGTTCGCGAGATGGCGGCGAACTCTGGGAAAAACTGGTGGAAACCCCCGCCTGCGAATCGACGCCCGAGGCGATCCGGCGGGCGGCGCTCGCCTTTGGCTGGATGGTCCGCCATTCCTCGGACGGCCCGTCCCCGAGCGACCGCTATCGCGAGGCGGCCATGCGCGAGGCGATCGCCTCGGCCCCCCCCAAATCGGCCGCCGTCATCGGGTCGTTCCACGCCGCTGCGCTCCTGCCGGAGCCGGTCCTCTGGTCGTCGCCGCCCCCGATCGAACGAAGTGGCGGGCCAGCTCCCCAGATCGCGACCTCGCTGATTCCCTATTCGTTCGACCAGCTTGACCAGCGCAGCGGCTATCCGGCCGGCGTGATGGACCCCGTCTGGCAACAAACCATGCTGGCGGCTTCCGATGCGAATTCGGCCGCACGGCTCGCCGCCGGCCTGGCGGTCGAACTCTGCCGCCACCTCCGCCGGGACGGGCACGTGGCCGGGACTCCGGACGCCACCGAGGTTGTCCGGCTAGCCCTCGACCTGGGCCGCCTGCGCGGGCACGCCGCCCCGGGGCGGGGCGAACTGCTCGAGGCGATCGGGACGGTCCTGGTGCAAGGCGACCTCCTCGGCAGGGGTCGGGCCGTTGCGGCCGCCGCCCAGTCGGTGCTCGTCGGCAACCGTCGGGGCCGTCTGGCCAGGGGGACGCCGCGCAGCGGCCTGGCCCCGCAGGTCGAGGCCGCGATGGGGCGGCTCAGATTGCCCGGACCCGAAGCGGTCGGGGAAGGGCCTCGCGAACTCCGGCTCGATCCCCTGCGATCGAGGCTCGATCGGGCCCGCGCGGTCCTCCTGCGCCGATTGGACCTGCTCGGCGTCCGGTACGCGGAACGCGTCGATACCGAATCGATCGGCCATCGCGAGAACCTGACGGAACTCTGGCGGGTGCAATGGACCGCCGCCACGATAGCAACGGTCGAGGCGGCCGGCTTCCACGGAGTCACACTGGATCAGGCATGCGAGGCCGCCGTGCGTCGGATCCGCAGGCCCGGCACGGCCGACGCGGACGACGATCACCCCGATTACCAGCATCCCGAGACGACCCTGGGCCGCCTATCGGCCTCGGCGGAGTGCGGCCTTGTGGGCCCGGTCCGTGCCCTCCTGGCTCGCCTCGAAGGGCCATTCCTCCGGACGGCCTCGGCGGCCCAGCTGGTCACTTCCGCATCAATACTCCAACGTATCGCTGCCGGGCATATCCTTGGCCTGCCGAGGGACGACGAGGATGCCCTTGCGCCGGACGTCGGGAAGTTCGAGGTCAGCCCGGAACTACTCGACGACCTGCCGCTCCTCGAGGCGGCCTTGCGTGGACTGGATGGGCTGCGGGGCTCGGATGACCCCGCCGACGTGGTCACACTCGTCGACCTGACGGCGTTAATCCGGGGCGACCTCCGACGCGGAAATCCCGGCGAATCCCCCCTGTTGCCGGCCTTGCGTTCCCATCTGGCGCGATCGGAGCGCGAGGGATCGCCTCGGATGCAGGGGGCGGCCCTGGGGGCCATGTCGATGGTGGGGGCAATCGAAGCCGATCGGCTAGGCGCCCTGCTCGCGAGCTGGTACGACGGGGGATCCTCGGCCGAGGGGCGCACGCGGTTGCGATCGCGCCTTCAGGGCCTGCTTGTCCCGCTCTTGCCGATTGTTACCGAGGAGCCCGCCTGGTTGGGCGGGCTGGAAGGGCGCCTGGCCTCCTCGTCGGACGGCGATTTCCTGGCCAGGCTGCCCGCGCTGCGAGGCGGCTTCCAGGCCTTGGCCCCCGCGGATCGATCCCGGCTGCTGAACGATCGCCTGCAAGCTCTGGAGCCGCGGGGGGCGGCGGCCCTCGGGAATCGGCCCGCCGACGACCCGGTCGGGCAGGCCGCCGCGATCGCCGCCGACCGGGCCGGTAGGGCCGCGATCGCCCGCCTTATACCGGGATTCGCCCCGCGAGTCCCCGGGCCATTCGATGCCGATCCCGCGCCCATGTCGATCGGCGAACCGGCCGGGGAACTCACGCTTGCCGAACGGTGGCGGCTGATCCTGGGCGTGCAGGGCTGCAAGAGCGCGAAGGGCAGGAGGGCCGCATCGACCCTGGATGAGCTCTACGGGGCGAGCGCCCGGGAAGGCCGTGGTTTTCGCGACGATCTGGCGACACGGGGTGGCACCGAGGCCCCCTCGCCGTCGGCGAGGGAATGGGTCGACGACGTCAACGGCCTGTTCGGCAAGGATGTCTGCGAGGAAGTCCTCGGCGAGGCGGCCGCGGGCGGCCGGTCCGCGATCCTCGATCATCTCGATCCCGACAAGGCCCGGCCTTCGGTCGCCCTGCTCGAACAGATCCTCTCCCTGCGCGGCGCGTTGCCCGAGCGGGAGCTCGCGCAGCTGAGGCGTCTGGCGGCCAGGATCACCGAGCGCCTGGCGAAGCAACTGGCCGACCGGCTCCGGCCGGCGCTCTCGGGACTGAGCACGGCCCGGCCGACCCACCGCCGCAGTCCCCGCCTCGACTTCGGCCGGACGATCGACGCCAACCTGCATACGGCCTACCGGCGCGCCGACGGCCGAACGGGCCTGGCCCCCCGCCGCCTGGTCTTCCGCGCGCCCGCGCGTCGCCAAATGGACTGGCATCTGATCTTCGCCGTGGACGTGTCCGGGTCGATGGAGGCATCAGTCATCTACAGCGCCCTGGTCTCGGCGATCTTCTCGGCGCTGCCGGCCCTCGACGTGCACTTCTTCGCCTTCAGCACCGAAGTCATCGACCTGACCGGCTCGGTGGATGACCCGCTCGCGTTGCTCATGGAGGTGCAGGTTGGGGGGGGGACGCGCATCGGACTGGGCCTGCGCTCCGCCCGCGAGGCGATCCGCAATCCGTCCCGGACTCTGGTCATCCTCGTCACCGATTTCGAAGAAGGCGTCTCCGTGCTGGAGATGCTCGCCGAGATCCGCATGCTCGCGGACGCAGGCGCGAAGCTGATCGGGCTGGCGGCGCTCGATGATGACGCCCGGCCGCGTTATCACGCCGGCAACGCGTCGCTCGCCGCGTCGGCGGGCATGCCGGTCGCGGCCGTGAGCCCGGAGCGGTTGGCCCAATGGGTCGGCGATCAGATCCGCAAGGCGTCCTCATGAGCGCCCGGCGCCCTACCATCTCCCCCGACCTCGTCGCGTCGATGATCGAATCGACCCCCGACCGGGTCCGCCGCCGGCTCGATCGGAGCCCGGACGCGGCCGCCGAGTGGCCCTGGCTGGAGGGCGAAGCGGCTTGGACCGTCGTGGCCGGTGAGGAAACCGTCACCCTCCCGCATGGCCACCTGGCGGGCGATGCACAGATCCGCTGCACTTGCCTGCTGTCGCCCCGCTGCTTCCACGTGCTGGCGTGCCTGACCCGGCTGGAGGTCGCCCTCATCGAGGCCCCCCCCGAGCGTGCGGATCCGATAGCATCGGCCGCCTCGGACCCGACGGCTGACCTCGTCGAGCCCTCAGCAAGCCAACGGCACGCCGCCCGCGAACTGGTCGCCGCAGCGAGCCAATTGCTGGGCGTCGGCGTCGCGAGTGGCGGGGTCGTCGTCCAATCGGGCCTCCTCCGGTCGATCCATCAAGTCCGGGCCGAAGGGCTGCATCGCGCGGCTGCAATGGGGTTGCGCGTGCTCACTGGCACCGGCGAAGTCCGTTCACGCTCGCCATCGGCAGATCCCGCGCAACTGGCCGAGGACGTCGCCGACCTGCTGGAGACCTGCCAAAGACTGCTCCATGAGAAGGCCATCCCCGGCTTCTGGATCGGCACGGCGCGTCGCAGGCAGATACCGGTCCGGCCGCGAAAGCTCCGGGGGTTGTTCGCCGAGCCGATCCTGACTCGAACCGGATTCGCCGGCGCGGCCGCCTACCTCCTCGGCGATGACGGGCGGATTTACACGGCCTCCGATGTCCGCCCTGGCGAGGCCCGCCATGCCCGCGACGCGTACATGGGAGGCATCGAGATCGGCACCCTGATCCAGCCGGCAAAGCGGCTCGCGCGCGGCGTGTACCTCGGTACCGACCTGACCGCCTCCCCGGATGGTCGACTCGGCCGTGGTAAGGGCATCCGGATTGCCGAGCAAGGATCATCGAACTGGTACGGCCAGGAGTTGGAGTCGCGGTTTCAACGCCCTCTGGAGGACCAGTGGGCTGCAATGTACGAGCACGCTTGCCTGCCGGAAGACACCAGGGAGGCCGGTTGGGATTTCGCCTTCTTCGAAGGAACGATCCTGGGCGCGTCCGGGCCGGAACTGCTATTCCAACCGATCGGTAAGGCCCAGATCGTCCGACTGGCGATCGCGAATGAGGGCGAAGATCTCTCATTCCGGGAGAACCTGCGGATGCTGAGCCACGCGCCCGGCCTGAGGCTGAAGATAATCGGTCGCGTGAGTCCGGCAGATCCGAGAATCGTGTCCCCGCTGGCCGTCGCCCCAATTTCCGAAGGCCAACGGGATGATCACGGGCCGCGGCTGGAGATCCCCGACTCCTGGTGCGGCCGGGTCTGTCTGGGCTTCGACGAGATTCAACGGCCATTCCTCGTGAATGCCCGGCCATCCCCGGGGTTGGTTCCTATCCACGGCCAGCCCATCGACGACGACCCCCTCGGCCCTCTCCGACGGCGATGGATCGCCGCGATGTTGTCCGGCATCGACTCGCGACGCGCGAGCGGATCGCACTCGCTCCGCGCGGAGGCCACCGCCCTCGGCCGGCTTGGATTCGCCACCGGTGCCGCGCTCCTGGAGACCCTCACAAGTGTGCCTTCGGCCGAGGGACCCACCCCCATCGAGACGTTCCTCGCCACCGCGGTCTACTTGCGAACCTGCTCGCTCGAACGAGCCCGATTCCTCGCGACCCTGACGGCCAACTGAGGCCCCGCCGAAATCGACGAAGACGGCCGGTCGCTCAACCCCTCGCGCGGATGGTTGCACGGCCACGAGGAGAGTCGCCGGGGCCCCATATCGAGGTATCCCCTTGAGGCGGGGCGGCCGGTCGCCGAACATTTCTCGGGAACGCGAACGGTAGACGGTCCCGGCCAACTCGCCGAACCCCACCGAGGAATCCCGTCCCAAGGCGGGATTGAAGCCGATGATGGGCATAATGATCGGGCTACGAAGGACCGGAGAGACCTGGATCCTCGCCGGATTGCTCGCGGCCGTCCTACCCTTCTGGAGCCCCACAGCCGCCGCGCAAGAGCCTGCAATCCCGGAGGATCCGTTCGAACGGGTGGACCTGGAATTCCGCGCGACGTACGCGGACGGTCGTGCCGCCGTACTGGCCCGGATGGGGCCGGTGATCGTGGTCGAGATGGACCGGTTGGCCCTGATCCGCGGCGGCCAGAGGACCGAGGTCAACGCGATCCCGAGGCTCTACCATCGCCTCAAAGCGGTGTCGCACGTACCGCTGGCCCTCTACGTCGCCCTGGCGCCCTTCGGAAGCCGAGCGATCGACGAAGCGCAGGCGAATCACCTGCGGGCGATGAAGGAACGGATCGCCGCGGTCATGTCCTCGCTGGAGGGATCGGGCCTCAACGCCGGCCAGATCGAGAGGTGCCGACCACTGCTGCAACGATGCTCGTCATTCGCCGATCGCGTCCTATCCGAAGGGAAATATGATCCCGCCGACTTGCAAGCCCTGACGAGGAGGGCCGGACCGATCGTCCTGGCGAACGCCGCCGATGCAGCCAGGGCCCAGATCGATGCCTATCATGACCAGGTCTCCCGCTGGCGTCGCGAAATCCCCGCAGACGAGTGGGCCAGGCTGCGGGTGCTGGTGCTGGGACCGCAGATGCCCCGCAAGCACAACGTCGCCGTCCAGTACTTTGCGAAGTTGATGCAACTGCCGGGCGAATCGCGCGGGCTGGTCTACGCCGAGGAGTTGAGCGGGGAGAGGCAGGGCCTGAACCTGCTCGCCACCCACCAACTCGACAGCGAACTGTCCGAGGCGTTTTTCGGCGATCGTCAGCGGATGGAGATCGACCTTGTGGGTAACGCCGCGTCCGTCTACCTCGACGGGTTCGACATGGCCCGATAAGTCGAACGGACCCGGCCCGCACAGCCGTGAACGCCGATGTTCATCTCATGGGATGGCAATTTGCAGACGTGCCCGATCCTTATCCATGCACAACACTCCCCCATGGATGCTCCGACTAGCGGAGAGGGCGGGATTCGAACCCGCGGTACGGTTGCCCGTACACGGCATTTCCAGTGCCGCACCTTCGGCCTCTCGGTCACCTCTCCGTCGTCCTAACTTTTGATCATCCGCCGCCCAGGAGCCAAGAATCCTGTCAAGCAACCCGGCGATGGATTGCTGCCAAGCGATTGATCAAGAAGCGGGGCGGAAATCTGTCAGGCCAGACACCAGTTTAAGGCTCCGGGGACGTTCTCGCAATGCGCCTTTCGGCGGTCCGGTCGTCTCGAAGCACCTGATCGCCGGCGGGTCGGCGCCAGCCCGGCTCGGAAGCCTTTAGAATCGGAGTCGGCCTTTCGCGGATCCCCATATCGACTCGATTGAGGAATCAAGCCGTGCCGAACACTTCCCCGGAGTTGAACAGGATTCAGCATCGGTGAAGCCTGCTGATGCGGACTGATTTGGCCCCGCACCAGCGGGGGCTACGCGTTATCGATCCCGCTCGCGAGGACCACGGGATCGGGGGCAATTTGCAGGCGATCGCCACCGAGGTCGCATACCCGAGAACGGGGCGAGGCTGTCCCGATGGAGTCCAGGCGACTGTGCGGGCGAGTGCCCTCGGGTGGATCATCCCGAAGGGCACTTCTTGTCTACGGTCGAGCAGAGCTCCGGGAAGCCCTTCGTATCCGAGAGTCGCCCTGGCCGCCCCATTGCGGCCATCCCCCCCAGTGATCCTGTATTCTGCCCTGGGCCTGGTGACGGGCATCGACCGGCGGTAGGCAGGCTAGACGAGACCTCCGGGAGCCGAAGCAAGCACGCCCCGAAACGCAGGCTGCGCTACAGGGTCTCGCTGTTCGTCGAGACGGCTTGCTCGATTGTGCTCTCGATTCGGCCCGTGGCCACGGACGAGGTCGCGACGGCATGCCAATCGAATGTGCCGTCGGTCGAGAGCCGGTACGATCCCATCTCCCGGAAATCGCGGTCGAGCAGGCTCAGGCGTGCCGGGCCGTCCTGGCTGGTAACCAGGTGGACGGGCGACTCCCTGCCGCTCAGGAACAGGCCCGAGGCACCGTCCGGCCACATGTAGAGGGCCGACGGGACATTGCTCTGCGAGTTGAAGAACTGGAGCGTCGAGGATCCGTCGATCGTGGCCATCATCGACATTCGCGGCCGGCCTTGCTGCGACAAGTCGATCGTGGTGCTCTGCTCCTGGGCCACCATCGCGATTTGCTCGCGGCCGTGGTCGTCGAGGAGGAACAGTCCCGGCGCCCCCTCCCGGGTGAATCCGAGGTTGGCGCGAACCCTGCCCTGGGAATCCTTCAATTCGAAGCGATCGGCCTGCAACCGCGAGCGACCCAGCGGCATGCCGGGGGCGGCCGCCATCAGGCCGGCCAGGGCCAGAAAAAGGCCGGAACCGATCCATCGAAGATATCGGTTTTCTCGCTCGATTCGGTCGAGGCGCACCACGAGCGCCTCCGTTTCAGTCGGATTCATCCCGGCTCTCCTGGATTCCAGCGTAGGCTCCGTTGCGGAGCTAGACGCCTCGCGGTACAGGATGTTTCGCGGCAGGGCCCCCCTTATTGAGGAGCCCGCAGGAGCCGGCCGGGTTCAATCCGACCGATCACCCCGCAAGATAAGACCTTCCGGCTATGTCGGTTTTGTGACAGGTCCCTGAATTTATTCGGTGGGTCGGGGGGCGTTGACCTTCTCCGCCTTGCGGGCGACGAAGGCCCTTTCGAGCAACGCCTCGGTTGTGGGCCGGTCGAACCCCTCAACAACCGCCACGTCCAGCCCTCGCCGTTCGATCGCCACAGAGTCCGTTCGGCGATTCCGGATCAGGCGAGCGGGGACTGGATCGGCCACGTCGGGGGAATTCTCGGGGTCGATCTTGGTGCCTTGGAACCGCGCGTAGCTCCCGGCGAATTCGCGGGCGTCGTCCTCGGAGTCCCAGGTGGTCAGCCAGACCAGGCCCAGGTCCCCGCCCTTCGATTCGAAGATGACGTACTGGTCGCCATCCCAACCGGCGGCCGCCTTCCGGCCCTCGTGCTTGCGAAGCAATACGCCGAGCTGGAACTCGCCGACCACGTTTCGCCCCAACTCCGTCCATCCTTCGCCCGGCTTCAACTCGCCCAGGTCGATCGCCACCGGCAGGTCGGGGTTGTCGCCGGCCTTGTCGGGATGGAGAATCTGCTCGGTCGAGAGTGGTGGATTCTTGTAAAGGGCGTCCAACGCCTCCCATCCACCCTTGTTGGTGGCCCTCACGCAGTAAATGACCCCCTTGAGGTAGGGGAACAGCAGGCTTTCCTTGATCAGGGCGGGGGCGTCCTGCAGGGCCTTGCTGCTGCCCATCGGCAGCAGGGGCATCATCAGGTTGAAGGTGAACTCCAGCTGTCGGGCGGGGAAACGGGCGGTGGCCGAACCGTCCCAGTCTTCGGCCTGGGTTGCCAGCATCGCCAGGGTCGCCTCGCCCTCGATCAAGGCCTGGGCGGCGAGCTGGCGGTCGTCGTCGTTCTTGACGCCGTTGAGCAGCCGGTCGAGGTCGTAATTCTGGTCGGCGAGGGCGTGGGTCAGCTCGTGGGCGATGACCGTTTTGTTCTCGTCCTTGTCGAAGCCGGTGGGCTTTCCTAGGAGCCTTTCGAGCAGGTTGGGCTTGCCGGCATCCCCCCCGGCTTCGCCCTTCTCCTTCCCCCGGTCCTTAGCCTCGGGCTCGCGGATCAGGTGCATCGTCTTGGTCCGGGGGTCGTAGAAGGCGGCGATCTCCTCGGAAAGGACGTCGATCATCGTGGCCTTGTAGTCGAATGCCCGGGGGAAGAACCCGAGTGCCTTCATCCCCAGTTCCCCGGCCCTCAACTCCTCCGGGGTGGTGTCTTCCTCGAAATCCTTGAGCAGCCTGGCGGGCATGTCCTCGCGAGCGGTCACATCCCGCTTGACCTCGTGCCGGAACGGGATTCGGCGGAGGCCCGGCAGGATTTGCTCGAAGCCTTCCTTGTAGCGGATCACCGCCTCGGTGGTCTTGCCGGCGTCGGCCAGCTCGTCCCCCTGCTTGAGCAAGCGGAGCCCTTCCTGGCGGTCGGAGGTGCGGGGCTCCTGCGCGCGGGCGAATCCCAGGCTTCCGAGGATCAGGCCGAAGGCCAGTAGGCCGGGGCATCGTGGCATGGGATCGTCCTGGAGAGGATGGTGTGCCGGGGGAGGGCGCGACTTCAGCGCATGGGGCGTCGCGGGCTCGCCTGGGGGCCCAACGATGCCGTCGGCCGCTGCAGGGGTACGGCCAGGAGGATCTTGGCGGCGGACGTCAGCGTCTCGCCCCGGTCCTTGGGCCCGTTGCGGGTGCCGATGGAACCGGTCAGGTCTTTGGCCAGCAGTTCAAGGATCACCGACTCGGGCCAGCCCAGGTTGCGGAGCGCCTCCACCTTGGTCTTTGGTGGCAATCGGGACGCGGAGCGGCCGGAGAAAATCCTGTGGGCCTGGGCCTCGGAATCCTTGGGGATCGAGCGGCCGTACCGGGCGCAGAGGGCCACAATCTCGGGGCCGGCCGTCGAACCGCGTTCCTTGAGCGTCCGATTCAATTCGCGGAGGAAATCGGCCCGCTTCTCCTCGATCGTCACCTTCAACTTCCTGGCTTCCTCGGCCTTGTGGACCTCGGCCGCCCGCCGATCCTCCTCCAGCAGGCGATCCTTCATCCCGGCGAGTGCCTGGCGATGCTCCCGGATGGCGCGGGCCTCCTCCGCCTCGGTCGGCCCGGCCTCGTCCCCCTGGGCGAGGACTTCCGGCTCAGACGGCGGGTCGGGCGGGATCACGTCGAGGACCTGCCGACGGTCCTCGGCCCTGTCGGCCTCCACCCCGTTCCCGCTCGCAGTCCGGTCGAAGGGCGAGGCGACGGGACTAGGATCGGGACGGACGAACCCGATCGACGGCCGAGGGCGTGTCGACGGCCTCACGATGGCCGGCGCCGGCCCTTCCTGATCGGGTTCCGACACCGCGCCCTGGCCTTCGGTTTCCTCGATGGCCGGCGGGCTGGGTATGGCAACCACGGGGGATGGGGCGGCCAGCACGCTCGGGCCGCGAGGGTGAGCCTCCGCCGAAGGGACGGGGGCCATCGGGGTCAGGGCATCCGACTGATGGGGCGACGCCGAAGGGGTGTGGGACATCCTCAACTGCAGGAAAAGGACCGCGACGAGGAGGACCAGGACGGGCGGCAGAAGCCCCGACGACCAATTGCGGCGGTACTGGACCACGATCAGCGGGGACTGGGAGGGGGTACTCGCTGGGCTTACATCTTCGGCGGTGTCCTCCGGGCGGAGGGCGACCGTCAAGTCTTCGGCCTGCGGGTCATCCATCGGAGTGGGCCTACCTTCCGGCTGTCCCGCCGATCCGTGCGGATCACGGTCATCCGCCCGGATCGCGGGCAAGTCACTTCATCTTACAGGCCGGGTCGAGGAGGCAAAAGCGACCTGGACGGCCCCTGATGCCCGCGGGCAACCCTTCGGGTCAATCCGCACCCACCGGGCCGGATTCGTCCGGGCCGGGCCCCGCGAGCGAGCCGGCTTGGTCCGCAACGCCGCCCTTCGGCGCCCCGAGTGGCCAGTATTCCAGTCGAATCTCGCGGCCCCGGACCGTCACGAAAGGGCAGGGGGGCAGGTCGGTCCAGGTCCCGCTGTTGACGTAGGCTACCCCATCTTCCTCGGCCACCATGGCCAGGTGAGTATGTCCGCAGGTGACCGAGGCGAACCCTCGGGATCGGGCATATTCGACGGCCCCTCGCATCACCAGGCCGCTGTTCCTCTGGAACCGCTTGGAGACGCGGCGGATCCAGCGGGAGGTCCGGTGGGGTGCCCACCGCTGGATGAAGTAGAAGAGTCGGCAAGCGACTTCGGTGAGCAGCCAGTATCGGGTGACGATATGGTCGAACTGGTCGCCGTGGAGGATCAGCAGGCGGGCTTCGCCGTTATCGAACGTGGCCTCGTCCAGCACCTCCACGCCCACGATGTGGCCGATGATATCGGCCGGGCCGTCGTGATTGCCGCGGATCCAGATCAGGCGGAAGTCGTCGCGGTCGGAATTGCGGCGGATCGCCCGGAGGCAGGCGAAATGCCGCTTGGTGAGCCTTCGGAAATTCAGGTCGTCGAAGATATCGCCGTTGATGACGAGCTGCCGGGAATGGGTCGCGGCCCATTCCAGGAACTCTTCGAGCAGGCGGGCCTGGCAGACCGGGCTGCCCAGGTGCAGGTCGCTGATGATCAGGCAATCGTACAGGGGCCCCGGGGCGTCGGGTGAAGGCCCGTGATCGGCGGGATCGGGATACGTCATGCACGACGGTCTCCGGGCGGATCCGGTCCGGATCCTCAAAGCGGGGGCGGAACCCGATCGGGGATCGGCCGGTTGCGGAGCAGGGCCGTCGCCTCGGAGACGCTCGGCAGGACCGGTGCCAGGCCCCGGAGGCGGGGCGACCGCAGCTCGTCCTGGGTCGGCCCGTCCTGCGCGACCAGCGCGATCAGGAGGCCCAGTTCGTCCGCCTTGCGGGCGATCAAGACGACGGCGCCGGCCATCCACGTGGAAAAAGGGCCGAGCGACGACAGGTCCAGAACGATCCGGTCGGCACAGCCGGATTCGAGTAATTCCCGCAAGTCAGCGATCAGCCCATTGTGATCGCCGCCCAGGTTGAAAAGCCAGTTGTCCGCGCCGATCGGGCGGCAGATCGCGCAGGACCTCCAGTACTCCAGGGTCCAGGTCGTCCTGGGGATGGAGGGCGGGGGGTGGTCGGCTTGGGACGGCGGGTCGAGGGTCATGATGCGGGGCTTGGAGGCGTCTCCTCGCGGATTCCTGGGGATTCACCACCCGGCATAGTACGTCATCGCGGGCGGCTCGCGGACCAGCCCGGCGGCGGCCAACCAGGGGGTCGCCGCGCACCGGCAGGCCGGTTCGCCGTTATACGTCTCGACCTTGATCACTCGCCTCGACGGCCCAGCCAAGGTCGAGATCAGGGCGATTGCCGTGGAAAGCTCCTCGTCGCTCGCCGAGGGCAGGCCCGTGAGCCGCCTGCCGTGGGCCTCGATGATCAAGACCGGCCGGCCCCCGATCATCGCCAGGGAGTTCCCGGGCGACCGGACCAGCCGGGCCTTGCCGCCGTCCAGCAGCGGGATGTCGAAGGGCGCGCCCGATCCATAAAGGTTGGCCGGGTCGATCGAGTTCAGCAGCCACGGCGCGGAGTCGGCCGGCCGGTCCCGATCGTACCGAGCGAGCGATTCGGCCGCCTCGGGCGAGGCGAACTGGATGCCCGAGAGGCCCTCGACGAAGTAGCCGCGACGGACCTCGCCGCGCAACTCGGCCCGATCGAGGTAAGGGAGCAGCTCCCGCCACGGGGGCGCCCAGGGGTCGAGCTCCGCCGTCTCCCGGCACAGGACGGGATACCTGCCCAGCAGCGCCTCGATCCAGGACAGGTACGACCCCTCGCCCCCTTGCCTTGGTCGGATTCTGGTCCACCTCCCCTCCGGTTTCGCGTTGCGTCCCCGGCCCGACCCGGTCAGCCGGATTCGACGCCCACGCCCGGCCTGGGCCGCCGCGAGGGCCTCGGCGGGGGCATTCTCGGGGGCGCGGAGCGGGTCAAGCCGATCGTTCGTCGCCAGGCCAAGGCGGGCCAGGGCATCGAGCGATTGCCGGACCCTCGACGGGCTGATGCCCGTCTCGACGGCGATGTCGGTGGCGAAGCTGGCGTCTCGGCGGTCGAGGTACTCCAGGATCCGGGCCGAATCCTCGTCGAGCGGGTCGCGTCCCGAATCGGGCCAGGCCCCCCCGAAGTCGCGAGTCGCGAACGCGACCAGGTCGCCGTCCTCGCGCCATCGCCAGGAACCATCCGCCCATTCGTCATCGAGCCAGGACGATCGGAAGCCCTCGACCCGCGCGGGGAGTACCGCGTTCTCCCAGGAGTGGATCGCCAGGGCGAACCCTTCGAGCGACTCCAAAGCGGCCCCGACCGCCTCCTGCCCTCGAAGCCGGGTGGCCGGGTGCGCCTTCTGCCATCGGGCCTGGAAGTCGGCGAACGCCTCGGGCGGGAGCGTGACGGCCGATCGCCTTTGCTGCAGGATGGCCCACTGCTCGACGGCCCGGCGATTGGCGGGGTCGGCCCATCGGGTCCCTTCCCCATTCGCATCGGGGATCGCCACCAATCGGCCGGATTCGGACCAGCGTTCCAGCAGGTCGGTCGCGGTCGCCGGGTCGATCGGATAGCGGCGGAGCAGCTCGGGAAGGCCGATGAGGGCGTGGGTCTCCAGGTAGCGGAGCACCACCCGCTCGATCGACGCCCGATCGGCCTCGACGTCGAACGCGGACCGATAGAGGGCGTCCTCCTCGGCGAGGATCCATCGCCCCGGCCGATCGACTCCGGCCAGCTCGATCCGCTCGGCCCGTCCCTCGGCCTCCAGGGTTTCGAGGAGCGGGCCCATCCCCGGGAGGATTTCGGACTCATCCAGGTCGCCCAGCCGGCGGAGTTCCTCCGCCATTTCGGCGACGGTCCTGGGCGAAAGGCCATGACCCCTCAGACGGCGCTCGACCGCAGCGATCGCCTCGGCGTCCATCCACCGGGCCGAATCCTCCGGGCCTTGCAGGCGGTCGATCAGGTCGCCGCCCAGGCCCGCAGGGTGGGGTCCGTCGTTCCTCCTCGGTTCATCCCATTCGTAGAGGTACTTCTGGGTGAATTTGAAGATCACCTCGGACGTGAAGGGCGAGGGGGTTTCGCCCGATCGGCCGACAACCCGGATCGATCCGTCCTGGATTGCGGACAGGAACGATCGGAGCCGGCCCAGGGACAGGTCGTCGTCGAGGCATTCGCGGAGCGTCTCGACCACGACCGGGAAATCGGGCACGCGGCGGACGACCTGGAGCAGGTCCTTCGCCCGGAGCCTCTGGAGCCAGAGCGGCGCCCTCTTGCCGGGGTCGGGTCGGGGCATCAGGAGGGCCCGGCCGGCGTTCTGGCGGAACCGCAGGCCGAACAGGGGGCTGTCGGGCAACTCGCGGCGGATCCACTCCTCCGCCCGTTCCGGCGTCAGGTCGCCCAGCAGGTCGAGCGGCGGGTCTTCGACGCCGGGGAGGCGGATCAGGATGGCGTCGTCGTCGTGAATGCAGGCGGCGTCGATTCCCATCCGCTCCCTCAAGTGCCCCTGCAACGCCAGCTTGAGCGCCAGGTGCAGGCGATTGCCGAACGGGGTGAGGACCGCAAGCCCCATGTCGCCGGTCGGGTCGCGGAACGCCTCGACGAGCACCGTCCGGTCGTCGGGCACCACGCCCGCAACTCGCTTCTGGCGGGCGACGTGGCCGCGCAGCTGCCGGGCTGCGGCGGTGTCGAGCCGGTATTCCGACTCCAGCCAGGAAATCACGCCCGGCTGGTCGACCCGATCGGCGAGTTCGCGGCAGAGCGTGCCGACCAGCTCGCCGACCTCGGCCGTCCTGCCCGCCGATTCGCCCCGGTAGAACGGCAGGAACGCCGGCTGGCCCTCGGCCCGGCGCACGACCACCCGCTGCGGGTCGATCGACTCGATCCGCCAGGTCGCGGTGCCCAGCACGAAGGTCTCCCCGACGCGGCGCTCCAGGACGAACTCCTCGTCGAGCTCGCCCAGCCGGGCGCCGTTCTCGCCCAGCAGTAGGGGATAACGGCCGGTGTCGGGGATCGCCCCGCCGCCGACGATCGCCAGTTGTGCCGTGCCCGGGAGCGGTTCCAGGCGGTTATGGATGCGGTCCCACGAAACCCGGGGTTTGAGGTCGCGGAACCCGTCGAGCCCGAACCGGCCCGAGATCATCTCCAGGACCCGTTCGAAGGCGTCGGCCGGCAGGTTCCGATAGGGGTAGGCCCCTCGGAACAGGTCGAAGAGGGCGGGGGCATCCCAGCGATCGACCGCCACGCAGGCGATGACCTGCTGGGCCAGGATGTCCAGGCAGTCGGTCGGCACCCGGAGCGCCTCGACCTGGCCCAGCATCATCCCCTTCGCCACCGCGGCCAACTCCAGCAGGTCGCCGGCCGTCTTGGCGACGAGCCGCCCCTTGCTGCTCAGCCCGACGCCGTGGCCGGCCCGGCCGATCCTTTGCAGGCCGCGCGCGACTCCGCCCGGTGACTCGACCTGCACAACCAGGTCGACGGCGCCCATGTCGATCCCCAACTCCAGCGACGCCGTGGCCACCACGGCTCGAAGTTCCCCCCTCTTAAGCCGATCCTCGACCTCACGGCGGCGTTCCAGGCTGATGCTGCCATGGTGCGCCTGCGCCTGGGGCTCTTCGGCCGCATCGTCGTCGGGTCGGTCGTTGATCCGGGCGGTGAGCCGCTCGACGAGGCGGCGGTTGTTGGCGAAGACGATCGTCGATCGATGCTCCCCGATCCATCCCGAGAGCTGCCGCTCGATCGACGGCCAGACCGTCTTTTCGGGCACCGGGCCCAGCAGGGTAGCCGGGGCGACGACCTGCAGGTCGAGGTCCTTGCGGACGCCCGCATCGATGACCGTGACCGGCCTCTCCGAGAAAGTCCATCGGCCTCCCGCACCGGGCCGGGATTGACGTCCGCCCAGGAATCGGGCGACCTCGTCCAGGGGGCGCTGGGTCGCCGACATCCCCACCCGCACGAAACCGCCCGGCCGGATCGCCTCCAGGCGTTCCAGCAGCACCGACAGGAACACGCCCCTCTTGTTGCCGCAGAGTGCGTGGATTTCGTCGACGAGGACGTGATGGACCCCCCGCAATATCTCCCGGGCCCGGCTGGTCAGGATCAGGTGGAGCGATTCGGGGGTCGTGATGAGGACGTCCGGCGGCTTGCGGACCAGCCTCTGTCGCTCGGCCGCCGGCGTATCGCCGGTACGCACCGCCACGCGGATCTCGCGGAGCGGGCTGCCCAGACCCTCGGCGACCCGGACGATCCCTTGCCGGGGCCACTCCAGGTTGCGGGCCACGTCCTCATTCAGGGCCTTCAGGGGCGAGATGTAGAGGACGCCAACGCCGGTCGATGGCCCGGGGCGTCGCCAGAGGTCATCCAGGCAGGCCAGGAATCCGGCCAGGGTCTTGCCGGAGCCGGTCGGCGCCGCGATCAGGGTGTGCGACCCGCCCGCGATTGAGGGCCATGCGGCCGCCTGGGCGGGAGTTGGGGCACCAAGCGCATCCCGGAACCAGTTGCCTACCGCCGGCAAGAATCGTCCCAGGGGATCGTCGTTGAGCGTCGAACCCATCGGGGGCGCGGTCCAGCAGAATCGTCGAATCGATCGGCCGATTATCGCCCCCGATGAGGGGTTTCGCAAGCTCGTGCCTGAACAAATGCTGAGATTTGGGGCTCTAGGCGGATCTTCCGTCGGACTGGTCTCCGCCTTCCTGGTCGAGCGCCTGCCCGATCAGGGTGCGGAGGATCTCGGCGACCGGCTGGCGTCGACGGCGGGCCAGTTCCATCAGGGCCCGGACCTTGGCCACCGGCAGCAACAGGCCGATTTCCACGACGTCATCGTTAGCGGTCAGCCCGAACGAGGAAACGGGATTGCTCATCGACGCGGCAGCCGGCGGGATTTTCATGAGCAAGCTCCGTCCTGGGGGGCTCAAGAAACATCAGGATTGAAGGGAGCAAATCCCGGGCCTTCCGGGCCTTGGTCAGAGCAACAGGGCGATTAGGAGGAGGACGATCACCCCCACGACGATGGCGATGATGAGCAGGATCGACACGAGAGGGTTATGGCCGGGCTCCGCCGGCCGGTGGATGACGATGTCATCCAGGTATCCTTCTTCCGAGTCGAGCGGCACGGCCGACCTCGGCAGGCTGGGCCGTCTCTGCTGCCGGAGCGGGGCCGGAGCGGGCTCGGCGTCGCCCAGGTTGCGGAGGGCGTTGCCGATCGACGACAGCGAATCGCCCGAGTCGAGCAGGCGTAAGTCCTGGTCGGCGAGCGACGGCGGGGGCGGTCGGAAGGCTGCGGCCTGCTCGCCGTCGATCCCCAGGATGGCGCGAGTCGTGGCCGGGTCGGTCCATCGGGCGAGGTCGTGGGCCAACTCGCGGGCGTCCTGGTACCGGTCGTCGGGCGTTTTGGCCATCAGCTTGCGGACGATCGTCGCGAACGAGGCCGGTACGCCGGGCACCGCCCGTTCCAGGGGTTCGGGGTCGTCCATCCGGTGCTTAAAGATCTTGTTGACCACGTCGCCGCCGTCGAACGGGGGCCGGCCGGCCAGGGCGAAGTACAGGGTGCAGCCGACCGAGTAGAGGTCGCTGCGGGCATCGGCCTTGGCGGCGTCGGACAGCTGCTCGGGGCTGGCGTAATCGAGCGTCCCCAGGATCGTGTTGGGCCGTGTCAGGGCGCCTTCCTCCTCGACGGTCCGGGCCAGGCCCAGGTCGAGGATCTTGGCGTCGCCGTCGGGCGTCACCATGATGTTGGCCGGCTTGAGGTCGCGGTGGATCAGGCCGACGTCGTGGGCCGCCGCCAGCCCCTCGCAGACCTTGATGAACAGGCGGGCGGCGTCGGGGACGCGGAGGGGGCCCCGCGACGGATCCTTGACGAGGTCGAACAGCGAGGCTCCCGGCACGTACTCCATCGCCATGTAGTTCACGCCGCCCGAGACGCCGGCGTCGTAGGTCCGGGCGATGTACTTGTGCCGGACCAGGCGGGAGAGGTCCATCTCGCGCCGGAATCGCTCCAGGGCGTTGCGGGCCTCCTTCGCCTTGGCCGGGGGCAAGACCTTCAGGGCCACCTCGCGGCCGTCCTTGCGGCGGCGGGCCAGGTACACCTTGCCCATCCCGCCGGCGCCGATCCGCCTCTGGATCACGTAATCGCCCAGGAGGAACCCCTTGGAGGTGCCCGCCAGGAGCTTCTGGGCCTGGTAGCTGGTGAGGAGGCCTCGGCCGATCAGGATCCGGGCGAGCCGGGTGGGCGCATCCTCCTCGGGTTCGGCCGGGAACGCCCGGAGCAATTCGCGGACCTGGGCGGGTGGGACCAGGCCACTATCGATCGTCCGCGTTACGAATTCGTCGAGCCGGGGCATCGCGTGCCGGGCGGGGGACCCGCCGTCGCTCCTGGATTCCTCGGGGCGATCGCGGGCGTCCCGGCGGTTCAGGGGGAGGGGACCGCCGGCTCGACGTGGACCACCAGGCAGGTCACATTATCCTTCGACTGGGCCTCGATCGCCCGCCTCGCCAGGACCTCGGCCGCCTTCTGCGGGTCGTTGTACTCGGCGAGCAGCTGGGCCAGTTCGTGGTCGGCCACCGAGCCGGTCAGCCCGTCGCTGGCGAGCAGGTAGCGGTCGCCCGGGCGGAGGTCGAGGACCCGGACGTCTTCGGGCCCGGCGCCCACATCCCGGCTGCCCAGGTAGAGGTACAGGACGTGCTTGAACTTGTGGGTCTCCACCTCCTCGGGCCGGATCGTGCCGGCCTTGCCCAGGGCGTGGGCCAGCGAGTGGTCCTCGGTCAGCAGCTCGATTTTGCGGTCGCGGAGCCGGTAGGCGCGGGAGTCGCCGATCCCGGCGATGTAGGCGCGATCCTTGCAGAAATATGACAGGACCACGGTGGTCCCCATGCTGCTGCATTCGGTGTCCAGGTGCGACTGGGCCAGGATCTCGTCGTTCGCCTTCCCCACGGCGTCGCGGATGGCGTCGCGGATCGCGCGGTCGTCGAGCCGCGTGGGGTCATCCCCCAACCGCTTGCCCAGCTCGATCGGGATGATATCGACCGCCATCTGGCTGGCCCGCTCCCCGGCCATCTGGCCGCCCATGCCGTCGGCGACGATGTACAGGCCGCTCAGGCCGTGGGACGGAGCCGCCGAGATCGTCGGGTCGGTCGTGACCTCGCCCGACTTGCCCGCCGGGCCGATGTCGCTGGCCAGGGGGTCGCCGCCCCGGGGGCGGTAAGGGGACTGGATCGGCCGGAGCGACGGGATGCCCGGCACGTAATAGTTGTCCTCGTTATGCTCGCGGTAATTGCCGACGGTGGTGTAGATGCCGGCCCGGAGCCGGATCGGGCCGTTGGGGAAGAGCAGGGAACTCACCGGCGCGTACTCGGCCGTGTCGTTGAAGTCGTCCGGCCGGTTCGCCCCGCCGGGTCGCAGTGGGCGCCAGAAGTTCTTCCACCATTCCTTCACGCCCACGATCCCGCCTTCTTTCTTGCCTGCCGCGCCCCGCCGGATGGCCGATCGACCCGCATCTCCGATTCAGTCGGGGCGGCTCGTGCCGGGGCAGGCCCAGGCGACGAGGTCCTCGACGCCGATCGTCCGGTACGTCAGGAACAACTCGCCCGCCTCGAATCCGGCGGTCATCCCATGATATCGATTCATGCTCTCGACCGCGCCCAGGATCCGCCGCTTCTCCGGGGGGAACTGCGTCTCATACGCCGAGATCGCCCGGAGCTTCCGGTCCAGCGTACCGCCGATATCCGCCACAATGTAACCGGCGGACGAGGGAAGATCCAGGGCGTGAAATGCGATCGGAAAGCTGAGTTGATTCGTGACGCTGTGGGTGGGTAAGCCGCCGAAATACTCATCCCACTTGCTGAGGCGACTGTAGAAAACGGCCGCGTCGGTGATCTGCATCGCCTGGTAATGGTCGGGAGAGGCCATCACCGTCTTGCCGCCGAAGCCGATCACCAGCCGGGGCCGATGGCGGCGGAACTCGGCCGCCAGCGCCACCCGGGCCTCGAACGAATCGAACAGCCGACGGTTGGGCAGGTTGAGGTTCGCCCGGTACTGGACCCGCAGCTCCTCGGCGGCCCGCAAGGCCTCGGCCCGCCGCACATCCGGGCCGGCCGACCGGGGCGTCGGCTCGCCGTCGGTCAGGTCGACGATGCCGACCCGGTAGCCCAGGTCGACCAGCCTGGCGAGCGTACCGCCGCAGGCGATCTCGACATCATCCGGGTGCGCGCCGACGGCGATCACGTCGAGGGGGTCGGAGGTCGGATCGGACGAAGCCATAATCCTGGATCTCGCCTGCGGGATGGGGCGTCTTGCCCCGCCCCGGCACTCGCCTCTCCCCGTATCCGGACCGCGGTCCATCCCAGTATAAGGTGCGCCGGGGGGGCGGGGAAAGCCCCACGGCGTCGCGGCGGTCATCGGTAGAGCACGCCGACCCGCCTCCGGTAGTCGTCGTAGGCGGCCTCGAACAGGCGCCGGGCCGGCCCGTCGCCGATGTGGCAGGCCGCGGTGAGCGCCAGGGGGGGCTTACCGGCCTCGGTTAGCAGGCGGGCCACCTCCGCCTTGATCAGGTTGATGACCGTGCAACCCGTGAGCGACGAGAGCGGCGCCACGGGCGTCGCCAGGCCCTCGATCCAGACGGCCGAGTCGCCCTTCGGGGCCTTGTGGTCGATCGCCAGGTCGGCGACCTCGTGCAACTTCCGGCCGCCCTCGTGCTTGGGCCGGCTCGCCTCGGCATGGGCCCTCGACGTGAGTGCGACGACGAACAGCCCCAGGCGTTTGGCTTCGAGGGCTACGTCGACCGTCACCGCGTTGCAGCCGCTGGTCGAGATCGCCAGCAGGCAGTCCCGAGGGTCGGTCGCGAAGTTCCTCCAGAGCACCGGGCCGAATCCCTGGACGTTCTCCAGGAACATTGCCTGTCGCTGGCCGTTGGCCCCCACCACCGGGTTGTGGAAGGTCATCGACAGCTCCACGATCGGGTGGAACCCCGGGAACGACCCGTATCGCGGGAACATCTCCTCGACGGCCATCCGCGAATGGCCCGTGCCGAAGACGTGGACCAGGCGGTCGGCCAGGATCGCCTCGGCGAACCGCCGGGACGCCTCGCGGATCGGAACCAGTTGGTCGGCCTCGATGGCGTCGATCGCCGATCGGGCCGCTTCCAGGTATTGCCGAAGCGGGTCTGTCATGTTTCGGCCCCGATCGCCCCTTCCGAGACGCACCAGCCGCCGTCCGCGTTGACCACCACGCCGGTCAGGAACGACGTCGACGGCTCGGCCAGGAACAGGATCGCCTCGGCCACGTCCCTAGGGGTGCCCGGGCCGCCGGTCAGCGGCTGTTTTGCCTGGAGGTACCGGCGAATCGCGGGGTTGCCCACCGCGCGGGCGGCCATCGGCGTGTCGATCAGGCCGGGCTCGACCAGGTTGAAGCGGATCCGATCGGCGGCATACCTTGCGGCCGAACCCAGGGTTAATGCCCGGACCGCAGCCTTGCTGGCCGAGGAGCCGCAGGTGCCGAAGAAGTGGGGCGCATGGGAGTGCGCCAGGACCGAACCGACGTTGACGATCGAACCCCGGACGGGCCCGGCCGGTTGGTCCAGCATGATCCGAACGGCGGCCCGGTTGGTGAGGAAGCAGCCCCGGGCGTTGACCGACAGGGCGGCGTCCCAGCCTTCCTCGCTGCACTCGTGGAGCGGGCCGTCGCCATACTTCCGGGCGCTGATCCCGGCGACGTGCACCAGCACGTCGAGCCTGCCGCCGAGCATCCCCAGGGCCTCCTCGAACATGCGGGACACCGACGCCGGATCGGCCACCTCGGCCTGGACGCCCCGGAACCGGGGGCCCGCGCGGGGGCCGTCGTTGACCCGTTCGACGTCCTCCACGGAGAGGCCCGCGACGACCACCCGCGCGCCTTCCTCGACGAACCGGAGGCCGGCGGCCATGCCGATCCCCCCGGTCCCGCCCGCGATCAGGGCGGTTTGCCCGGCCATCCGGCCCGGCCCGTCACCGCTCATCCGGAATGCCCTCCTCAGGTGCGGAAGCCGAACCCCTTGGGCTCCGGCGAGTCGCGTTCCAGGAGGATCAGGACCGAAGCGGCCTCGCGGAACGGGACCTCGCGCACCGGCCGCCATCGGTCGCGGAGCAGCGAGGCAAGCCCGGGCGTCTCCTCCCGCCCATTGTCGCCCACGGCATAGCAACGGCCCGTCGAGTCCAGGATCACGTAAAGGTATTCGGAGGTGTCGATCATGGTCAATCCTGGATCTCGAAGATCGCCTCGATCTCGACCGCGATGTGGCCGGGCAGCGAGTTCGTGCCCACGGCGCTCCGGGCCCCCTTGCCGGGCTCGCCGAAGACCTCGACCATCAGGTCGGAGAAGCCGTTGATCACCTTGGGCTGGTCGGCGAAGTCGGCGGTGCAGTTCACCAGGCCCAGCACCTTGATCAGCCGCGAGACCTTGTTGAGCGTGCCAAGCTGGTCCTTCAAGGTCGCCAGGATCGCCAGGCCGACCTGCTTCGCCGCGGCCTGCCCGCCGGCGACGTCGAGGTCATCGCCCAGTCGGCCCAGCATCAACGTCCCGTCGGGCTTGAGCGGACCGTGACCCGAGACGTAGAGCAGGTTGCCCAGGCGGACGGCGGGCCGGTAGGTGGCGATCGGCTTGGGGGGCGGCGGCAACGTCAGCTTCAACTCGGCCAGGCGGGCTTCGGCGTCCATCTCGTTGGCATCTCCCGGGCAGGGTCTTCGGCGGTCGAGGACCGCCCGAAACTACCCGAGCCGCCCGCCCCTGGCAATCGCCCGGCCTCAAGTGCCGCCTGCCGACGGCCGATCCGGATCAGGCCACGCGGCCCGATCCAGGATGGGGAGGGCCGTCGTTACGCCGGAAAACCGGGGGGCTGGGGGTGATGGAGGAACGACAGCCGACCGGGAAAACTCGGGGCAGTCGGGCCGAGATCGCGGCCGAGGTCACGGTGGTCCTGGCCACGCTGGCCGGCCTGGCCGGATCCACGGCCCTCGTGATTTCCATGTATCGGGATCCGCCCGGCTCGCGCAAGGAACGCCCCGAGGCGGCCTCGCCAATCCCGGTCGTCGTCGAGGCGCCCGCCGAGGTCGCCTCTCCGGCCGCAATCCCGCCGACGTCCCCAACGCCCGAGGCGATCGACCCGACCCCGGCCGCCCTGGCCGAGCAGGCCGATCGCGAGCGGGAACACCGGGAACTCGCCGCCAGAGCCGAGGGGGAGGCCGCCGCCCTGGAGGCCGCGCGCCAGGCTACGAAGAAGCGGGCCGACTCGGCCAGGCGGGGGACCGCGGCGATCCGATCGAAGGCGGCCGAACTCCGCGAGATGGCCGACCACGGCGAGATCGACGCCGAGATGCTCGCCCTGGAGCGGGACATGCTCGCCCGGGAACTCGATCGAAAGAAGGCCGACCTCGGCAAGGCCCAGGCCCGGGCCCGCAACGGCTACGCGATCCAGCCTTACCGGGGGCCGAACGGCACATGGCGATGCCCGGTCGTGGTCGAATGCACGGCCGACATGCTGGCGATGCCGCCCAACGGCCCCGCCTTTTCCACCCTGGACCTGGGCCGCGGCCCCTCGGAACTCCGGGCTTTCCTCGTTGCCCTGAACCGGGCCACCTCGGCGATCGCCCGGATGAGCGGGCCGGACGGCGGCGAGACGGTCCCTTATGTCCTGTTCGTGGTCCGTCCCGACGGGATCCGGCCCTACTATGCGGCCAAGGCCCTCCTGGAGCCGATGGGCGTGGCTTTCGGTTACGAACTGGTGGGGCAGGGGGTCGAGGTGGACTACCCCGACCTCGGCGACCCCTCCTCCTGGCCCGACGTCGGCCCCCTCGCCGCTAGCCCCAATACTCGGCCGACCCCGGGCTTATCCCAGGGCCGTCCCGGCTCGGCGCGGGGAGTCGATGCGATCGGCGAGCTGGCCAGGGCCCGGCCGCCCCGCCACCAGGTGCCCGGCGATCGACTGTTCGGCGACGAGAATCCTTACGGCCCCGCCGGTTTGGTTCCGGCCGAGGAGCCGCCGACGGGCGGGAGACCGAGGTCGGGCAGGTTGGGGCTCGATCCCCCGTCGCCCGGCTTCGTGCCCCGGGGTCGGGCCCTTGAAGAACTCTCCCGATCGGGCGAGGCCCCCACGATGCCGGGAGGCCGCCAGCCGCCCACACTCTCGCCCAGGGTCATGCCGGGCGTGCCCGACCTGGCGACCCTCGCTCCAGCTGCCAGCGGCGGGAGTGATCGCGGCGAATCGGCGGGCCAGCCCGGCGCTTCGGGTAGCCGCGGTGTCGCGGGTCATCCGGGCGGCCAGGGTCGGTCGGTACCGACCGGAGGGTCCGGGGCCGACGGCGAGCCGAGGCACTTGCCGATCATCCCGGACGTGCCCTCGAAGGAGATCGAACTGGTCGTGGTTTGCTCCCGGGATAGCATCTTGATCCATCCGGGAGCGTATCGCCTGATGGAATCGACGTTGAAGTCCCAGCCGTCCCGTCTGGTGGCCGACCTCAAGGCGATCGTCGCGGCCGAGCGGGTTAAGCACCCGGGGATGTCGATGGAGCCCCGCTTGCGATTCCTGGTGCAAGCGGGCGGCCAGGCGACCTACGAGCTGGCCCGCGGCCAGACGCTCGCCGGCGGCATCGACTGGCCCAGCCGCGTCCAGGTGGCGAACGTCGATCCGCTCCGATTAACCCGAGGGGAGCCCGAGCCATGAGCGCCCCCGATCATCCGGGCAAACCTTCGGCCGCCAGGGCCCTGGGGCAGGTCGCCTTGATGCTGGTGGCGATCGCCGGGGTAGGCGTGATCCGGTTCCGCGATCGCCCCGACGAGGCGCCGCCCAGCCCGCCCCGGCAGGTTCCCGAACCGACGGCCCAACTGGGCAGCCCCCGGGTCGAGTTACCACCGATCGACCCGCCGACGATCCGGTTGCCGATCGACGACTCCGCGGTTTCGGCCGCCGGGGATCAGGCCGACGCCGCCGCCCGCGACCGCGGCCGCGCCGAATTCCGACGAGCACGGGCGTCGGCCGACCTCCGGGCCGAGGCGATCCGCTCGGCCTCGGCGGCCCTGGCCCGCAAAGCCCTCCCCGAGACGACCCGGGACCCGACAGCACGGCTCGCCCGAGCCTCGGCCAAGGGCAACGTGGTCCGGGCCGAGCTCGAGTCGCTCCGCAAGGAAGGGGCCTCGCTGGCGAACGCCCCCAAACCGAAGGGCCAGTCGCTGATCGATCCCACGCCGGTCTCCCGGCCCGCCGACGGCGACGAGTTCCACTTCGAGATCCGCCGCGACCGGGTGGCGTTCATCGACCTGGAAAAGCTGATGGACCGCGTGCGGACCGACGTGCGGATCCGGCTCCGCGTGGCCGGGCCCGGGATCCGGCGGTTGGGCGGGACGGTGGGGCCCGTCGGGGCCTTTTCGCTCGAATACGAGATGGGCCGCCAGGGGGATATCCTGGGCGATACGCTCGACATGCGCGGGGCATCCTATGGGCTGACCGGCTGGGAAGTGGTGCCCGAGTCCAACCTCCGGGGCGAGACCTTCGAGACTGCCCTGATGCCGTCGTCGGAGTTCTCCCGAGCGATCAACCGGCTTCGCCCCGGGCACGCCACGATCACGATCTGGGTGTACCCCGACAGCTTCGAACTCTTCCGAAAGCTCCGCAACCATTTGCACAGCAAGGGGTTCGCAGTCGCGGCCCGGCCGCTGCCGGATGGCATCCCGATCCGGGGCAGCCCGGGCGGTACGGCGTCGGCCAGCCAGTGAAGAATGCCCCGCCTTGCCGGTTGACCGGATAGAATCCGGACACCGGCAAGGCGAGGGACGAGGATGGCGGCCGAAACGGCAGTTCCCAGGACCGAGGCCTGGACTTTCCGAATCCTGTATGACGGCGAATGCCCGTTCTGCCGGATCGAGGCCCGTTGGCTCGAGGGCCTCGGGGGCCCGGGCCGGCTGTCGATCGAGGATATCGCCGATCCCGACTTCGACCCGTCGCGATATGGCCGGACGTTCGAAGAGTTGATGGGTAGCCTGCACGGGATCTACCCCGACGGCCGCCTGACGATCGGCATGGAAACCTTCCGCCAGGCCTACCGGGCGGTCGGGCTGGGCTGGCTGCTGGCGCCCACCGGCTGGCCGATCCTCCGGCCCGGGTTTGATGCCCTGTACACGCTGTTCGCCCGCTATCGGGTGCGGATGGGGCGCTGGTTTGGCCGTACCTGCGAGGGCGGCCGTTGCTCGATCGGTTGAAGCTACCGGCCGGCGTAGGTCCCCCCCGAATGCGTCGCGATCGCCCGCAACGAGGCGGCCCCCGAGCCGTCGCCCAGGTCGATGCAATGGACCGGCACCGGACCGGTATTCTGACCATTGATCGATTCGGCCGACCCGCGGGGGTATTCGCCATCGGTCAGCAGGAAGATTGCGTCGGGGTGGATCCCCAGGGCCGTGCGCATCGCGGATCGGGGGTCGGTCCCGCCGAAAGCCTCGACCGTGCTCATCCAGGCCTCGAGCCGCGCCGTCGAGGTGGCGTCGCCCGACCTGGGCACGCCCCCGGGCATCACCCGGGCCAGGTCGTTGTAGAAAATCACCAGGTATTGCTGGGGGAATCGCATCGAGGCGATCGTCCGCCGGAGTTCCGACTTGGCCCGGGCCAGCCGGCCGTCCCCCATGCTGCCGGAGCAGTCGATCACGAACACGAACACCTTCCCGCTGGCCTTCTGGCCGAAGAAGGAGACCTGTTCGTAAGCGGAAGGCGATGCATCCCGCGAATCCAGGAAATCCCCGGGCGCCGACTTGCGCTCCTGGTCGGCCGCAGTCCTGGAGCGGACCCGGGGGCCTGGTTTCTGGGCCGCGCACTCGGGTACCCAGGCGAGGGCCAGGAGCAGGGCGGTCGCGGCTATCGGCAACGTCCGAGGATTCATGGCGACGGCCTCGAGCGGGGGCGATCGCTTCGCACTCACAGGATACAGCCGGGGAGGCCCGTTGGCCAGCGCCCTCGCGCAGGGGCATTGACCGATCGGTCGCCCGGCTCGATGATGAATCCGCCAGGGCGACCGGTCGAATCAGGTCGGATCATGCTCGGTGCCCCCGGCCGGGTTCCCTTCCCATGTCGCTTTGGGCCCTGACCGGATCGCAATGGCTGACGGTCGCCTGGTCGATCATCAGCCTGGTCCTGCTGGAAATCCTGCTCAGCGCCGACAACGCGCTGGTGCTGGCGATGATGGTCCGGCACCTGCCCCGCGACCTCCAGAAGAAGGCGCTGCTGGTCGGCATCTGGGGGGCGTTCGTCTTCCGCCTGCTGGCCGTGGTGTTCGCCTCGATGTTGCTCGACTTCTGGATCTTCCAGGTCGTCGGCGGGGCCTACCTGCTGTTCCTGGCGATCAAGCACTTCCTGCTCGACTCGGAGGAAGGCGACCCGGCCCGGCCCCGCAAGCAGGCGCGCGGGTTCTGGTCGACGGTGGTGGCGCTGAACCTGGCCGACAGCGCTTTTTCGATCGACTCGATCCTCGCGGCGGTCGGCCTGGCGAACAAGCTCGACCCCGAGATCCGCGATAGTCATGTTTTGTACGTCAGCACCAAACTCTGGATCATTTATGTGGGCGGAATCCTGGGGATCCTGGCGATGCGGTTCGTCGCCGGCGTCTTCCTGAGGGTCCTGGAAAGGTTCCCGGCCCTGGCTGACGGCGCCTACCTGCTGGTCGCCTGGATCGGCCTGAACCTGGTGGGCGAGGGGCTGCACAAGGCCCTCAACCCGCACGGCGGCGAGCCGCCCGCCTGGCTGGAATCGGTGCCCGATTGGGTCCATTCGATCCCCCTGCAGGTCCCGCGCGTGGTCTTCTGGGCCGGGATGGTGCTGATCCCCCTCGCCAGCATCCTGTTCTTCAAGCCCAGGGGGCAGGCGTCGAAGCCGGCCGAGCCGGCAAAGGCGCCCGCCGAGATGGCCGGCTCCACCGACTGATTTTTTTGCTTCGGGTCCGCCCGCCGGAGGTCGATGTTCCCGTCGTCGAAGGGGTCGAGGACCGGCCCGATATCCGCGCGGGGGTCGGCCCGAGGAAGGGCCTGGCACCAGCGATCCCTCCCTTGATCGGGGGTGATTTCGCATGGCCACGGCTTGCGTTGCTTGCGGCAAGACCCTGGGAGCCGGCGGAGATGCGGCCTCGGCGTGCCCCTGGTGCGGCGTCGAGCAACTCCCCGCGACGATCGATTCGGCGTCCCAAGACGACGTCTATCAACTCCTCGACGAGCCCCCGATCCCAACCCGGGGTTCGTCGAGGACGGCTTCGGTCGAGGTCGTACCCACGCCCCCGCCCGCCTTCGCGTCCCTGCCGCCGGGCCTCGAGGATGCCGATGCCACCGGGCCCTACGTTCCTGACGATCGCACCCTGACCTATGTCGCGCTGAAGGCCGACGGCGCGATCGAAGACCGGGTAATCGATGGCAGGCTCTCCCCGTTCGCCGCCGGGGCTGTCCTCCAGGATCGCTACGAACTGGTCCGCGAGCTGGGGCGGGGCGGCATGGGGCTGGTCTTCCTCGGCACCGACCGGAGGCTCGGGCGCTCGGTGGCGATCAAGGTGATGCTCCCTGGGCGTCGCGAGCGTTCCGCGGAGGAACAGGGGCTGATGGAACGGCTCTTCACGGCCGAGGCCCGCCTGGGCGCCAGCCTGAATCACCCGGCGATCGCCGCCGTGTACGACTTCGGCCTGCATGCGGGCCGGCCGTACACCGTGTTCGAGTACGTCCCCGGGATGTCGCTCCGCGAATTCCTGGAGCGGCGGGGCGGGCGATTGCCGCTCGACGAGGTGCTGCTGTTCCTGGCCCCGATCGCCCAGGCGCTCGACTTCGCCCACGCCCGCCGCGTGGTGCACCGCGACCTCAAGCCCGACAACATCCGCGTGACCCCCGAGGGCCAGTTCAAGATCCTCGACCTGGGCCTGGCCAAGGAATTCGACCGCGAGCAGGACTGGCGATTCGCCGGCACTCCCGCCTACGCCGCCCCCGAGCAGTGCGCCGAACTGCCCCCGGACGGCCGGACCGACCAGTACGCCCTGGCGGCGATCGTCTACGAGATGGTCCTGGGCCGCCGCCTCTTCCTCGCGCGAGACCCGCACGCCCTGCTTCAACTGCACCGCCAGGAGAAGCCCACCCTGCCGCGCAAGGTCCTACCGACGGTGAACCCCCGCGTCGAGGCGGCCCTGATGAAGTCGCTGGAAAAGGACCCGAACCGCCGGTTCGTCTCTTGCGAGGCATTCGCCCGGGAGATGGGTTGCCAGTACCTCAGCGAGGCCGTCGAGGCGCCCGAGGTGCTGCTCCAGGCCGCCGTGAGGCCCGACGTCGACCGGTTCACCTTCGTGACCGGGAAGCAATACTGGGTACTCACCCCCAGGGACCTCTATTCCTGCTACGAGGACGAGATTAAGCGCTGGCCGGTCGGTTCCCTCAAGCGGGTCGAGCCGATCGATATCGGCCGATCGCTGCGGGTCTTCTTCGCGGGTGAGCGGTTCTTCAACGAGTCGTTCGACCTGCGGCTCAACTCCTGGCGGAAGGCGAAGCTCTGGGCGGCCCAACTGGAAGAACTGGTGGGCGATCGGACTGCCGCCGTCCCCGGCGCGACGGGTGGGGTGAAGGTCAAGGATGTGGTCGCCATCCGCGACCGGCCCAACGTCCGCTACCAGGTCCTGGGGCCGGTCGAGGCCCAGCTTCGCGGCAAGAAATCGACCGAGGCCGCTCTGAAGATGATCGCGTCCGGGATGGAGGCCGACGCCGTCGTCGAAGTCCAGTCGCGCAGGGTGCCCCTGTTCCACAAGACCGTTCGCGTGATGTCCGGCACGGCCGTGCGTGTCCAGGACGCCGCCGGCCGGCTTGAAATGAGGCGGCACTGGTTCGACTGGGAGACCGGCCGGGTCGGCTCGCTGATGCTCCTGATGCTCTTGATCTTCGCGATCTCCGGGTTCTTCTCGATCGCCCTGGCCGTGATCGACGCCCGCTCGCGAAACCCGGGCTCGACACTCAACTTCTGGGTACTCTATGGCATCCGAATGTTGTGGGGCGCCTGGCCCTTGCTCATGGCCTGCGCCTTGAAGTGGCTCCGATGGCCGCAGCTCACCGGTGCCGCGGCCCGAAGCTTCTTTACCCTGGGCACGGCCACCCCCATCGGCATGATCCTGGGCGGTTTGGCGTCG
>JAXMBD010000052.1:0-53156 GCA_046350035.1 Isosphaeraceae bacterium | reverse complement strand
GTCCGGAATCGGTGACCCGAGAGACGTACCACTGTACGTCAGAAAGGTCGGGCTCGACAACCCCGCCTCCGCTCCCGGGCTCAAGTCCGGCGAGTTGGGCTGGCCGGGGGTACTTACTTGCCCCCCGCCCGGGTCGGGTTCTCGCCGGTGGCGCCCGCCAGGCGGCGGCCCGGCCCCCTCAAGATCCGCCCCGGGCGGTCGTCCGTCGGTCGCCCTTCGTGGATGACGACGCGGCCGTTGACGAGGACGAACCGGATGCCCTCCGACGATCGGGCGGGCTCGCCCAGCGTGGCCCGATCGCGGATCCGGCCCGGGTCGAAGAGGACGAGGTCCGCGGCGAGGCCCGGCGCCAGGCGACCGCGGTCGTACAGGCCCAGTTCGGCCGCGGCGACCGAGGTCATGCGCGCGACGGCCTGCTCCAGCGACAGGGCGCCAAGATCCCGGACGTAGTGCGACAGGATCCGGGGGAACGATCCGTACGCCCGGGGATGGGTCGAGAGCGTCGAGCCGGACGGGCCGGCGTCGGTGCAGAACGAGACGAACTCCTGCCGGATCGCCTCGATCTTGTTCGCCTCGGACATGCTCAGGGGCAACGCGAAGGCGCCCGCCTTCGAGGCCTCGAAGAACACGTCCCACGGGTCCTTGCCCAGGTCCCGGGCGATGGCGGCCAGCGGCCGGCCGTTGTGGGCCTTGTAGGGCTCGATCGTCAGGCCGCCGATGACCACGTTTTCCCAGTCCCGGCCGACGTGGCGATACCAGTTCTCCAAGCCGTCCTGCGTCTCCATCTCCCGGCGGATTTCGGCCCGGGCCGCCGGGTCGTCGAGCTTCCGGAGCAGGCCCGACCGGCCCTCGGCCGAGTGGGCGGGGTGGATGAACGACGACAAATCCAGGCCGTTGTTGAGGTAGGGATAGACGTCGGCGCCGACCTGATGGCCGGCTTCGCGGGCCGCCTTGATCCGCGCGATCGCCTGCCCCATCTTGGGCCAGTTGGCCTGGCCGGCGGCCTTGAGGTGGAAGATATGGACGGGCGTGCCGGCGCGTTCGCCGATCGCGATCGCCTCGTCCACGGCCTCCAGCAGGCGGTCCCCCTCGTTGCGCATGTGCGTGAAGTAGCGGCCCCCGTACTCGCCGGCCACGCGGGCGAGTTCGACGATCTCGTCGACCGGGGCGTAGACGGCCGGGGGATAGATCAGGGAGGTCGAAAGGCCGACGGCGCCGGCCTCCATCCCCTCGCGGACGAGGGCCTTCATCTTCCCCATCTCGTCGGCCGTGGCCTTGCGGTCCACCTCGCCGATGACGGCCTTGCGGACCTGCGTATGGCCGACGGTCTGGACCATGTTCATCGGCATGCCGGCCGCCTCAAGCCTGGCGAAGAACTCGGCGGTCGTCGACCAGCCGGCCCGCTTCGCTTCCTCGCCCACCAGCGGGGCATCGGAATCGCCCTCGCCCGCGTTGATCGTCGTGATCCCCTGGGTCAGCAGGTTGTCGCCCGATCGCGGGTCGCGGAGGAACGGGGCGGCGGTCTGGCCCATCATGTCGATGAACCCCGGCGCGACGGCCAGGCCCCGGGCGTCGATGACCCGGGCGGCCTTCGCATCGCCGAGGTTGCCGACGGCCTCAACCCGGCCGCCCCGGATCGCCACGTCGGCGACGTACCAGGGGGTCCCGCAGCCGTCGACGACGCGCCCTCCCTGAATCAGGATGTCGAACTCAGGCCGCGCCATGGCGGCCGGGGCATCGGCGTCCCTCGCCAGCTCAACCCAGTGGGAGAGGGCGTAATAGTCGGGCCCGATCGCCGTCGCGACCCCGGCGAGGCGGTCGCCGGCCCTCGCCAGCTTGAATTCGATGCTCGCGGCGCCGTGGTAGTCGGGGCGGACGAGGAGCCGGCCGTCGAGCCTCGCGTGCAGGCGGCCGTCGCGCACGGCCACGTCCGAGAGTTCGACCGGGGTATGGCCATCCCAGGAGGCGTGGGCCGAGTTCGGGGCCTTCAGCGTCAGCTTCAGGCGCAGGTCCCCGTCGGGATGGGCGAGTTTCCCGGCCCAGGTTCCCTCCCAGGGCGGTGCGATGGAGGGGTTTGCCGGCGTCGGGGACGCGGCGGAGGCCTGTGCCTTGCCGCCGGGGAAGAGGGCCTGGGTGAGCCGGTTCGCGAGCGATCGGTTCACGCCGTGGGTGTCGCTGTTGATCAGGACGACGAGGGCGGAGTTATCGTCGGGGAAGATCCGCAGGACCGTGGAAACGCCCGGCATCCCGCCGGTATGCGAGAGGCACCGATGGCCGCGTTCGGTCGTGACGGCCCAGGCGATGCCCGTCGCGAAGTCGTCGCCCCGGCGGGCGGTCGGCTCCTGCATGGACTTCGTCGCCCGCTCGCTCAGGATTCGGACGCCGTCGAGCTCGCCGCCGTGCAGGTGCATTCGCGCGAAACGGATCAGGTCGTTGGCGCTGCTCCAGACGGCCGAGGCGCCGGGATGATCGAACTCGTAGTCGCCGACGGGGACGAATCGGCCCGCCACGTCGCGCGCGTAGGGGACGGCCGCCTCGGCCTCGTGACCGGGGCGGACCCGGTCCGACGTCCGCGACATCCCGAGCGGGTCGTAGAGTTGGCCGTCCATGAAGGTCCGCCACGGCGACCCCGAGACCGATTCGGCGATGAAACCCAGGATGCCGAAGCCGAGGTTGGAATACTCCCAGGCCGCGCCGGGCTCGGTGGCGGCGAAGCCGTAGCGGCCGATCGCCTCGTCGACCGACGCCGCCCGGCGCCCGCCTTGGTAGAAGAAGTTGTAATGGAGCGGCAGCCCCGAGGAATGGTTGGCGAGCCTCCGCACGGTCATGGCGTCCGCGGATCCGACCCTTGCCGAGAGCTTGGCGCCGGGGAGGTAGCGGTTCGCCGGGGCGTCGAGGTCCACCAGGCCGCGGTCGACGAGCAGCATCAGGCCCGTCGCGGTGATCGGCTTCGAGACGGATGCGAGGCGATAGATCGTGTCCGGGGTGGCCTTCACGCCGGACCGGCGGTCGGCCAGCCCGAAGCCTTCGGCCCAGACGATCCGATCGCCCTGGAGGACGGCGATGGCCACGGAAGGGACCTCGCCGGATTCCACCAGGCCCTCGACGTGGGCCCTGACGTCCCGGAATCCCTCGGGGACCTCTCGCTGGGGCGAGGCTGCCCCGGATGCGCAGGCGCACGAGGCCAGGACGAGTGCATGCGACAATCCGATCCGAAACATGTTCGCTCCCATCGTGCGTGCTGGGGAAGTGCGGCGGAGGGCGGCCGATTCAGCGGCCCGGGGGGGAGGGCCTTTCGCGTCGGGCCACGATCCCCCAGGTGGCCTCCACGACATCCCCCCGGACCGCATGGATCCGGTCATAGAGGTGGACCGTGGGGTCGCAGTGCGGGGCATAGAACTCGATCCGATCGCCGATCGCGGGCGGAGCGTCCCCCGGCCGCACCGAGATCGTGCCGAACTCGTCGCCGAAGAAGGCGTACTGCAAGCCCGGGCGATCCCTCGCCTCGGGGCGGTAGGATGTCTCGGTCGCGAATGCCTTGACGCCCGCATCCACCGTGACGCGGCCGGCGTATGTGCTCACAACGGTGGCCAGGACGGTGAGGCTGCGCCGGAAGTCGTCGTACAGATCACCCCCATCCCGAGACCCGATCGCGCGGTATTCGACGTCCATGAAGACGTACGATCCGCACTGGAGTTCGACCTCGGCGGGCAGGCGGCTGTCGATGTCGTAGGTGCCCGTGCTCCCGCACGACAGGAAACCGGCGTCCAGGCCGGAACGGCGGAGCAACCCGAGCGTCTCGACCGCCCCGCCCATCGCCTCCCGAGAGGCCCGTCGCCGGGCCTCGTAACCTGGAACGTGGGACGAGAGGCCGGAGTAGGCCTGGACGCCGCGGAGCCGCAGCGAATGTCGACGCGCGATCTCGCGGGCCAGTTCCAGGGCGGGCGACCCCGGCTCGATCCCGAACCGATGGTCCCCGACGTCGAGGTCCACGAGGACATCGACGCGCGTCCCGGCCGCCGAGGCGGCCTCGGCCAGTAGTTCGACCTGCCGGGGGTGCCCGACGGCCAGGAGGACCTCGCATCCGGCCCGGGCGAGGTCGACCATCCGCGCGATCTTGCCCCGCTCGACGATCGGCGAGGTGAGCAGGACGCCCGGGATCCCGCTTCGGGCCATCGCCTCGGCCTCGGCGACCGTGGCCGTCGAGACGCCCCGAGCACCCGCGGCGACCTGCCTGCGGGCGATTTCCGGGCATTTGTGCGACTTCGCGTGCGGCCGGAGGGAGCAGCCCTCGCGCCGGCAATGGGCGGCCATCGTCTCGATGTTCGCCTCGAGGCGGTCGAGGTCGACGAGGAGGGCGGGCGTCGGGAGGTCATCCTTGCAGGTCGGATGTCGGGAGGATCGATCGATGCGCATGGGGTTCTCTCGCGGCCGGCGTCCCCCGGTGATGGTCGCGGGGACGGGGATCGCCCTCGATCCCAGGCGACCCGTTCCCCGCCGCCGCCGAGGGCCGGGAGTTCGGCGGAACCCCCGCGTCCCGCCGGCGACGCCCGGGCCTGCGGGACGCGGCGAGGCGGTTCATCTCATCGCTTCCGGGCCCCCTTGGCGGGGGCCCTGTCTTCCTCCGGGATGACCGTATCCCCCCCCGGGTTGTTGGGGTTCACGGTCGGCCCCTCGCGACTCAGGGCCGGCACCTGGATCGAGCCGGCCTCGGGCACGTCGCTGCATCCCGCGGCCGCGAGGGCCAGCAGGCCGACCGCGAGGGCGGTGCCGCCCGCGCGATCCCGCTTCATGACGGTGCGTGACAAGGGTATGACTCCTGGGGGATGGGATCAATAGTTGTCGGCGCTGATAACCTCGCCCGAGGCGATCGTCGACAGGGCCTGGAGGACGCCGTGCTTCGTGCCCGGGGCATAGACGATCGTCCAGCCGTTCAGCGAGATCCCGGTCGCCCCCGACGGGGTGATCGGCCAGCAGTCGGTCGTGTCCTTCAGGAAGCGGACCGAGCCGTCGAGCAGCGCGACGTTCACGCCGCCGGGATGGAAGCTCGACAGGTCGCGGCGGACGGCGATCGATTGGCGGCTGGAACCCGGCGCGAACTTCTTCCAGCCGTTGACCCCGTGCCAGGTCAGGAACAGGGTGTCGTCGGTGACGCGGTCGCCCGAGGCCCACCAGTGGTAGCTCGGCCGGGCCGATTCGGCGAGCAGGCCGTGCGCCTTCTCGCCGAAGGCGAGCGTATTGCTTGTCCCGTCGGTGATCGATGCGATCGATATGGCGCTGGCGAAGTAGAAGGCCCCGAGGTTCTGCCTCGCATACGGGTAGGTCGTCAGGTCGCGCGAGTTGGGGTTGATGTCGAACGGCCCCATGCTGCCGGCGTAGCTGGTATGGGCCACGACCTGCGGCACGCCCGCCAGGATCGTGATGCTGTCCCTGGTCTGGACCTTCGGGTCGCTCGGGCACCAGAGGCCCGAGATCCCGGCCGAGATGACCGTATTGTTGATCGGCTCCATCACCCAGCCGTTGAAGTTGTGGGCGGAGTAGAGCGCGTTCTGCTCCAGGAAGGGCAAGAGGGGCAGGATCGGCCCGATGCTGTAGTAGGGGCCGTTCTGGTAGCTGGGGTTGGTGGCCATCCTCGAGACGGTCCCCACCCCCATGGGATAGCAGCCGACCGTGTCGGCATAGTTGGCGGCGGCCAGGCCGAGTTGCTTGAGGTTGTTGATGCACTGGATCCGTCGGGCGGCCTCGCGGGCCTGCTGCACCGCCGGCAACAAGAGGGCGATCAGGACGCCGATGATGGCGATGACGACCAGGAGTTCGATCAGCGTGAACGCTCGATTGCGGGGGGAACGCATCGGATTTTCTCCCTGCGAATGTGGGAAGCGTGCGATCGGAACGGGATGAGATGGCGGGGAGAGGGTCGCGGATCCGGGGGCCGGACGGCCGGCGTGCCGGGCATCCGCAATGGTCGCGGTGGGGCCGCCGGGGCGAGGATCGCGGCCCTGCCCAGTTGCGGCGGTCTCGGAGCGGGCGGGCGGGGTTCGGGGCGTGGAAATTACCTTTCCCGTGCTTCACAACCTCCTAGAAATCGACCGATTGGGACTCGAATGGGTGCCGTTCACGGCCGGGGACGCTCAGAACGATCGGGGAGCGACGAGGCGAATATCCAGGGAAGGGCACGAAGGGCCCTCGGGTCGATTTCCTTGCCGGCCGGATGCGTGCCGATAGCCTGCCCGGGGCGTGACGGCCACGGACGACGGTCGGTCGCGATCGGTCGCGTCGCCCGGGCCCTTGCTATTCCTGGCCCCGGCCGGGAGGTATCCTTGCATGGGTCCCCTCCCCCCCATGGTCGTTCCAAGTCATGCCAAGAACATGGTCCCGTTGACCACGCCCCCTGGCCCTTGCGGAATATTGTATACAATATTCATCCGGGGTTCATCAAGTCGCTTCCCGAAGACCGTGAGCCCCATTTCCACCCGATGGCTACCAACATGCCCACCGGCCGCCAGCCGTCGCTGGCCGAGCTCAACTCGCTGCTCGGCCCGCCGCAAGCTCTCCCGGACCGCGTCTATACCCTGCTGAGGCAGCAGATCCTGACCTGCGCGATCCTGCCGGGCCAGCGCCTGAATGAGAAGGAGATCGCGGACGAGTTGAGGGTCTCGCGGACCCCGCTGCGCGAGGCGTTGAGCCGCCTCTCCCAGGAGAACCTGGTGACCCGGGTGCCCTATTCCGGCTATGCGGTCTCCCCCATCACCGAGGGTGCGATCCGGGATCTGTGCGAATCGCGGCTCATCCTGGAGACGGCGGCCGCCGGGCTCGCCGCCCAGCGCGCGACGCCGGCCGATCTGGAACGCATGGCGAAACTCGTGGAGCTACGCTATACGCCGGGCGACCGCAACACTTATGTCCAGTACCTGAAGGACAATAGCCACTTCCACAGGGCATTGGCCCACGCCAGTCGGAATGGCCACCTCGAATCCCTGATTGCGGCGGTCCTGGACGAACTCCAGCGGCCGCTGTACCTGGGCCTGGATGTCGGGCTCGACGCGACGGCCGCCACGCAAGAGCACGTCCTGCTGGTCGAGGCCATCAAGGGCCGCGACCCCGCGGCTGCCCGGCAGCTCCAGGAGGACCAGATCGGCCGGGCGAACCAACGAGTCATCGCCGCGGTGATGACCCAGCAGCCCCGGTCCGACAGGGCCTGATCGCAATCCTCCGAGTTCGGGGGCGTCATCCCGGACCAACCCCGACGTTGGGGATACGTCCCGACCTTCGGTTCCAAAGGTCCACTGTCCGTTCGGCCCTCAACAGTAGGGCTTGAGGGCCTGGCGAAGCTGGGCGGCCGACGGATATCGATTGGCGGGGTCGCGGGCCAGGCCCCGTTCCAGGACGCGGGCCAGGCCGGTCGGTACGTCGGGGCGACGCCGCTGGACCGGCACGGGGGGCTCTTCCAGGAGCATGCGGATGATGTCGGCCCCCTCGACGTCGTCGTAGATGAACTGGCCGCAGAGGAGGTAGTAGAGCGTGGCGGTGGTCGAATAGAGGTCGCCGGCGGGGGTGACCGACTTGAAGTCGAGCACCTGCTCGGGCGGCATGTAGGGGATCGTGCCCCGCATCTCGCCGGAGAAGGTCAGGCCGGAGAAGCCCAGGCTCCGGTAGCTCTTGGCCAGGCCGAAGTCGGAGATCTTGGCGACGAGCCCCTTGGGCCCCTGGCCGATCAGGATGTTCTCGGGCTTGATGTCGCGGTGGACGAAGCCCAGCGAATGGGCATGCTCCAGCCCTTTGAGCACCTGGTTGGCCATCCGGCAGGCGTGCTGGATCGGGTACTGGCCCTGGTATTGCTGGACCAGCTCATCGAGGTTCTTCCCCTCGACGTACTCCATCGCGAACCAGAACTGGCCGCGGGTGATCCCCTGCTCCAGCCACTCGACGATGTTGGGGTGCTTCAGTTGGCTGATGACCGACATCTCGCGGAGGAACCGGTCGACGGCCGACCGGGCCGCGGCGCTCTCGGGGACGATCAGCTTGAGGGCGACCATCCGGCCGGTCTGGTTGTGCCGCGCCTGGTAGACGACCCCCATCGCGCCGCGGCCCAGTTCGCGGATCATCGTGTAATGGGTGACGACCTGCTGGAGCCCCGGCTCGTGGATGTCGGTCCGGCAGACGTCGCAGAGCCAGTGGACCGTGGTGCCGCGATCGCTCGACGACCCGAGGGCGATCTCGATCTCCGGCGGCGCCTCGCAGCCGCAGACGGCGCACCGGACCTTCACCCCGCCCATCTCGCCGGCGGACGCCCGCCGCCCGCCGCCCCAGCTGCCGTCCTTGGTCGGCTCGGGGCTGGCCTCCACCTTCACCGCGAAGGTGCTCGACCCGGCCGTGATCTGGTCGCCCGACTTCAGGCTGGCCTGGGCGACCTTCCGGCCGTTGACCATCGTGCCGTTGGTGCTGCCCAGGTCGCGCAGCTCGCAACGGGGCGGGCTGATCTCGATCAGGAAATGGTCGCGGGAGAGCGCCTGGTCTTCCGGGATCGGGCAATGGACCAGACGCGACCGGCCCACGATGAACATATCGTGGTGGTCGAAGATGAACGATCGGCCCGAGCGGGGGCCTTCGACTGCCTCCAGGATCACGCGCATCGGCACCGGGCGGGATGGATCACCCGAGGGGAACGGAACGGGATGACGTCGATTATAGTCGAGAACGCCAGCCGCGTGACCCTTCGAACCGGGCCGATCGCCCCAAAAATCCCAGGAACTTCACGATGACCGCGAGGATGATTGTGAGCGGGGAGGTATCCGCCGCGATCGCGAAGGGCGGCGCGGTCGTCGCCCTGGAATCGACCCTGATCGCGCACGGATTGCCCTGGCCGGCGAACCTGGAGACGGCCCGGGACTCGGAGGCTGCCGTCCGGGGGTCGGACGCCGTGCCGGCCACGATCGCCGTGATCGACGGCGTGACCCGGATCGGCCTGGATGAGGGCGAACTCCGTCGCCTGGCCGAGGCCCCGCCGGGCGAGGTGCTCAAGGCAAGCCGCCGGGACCTGGCTTCGGCGATAGCTCGGGGGCGATCGGCCGCGACGACGGTCTCGGCCACGCTCCGCCTGGCGAGGATGGCGGGCATCGGCGCGATGGCGACCGGCGGGATCGGCGGCGTCCACCCCGACGCGGCCCGGAGCTTCGACGTTTCCAACGACCTGGACGAACTGGCCCGGGCCGACGGCATGGCCCTGGTCTGTTCGGGGGCGAAGTCGATCCTCGACCTGCCCGCGACCCTTGAGTTGCTGGAGACCCTGGGCGTGCCCGTCGTCGGCTACGGGACCGACACCCTGCCCGGCTTCCTGGTCGCCAGCACCGGCCTGCCCCTGCCCGGCCGCGTCGATACGGCCGGCCAGGCCGCGGCGATGGTCCGGGCCCACCGGGGGCTGGGATTGCCCGGCGCGATCGTCTTCGCGCAGCCGCCGCCGGCCGACGTGGCGATCGATCCCGAAGCGATGGCCCGGGCGCTCGAATCGGCCCACCGGGACGCCCGCGAGGCGGGCATCTCGGGCCCGTCGACGACCCCCTTCCTGCTCGACCGGATCCGACGCTGGACCGACGGGCAGGCCCTGGTTGCCAACCGGGCCCTGATCGTCGCCAACGCCCGTTTGGCTGGGGAGTTGGCGACGGCCCTGGCCTCGGATCCGGCCTGAGCGGTCGGCGAGGGTCAGGGCTTGCCCAGGCCCGCGTCCGCCCCATCGCCGAACTTGAGCGTCTTGAGGATCGCCTCGACCTCGTCGCGGAAAGGCGCCGAGGGGTCGGAGGTGGTGGACGCCTCGACTTTCATGCCGTACCTGGTGCCGGTCTGGATCGCGTAGCCGTAGAAGAATAACCGGCTGGCGCCGTTGGGGCCGATGCCCAGGCCGGCCCCGTTCTGCGGCAGGCGTAGCAGGGCGTCGCCCCGGTAGACCTTCATCCCCAGCCATTCGTCCTCGGGCAGGGCCTCGGCCGGGCCGCCGGACTGGGCCTGCACCTTGAGGTCGGCCCATCGGGCCTTCAGCTCGGCGATGAACTGGTCGGGCTTGGGCTGCTCGTCGACGGTCAGCTTGATCCGGATCCGATCCTCGCCTTCCCGCCGGGTCCGTTGGAGGCTGTATTCGTTGGGACCTTCGATCGTACCCCGCATCTCCTGCGGGTAGCGGACCTGGAACTTCCCCTTGGGCTCGTGGAAGAGCAGCCAGGAATTCTCGGCCGTCGGCCTGGGCAGCTCGGCGGGCAGCTTGGGCGGTTCGCCGTCGAACTGCAACTGGCGTTCGATCAGCACTTCGCGCCGGATGTCCTGCTTCCGGCGCCCCTCGCCGACCGGCACGCGGAGGTCTTCCTGGGCGAGCGAGAGGCGGACCATGACCCCCTGGGCCTGGAGCGGGGCACCCGCGGCCTGGGCCGTCTTGGTGCCGGCCGGGGCGGGGCGGATCCAGAGCTTTTCGATGAGGAAATCGGCCTCGGCACGGACCTGCGCCTCGCCGAAGGCCGTTTGCGCGGTACCCCGGATCTCGAAGGTCGCCTTTTGCTTGCCGTCGGGCGTGGGCTCGATCCGATCGAGCTTGCCGGCGATCGCCACGGCGCCGTTGACGCCCGAGACGAGGGTCTGCACCGCCGACCGATTGACGGCCCAGGTATCCTGGAGGTGGACCGCCCCCTCGGGCAGCAGGGTGCCCAGGTCGGGCACGAACGGGCACATCGAGAGGAACCGATACTCCTCGACCCGGAGCGATCGGGCCGGCGCCAGGATCAGGACCTGGGGATAGCCGCCGGTCAATCGGACGAACAGGTCGGTGCTTTCCAGCAGGGGGGGGTCGTTGGGATTGAGCCGCGGATCGGGATTGGCCCGGATCTTCTCGGTATGCCGGACCACGGCCATCACGCGGTCCTGGTTCAGGCCGCCGAGCTGGGCGGGGCTCTCGGTCCAGACCGCCGCGCGGCTGAATTCCTTCCGCTCCGGCGCCCCGCCCGCCGCCGCATCGATCACGACCTTGATGGTCTCACGGAAGCCGACGCGGTAAGACGAGATTTCATCGGCCTGCGGCTTCAACGCGTACTTCTCGTAGAAGCGATAGCGGTCGTTCGGGCCCCCCTTGGCAACCTCCTTCGCCTGGGGCTTGGCGTCGGTCCCCTGGGCTGCGGCGGGATGGGACGCGGCGGCGATCCCGCAAGCCAGGGCGATCGCCCCGATCGTGGCCCAGCCCTTCTGCATCCCTTTCATCGATATTCCCCCCCGGCGTCGCTTCGGCGTCAAGGTGCCCCGCGCGGCCGATCGGCCCCGGCGGCCGCCGAGCCGGGCCAGCTCAACGACCCGATCATACCCAAATCCTGCTCGCCGAACCGCTCGGCCTGCGCCTGGGCCATCGTGAATGTGGCCAGCAACTGGTCGCCGTCGGGGTTGGCGATCAAATAATAGATCCAGATCACGCCGACCTGCTCGACCTGACCCTGCACCACCATGCGGAATCGGAAGAGGCCGTCCCGGGGCTCCTCCACCGGGCCGGCGAGCAGGACCTTGCCGAATCGGTTGCCCAGCGCCGCGCGGACGTCCTCCTGGAACTGGCGGGGGTCCTGGTGGCGATCCTTGCCCGCGTTGGGTCCGATCGACAGGTTGCACTGGGCGACCAGCTCGCCGTGGTCGAGCCGCTTCAGGACCGACTTGCGGGCATCGTCGTACGACAGGTGCCAGTCGCGATCATGATAGAGCGTGTAGCCGCCCCCGGGGGGGCTGAAACGGAGCAATTCCAGGGACCGATCCACGCCGTTGACGACCCCCGCCAGGGCGGCATCGGCCAGTTCCGCGGGGGTCTCGGCCGGCTCCCGGCTTACGACCAGCACGCTGCGGACGTCGAGCCCCGCCTCGACCTGGCCTGGCTTGCGGTCCTCGGTCCTCCGCAACTCCAGCTTGCGGACCCGGGCCTCTCGGCGGTCGAACCACAGGGTGCCATCGCAATCGATCTCGCCCTCCGCCCCCAGGGTCGCCCCCCGGACCTTGCCCGCGATCTTGATCCGGGCCGAGGCCTCATCCAACGCTTCCAGCGTGGCCGACAGGCCGTTCGAGGCGAGCGCGTCATATCCCGACAGCGAGCGTGCGCCCTCGGCGCCGGGCTCCCAGCGATCCCCCACCTTCACCGCCCTGGCGGGCAGCAGCAGCGCGAGGGCCATCGGGTCGGCGGGCCATTGCACCACCTCCAGCTCCTGGCGGGTCAGGGGCCCCCCGGGGCTCATCAGGAAGGTGGCGCCTTCCCGGCGTTCGGCCAGCAGCAGGGAGACCTCCTGCCGCAACGCGGTCGTCGTCGGCCGCAACTCCGAGTTGATCGCCGCGGCGGCCCTCTGGATGGACCGTGCCGCCTTCATCGGCACGCCCGTTGCATCGACTTCCAGCAGCTTCTCCCACCCCTCGCACCGACCTTCCACCTTCAGGGGTAAGGGTTGGGAACCCGGCTTGCCCGGAGGGAGCGGCGGCAAGGTCTTGCCCTCCGCCTTCAAACTCAGGACAAACCGAGTGACCTGCCCCGGCTTCCCCCGCTCGCGAAGTTCCACGGCGTCGCGATCGGCCCACGGGCCGGCCAACAGGGCCCATGTGCCGATCGCCGCGGCTATTCCGTTAACCATATCGGATTACCCCTCAGGAACCCCGGCGGCGGCGCCTGTCGCCTCGCGGACGGCCCAGTCTAGCCCACCTCCCGGGCCTGTCAACGGCGGCGGTCACAACATGCATGCTTGTGACGTAAGACAGGCAACGCGGCCGGAAATCGACGGATTCCGAGCAACTCGGGGCGCACAAATGTCGCCGCGGGGACGTCTAATGGAGGTAGGGAATCACGTCGTGCGTCCCCTCATTTGGGCATCCGCGGAATCCCCCCGGATCGCATCCCTCGGGGGAAACCCGGAAGCCTCGGACAACCGACCCAAGAAACCGACGCCACGACCGAATTCCCTCGGGGGCCCAGCGTCTTACAATTGTCTTGTCGGCCCCCCCAGCGGCCAAGGATCGAGTCGATGAGCATCACATACCGGCATCCGGCGCTGAGGCAGCTCAAGGAGCAGCAAGCCCGGTTCGCGCCCCGGGACGAGGTCCAGAACCTGCTGAAGCGTGCCGAAGGTTTGCTGGAAGAGATCGAGGCGGGTCGGTCCTATCCTTACGAATATCTTTGGTTTCGGATCAAGGGTTACCGCCCGGAGGCGTCGCCCGACCTGGTGCTGGAAGGCCGCGACGTTCGGCACGACCTGCGGGCGTTCATCGAGGATCTTTCGGGCGACCTGAAGCTCCCGGCCGAGCAGGCGACCGAGCCGGTGATGACCGTCGAGGGCCTGAGCCGCAAATACAATGTCACGACCCGGACCATCAACCGCTGGCGTCGCCAGGGCCTGGTGGCGCGCCGGTTCATGATCAACGGCCGCACGAAGGTTGGCTTCCTGGAATCCAGCGTCCAGCGATTCGTGGCGGGGCATCACGAGCAGGTGGCGCGGGGCAGCCGGTTCCACCACCTGAACGAGACCGAGCGGGACGAGATCATCCGCCGGGCCCGCCGCCTTGCCGAGATGGGACCGATGAGCCTCACCGAGGTCGCCCGCCGGGTCGCTCGGGCCGTGGGCCGGGCCCCGGAGACGATCCGCCTGACCCTCAAGGCCTACGACCGGGATCATCCCGACCGGGCCCTGTTCCCCGCCGCCGGGGGCACGCTGGACGACGTCCAGAAGTCCCAAATTTATCGCCTCTTCCGCCGCGGGCATTCGGCCGAATCGCTGGCCCGCCAGTTCGGCCGGACCCGGTCGAGCATCTACCGGCTGATCAACGAGCAGCGCGCCCGCCGCCTCCTGGAATTGAAGTTCGAGTACATCGACCATCCTTCCTTTATCGATCCCGCCTCGTCGGCCGAGATCCTGGCCCCGATGCCGGTCCCGTCCGACCCGCGGTCGGTCCGCAAGCTGAAGGCCCCCAAGGGATTGCCGCCTTACCTGGCCAGCCTCTATGAGGTCCCCCTGCTCACCCGGGAGCAGGAGGCCCACCTGTTCCGCCAGATGAATTTCCTGAGGCACCAGGCCAGCGTCCTGAGGCAAGGGCTCGACCCGGCCCGGGCCAAATCGACCGACCTCGACGAGATCGAGCGGCTCCAGGAGGCCGCTCTGGCGGTCAAGAACCAGATCATTCGGGCCAACCTGCGGCTGGTCGTGTCGATCGCCAAGCGGCACGTCGGCCCGTCCAACAACTTCTTCGAGCTGATCAGCGACGGCAACATGAGCCTGATCCGGGCCGTGGAAAAGTTCGACTTCAGCCGCGGCAACAAGTTCTCGACCTACGCCTCGTGGGCCATCATGAAGAACTTCGCCCGGACGATCCCGGAGGAGAATTACCGCCGCGACCGGTTCGTCACCGGCCACGAGGAGATGTTCGAGACGGCCGCCGACACGCGAATCGACGAGCACGAGTACGAATCGGCCCAGAAGCGGATGCAGGAGGCGGTCAAGGGGATGCTGGGCAAGCTCGACGATCGGGAGCGGCAGATCATCGTCAGCCGGTTCGGCATCAACGGGGCCCACGAGCAGACGCTCGAACAGCTCGGCCGGGCCCTGGGGATCACCAAGGAAAGGGTCCGCCAGATCGAGTCGAGGGCCCAGGACAAGCTCCGCAAGTTCGCCCGGGACCAGAAGCTCGACCTGCCGATTCCTTGATCGCCCCGCGGAAAAGGGCGAACCGCCCCCGCCGGGGTTGGGTCCTTGAGTTGGGTTGGCGAGATTCGCCCGGTTTTCGGGGCCAGGGCCTTGATCGCAACCCGAGGCGGCGCCTAAAATCGTCCTTCGTGCGTGCCACGCCAGCGATTGTGTCGGCACGCTTTCGGTATCGGGCAACCGCGAGGGTTGGCCGGACCCTTCGGCAAATCCCGACGCGATCACCGGTAGGGACGGAACGACCGGGCGAGCAGATGGCCCAAGAGGACTTGCAACCGACGAACTTGATGGTATATTTGGGAATTTCACGGCTCGCGGCATGCTGGCGTAGCTCAACCGGCAGAGCATCGGTTTTGTAAACCGACGGTTGTGAGTTCGACTCTCACCGCCAGCTCTGCCCAGGGGCGATCGGAAGTTGCCCTGCTCCGCGATGCATCCCGGGTGGATACCCAAGTGGCTAAAGGGGCCAGACTGTAAATCTGGTGGCACTGCCTTCGCAGGTTCGAATCCTGCTCCACCCATTCACCGTGGCGTTGATCCGGAGACGACCCGCTTCATCCGCAACAGGAACCGAACGACGCCCTGATGAACCGGCCGAGTTGCCTCCCACGCGGGTGTAACTCAATGGTAGAGTACCTGCCTTCCAAGCAGGCAACGTGGGTTCGATTCCCATCACCCGCTCTTGCAGCCGATCCGCGGAGTTCCCCCGACCGAACGCACGAATCACGGCCGATTTCCCCCGACCTTATGCTGCCTTGGCTCAGTCGGTAGAGCGCGTCCTTGGTAAGGACGAGGTCCTGGGTTCGAGTCCCAGAGGCAGCTTTCGCCGGCCGGCGCGTCCGCCCCTCGCGGGGCGACCCGCCCCCGGCGTCCGCTACGTTCACGTGGTGCAGCGCCGAGTTCAGGACGCGGGCCCGAGTCTCCCGCGTCTCCGCTATCCAGAGACGACGGGAGCAACGATGGCCAAGGAAACCTTCGTTAGGACGAAGCCGCACGTCAACGTCGGCACGATCGGACACATCGACCACGGCAAGACGACCTTGACGGCCGCGATCCTGGCCGTGCTGGCCGCCAAGGGCCAGGCCAAGGCGAAGGAGTATTCCGAGATCGCCAAGGGCGGTACGGTCCGCGACGCCACCAAGACGGTGACGATCGCCGTGTCGCACGTCGAATATGAGAGCGAGAATCGGCACTACGCCCACATCGACTGCCCGGGCCACGCCGACTATATCAAGAACATGATCACCGGGGCCGCCCAGATGGACGGCGCCATCCTGGTGGTGTCGGCCGCCGACGGCCCGATGCCGCAGACCCGCGAGCACATCCTGCTGGCGCGGCAGGTCGGCGTGCCGGCCCTGGTCGTGTTCCTGAACAAGATCGACCTGGTCGACGACCCCGAGTTGCTCGAGCTGGTCGAGATGGAACTCCGCGAGCTGCTGACGCACTACAAGTTCCCGGGCGACGAGATCCCGATCATCCGCGGCTGCGGCCGCCCGGCCCTGGAAAACCCGACCGGCCCCGAGGCCAAGCCGATCCTCGACCTGGTCGCGGCGATGGACTCCTACATCCCCGAGCCGGCCCGCGAGCTGGACAAGCCGTTCCTTATGCCGGTCGAGGACGTGTTCTCGATCAAGGGCCGCGGCACGGTCGGCACCGGCCGGGTCGAGCGCGGCCGGTGCAAGGTGGGCGACCCGGTCGAGATCATCGGCTTCGGCGTCAAGCTGAACTCGACGATCACCGGCGTCGAGGCCTTCCAGAAGACGATGGAAGAGGGCCACGCGGGCGATAACGTCGGCGTGCTGCTCCGCGGCGTGGAAAAGAACCAGCTCGAGCGCGGCCAGGTCATCTGCAAGCCGAACTCGATCACCCTGCACACCAAGTTCGAGTGCGAGGTGTACGTGCTGTCGAAGGACGAGGGCGGCCGGCACACGCCGTTCTTCAAGAACTACCGCCCGCAGTTCTACTTCCGCACCACCGACGTGACCGGCACCGTGCTCAACCTGCTGTCCGAGGACGGCCGGGAAGCCGAGATGTGCATGCCGGGCGATAACATCAAGATGACCGTCGAGCTGATCACGCCGATCGCGATGGAAGAGAAGCTCCGCTTCGCCATCCGCGAGGGCGGCAAGACGGTCGGCGCCGGCGTCGTGACCAAGATCCTCCAGTAATCCCGGCCCCTCGGCCGCGCCCCGGGGCGCGGCCGGCCCGAGATTTCTCCTTCCACCCCCCGCACCTTTTTCCCGCGAAGTACCGTCATGCGAGAATACGTCTGGCTGGAATGCACCACTTGCGGCGACCGCAACTACCGGGTCCAGAAGGAGACCCGGGGGGCCGATCGCCTGGAGCGGAGCAAGTACTGCAAGCGGGAGCGCAAGCACACCGCGCACAAGGAATCGCGGAAGAAGTGATCGGCGCGGGCCGGGGGGGCGAGGCCCCGCCCGGCCGGCGTCCGTTACGAGAGTAGCTCAATTGGTAGAGCAGCGGTCTCCAAAACCGCAGGTTGGGGGTTCGAGTCCCTCCTCTCGTGTTCGGCCGGGGTCGATTCGTTTCGGTTCGGGCGGCGTGGCGGCTTCGACGGGCACGGCCCGGGACCCGGGCGGGTCGCCGGCCTCCCGGAAAAGGGGCGGGGCATGGGGAAGGTCAAGGGCGAATCGGCGGGTTCGAAGGCGGGCGCCAGGCCGGGCAAGGCTCCCGCGCCCAAGCCGTCGGGTATGCGGCTGATCGGCCAGAAGGTCGCCCCGTTCTTCGCCAATCTGCTGCAAACGACCTGGTACAAGCCCCATCAGGGCTGGTACGCCCGGCTCTGGACCGGCATCGGCCTGGGCGCGACCGCCGCGATCGGCCTCTATCGCCTGTTCGAGTACCTCAAGTCGACCTCGAACAGCATGTTCAGCCGGTTCGGCGTACCTGCCTTGCTGGCCGCCGGCTTCGCCTGGCTGATCATCCGGGTCCTGCAGTACCCGCCGTTCGTCGATTTCCTGATCGCCACCGAAGCCGAGATGAACAAGGTCTCGTGGACCAGCAAGCAGGACCTCTACCGGGCGACCAGCGTCGTCCTGGTCACGGTCCTGCTGATGTCGGTCTACCTCTTCGGCGTCGATTTCCTCTGGATGAAGCTGCTCGAGACGATCGGGGTGCTCAAATTCACCGGCAACGGGGCTTTCGGCTCGACCGCCTGATCCGGGCGGGGACCGAAAGGAACAGGCCTGCGACCGATCGCGGGCCTCTCGCGGGCCGGGGGAAGCCTCCCGGTCCGCGTCATTGCCGGACGGCCGCGGTAGCCCCGAAGACGCCCCGACCCGATACCCCTGCCGATTCCTTCCCTCACTCCCAGCGTGGCGCCCCCTCCCATGAGTCAACCGACCCCCGAGCCCCCGCCCGGCACCCCGGAAGGCGCGCACCCCACGCTCGGCCCGTCGAACCTGTTCGAGGTCGAGGAGTCGGCGCCCGACGGCGGCCGGCTCGATCCCGAACCGCCGCCGGAGCCGGAACCCGCGCCCGTGGCCGAGGCGCCCGCGGCGATCGTGCCGGATGACGACGAGGAAGAGCCGATCCAGCTCGTCTGGTACGTCCTGAAGGTGCAGAGCAGCCGCGAGGATACGATCCGCGACGCGCTGGAGCGCCGCGTCAAGATCCAGGGCCTCCAACGCTACTTCGGCCGGATCGTGGTGCCGACGGAGCGGATCACCGAGATCCGCAACAACAAGAAGCGGATCGTCGAGCGCAAGAGTTATCCCGGCTACATCATGGTCGAGATGGAGCTGAACGAGCGGACCTGGTTCGTGGTCCGGGAGACCCCCGGGGTCGGCGACTTCGTCGGCGCCCACGGCACCCCGACCAAGATGACGGCCGACGAAGTCAACAAGATGCTGGGCCAGGAAACCACCAAGGATGAGAAGCCGACGCCGATCAAGTTCGACTTCGAGCGGGGCGACCGCGTGAAGATCAAGGACGGCCCGTTCGAGAACTTCGAGGGGACCGTCGAGGACGTCATCGAGCAGCGGGGCCTGGTGAAGGTGATGCTGATCATCTTCAACCGGCCGACGCCGGTGGACCTGGAATACTGGCAGGTGGAACGGATCTGATCCGAATCGAGCGGACGGGCGGGGACCGGCCCGTCCCGGTTCACGATCACGACGGCATTTCCCGAGGGGATCGCGATGGCCAAGGTGATGACGGCGAAGGTGAAGCTCCAGTGCCCCGGCGGGCAGGCGACCCCCGCCCCGCCGGTCGGGCCGGCGCTGGGCCAGCATGGCGTGAACATCGGCCAGTTCGTCCTGCAATTCAACGAACGGACGAAGGAGATGAAGGGGACGACGATCCCCGTCGAGATCACGATCTACAGCGATCGGACCTTCGAATTCATCACCAAGAGCCCCCCCGCCGCCGTGCTGCTGAAGCAGGCCGCCGCGGTCGCCTCGGGCTCGGCCACGCCCAACAAGGTCAAGGTCGGCTCGGTGACCATGGACCAGGTCCGCAAGATCGCCGAGACCAAGTTCAACGACCTGAATGCCCGCGACATCGACCATGCCTGCCGGATCATCGCCGGCACCGCCCGGAGCGCCGGCATCGAGGTCAAGGGATGACCGACTTCGCCCACTCGGGCTTCGTGATATCCGCCCGTCCCCTCCCTTGCGGGTGACGGGCGGCTAGCTCAGTGGTCCGAGCAGGCTCCTTATAAGGGCCGGGTGGGGGTTCGATTCCCTCGCCGCCCATGCCGAATCCACCCCGCCCCGGTGCGACCGCCCGCCGGGCCCGCGGATGTCCAACCGGCGGCAGCCCCCCGAAGGGAGCGACCCCACTTGCCCAAGCACTCGAAGCGCTATCGGGCACTGGCGAGCCAGGTCGATTCGAAAGCCGACCCGATCCCGCTGGCCGACGCGGTCAAGCAGCTGAAGCAGTTCGGCACCACGAAGTTCAACCAGACGGTCGAGGTCTCGACCAACCTGGGGATCGACCCCCGCCAGTCCGACCAGAACGTCCGCGGCTCGGTGGCCCTGCCGCACGGCATCGGCAAGGCGGTGCGCGTGGCCGTCTTCGCCAAGGGCGACCAGGCCGAGGCGGCCCGCGCCGCCGGCGCCGACATCGTCGGGGCCGACGACCTGGCGCAGCAGATCAAGGGGGGCGTCATGGACTTCGACGTCGCCCTGGCGACCCCCGACATGATGGGCGTGGTCGGCCCGCTGGGCCGGGTGCTCGGCCCCCGCGGCCTGATGCCGTCGCCCCGCTCGGGCACGGTGGCCACCGACATCGCCTCGGCGGTCCGGGAGTTCAAGGCGGGCAAGATCGAGTTCCGCAACGACAAGGGCGGCAACGTGGCGGCGCCGGTGGGCAAGATCAGCTTCTCGGACGAGCAGCTGATCGACAACATCAGCACGTTCCTGACGCACCTGCGTTCGGTCAAGCCCGCGGCGGCCAAGGGTCAGTACATCCGCAGCATCACCCTGTCGGCCACGATGAGCCCGGGCATCCGGGTCCTGGCGTAACGGAACCACCCCCGCCCCGGCGGGAATCAGGAGTCGGGACCACCGGAGATGAGCAAGTACGTCAAAGAAATTATGATGGATCAGATGAAGGCCGACCTGGGCGACACCCGGTCGGTGCTGATCCTCGACTTCAAGGGGCTGGACGCGATGGCGGAGAACAAGCTCCGCCTCCACCTCCGCAAGAAGAAGATCCGCCTGCGGGCCCTGAAGAATACGCTGGCCCGCCGGGTGTTCGCCGACATGGGCCTGGGCGGCCTGGACCGGTTCCTGGCCGGGCCGACCGTGGCGGTCTGGGGCGGCGACGGCGTGGCCGAGCTGGCCAAGGAGATCTCCGACCAGGTCAAGAAGCTCAAGAAGCCCGAGATCAAGGGCGGCGCCGTCGATGGCATCATCATCGGCCCGGCCCAGGTCGAGGACATCACCAAGCTTCCCAGCCGGGAGGAGCTGATCGGCCGGGTTGCCGCGCTGGCGATCGCGCCGGCCCAGCGGATCGTCTCCCTGGCCAACGCGCCGGCTTCCGGCCTGCTCGGCCAGCTCAAGACCATGTCCGAGGGCGCCGAGGCCCCCGCGTCGGAGGAAGGGGCCGCCGCCCCCGAGGCCGGCTGATCGCGGCCCGCCCCCTGCCCCGTTGCAACGATCATCCCGGGCCGCGTGCCCGGTTCGGATACCCGGAAATATTCGTGGCGGTTGAGAACCTGTCCCCGTTCGGAACCCCGAACGCATCCCGAGAGAAAGGATCGCACGAGCGATGTCGACCGACGCACCCACCTTCGCCGACAACATCGTCACCCTGGGCGAATCGATCGTCAAGCTGACCGTCCTGGAAGCCAAGGCCCTGGGCGATTACCTCGAGACCGTCCACGGCATCAAGGCGGCCGCCGCCGCCGTCGCCGTGGGCCCGGCCCCGACATCCACCGGCCCCGCCGAGCCGGTCGCCGAGAAGACCGAGTTCGACGTGGTGCTGGAGAACTTCGGCGCCAACAAGATCAACGTCATCAAGGTCGTCCGCGCCGCCACCGGCCTGGGCCTGAAGGAAGCCAAGGACCTGGTCGAGGCCGCCCCCAAGGCGGTCAAGACCGCCGTCGCCAAGGCCGACGCCGAGAAGCTCAAGAAGGAGCTCGAGGAGTCGGGCGCGACGGTGTCGATCAAGTAATTCGACGGCCCGTACCCCGCCTCCCGGCCGGCCCCTCCATCGAGGGCCGGCCGCCCCGTCCCGCCAGAATGCCCACGCCCCGGCCCTGTCCTCACCCGACCGGCGCCGGGGCGCCGCAGCGCGCCGAGGGCCGCCCCCAGCCCGGTCCGCGCCCGACCTACCTCCCAGGAGCGACTCGTCATGCCGACCTCGTCCAGCGTGCGGCGCATCACACCCAGCCGGCCCCGGAACTTCGGCAAGATCCGCGACGAATACCCGGTGCCCGACCTCACCGAGATCCAGACCCGCAGCTACGAGCGCTTCCTCCAGGCCGACGACGCCCCGGAATCGCGCATCGACTCGGGCCTCGAAGGGGTCTTCCGCGAGATTTTCCCGATCGAGAGCTATGATCGCCAGCTACGCCTGGAATACATCAAGTACGAGCTGAGCAAGCCCCGCTACGAGCCGGACGAGTGCCGGCAGCTCCGCCTGACGTACGGCCGCCCGCTGCACGTCTGGCTCAAGCTGCACAAGGGCGAGAAGGACATCGAAGAATCGGTCTACCTCGGCGACATGCCGATCATGATCGGCGGCGGCGAGTTCATCATCAACGGCGCCGAGCGCGTGGTGGTCAGCCAGCTGCACCGCTCCCCCGGCGTCGACTTCGTCGTCGAGATCGAGGCCAGCGACAAGAAGCTGCACGCCTGCCGCGTGATCCCCGAGCGGGGCAGCTGGATCGAGTTGCAGGTTACCAAGAAGGACACGTTGGGCGTCCGCATCGACCAGTCGGGCAAGTTCTCCGCGATCACGCTCCTGCGGGCGATGAGCCCCGAGTACTCGTCGGACGACGCCATCCTGAAGGCGTTCTACGACTCCGAGACGATCGAGAGCGGCGACCCCGAGGCGGCCAGGAAGCTCGAAGGCCGGGTCGCCTGCGGCGACGTGGTCGATCCCAACTCCGGCGAGGTGCTCGCCGGCAGCGGCTCGACGATCTCCAAGGCCCTGGCCGGGATCCTGGCCGACGCCGACATCGGCCCGATCGAAGTCCTCAAGGACGTCCGCGACCCGCTCATCCTGCTGTCGATGCAGGAAGACGAAGACGACCGATCACGAGCCTGCTGAAGATCTACCAGCGGCTCCGGCCGGGCAACCCGCCGCAGCTCGAGAAGGCGCGCGGCTCTTCCACGAGAAGTTCTTCGATACCAATCGCTATCGCCTGGGTCGCGTCGGCCGGTTCCGGATCAACCGGAAGTTCGAGCAGGACGTGCCCGAGGACCAGATGACCCTGGATCGAAGGACTACGTCAACGCCATCCGCTACCTGCTCAAGCTCCGCAAGGGCGACCCCCGGATCCACGTCGATGACATCGACCACCTGGGCAACCGCCGCCTGCGGACCATCGACGAGCTGGCCGCCGACGAGCTCCGCAAGGGCTTCCTCAAGCTCCGGCGGACCGTCCAGGAGCATGAGCCTCAAGGACGCCGAGGACATGACGCCGCGCGGCCTGATCAACCCCAAGTCGATCAGCGCCGCCATCGACTACTTCTTCGGCCGCGGCGAGCTGTCGCAGGTCGTCGACCAGACCAACCCGCTGGCCCAGCTCACGCACGAGCGGCGGCTCTCGGCCCTGGGCCCGGGCGGCCTGAACCGGAAGCGGGCCGGCTTCGAGGTCCGCGACGTCCACATCTCGCACTACGGTCGGATCTGCCCGATCGAGACGCCCGAAGGCACGAACATCGGCCTGATCAGCTCGCTGGGCATCTACGGCGGCGTCGACGAGTACGGGTTCCTCGTCACCCCGTACCGCAAGGTGGAGAAGGGCAAGCCGATCGAGGGCCTCAAGGGGGTCGCGGCTGCTCCGCGCTGACGAGGAGGCCGACTACCACGTCGCGCCGGCCGACGCCCCCCGCGACGACCAGGGCGTTATCAAGGGCCCGGTGATCGCCCGGTACCAGTCCGACTTCGTGACGATCCCGGTCGACCAGGTCGAGTACGTCGACATCTCGCCCCAAGCAGATGGTGGGCGTCTCCGCCGGCCTGATCCCGTTCCTGGAGCACGACGACGCCAACCGGGCCTTGATGGGCTCGAACATGCAGCGCCAGGCCGTGCCCCTCCTGATCACCGAGCCTCCGATCGTGGCGACCGGCCTGGAGCGCGACGTGGCCCGGAACAGCGGCATGCTGGTCCGCGCCATGGTCGACGGCGTCATCACGGCCGTGGATTCGACCAAGGTCGTGATCGACGAGACGCACGTCCACAAGCTGCGGAAATACGTCGGCCTGAACGAGCGGACCTGCCTGAACCAGAAGCCGATCGTGACGGTCGGCCAGCAGGTTGCCCGCGGCGAGGTGATCGCCGACGGCGCCGCCACGTTCAAGGGCGAGCTGTCGCTGGGCCGGAATGTCCTGGTCGGCTTCATGTCGTGGGACGGCTACAACTTCGAGGACGCCATCATCATCAGCGAGAAGCTGGTGAAGCAGGACGTCTACACGTCGATCCACATCGAAGAGTTCGAGATCGAGATCCGCGAGACCAAGCTGGGCCGCGAGGAGTTCACGCGGGATATCCCCAACGTCTCCGAGAAGGCCCTGCGGAACCTCGACGACAACGGCATCGTGCGGATCGGCACCTACGTCAAGCCGGGCGATATCCTCGTCGGCAAGGTGGCCCCCAAGAGCAAGAGCGAGCTGACCCCCGAAGAGAAGCTGCTGCACGCGATCTTCGGCCGGGCCGGCGAGGACGTGAAGAACGACTCGCTGGAAGTCCCCTCCGGCGTCGAGGGGATTGTCATCAACACCCAGCGGTTCAGCCGCCGGATGAGCCTCAGCGAGGAAGAGCGCAAGGTCTTCGAGAAGGAGCTCAAGGACACCGAGCACGCCGAGAGCGTCCGCGTGGGCGAAGAATACCGCGCGATGATCAAGGCGCTCGAGGAGGTCTTCGGCGGCCCGGTCGTCAGCCCCGAGACCAACCGCCCGTTCGGCCGCGAGAAGGACCCGATCAAGCTGGCCGAGGAGAGCGAGAAGTTCAAGCTGGAACTGCTCGACCTCCGCAGCCCCACGCGGACCGAGGAGGCCCGCAAGGTCGTCCGCCAGTACCTGCCGCGGATCGAGGCCCAGCGCGACGAGCGCGACCGGAAGCTGAACAGCCTGGAAACGCGACGATGAGCTGCCCTCCAGGCGTCCTCCAGATGGTCAAGGTCTACATCGCCACCAAGCGGGTGATCTCCGTCGGCGACAAGATGGCCGGCCGGCACGGCAACAAGGGCGTCATCGCCAAGATCCTCCCCGAGGAGGACATGCCGTTCCTTGAGGACGGCACCAGCCTCGAGATCCTGCTCAACCCGCTGGGCGTGCCCAGCCGCATGAACGTGGGCCAGATCCTCGAGACCCACCTGGGCTGGGCCGCCGCCAAGCTCGGCTTCCAGGCGATCTGCCCCGTCTTCGACGGCGCCAGCGAGGAGACGATCCGCCAGTGCCTCGTCGACGCCGGCCTGCCCGAGAACGGCAAGGCCCAGCTCTACGACGGCCGCACCGGCGAGCGGTTCGACCAGAAGGTGACGGTCGGGTATATCTACATGCTCAAGCTCCACCACCTGGTCGACGACAAGATCCACGCCCGCGCCACCGGCCCGTACAGCCTCATCACCCAGCAGCCGCTGGGCGGCAAGGCCCGGTTCGGCGGCCAGCGGTTCGGCGAGATGGAAGTCTGGGCCCTGGAGGCCTACGGCGCCGCCTACATCCTCCAGGAGCTGCTCACCGTCAAGTCCGACGACGTCGAGGGCCGCACCAAGATCTACGAGAGCATGGTCAAGGGCGAGAACACCCTCGAGGCCGGCACCCCCGCCAGCTTCGACGTGCTCACCAACGAGATCCGCGGCCTCGGGCTGAACATGCAGCTCGAGAAGAAGCGGCTCTGATCGCCCCCGGCCCTCCCGATAAGACCGCCGCGGCCCCCCGCGCGGGGGCCGCGGCGTTCTTCGCGCGCCCCGCGCGAAGGCCGGGGGATGGGGTGGACCTTTCGGCTGGACGAAATTCTCGTTGTCCGCAAGAATCGCGCGATCCCTGTCGACCCGGGCGGTTCCCCGGGTCACGGCGGGCGCCCTCGGTCGGGATTCGGGATCGGAACCCAACAACCCCGGGGCCGGGGGCGTACTGGAGAGCGTCGAAGCCGGTTTTCGGCCGATCGGCCGCGCCGGTTCAACATGGGAGGTGCCTTCGATGCCGAGCTCGTACCGGCTGATTCGTTCGATCGCCCCCGTCGCCCTGGCCTGGCTGCCCGCGATGGCCCTGGCGCAAGATCCGGGCCCGGCGCCCGAGCCGCCCCTGGACCCGATGCCCGGGACCCAGGCCCCCCGGAACGACAGATTGCCGCCCCTGGACCCGATCGCGCCCGCCGACGAGCCGGCCACCAGCCCGGTGCCGCCGCCCCGCCGTCCGTCCGTGGTGAAGCCCCAAAGGCCACAAACGGCACCGACGCCCGCCCCCGCCCAGGTACCCGTCCCCGCGGGCGAAATCTTGCCGGGTACCCCGCCGCAAGGCGATACGGCCCCGGACGATGCCATGGTGGTCCAGGGCGAAGCCATCGTGGAGCAAGGGGATGGTGGGGCGATCGTCGTGCCCCAGGCCGTTCCGGCCCCGGTCGTGGTCGCGGCCCCGCCGGTGGTGGTGACCCAGTCGGCCGGCGTCGTCTGGGTGGCCGGCCGATTCGAGAAGAAGCCCGACGTCGTCGAGATGGTGCCGGCCCGTTGGGAGAAACCGCTGATCGGCTCGCCCCGCTACATCCCCGCCCGCTACGTCACCCGGCCCGGCAAGATCGTTTGGGTCGAGGGCCACTGGGTCCCCGCGCCGACGGCCGCCGTGGTCGCCAAGCCGGTGGCGGTGGCGGCGCCCGTGGCGGTAGCGGCGCCGGCCCCCCGACCGGTCGTCGTCTCCAAGCCGGTCTACACCGATCCCAACATCCGGGTCGTCCAGTCCCCGCCGGTGCAGCGGACCGCCTCGCCCGCCGTGGTCGCCCCGGCCCCCGTCGTGGTCGCGCCGGCGCCGGCCGTGATCGCCCCGGCGCCGTCGGCAATCGTGCCGGCCCAGTGGCGCCAGGGCCTGTTCGGGAACTGGAAGTATACCCCGGGCCAGGTCGTGTATTGATCCCGACGGGGTGATTCGGGCTCGATCTGCGGCCGGGAACCATCCCCGCAAGGATGGTTCCCGGCCTTGTTTCATATCCGCCGGATCCCCTCGGCTTCGAGCAGGTCGGCCACGCGGCGGTCGGCCGGGGGGTCGAGCGACCGGAGCGGCTCGGGCAGCATCCGGTCGAACAGGCCTCGGTGGCGGCAGGCGGCCTCCAGGCAGGCGAGGTAGCTGCCGAACCCGCCGATCCGGCCCAGGCGCATGGCCTTCACCAGCAGGCGGAACGATTCGGCGGCGTCGCCGGAGCGGGCCGCGTTCCACTGCGCCACCATCAATTCGGGGAATGGGTTCGACAGGCTGGTGACGAAGCCGTCGGCCCCCAGGCCGGTCGAGAGCGCGAGCAGGTCGTTGCCGTGGAGGTAGGAAAAGCCCAGGCTTCGGCGTTCTTCGGCCGGCCAGTCGAGGGCCCGATTCAGGGCCGGGGTGACGTCCTTGCAGCCGACGATCCGGGGGTGGGCGGCCAGATCCCGGAGCAGGTCGAAGCCCAACTGGTTGCAGATCCAGGGGGCGTTGTAGATCACCAGGGGTTTGGCGAGCGAGTCGGCGAGGGAGCGGTAGAAGTCGCCGACCTCGGCCGTCGTCATCGGCTGGTACCAGGGGGGCAGGACCGCGTAATAGTCGTAGGAAAGGTCGTCGAACATCCGGGCACGGTCGAGGACCCGGGCCGTCCCCATGTCGGACACGTTCACGACCAGCGGGACCCGCCCGCCTGCTTCCTCGGCGACGCACTCGGCGACCCGCCTCTGGATCCGGTCGGGGAGGAGGTCGAAACGGGCCGTGGTCCCCAGCGCCCAGAGCCCGTGGACGCCCGAGTCGAGTTGGAACCGGACCAGCCGGGCGAGGCCGCGCTCGTTTAGGGTGCGGTCTTCCAGCAGGGGGGTGGCCAGGGGCGGCACGATGCCGTGCAGGTGGGGCAGGTTCATGAGTTCCTTCCGGGAGCCTCGCGGGACCGGGATGGTCTCGTTCCGATTTCATCTTATCGCGAGGGTCGGCGCGGGGATGGCGTCGATTTTGGATCATGGCGGGGCGTCCCGGCTGCCGAAAACCATAAGGCGTTATCGTCCGCGATCCGTTCTGCATGATCGGGCCGGACCGGAAGCCATGCCGTCGGGATCAGGAGGCCCAAGGATGGGAAACGGACCTTTCCGAATCGCCAGGGGATCCGAGGAGCCATCGGGCCGTCGCCGGTCTACGCCGAAAACCGGCCGAACCCCGGCCCCTCGGCTGAAGCTGTTCCGCGGGCCCGGCGAAGAAGTCCCGGCCCCGCGGCCCCGGGCCGTCTCGATCCGGCTAATGGACCTGTACCCGGTGCTGGCCCAGGCCTACGGCGACAACTACGTCTGGCTGCGCGACTTCGAGCAGGATGAAGTGGTGGTCAGCAATGACCTGTTCGAGGTGGTCCAGGCGTTCGGCGATTGCCGGCCGTCGGCCTGACGGGATCTCGGATCGATCGAGTCGCGGCGGCGGCGAGGAACACCCTTGCCGGCGCCGCGTTCTCTTTCTAGGCTAGTTGGACCGTTCGATGCCCGCCTCGACGTTCCGACCGATCCCCTCGCGACGAGCCGCCGCCATGACCGCCTCATCCTCCGAGGATGCCTTCACCATCGAATCCCAGGGGGATGTGACGGTGATCACGGCATCCTCCGGCCTGGAGCTGCTCGTCCTGGACCTGGCGGACAATGCGGCCGAACTGGTCCTGGGGCCGCTCCGCGAGCAGGAGAATCCGCTGGTCGTCGTCGACCTCTGCCGGCTCCCCTACTTCGGTTCGCTCTTCCTGTCGATCCTGCTGCGATGCCACAAGCTGGTGACGACGCGCGGCGGTATGATGGTGCTCGCGGGTGTCTCGGATCGGGCCCGGGACCTGTTCCGAATCACCAAGCTGGACCTGGTCTGGCCGATCTACAAATCCCGCCGCGAGGCGGTGGAAGCGCTCCTGTAGTGCCGGAACCGCGCGGCCCCGGGGGGTTCCGTTGACAGGCCCCGCAAGTCCGACGATCATGGATCGTGCCAGGCCGAGGTTGCCGTCCTCCCCATCCCGCCCGCCGTGCCCAGGACAGGCGAAGGGATGCCGTCCGTCGGAGCCGTCATGGGTATCCACGACCGCGACTACTATCGCGATGCCACGCGCGGCTCGGGATGGCTGGCGGGCGTCGCGCCGGCCTGCAAGGCGCTGATCCTGGTCAACGCGGCCGTCTTCCTGCTGGTGGTGCTCGATAGCTCCGGCCAGGTCAAGGGCTGGCTTCAGTTGACCACCGAGGACCTGGTCCGCCGTGGGCAGATCTGGCGGCTGATGACCGCCGCGTTCGTGCACCACGACGGCTGGCATATCGTCATCAATATGCTGATGCTCTGGTTCTTCGGCCGCGACATGGAGTCGATCTACGGCTGGCGCGACTTCCTGGCGATGTACCTGAGCGCCGCCGTCGTCGGCAACCTCGTGTGGGCCGGCATCAACCTGGGCGTCGGCGACCCTTCGGTCGCCGAATACGGCGCCTCGGGGGCCGTCCTGGGCGTCACGGCGCTCTACACGCTGTACTACCCCAACCGGGAAGTCCTGTTGTTTTTCTTCCTGCCGGTGCCGATGTGGCTGCTGGCGGTCCTGTACCTCGGGCAGGACCTGGTCGGCCTGATCCAGCAGGTCCAGGGCCGCTCGACCGCCCCCGTGGCCTTCGCGGCCCACCTGGGCGGGGCGGGTTACGGGGCCCTGTACAAGTTGTACGACCTGCGATGGTCCCGGCTCCTGGGGCTCATGAATCCCGGAAGGCCCCGGTTCCGGGTCGTCCGCGCCGATTCGGTCGACCCGACACGCGAGTATCCGATCACGCCGTCGCCCGCCAAATCCGTCACCGCATCGGGCGCGTCGAGGTCCGGCCCGGCCGTGCTCCAGGCCCAATCCGAGGAATCGCTGGAAGAACGCGTGGACGAGATTCTGGCCAAGATCGCCCGGGACGGCCGCGGCAGCGTGACCGAGGAGGAGCATCGGATCCTCCAGGAAGCCAGCCGACGCGCCCAGGCCCGCCGGGGCGAGCGCCCTTGATGACACCCTTGCTCATCCGCGAGGCCACGCCCGACGACCTCGAGATCGTGGCCGATTTCAACGCGCGACTGGCGATCGAGACCGAGGGGAAGAGGCTCGATCCCGGCGTGCTCCGCGAGGGCGTCGCCATCGCCCTGGCCGACCCCGACCGCCTCCGTTACTGGCTGGCCGATGCCGGAGGGAGGGTCGTCGGCCAGGCCGCCGTCACGCGGGAGTGGAGCGACTGGCGGAACGGCTGGATCTGGTGGTTCCAGTCGGTATACGTCGATGCGGAACACCGCGGGCGGGGCGTCTTCCGGGCCCTCTACGGCCATATTCGGGCGATCGCCCTCGAAGATCCCGGGGTCCTCGGCCTTCGGCTCTACGTCGAGGGGAAGAACGAGCAGGCCCAGGCGACCTACAAGGGCCTGGGGATGATCCCCGGCGGCTATGAAGTCTACGAGGAACTTTGGCCGGACCGATTCAAGCCGGGCCAACGCCGTTCGTGAGCTTCGCCCAGGCTTCCAGCTTTCGAAGGGCCTCGCCCGAATCGATCGCCGAGGCGGCCAGGCCGACGCCTTCGCGGAGCGAATCCACCCGCCCGGCCACCCGCAGCGCCGCGGCCGAGTTGGCCAGGACCACGTCCCGGGCGGGACCGGCCTGCCCATCGAGGATCGCCCGGATCCTGCGGGCCGAGTCCGCCGGGCCGGAGACGCGGATGTCGGGGGCCGGCGTCGCGGATATCCCGAAATCCTCCGGCGTCCACGTCTCGCGATGAATCGCAACGGCCTCGATCCAGAACGCCTCGGTCGGGCCCGAGATCGAGACCTCGTCGAGGCCGTCCGCGCCGGCGACGACCGCGGCCCTCGCGACCCCCAACCGGGCCAGCGCCCGGGCCAACCGCCCTGCCAGTTCGACGTCGGGGACGCCGATCAACTGGTACGCCGGCCGGGCCGGGTTGGCCAGCGGCCCGATCAGGTTGAAGATCGTGCGGAACGGCAGGAGCTTGCGGACGGGGGCCGCATGGCGGGCCGCCGGATGGAATCGGGGCGCGAACAGGAAGGCGATCGAATACTCCCGAAGGCCCCGGCGGAGCAACGCCGGATCGGCCTCGATCGACACGCCCAGTTCGGCCAGGACCTCGGCGCTGCCCGAGTTGCCCGAGGCCGAGCGGTTGCCGTGCTTGGCCACCGCCACGCCGCAGCAGGAAACGACGAGCGCCGCGGCCGTCGAGACGTTGAGGGTGGAGGCGCCATCGCCGCCGGTCCCGCAGGTGTCGAGCAGGGGCGGGAAATCGCCTTCGAATGGCTCCATCCGTTCGCGGGCGGCCCGGACGGCCCCGGCCAGTTCCTCGTCGGTTTCGCCCCGGACGTGCCAGGCGGCGAGCAAGCCGGCGATCAGCGGTTCGGGTACTTGACCGCCCATGATCTCGCCGATGGCCGCGTGGGCCCCTTCGGCGGTCAGGGAGCGGCCGCGTCCCAGCAGGGCGAGGGCTTCCCGGACCCGTTCCATCAGGGGACCTTGACGCTGAACCGCTGGCCGGTGGAGGGGCGCTGCACCCAGAACTCCAGCGGGCCGGGGGCGGCGTGCTGCGAGATGACCTGCGAGAGTTCGTCGGGCCGCTTGATCCATCGGCCGGGGGCGGCATAGATGAGGTCGCGGGGCTGGATCTTGGAGGCCACCGGGCTGGACGGATCGACCTTCAGGACCACCACCCCCCGGGTGTCCTCGGGCCAGCCGAGGCCCCGGGCGTTCGATGGCGTGACGCCGATCAGGTCGAGGCCCAGCACCGTATCGGCCGATGCCGTCCGCCCGTTCCCGGAGGGGCGGGCCTCGACCAACTGGGCGGGCGGCTTCCGGGAGACGACCCGGTCGAGGTCGCCCACGGTGATCGCATGGGCCAGCTCCCGGCGCTCCCGCCAGACGACGACCTCGGCCTGTTCCCCGATCGGCGAGCAAGCCACCAAATTGATCAGGTGGTTGAGGTTGTTCACCTCGACCTGATTGAACTGGATGATGATGTCGCCGGGCCTCAGGCCGATCCGGGCCGCGGGCGAATCGGCATGGACGGCCGTCACCAGGGCCCCCCGCGGGCGGTCCAGGCCGACGTTCGAGGCCCGGGAGGCCGTCAGGTCTTCGAGGTTCACCCCCATCGCGCCCCGGCGGACCTTGCCGGTGCTGATGAGCTGGTCCATGATCCATCGGGCCAGGTTGATCGGGATCGAGAAGCCGACTCCCTCGCTGCCGCCGCCGCTCGACGCGATCGCCGTGTTGATGCCGATCACCTCGCCCTTGAGGTTGACCAGAGGCCCGCCCGAGTTGCCCGGGTTGATCGCGGCGTCGGTCTGGAGGAAGTCCTGGTTTTCGAGGCCGTCTTCCTGCAACTCCTGCTCGTGGCGGTTCCGTGCGCTGATGATCCCCTGGCTGACCGAGTGGGTCAGGCCGAACGGGCTGCCCAGGGCCAGCACCCAGCTGCCGACGCCGGCCTGGTCGCTGTCGCCCAGGCGGGCCGCCGGCAGGTCGCGGACGGTCAGGCGGAGCACGGCGATATCGGCCTTGGGATCGGACCAGGCCTTATCGGGCTTCAGGACGCGGCCGTCCTGCAGGAAGATCTCAATCTCGGCCGGGTTGGCCCCGTCGATCACGTGGTTGTTGGTCAGGACGTATTCGGGGCTGTCCTTCCGGGGCCGGACGATCACGCCCGACCCGGTCTCCTCGACCGCCACGTTCTTTTCATGGTGCCGCGTCGCCTTGCGGGCCACGATGTGGACGACGGAGGGGGACACGGCCTTGGCGACCAGCTCGAACGTGCGGTTAACCTGCTCGAACCGCTCATACTGGCGGGCGAGCTGGTCGTAGATCGCCTCGTCGTCGCCCCGGACGAGGGTGGACCGGCTGGTGCTGACGGCGGGCTGGGTGCCGGGCGAGGCGTTGGCGGCCAGGGTGGGCCCCTGCCCTTCGTCGCGCTTCTGGGCCGACAGCGGCTTCGTGGCCCGGCCGCCGGCGAATCCCAGCACCAGGCCCGCCGCGAAGATCACCGCCAGGGCCAGCCGGGGGGCGAGCTGCGGGCATCGCATGGACGGGAGGCTCCGAGTTGAAGATGTCCGGCCGAAGGGCTCTTGGGCTGCGATGCGAGCGTGTATCGTGAGTATACTATCCAATCGGGCGGCCAAGAGCAAAGAACGGCGACGTCGGCCGACTCCGGACAGGATAGCCCCAAGATCCCGTACGGGCGGTGCCATGCTGGCCAAGCTCTCGTCGTATACCCTGGTCGGCATCGACGCGGCCCCGGTCGAGGTGGAGGTGGATGTTGCGCCATCCGTGAACCCCAACACGATCCTGGTCGGGCTGGCCGAGGCGGCCGTCCGGGAGAGCACCCACCGGGTGGAGCGGGCCCTGATCAACTCCGGGTTCCGCCGGGAGACCGACCGGACGGTCATCAACCTGGCGCCGGCCGACCTCCGCAAGGACGCCGGCGGCTTCGATTTGCCGATCGCGCTGGGGTACCTGATGGCCAGCGGCCAGTTCCGGGTCGAGCGGCGGGGGAACTTCGCGATCGTGGGCGAGCTGGCCCTCGACGGCCAGACCCGCCCGATCAAGGGGGCCCTGGCGATGGCCCTGGAAGCCTCTCGCCAGGAAAAAACGGGACTCCTGGTGCCGTCGTCCAATGCGCCCGAAGCGGCCGTGGTCGAGGGGGTGCCGGTCTACCCGATCGGCAGCCTGGCGGAGGCGGTCGGCTTCCTGGCCGGCGAGGTCGACTTCGAGCCCCAGGCGATCGACGTCGAGGAGGTCTTCCGCCGCAACGCCCACTACGAGGAAGACTTCGCCGACGTCAAGGGGCAGGACTATGCCAAGCGGGCCCTGCTGATCGCCGCCGCGGGGGCGCACAACGTCCTCTATATCGGGCCGCCCGGCACCGGTAAGACGATGCTGGCCCGGCGGTTGCCGACGATCATGCCCCCGTTGACGGCGTCCGAGAGCCTCGAAACGACGCGGATCTACAGTGTGATGGGCCTGCTCCGGCCCGGCCAGGCGCTGCTCGGGACGCGGCCGTTCCGGTCGCCGCACCACTCGGTCAGCGACGCGGGCCTGGTCGGTGGCGGCAGCACGCCCCAGCCGGGCGAGATCAGCCTGGCACACAAGGGGGTGTTGTTCCTGGACGAACTCCCCGAATTCCACCGGAAGACGCTGGAAGTGCTGCGACAGCCGCTGGAGGAGGGGCAGGTCACGATCAGCCGGGCTTTGCGATCGACCACCTTCCCGGCCGACTTCGTCCTGGTCGCCGCCATGAATCCGTGCCCCTGCGGCTACCGGTCCGACCCCCGACGGGCCTGCTCCTGCACACCACAGCAGGTCGAACGGTATCTCAGCAAGATCTCGGGGCCGCTCCTGGACCGGATCGACCTGCACGTCGAGGTCCCCGCCGTGCCGTTCGCCCAGCTTTCCGAGGCGCCGACGGGGGCCAGTTCGGAGGACTTCCGGGGGCAGGTCCTGAGGGCCAGGGCCCGCCAGGCGGCCCGGTTCGGTTCCAAAGGGCCGGGCGTGAACGGACGGATGACGCCCCGACAGATCCGCAAGTTCTGCGTGCTCAAGCCCGAATCGATGTCCTTGCTCAAGGGGGCGATGGAGGAGTTGGGCCTATCGGCGAGGGCCCACGACAAGATCCTTCGGGTGGCGCGAACGCTGGCGGATCTGGACTCGTCCGAAGAGATCGGGCCGCACCACGTCGCCGAGGCGGTCGGCTACCGGTCGCTCGACCGGGGGATCTGGACCTGAACCGGGGGAACCGCCGATGACATGGGCCCTCTGCTTCCACTGCGGGAACACCAAGTTCGGCGCGATCTGCCCCTGCCCCGACTGCCAGGTCAGTTCCACCGGGAACATGCAGCTCGATATCGCCTTCAGCGATCACAACCTATCGGTCGAGACGATCCGGGAGTTCGGCGAGGTCGTCCGGGCGATCCAGCAGGTTTGCGACGACGACGCCACCCGATTCTGGTCATTCATCCTGTATGTCTCGCGCAACCATCCGGACATCCTCGACGTCAACCTGGAACCCGAGGTCGAGTCCCGGTGTATCGGCGTCCTGGAGGACGCGAACCCGCCGGCCGTGACGATTCGCCGGATGAAGCCGTTCGGCATGCCCGACGAGCCCGAACCGGAAAGTTGAGCCGAGCCCTCCATGCTCTTCGACCTCTTCGGCGGCAAGCGGAAACGCCGGCAGCGGCTCTTTCGCGGGGAAACCGCGGCCGACTGGCCCGGGATCCTGGGGCGGTATGTGCCGGTTTACTCCCGGCTCGACCCGGCCGATCGCCGGGAGCTGGAGGGGCATGCCCGCGTCTTCCTGGCCGAGAAATCGTTCGAAGGCACGCGGGACCTGGCGGTCGATGACGTGATGCGGCTGGCCGTCGCCGGCAACGCCTGCCTGCTCCTGATGCACCGGCCGACCGACTATTTCCCGACCGTCCGTTCCATCCTGCTCCGCCCCGACGAGTTCACCGCGACTTCGAACCAGCCGCTCTGGGGCGTGACGGGCGGGATGTCGCTCGTCGAGGAGGAGGACCGGATCGGCGAGGCCGGGGCTGACGGCCTGATCATGCTGGCCTGGGACGAGATCGAGGCGCTCGCCGAGGGGTACGACGACGCCGTGAACGTCGTGATCCACGAATTCGCCCACGAGCTGGACCGCGAGGACGGGGCCGTGAACGGCGTCCCGCTGCTCCACGATCGGGCCCAGGCCGCCGACTGGGAGCGGGTCTGCTCGGCCGAGTTCGAGCGGCTCCGCAAGGGCAGGCCCGAGCGCGGTGCCCTGGACATCTACGGTGCCGAGGATCCGGGCGAGTTCTTCGCCGTCGCCACCGAGGCGTTCTTCGCCAACCCGGTCCGGCTTAGCAACCGACACCCGGCCCTTTACGACCAACTCCGGCGGTTCTACCGGCTGGACATGGCCGAGATCGCGGGGCGGCCGGGACTGCCCGACTAGAAACCGCGCCGATCCCACGTTTGTTGAAAAAAGACCGATTGCCGATCGACATCGGCGTGGTTACGCTTCCACAAGGGCCGATCCCGCGCCCGAATCGGAGCCGTTGCAGCCCAGGGGATTCCACCGGGGGTTGTCCATGTTCACGCTCTGGGGTTCGCCGCAGCGGTTTTGCGACGGGATCACCCGCCGCGGATTCCTCAAGATCGGCGCCTTCGGCTCGGGCCTGTCGCTCGCCAGGATGCTCCGGTCGCGGGCGATGGCCGGCGTCGCCAGCCCGAGGCCGAAGTCGGCCATCATGGTCTACCTCCCGGGCGGCCCGTCCCACCTGGATATGTGGGACTTGAAGCCCGAGGCGCCCGCCGAGTACCGCGGCGAGTTCTCGCCGATCCCGACCTGCGTGCCGGGCGTGTCGATCTGCGAGCACTTCCCGATGCAGGCCCGGATCTTCGACCGCCTGGCGGTGATCCGGTCGATCGTATCGGTCGACGAGCATTCCGACTCGCTGGTGATGACCGGATATCCCGAGCGGATCAACCGGGTCGCGGGCCACCCCTCGTTCGGGTCGGTGGTCTCGAAGCTCCGGGATACGGCCGATGTACCGGCGTTCGTCAGCCTCCGCGGCATGGCCCGGGGGACCGAACCGGGATTCCTGGGCGTCTCGCACCGGCCGTTCACGCCCAACGGGCCGGGTTTGGAGAACCTCAAGCTCGCCCGAGGCGTCACGCCCGAACGGGTCGCCGACCGACGTGGCTTGCTCGCCCGATTCGACGACGTCCGCCGCGACATCGACGCCTCGGGCACGATGGACGGCCTGGACGACTTCACGCAACGGGCCTTCGACATGGTGGCCTCGGGCACCGTCCACAAGGCCCTCGACCTGTCCAAGGAAGACCCCAAGATCCGCGACCGTTACCAGGGGGTCGAATCGTTCCTGACCGCCCGACGCCTGGTCGAGGCCGGGGTCGGCTGCGTGACCCTGGCTTACGGCGGCTGGGACACCCACGCCCAGAACTTCATGACCCTGAAGCGGCAAAGAAGCTGCCGGCGGCTCGACCAGGGGATCGCCAACCTGGTGCAGGACCTCGACGCCCGGGGCCTGCTCGACGACACCGTCCTGATCGTCTGGGGCGAGTTCGGCCGGACCCCCAAGATCAACGGCAGCCAGGGGGGCCGCGACCACTGGGCGCCCGCCATGTCGGCCCTCGTCGCCGGCGGCGGCCTGACGATGGGGCAGGCGATCGGCTCGACCACTGCCCGGGGCGAACGGCCCAGGGACCGCCCCGTGTCGGCCTCGCAGGTCCTGGCCACGGCCTACCGGGCGATGGGGATCGACCCCGCCCTGACCTTCCCCAACGGCGCGGGTCGCCCGACCTACGTCCTGGACGACCGCGAGCCGATCCGCGAACTGATCTGATCTGACGGCGGACGGCGGAGAGCCCCCGATGCCCCGGCCCCCGATCCGACCCCTGGCCCTCCTCTTTTGCGCTTCGCCGGGACGACCGGGGCGGCCGACGTGCCCCGCCCCGAGCCGGCCGAGGGTGACCACGCCCTGGCGGTTTCGCCCCCTTCGCTCACGCTCCGGGGGGCGACGCCTCCTGGCAATGGATCGTCACGGCCACGCTGGCCGACGGCCGTCCGCAGGACGTGACGGTCGGCCTCCTATGCGGTGGCCGACCCTTCGATCGCCTCGGTTTCGCCCTCGGGCCGGGTCATCCCCCTGGCCGACGGGACGACCCGAATCATCGCCAATTACGGCTCCCGCGAGGCCACCGCGACGTTGACGGTCGCCGGGATGAACGAGCGGCAGCCGGTCAGCTTCGCCAACCAGGTCCTGCCGGTCTTCACGAAGCTCGGCTGCAACTCGGGCGGCTGCCACGGCAAGCAGAGCGGCCAGAACGGGTTCCGCCTCAGCCTGCTGGGGTTCGACCCCGACCTCGATTACGAGACGCTGGTCCGGGAAGGGCGGGGCCGCCGGGTCTTCCCCTCGGCGCCGGATGCCAGCCTGGTCCTGCAGAAGGGTGCGGGCCTCGTCGCCCATGGCGGCGGCAAGAAGATGGATGTCGATTCCGGCGAATACCGGCTGATCCGCCGCTGGATCGCCGCCGGGATGCCCCGGGGCGGCGACGCCGACCCGTTCGTGGCCGGGATCTCGGTGACGCCCGACCGACGCTCGACCACGCGGGACAACGCCCAGCAACTGGCCGTCGTCGCCCGATATAGCGACGGCCGGGTCGAGGACGTGACCCGCCTGGCCCAGTTCGAGAGCAACGACGCCGAGGTCGCCTCGGTGGACGACCAGGGGCTGGTCCGCACCCAGAACCTGAGCGGCGAGGCGGCCGTGATGGTCCGCTACCAGGGGAAGGTATCCGCCTGCCGGATCACCGTCCCACTCGGCGTGCCCGTGCCGAAGTACGACTTCCCCGAGGCGACCGAGATCGACCGCCTGGCCCGCCGGAAATGGGCGGAGTTGGGGCTCGTACCTTCCGGTTTGGTCGGGGACGCCGCCTTCCTCCGCCGGGTGAGCCTCGACCTGACCGGGACCTTGCCGGAACCGGATCGCCTGCGGGCGTTCCTGGCCGATCCGGATCCGGCCAAACGCGAGAAGGTGGTCGACGAGCTGCTCAATAGCCCCGAATACGCCTATCATTTCGCCGGCAAGTGGGCAGACGTCCTCCGCGTGAAGCGGGGCCGGGAGAACAGCCCGGCCGACCGGGCCCGGGGCACGTTCGCCTTCCACGACTGGATCCGCCGGGCCATGGCCGAAGACTGGCCGATGGACCGGTTCGTCCGCGAAATCCTGGTCGCCGTGGGCGACGAATCGACGGCACCGCCGGCCTTCTGGTACCGCGACCTCCAGACCCCCGACCAGCTCGCCGACGACACGGCTCAGGTGTTCCTGGGCGTGCGGATCAACTGCGCCCAGTGCCATCACCACCCCTACGAGCGCTGGAGCCAGGACGATTATTGGGGCCTGGCGGCGTTCTTCGGCCGGCTGGCCCGCCGGAACGTCCTGATCCCGGGCGCCGACCCGAACAACGGCCCGCCGCAGCGGCAGGTCCTCACGCTGCGGTCGAACGGCGGCGTCAACAACAAGCGGACCGGCAAGCCGGCCGAGATGCGGGTGCTCGATGGCCCCCCCGCCTCGGTCGAGCCCGGCGACGACCCCCGGCAGGCGCTCGCCGACTGGATCGCTGACCCCCAGAACCCGTACTTTGCCCGGTCCCTGGTGAACCGCTACTGGGCCCACTTCTTCGGGCGGGGGATCGTCGAGCCGCCCGACGACTTCCGGGCGACCAACCCGCCGTCGAATCCGGAATTGCTCGACGCCCTGGCCCGCGACTTCGCCGACCACGGCTTCCGGCTCAAGCACCTCTGCCGGGCGATCTGCACCAGCCGGACCTATCAACTCGACGCCGAGCCGAACGAGTTCAACCGGCTCGACAAGCAGAGTTTCGCCCGATACTACCCCAAGCGCCTGCCGGCCGAGGTCATCCACGATGCGGTGGGCCACGTGCTCGACGCCCCCGGCGACGTCGCCGGCCTGCCGAAGGACCGCTACGCACCGCGTCGGGCAATGATGTTGCCCGACGAGTCGTTCGCGTCGTACTTCCTCGACGTCTTCGGCCGGCCCCAACGGATCAGCGCGTGCGAGTGCGAGCGGGTGAAGGAGGCCAACCTGGCCCAGGTGCTGCACCTGCTGAATTCGAACGAGGTCCAGGGGAAGCTGGCCCGCGGCGGCGGCCGGGCCGACTCCCTCGCCCGCGACCCCCGGCCCGACGACGAGAAGGTACGCGAGCTCTTCGTCCGGGCCCTGTCGCACGGGCCGACCGACAGCCAGCTCCGGGCGGCCCTCGATCACCTGGCCGACCAGAAGGAACCGGCCTCGAAGAAGGCCGCCTTCGAGAACATCCTCTGGTCCTTGATCAACACCAAGGAATTCGGTTTCAACCGCTGACGGCGGCCCCATCGCCCAAGCTGCCCTCCCTCGGATCGCCCCGGGCGCGTATGATAAAGGGGTGGGCGGACCGGAACGAACGCCTGGAAGGCCGTGGGCGGCCCGGCGGGCGGATCCCGGGACTGGACGCTTTCCCGATTGGCCGTCGCGGGCGCGACCGACGGCGACGCTCCCCGGACCCTCCTTCCCATGGCCTTCGATCCCCGCCTGATCCGCAACTTCTCGATCGTGGCCCACATCGACCACGGCAAGAGCACGCTGGCCGACCAGCTCTTGCTCCAGTCCGGAGCGATCACCCAGCGCGAGTTCCGCGAGCAGTTGCTCGACGACATGGACCTCGAGCGGGAGCGGGGCATCACCATCAAGGCCCGCGCCGTGGCGATCAATTACGAGCACGAGGGGCAGACCTACGAGCTTAACCTGATCGACACGCCCGTGGGCACGTCGATTTCCACTACGAGGTGTCGCGGAGCCTCGCCGCCTGCGAGGGGGCGATCCTGCTGGTCGATTCGACCCAGGGCGTCCAGGCCCAGACGGTGGCCAACGCCTTCGCCGCCATCAATGCCGACCTGGTGATCGTGCCGGCCCTGAACAAGATCGACATGCAGGCGTCTCGGCCCGAGGAGATCAAGGACGAGATCGAGCACAGCCTCGGCATCGACCGCTCGGAAGTCCTGGCCGTCAGCGGCAAGACCGGCGCGGGCGTGACCGAGCTGTTCCGGGCCATCATCGAGCGGATCCCGCCGCCGCCGGGCGATCCCAACGGCACCCTCCGGGCGCTGATCTTCGACTCCAAGTTCGACGATTACCAGGGCGTCGTCACCTACGTGCGGGTCATGGAGGGGACGATCCGGGTCGGCCAGAAGATCCGCCTGATGGCCGGCGAGACCGAGCACGAGGTCATCAGCATCGGCCGGTTCCGCCCCCGCGAGGTCCCCTGCGAGGAGCTCTCGGCCGGGCAGGTGGGCTACGTCACGGCCAACATCAAGCAGCTCTCCGACGTGCGGATCGGCGACACGATCACCGCCGCCCGCAACGGCGCCGAGGAGCCGCTGCCGGGCTACCAGGAGCCCAAGCAGGTCGTCTTCTGCGGTCTCTTCCCGGCGACCTACAACCAGTTCGAGGACCTCCGCACCGCCCTCCAAAAGCTGTCGCTCAACGACGCCAGCTTCACGTACGAGCCGGAGACGTCCGACGCGCTGGGGTTCGGCTTCCGTTGCGGGTTCCTGGGCATGCTGCACATGGAGATCATCCAGCAGCGGCTCGAGCGGGAGAGCAACCTCTCGCTGGTGCAGACGGCCCCCAACGTCACCTACGAGATCCTCACCCGCAAGGGCGAGACGCTGCACATCTCCAACCCGACGCGGATCCCGGAGCCGGGCGACATCGAGGAGTTTCGCGAGCCGGTCGCCCGCGTCAACTTCATCGTCCCGGCCGACTGCATCGGCATGATCATGCAGATGTGCACCGACCGCCGCGGCGCCTACAAGAAGACCGAATACCTGACCCCCACCCGCGCGATCCTGTCGTACGAGATCCCCCTGGCCGAGATGATCTACGACCTGTACGACAAGCTCAAGAGCGCCACCCGCGGCTACGGCACGATGGACTACGAGGTGATCGGCTTCCATGCGTCGGATTTGGTGCGGCTCGACGTGCTGGTGGCGGGCGAGAAGGTGGATGCGCTGTCGGTCGTCGTCCACCGCGACTTCGCCTACCGGCGCGGTCAGAAGCTGGTCCGCAAGCTCAAGGCGGAGATCGACCGGCACCAGTTCGAGGTGGCCATCCAGGCGGCGATCGGCAGCAAGGTGATCGCCCGCGAGTCGATCTCGGCCCTCCGCAAGAACGTCACGGCGAAGTGCTACGGCGGCGACATCACCCGCAAGCGGAAGCTCCTCGAGAAGCAGAAGGAAGGCAAGAAGCGGATGAAGCAGGTGGGCAACGTCGAGATCTCGCAGGAAGCCTTCCTCTCGGTCCTGGACAGCAGCGATGAATGAACCGGCGGCGATCGACGGGTCGGCTTCCCCGAGCTCGCAACCCACGGCGCGGGCGGCGACGCCGGTCCCCGCCCGATCGCTGTCGAGGCCGCTGGTGGAATGCCTGGTCGTGCTGATGCTGGGCGTCCTGCTGTTCCGAACGTTCATCGCCGAGGCCTACATCGTGCCGACCGGGTCGATGGCCCCCACCCTGCTGGGCCAGCACCGGGAGCTCGTCTGCCCCAACTGCGGCAGCCGGTTCGCCGTCGGCCTCGACGACCAGGGCCCGTCGGGCCGGGTCGTCTGCCACAATTGCGGCCAGGACGACCTGGAGCAGGCGAGCGTCTCCGAACGCGACGGCGACCGCCTGCTGGTCCTGAAGCACCTGTACGACTGGCGGCCCCCCCGCCGCTACGAGGTGGTCGTCTTCCACAACCCGAACCAGCCGACTCAGGCGTACGTCAAGCGGCTGGTCGGCCTGCCCGGCGAGTCGGTGCAGATCAAGGACGGCGACCTCTACATCGACGGCCGGATCGCCCGCAAGTCGCCCGAGGAGCAGTGGGCCATGCGGATCCCGGTGTACGACCACGACTTCCCCGCCAGGGATTCGGCCCGGTACCCGCGATGGCGGGCGCAGGTCGGCCGCGGCCAGCGCGACCTCCGCAGCGGCTGGGAACCCTCCGGGCACGGCTTCGTCCACCGGAAGGCGGACGAGGATATCGGCCGGGTCCCCGACTGGCTGGAGTATCGCCACCTCGACCCCGACCGCGGCGACTACGGACCGATCCGCGACATGACGCCGTACAACGGGGCCCGGGGCTCGGGGGAGCACCGCGTCCGCGACCTGGTGCTGGAGGCCCGGATCAAGCTCTCGGCCGATGTCGAAGCCTTGCTCGTCCGCTTCCAGGCCGGTGGCGACTCCGTCTCGGTCTCGCTGCCGACCGACGGCCGATCCCCGATTCGGATCCGCCGGAACGGCCGGCCGATCCCCGATCCCGAGGCGCACCGGCCTTTGCCGGCCGACTCGGTCGAGCGGTCCCTGGAAGCCTCCTGGATCGACCGCCGGTTGACGATCGCGATCGACGGGCAACCGATCTGCGGGCCGCTCGACTTCGACGAGGAACCGGCGAGCCCGGCCGCCGGCCCCTACGGCGGGCCGCTGGCCCTGGGGATCCTGGGCGAAGGGGCCGAGGTGGCCGGGCTGCGGATCTTCCGCGACATCTACTACACCAGCCCGGCCTCCGACCTGAACCGGCCGGCGTTCGGCATCGACCGGCCCTACACTCTCCAGGCCGACGAGTACTTCGTGCTGGGCGACAACAGCCCGGTCTCGTTCGACTCCCGATTCTGGCCCGACGGGCCGGTCCTGCCGGGTAGCCTGCTGGTGGGCAAGCCGTTCCTCGTCCACCTCCCCAGCGGCGCGATCCCCCTGAAGGTCTTCGGCGGCCAGACGTACTGGATTCCCGACCCCAGGCAGATCCGCTACATTCGTTGACACGACTGACACGCTCTCGGCGTCCCCCGGACCGACCGAACGAGCCCGGCCCCAGGACCGCCCCGATGCCGCCCACGACCGCCCGCAAATCCCCGGCGACCAGGCCCTCGCCCCCCTCCTCCGGCGATGCCGGGGGCGCGCGCAAGACCGAGGGACACCGCGAGACGGTCGAATCGTTCGTGGTGGCGGCGATCCTGGCCGTCCTGATCCGGGCCTTCCTGGCCGAGGCGTTCGTGATCCCCACCGGGTCGATGGCCCCGACCCTGATGGGCCGCCACAAGGACGTCGAGTGCGACGAATGCCACCACAACTTCCAGGTCAACGTCCACACCGACGCGGCCGGCCGCGACGTCCCCACGTCGAACGGGGTGTGCGACAACTGCCGCGTGCCCATGAGGGTGGCCCCGCTGCCCAGCTTCAAGGGCGACCGGATCCTGGTGATGAAGTTCCCGTTCGCGATGCCCTGGTTGCCCGGCTCCTCGGGCCCCACGCGGTGGGACGTGATCGTCTTCAAGTATCCCGAAAACCCCGACCAGAACTTCATCAAGCGGATGGTGGGGCTGCCCGGCGAGGAGCTCTTGATCCTCGGCGGCGACGTGCTCACCAGGAAGCTCGGCTCGGAAGAGCCGTTCCGGTTCGCCCGCAAGCCGATCCGGCACCTCCTCGCGATGCAAATGCCGGTCTACGACGATAGCCACCGGCCCGGCCGCCTCGCCGGCAAGAAGGAATGGCAGCGGTGGGCCCCTGCCGCCGAAGGGATTTGGTCCGAGCCCGAACCTGGCAAGTTCGCGTCCGGTAACTCGTCCGATTGGGCCGAGCTGGCCTATCGGCACCTGGTCCCGACCCGCACCCAGTGGGATGACTTGCTCCACGACCGGCCCACGTCGGCGCCCCAGGCCCGCCTGATCACCGACTTCTACTCGTACAACAGCGGCGGCGGCCCGTCGGAACACCCGCATTGGGTCGGGGACCTGACGCTCTCCTGCCGCGTCGACGTCGAAGCGGCCCAGGGGCAGCTGGCCCTGGAACTCATCAAGGGGGGCATCCCCTACCGATGCGAGATCGATATCGCCACCGGCCAGGCGACGCTCTCCCGGTACGGCGAATCCCTGGGCCAGCCGGCGGCCACGGCCCTCCGGGGTGCGGGCGCCTACGACCTGACCCTGGCGAACGTCGATGGCCGCCTGACCCTGCTCGTCAACGGCCAGGCGCCGGCCACGCTCGGGGACGGCGTCGAATATGACGACGGCACGCAGCCCCGCACGACGCCCACCGAGGCCGACCTGAAGCCGGCCCGGATCTCCTCCCGGGGGGCCAAGCTCAAGGTCTCCCGTCTCCTGCTCCGGCGCGACATCCATTACACCAAGGACCCCAACGGCTCCGACTATGCCGCGATGTCCCTGAGCGACAATTCCTCCACGGGCGACGACTTCACCGATCCCGCCCGGTTCGGCAACCTGGCGGTCACGCCGGGCAAGACCTACGCGATCGGCGAAGGCAAATACATGATGATGGGCGACAACTCGCCCCAGAGCTCCGACGGCCGCGCCTGGCGTAACGACGACCGCGAGTGGGACACCACCGACCGGCAGACCTGGGAAGTGCCCGAGTCGATGATCGTCGGCAAGGCGTTCTTCGTGTACTGGCCCCACGGCAAGCCGTTCGGGCCCGAGTTCCTCATCCCCCGAACCGACATCCGCGTGCCGTTCCGGCCGTACGTCGAACGGATGAAGTGGATCCGCTGATCCAGTACCTCACTTCGGCAGGAGCGACAGTACCGCCGAGGTCATCGACCGGACCCCCGCGCGGATGCTGGGCTCCGGGTCGGGGGCGTACAGGGCCGAGTGCAGCGAGGGGAGCGGGCCGCCCCCGTCCTTCGCCGCCCGGATCCGGGCGGGCGGGATCGTCCCCAGCCGATACATGAACGTCGGCACCCCGCCCTGGCCGAACAGGCCGAAATCCTCGGCCCCCATCGTCATCTCGACCTCGACGACCTGGTCGGCACCCAGGGCCGCTTCCAGGGCGGGCACGACCTTCGCCACAAGGGCCGGCGTGTTGATCGTCGGCGGGGTCGTATCGCCTAGGGCGAACTCGGGGGCGGGGGCCCTATGGGCCTGGGCGAGCGATTGGGCCCGTCGCCGGATCCCCTCGATGAGCTGCTCGCGGACCTCGGGCCGGAAGGCGCGCAGGGTCAACTGCAAGCGGACATCGTCGGGGACGATGTTGTGCTTCGTGCCGCCGTGGATCGAGCCCACCGTCACGACCGCCGGGTCGATCGGAGGGACCTCTCGGCTGACGATGGTCTGGAGGTCGAGCACCAGGAGCGACGCCAGCACGACCGGGTCCACCGTGTTGTGGGGCATGGCCCCGTGCCCCCCCTTCCCCTTCACCAGCACGTCCATCGACGTCGATCCGGCCATCGCCGGCCCGCCCCGGTAGCCGACCTTGCCGGCTTCCAGGTCGTGCGTGACGTGCAGGGCCAGGGCATAGTCGGGCTTGCCGAACCGCTCGTACAGGCCGTCCTGGAGCATCGCCCGGGCGCCCGCCACCCGCTCCTCGGCCGGCTGGCCGACGAACATCACGGTGCCCGACCATCGGCCCTTGTGGTCGGCGAGCCATCGGGCGGTGCCGACGAAGCTGGTCATGTGGATGTCGTGGCCGCAGGCGTGCATCACGCCGACCGACTTGCCGGCGTCATCCTGCGCCGTGACGATGCTGGCATAGGGCAGGCCGGTCGCCTCGGTCACGGGGAGCGCGTCCAGGTCGGTTCGGACCAGCACCGTCGGGCCCTTGCCGTTGCGGAGCAGGCCGACCACGCCGGTCTTGCCCACGCCCTCGGTCACCTCGCAACCGGCCTGCGCCAGCTCCTGGCCGATCCGCCTTGCGGTCTCGACCTCGCGGAGCGACAGCTCGGGATGGGCGTGCAGGTGCTTGTAGAGGTCGAGCAGCCCGGGCAGCTTGCCTTCGATCCAGGGATCGTCGGCCGGCGGGGCCAGGGCGAGGAGGGCGGCGGCGATCAGGGCGGTCGTCATCGTGTCGTGCCTCGCGATCCCATGCCTGGTTATCGATCAGTCTTCCCAGCCGTTCTGGATGGCGAACGCCTTGGCCTTGGCGTCCTCCGCCTCGCGGATCCGGCCGCAACGCTGGTAGATCACCGACAGGGCCGTGTAGCTGAAGACGTCCTTGGGCTCATGCTCGACGACCTTCAGGGCGTGCGCGATGGCATCATCCGCCCTCGCCAGGTCCGCATAGAGCTTGGCGAGCATGCCGTGGCCCAGCGTGAAGCCCGGATCGATCGCCACCGCTTCTTCCAGCTTCGCGGCGGCCGCGGGCTTGTCGCCCTGGTCTCGGAGCGTGATCGCGGCCTCGTACAGTTCGTCGGGGGTGGGCATGGGCGGCTCTCGCTGCGGTCGTGGGGTAGTCGTGGATCCGGGATCGGCCCGAGTATTCGTGTATTGTAACGCCGCGGTCGAGCCTTGCGCCAGCCGCATCCGGCCGCGTTGACTTCCCCCGGGGCCCCGCCTAGGATCGCCTGGGGGACCCTGTCCGCTTCCAACGCCCCGGGCCGCGACCGCGTCCCGGCCCGCCCCCGCCGCCCGACATCACACCCGGGAGCCCTCGGATTCATGGCGACGGAACGACCCCGCACGCTGGGCGACCTGCGCGCCAGCGGCTATCGGATCGAGCCGGTCAAGGACGAACTCCGGCGGAACCTCATCGGCAAGCTCCGCCGCAAGGAGCCGCTCTTCCCCGACATCGTCGGCTACGAGGACACGGTCGTCCCGCAGATCCAGAACGCCATCCTCTCCCGGCACGACATCCTGCTGCTGGGCCTCCGCGGCCAGGCCAAGACGCGGATGCTGCGGCAACTCGTCCACCTGCTCGACGACGCGATCCCGATCGTCGAGGGCTCCGAGATCAACGACAACCCGTTCGCACCGATCGGCCGCGAGGCCCGCGACAAGGTCGCCGCGATGGGCGACGCCACGCCGATCGAGTGGGTCGGCCGCGACCGCCGCTACCACGAGAAGCTCGCCACGCCCGACGTCACCATCGCCGACCTCATCGGCGAAATCGACATGGTCAAGCATGCCGAAGGCAAGTACCTGTCGAGCGAGCTGACCATGCACTTCGGCCTGATCCCCCGCACCAACCGCGGCATCTTCTGCATCAACGAGCTGCCCGACCTCGCCCCCAAGATCCAGGTCGGCCTGTTCAACGTGCTGGAGGAGCGCGACGTCCAGATCCGCGGCTACCCGATCCGCCTGGAGCTCGACCTGGTCTGCGTCTTCTCGGCCAACCCCGAGGACTACACCAATCGCGGCCGGATCGTCACCCCCCTGAAGGACCGGATCGGCTCGGTCGTGCGGACCCACTACCCGCTCACGCGGGAGCTGGGCATCGCCATCAACGACGCCAACGCCTGGATCGACCGCGAGGGCGCCCGACAGGTCGTGCCGGTCTACATCAAGGAGGTCGTCGAGGAGACCGCCCGCCTCGCCCGGACCAGCCCGCACGTCAACCAGCAGTCGGGCGTCTCGGTCCGCATGTCGATCGCCAACCTCGAGAACGTCATCTCCAACGCCGAGCGCCGGGCCCTGCTGAACGAGGAAGGCTGGGTCGTCCCCAGGGCGTCCGACCTCGCCCACATCGCCCCCAGCGCCCGCGGCAAGCTGGAATTGACGATGTCGGAGGACGACGGCCAGGGAGGAAGCTGGTCGAGCGGATCGCCGGCGAAGCGGTCAAGAACGTCTTCACCCACTACTTCGAGCCCCGCGACTTCCGGGCCACCGTCGACTACTTCGAGGGGGCAAGGGCGTCGAGATCGGCGACACGATGCCGGTGAAGGAGGTCCTGGAGCGGATCGAAAAGGTCCCGAACCTCCGCAAGAAGGCCGAGGAACTCGCCGGCAAGATGGCCCCCAACCCGCCCGACAAGGACGCTAGGACGCGCCTGTCGCCAAGCGCGGCCGAGTTCATCCTGGAAGGTTTGCATGTTCATAACAAACTGAACAAGAACATGAAGTCCGGCACCACGTTCCATCGCCGCTGAACCCGACCAGCGAGGCCGCATATGGCTCTGTTCGAATACAGCAAGTGGGACGGCTCGCAGGGAATTCCAGGCCCAGTCGGCCGACGAGGTGTTCGAGCCGTTCACCGAGTACCTGCTGCATTACGGCGAGCCGATCCTCCGGCAACTGGAGGACCCGACGAGGACCAGCAGGGATATCCTCGAGCTGTTCCAGAAGGACGGCATGATCGAGCAGGACGGCGAGGGCAGGTGGCAGGTCGCCCCCGGGGGGCTCCGAAAATCCAGGATAAAGCGCCCTGGCGGGCCTGTTCCAGACCTTCAACCGCGACGGCGCTGGCAAGCACGACACCGACCAGAAGGGCTCGGGCGGCGTGCGGTTGGAGGACACCCGGCCCTACCAGTTCGGCGACCCGCTGGCCAATCTTCGACATCCACCAGACGCTCAAGAACGCCTTCGCCCGCCAGGCCGGCGGCTGCCGATCCGCCCCAGTACGACGATTTCGTCGTCTTCGAGAACGAGTACCAGGCCTGCTGCTCGACCGTCGTGCTGATCGACATGAGCGGCCTGATGGGCCGATACGGCAAGTACGGCACGACCAAGAAGATCGCGCTCGCGTTGCAGGCCCTCGTCCGCGGCCAGTACTCGCAGGACACGATCCAGATGGTCGGCTTCTACACGCTGGCCAGCAAGCTGACCGAGCCGCGAGCTGCTGAACTCGGCCCCCAAGCCGGTCGGCCTGTACGAGGACAGCCGGGTGAACCTGGTGGCCTGGCCTGGACAAACCCCGCCCAGGAACGCAGAACGTCCAGCACTTCACCAACATCGACGCCGGCCTCCGCTCAGAGGGGGATGTTCGCCCGCTCCGGTTCCGAGAACAAGCAGATCATCATCATCACCGACGGGGAGCCGACTGCCCACATCCGACGGACGCGAGGCCGTCCTGATCTACCCGCCCTCGGAAAAGACCGCCCGGGCCACCCTGACCGAGGCCCGCCGCAGCGCCCAGGCCATCCGCGTCGAGCTTCGCACTGGATCGAGGATTATTTTCATCACGGCCTCGTGAACTTCGTCGAGGAACTGGCCCGCGCCACCCATGGCGTCGCCGCGTACTGCTCGGCCGAGGACCTGGGCAAGTATGTCTTCGACAGCTTCATCGGCGGCCGCCGCCAGAGGCGGATGACCCGCTAATCGCGGGGCTTCCCGCAACCTGGCGATTCCCCCTTTTCGGGAAGCGAATTGTCAAAGAGCGGGATGGCTGGACTTCCAGGCTCCCCAGGGATTCGCCTTCAGCTTCGCCCAGGAACCGGCCGGGCCCGGGCTCCCGGGTTCGTTTGGTCGCGATGCTCGGGACGATGGCCCGGAGGGATGGTAGGCCCCCGTTCGTTTGGTCGAGATGGTCGCCTCGGGGCCTTCGGTTCCAGGGCAACGTTTCTCCATCATGAACATGCCCAGGGGTTTGCGGCGAATTCTCGGGTTCGTTCGGCGCGGGGCGGGGGTGCCGGTCGGATCGACATGGCCCTCGCCCCGGCGGTCGTTATTCGCAGGGCCGCTCGTTCGGCCGATGGCCCCCCCAGCGGAACCGAATGGGACCCACCACCCCGTCGCAAGGGCCCCGAGGGAACTCGTTGGGTTGACGGCAAGGTATTACGCAATCGGTTGATGAGCATCGGTTTAGCGGAAAGTCTCGGGTTCGTTCGGCGCCGGCCCCCGGGTTTCGACCCCTCTTGGGTCTTGTTTGGTCGGTTCGTTTGGTCGTGGGAAGAATCCAACGATTCGAAGTCCGTCGCCCCTGCGTTTACGAATCCCGCGATCGGGACAGCATCACCGGGTCTTTAGCACAAGGCGGGCCGCGGGTCCAGCGAAAATGGGCCGCCGGCGACGGACCCTGGCCGGGATTCCCGGGCGATGCCGGGTTTCGGGCCTGTGCCGGATGCGCAGGCCCAGGGTTTGGACGCGCGGGGTTCGGGGTCGGGCCGGATGGCTTGTCTTGGTGGGGGCCTCGGGATCATGGGAAGGGCCGCGGGGCGGATGGCCCCGGGCGTTGGGATTCGCCTTGATCCGGGGGGATCCGGGGTGCCACGCCCGACGACGTCCGGGCCGGCGTTGGTGGTGCTCGCCGTGCTGGGCGTGATGGCGGCGCTCCACCTGATGCGGGTGATCCTGATCCTGGTCGCCCTGGCGGTCCTGCTGGCGTGCGCGCTGGCGCCGGCCGTGTCGAAGCTCCGCCGGCTGCTGCCGGTCAGCCCGATGGGGGCGGGCGTCCTGCTGTTCTTCCTGCTCGGTTTGGGCGGGTTGTACCTCGCCAGCCTGGCGGCCGGCAGCCTGGTCCAGGCCGGCAACGCCCTGCCCGGCGAGTTGAGCCGGATGTCCGACCGGCTCGACGTCGGCCTGGAACAGATGATCCAGGGCCAGCCGTACCTCAAGCGGATCCTGCCGGAGCCGGGGACCGTCACGCGCCTGACCTATCAGGGTCGGCTCGACCTGATCTCCCGGTTCGGCGACGGCCTGATCGACCGGATGGGCGAGCTGGGGGCGGCGGTGGCCCAGGGGTTTATCGTCCTGGTCCTGGCCCTGTTCCTGCTGGCCGAGAGCGAGATGCTCTCGGCCAAGGTGATTCGCTTCTTCGCCCGCGGTTCCGGCGACGCGGCGGCCACCCTGCGTGCCATCCGTGCGCTCACCCGCGAGATCCGCGTCTACCTGCTGGCCCGGACGGCGATCAACGTCGGCATGGGGCTGGTGGTCACGCTGGTCCTCTGGCTGCTGGGGGTCCGCTACCCGGTGGCCCTGGGGATCTTCGCCGCCCTCACCAATTACGTGCCCTACGTCGGCCAGGTCGTCGGCGGAACCCTGCCGGTCCTCATGACCCTGCTCGACGCCCCTTCGCTGGCCGACGGCCTGGGCGACGCCCTGATCGTGGCCTCGGCCTACCTCGCGGTCGTCACGATCGCCGAATATGTGGTGGTCCCCTACATTTTAGGCCGGTCGCTCGACCTCAACGGCACGACGGTGCTACTCGCCTGCCTGTTCTGGGGGTTCCTGTGGGGCCTGGTGGGCCTGATCCTGGCCATCCCGCTGACCGTCAGCCTCAAGCTGGTGTTCCAGCACGTCCCCGGGCTCCGACGCTGGGCCGACCTGATGAGCCGAGAACGATCCCGCCCACGGGCCAGGGTCCCGGCGTCCGAACCCGACCCCGCGCCGGGAGGGTCGGCACCCGCGCCCGCCGGCGACTTCGCCCCCAACGCGGCCGAGGCCGCCCCGACCTGATCCCAACCTCCGTCACCTCCGACCCGAGGCCACCCGTGTCCGCCCCCCAGATCCGCCTGACCGAGTTCGCCAATTGCGCCGGGTGCGCCGGCAAGCTGTCGTCGATCGGCATCGCCGAACTGCTGCGGTCGCTGCCGCCGAGGCCGGACGACCCCAACCTGCTGGTCGGCACCGAGACGGCCGACGACGCGGGCGTCTACCGGCTCGACGACCGGACGGCCCTCGTCCAGACGGTCGACTTCTTCCCGCCGCTGGTCGACGACCCGTTCACGTTCGGCCAGATCGCCGCGGCCAATGCGCTGTCCGACGTCTACGCGATGAACGGCCGGCCGCTGACGGCCCTGAACGTGGCCGCCTTCCCCGACGAGAAGCTCCCGCTGGAAGTCCTGGGAGCGATCCTGTCGGGGGCCTCCGACCGGGTTCGGCTGGCGGGCGCCGTCACCCTCGGCGGCCATACCTTGCGCGACGCCGAGATCAAGTTCGGCCTGAGCGTGACCGGCCTGGTGGATCCGTCGGCCATCTGGACCAACGCCTCGGCGAGGGTCGGCGACGTCCTGGTGTTGACCAAGCCGCTCGGCACCGGCTTCGTGACGACCGCCGTGAAGCGGGGGACCTGCCCGCCCGACGCCCTGAAGGCCGCGGTCGCCAGCATGACGCAGCTCAACGTGGTCGGCCGCGACGCCGCGAGGGCGGCCGGAGGGGTCCATTCGGTGACCGACGTGACCGGCTACGGCCTGGCCGGGCACGGCAGCGAGATGGCCGAGGGCTCCGGCCTGACCCTCCTCCTGGAAACGGCCCAACTGCCCCGGATCGACGGCGTCGCCGAGATGGCCGGGCCGCAACTCCACACCCGCGCCAGCAAGTCGAACCGGGCATTCCTGGAAGGGCGCATCCGGGCGGAATCGGGGGCCGATCCCCTGGGCGTCGAGCTGGCGTACGACCCGCAGACCTCGGGCGGCCTGCTGATCGCGATCGAGCCCGATCGGGCCGACCGGCTGGTCGTGGAGCTTTGCGATCGGGGCGCCCTGGCCTCCTCGATCGTGGGCCGGGTCATCCCCCGCGAAGGGTCGATCGCCATCATCCTGGGATAATCCGACGGAGCCGAGATCATGAGGACCCGCCGCGAATTCCTGGCCGTCGGCGCCGCCGGCCTGCCGATGTTGGGGGCCACCGCTTCGATGGGAACAATGCCCTCCGCCACGAACGCCCGGCCCCGCCTGGCCGTCCTGGCATCCGCCTATCATTACCTGTCGCACGCCTATCACATCGCCGGCCGTTTCCTGGACGGGTTCGTCGTGCCGGGGTCGGGCGAGCCGCTCCACCGGCCGGCCTGCGAGGTCGCCAGCCTGTTCATCGAGCAGACGCCCGAGAACGACCTGGGGAAGGCCAAGGCGCACCGGCATGGGGTCCGCCTGAGCCCGACGATCGCCGATGCGCTCACGCTGGGCACGGGCAAGCTGGCGGTGGACGGCGTGCTCTTGATCGGCGAGCACGGCGATTATCCCTCCAACGACAAGCTCCAGAAGCTCTACCCCCGCGGCCCGTTCTTCCGCGAAGCGATCCGGGTGATCGCCGGGGCGAAGCGGCCGATCCCGATCTTCATCGACAAGCACCTGTCGTACAGCCGGGTCGAGGCCCTGCAGATGGTCGAGGACGCCCGGGGCCTGGGCATCCCCCTAATGGCCGGCTCCAGCCTGCCGGTGACCTGGCGGTTGCCGGCCATCGAGCCGCCGATCGGGTCGAAGTTCCGCGATGTGATCGTGGCGTCGAGGGGCGAGATCGAGATCTTCGGCTTCCACGCCCTCGAAACCTTGCAGTGCATCGCCGAGCGCCGCGACCGGGCGGGCAAGCCGCAAGGGGTCGTGGCGGTGACCTGCCTGTCGGGCGAGGACGTCTGGAAGGCGGGCGATGCCGGCCGATGGTCCTGGGACCTTCTCGCGAAGGCG